>NZ_CP145908.1:1373862-2060793 GCF_051294855.1 Microbacterium sp. PMB16
GAACACCATCACCCCGAGCGTTCCGATCGGGTTGTCGAATGTGAAGCCGAGGGTGATCGCGAGGATGCCCATCAGGCCGACCATCTGCACGGCGCCCAGCGATGCGGGCGTCAGCCAGCCGGCCAGCGTGATGCGGATCGGGGAGTGCAGCGCCGTGATCGCGCGACGCGAGATCGGCTTCACGATCAGGAAGAGGGCGTAGATGCCGATCCAGGCCGAGAGGGCCGCGAAGAAGGGGGCGAGGCCTGCGCCGTAGTCCTCGGCGGACGCGACCTTGTCGCTCGACACCTTCACCGGATCGGCGATCGTGTCCGCCTGGAGGGAGCGCAGGTCGGGGGTGGATGCCGGGATCTGCTCGACCCCGTCGGAGAGGCCGTCGCGCAGTTCGGCGGTGCCGGAGGCGAGAGTGCTGAGGCCGTCGCGCAGCTGTGCCGCGCCGGTGTTGGCGGCGGATGCTCCGGACGCGACAGTGCCCGCGCCCGTCGCGAGCTCGGAGGCGCCGGAGGCGACGGATGCTGCGCCTGCGGCGAGCTGATCGACCTTGCCGACCGCCGCCTGCACCTTGCTGTTGCCGTCCTGCAGGCGCGATGCGAGCGGGTCGAGCCGGGCGAGGACGTCGTCGATCTCGGTCTGGGTGAGGCCCTGATCGGCGAGCACCGTGGCGATGTCGGAGCGCACCTGGGGCAGCGCATCCGCCGCCTGCTGCACCGCGGAGCCCGCGCGGTCGGCGACATCGGCGAGTTGGCGGTTTCCGGCACTCACCTGCGACGCACCGTCGGCGAGAGTCCGTGCCCCCGAGGCCAGCTGCGCGGTGCCGTCGGCGAGCTTCGAGGTGCCGTCGGCCAGCGTGGAACTTCCGGATGCTGCGCTGTTCGCGCCGTCCGTGAGCTTGGTCGCGCCGTCGGTCGCGGTGATGAGGCTGTCCCGCACGTCGCTCAGTCCGGTGAGAAGACGCTCCGCCGCCTCGCTGCCGACCATCTCGGCCACGGAACTGCGGATCTTCTCCACCGCCTGCGTGCCCATCGATGAGGCGAGGTAGTTGTTCGCGTCGTTGGTCTCGAGGTCGATGCGAGCCTGGTGCGGGTCGTCGCCCGCGGCCGAGGTCAGCGCCGACGAGAAGTCGGAGGGAATCGTCACGGTGAAGTCGACCGTGCCGTCGCGCAGCGCGTCGGCCGCTTCGGTCGCCGTCATCCGCTGCCAGTCGAAGGCGTTGCCGTCGATGAGGTTGTCGGCGACGTCTTCGCCGTAGTTCACGGTCTCGGGGGTCGCTTCACCGGTGGAGGATGCGGCCGCCGGGGCGCCCTCGTCGTCGACGACCAGCGCCACCGGTACCTCGGGGAACTTCGCGTACGGATCCTGGTTCGCCCACAGGTAGAGCCCGCCGTAGAGGATCGGCACGCACACCAGCGCGACGAGAGCGATGATGCCCATCTTGCTCGCGGTGAGGCGCCGCAGCTCGGCGGCGATCATGGCGGGAACCTTCATCGTGCGCCTCCGTTCTCGGTCGGTTCTTCGGCGGTCGGTTCTTGCTGGTCCGGTTCTTGCTGGTCCGGTTCCTGCTGGTCCGGTTCCTGGTGGTCCGGTTCTTGCTGGTCCGGTTCTTGCTGGTCCGGTTCCTGGTGGTCTGGTTCTTGTTGGTCCGGTTCCTGAGCGAGCGGAGCGAGACGAAGGGCGTCTGCCGCGGCATCCGGTTCCTCGTCCGCCGACGCGGGGGTCTCGAGCACCAGCGGCTCGATCGGACCGGAGGCGTTGACCGCGTCGAACTCCTGCATCCGCTCCAGGGCCACGGCCGCGGACCCGCCGACGATCACGAGCATCGCGTAGCCGCGGTCGGCGAACTCACCGGCGATGCGCCACCAGCCATCGGGGCTGCCGCCGTGACGGTCGGGCGAGACGAGCACGATGGCTTCGACGCCGTCGCGCAGCACGGCGAGCTCGCACAGAATCCGCACTCGGGCCGCGGGGTCGATGCTGCCGATCGGGACGGAGGCGAGTTCCGCGAAGCCCAGTTGGGCGAGCCAGCGACGCGCGTGGATGGGCGTGGCGGCGACCCCGGCGAACATCAGCTCCTCACCGACGACGCCGGCCAGGGCGATGTCGGCGTGCGGATCGCTGACAGCCGGAGCATCCACCAGGGCGACCTGTCGCCGCAGCGCCTTGGCGTCGGCGGTGCCGTCGATCGTCACGAGGCCGGAGTCGGACCGCATCCGTCCGCTGGCGATCAGGCCGAGAACGGTGGGGCGCTGCTCGGTCTCGGCGATGGCGAAGCGCACGGCGCCGGTGTGGAACTCGAGGCTCGTCACCGGGAGTGCCTGACCGCCGCGGCCCTTGCTCACGTCTTGCAGGGTGATCCTCATGCGCGGGCCTCCTCTTCGACGCGCGGGGCGACGATGTCGGGGTGTGCGGCGAGCAGTTCATCGGCCTCGCGCCAGGAGAGCCCGGCGATGCTCAGCACCGTGCGCACTGCGACGTTGGCGGCTCCGGTGCTGGCGGCATCCGTCCGGGAGACGACGGTCCGCGCCATCTCCTCGATCAGCCGGGCGAGGGTGGGGGCCGCGAGATCTTCGCGGAATGCGCCGTCCTCCTGGCCGCGGCGGGCGAGCGCTGCGACGGTGCGGCGCAGGGGTGCGAGGGCGGCGGCGGTGTGCTCGACGTGCGCCTCGTCGAGGGCGAGGGCTGCGGCCACCTGCACGTGTGCGGCTTCTTGCCAGAGGCGCGCGGTGAGCCGGGCGAGCGCGATGCGCGCGTCGGGGTCGTCGACGGAGGCGGCGATGGCATTGAAGCGCTGTGCGCCGCTCGAGATGAGTTCGCGGATCAGCGCGTCGCGGTCGACGAAGTGGCCGTAGAGCGTGCGGCGCGAGAGGCCGGCGCTGCGGGCGATGACGTCGACCGAGGCGTGCGGGTCGGTCGCCAGGGTGGTCCGGGCGGCGTCGAGGATGCCGGCGCGATTTTCCACGGCGTCGCGGCGAGGTGCACGTGTGGTCATGCCTCCATGGTACTTATAGTGCACAGTAGTGTGCAAGATAACTCGGGGGACTCACAGGGTCGCCGCCGTCCGGCGTGCACAACTCAGCAAAGAACGCCCGTTCTCCGGGCTCAGGGGTCTCCTGCGCCCCGATAGGCCGAATTCTTGCTGAATTGTGCACGGCGACGCCGGGCGACGGCATGAAAAAGGGCGGATGCCGCAGCATCCGCCCCCTTCTGAAGCTGAGGTCAGTCCGTGCCGGAGTCGAACGCCGCACCCTCGGATGCCGTGTCCACCGCATCTGCCAGCGACTCGTCGACCTCTTCGACCGAACCCGTGATCTCACCCGATTCGCCCGCGGTCACGCGTCCGACGAGCTCGCCGGTCGCTCCGCCGATGAGTCCGAGGCCCGCGTACTGCTCGAGGCGCGAGCGCGAGTCGGCGATGTCGAGGTTGCGCATCGTGAGCTGTCCGATGCGGTCGACAGGGCCGAACGCCGCGTCGCCGACGCGCTCCATCGACAGCTTCTCGGGGCCGTACGACAGGTTCGACGAGACGGTGTCGAGGATCGTCCAGTCGTCACCGCGGCGCAGGCGGATCGTGACAGAGCCGGAGATCGTGAGGCCGACCCACCGCTGGATCGACTCGCGCAGCATGAGCGACTGCGGCTCGAGCCAGCGTCCCTCGTACATCAGGCGGCCGAGGCGACGACCCTGCTCGTGGTAGGTCGCGAGGGTGTCTTCGTTCAGGATGCCGTTGACGAGGCGCTCGTACGCGATGAACAGCAGCGCCATGGCCGGGGCCTCGTAGATGCCGCGCGACTTCGCCTCGATGATGCGGTTCTCGATCTGGTCGCTCATGCCGAGGCCGTGGCGTCCGCCGATGGTGTTGGCCTCCATCACGAGCGCGACCGGGTCGCTGAACTCGACGCCGTTGATCGCGACCGGGCGACCGGCCTCGAACGTGACGGTGACGTCTTCGGTCTCGATCTCGACCGACGGGTCCCAGAACTTCACGCCCATGATCGGGTCGACGGTCTCGAGCGACACGTCGAGGTGCTCGAGCGTCTTCGCCTCGTGCGTCGCGCCCCAGATGTTCGCGTCGGTCGAGTACGCCTTCTCGGCGGAGTCACGGTACGGGAAGTCGCGGGCGACGAGCCAGTCGCTCATCTCCTTGCGACCGCCGAGCTCGGTGACGAAGTCGGCGTCGAGCCACGGCTTGTAGACCCGAAGACGCGGGTTGGCGAGCAGGCCGTAGCGGTAGAACCGCTCGATGTCGTTGCCCTTGTAGGTGGAGCCGTCGCCCCAGATGTCGACGCCGTCCTCCTTCATGGCGCGCACCAGCATCGTGCCGGTGACGGCGCGGCCGAGCGGCGTCGTGTTGAAGTACGTCTTGCCGCCGGAACGGATGTGGAAGGCGCCGCAGGAGAGGGCGACGAGGCCCTCTTCGACGAGAGCGGTCTTGCAGTCGACCAGGCGCGAGGCCTCGGCGCCGTACTCGAGCGCGCGGCCGGGGATCGACGCGATGTCGTCTTCGTCGTACTGTCCGAGGTCGCCGGTGTACGTGAAGGGCACGGCGCCCTTCTCGCGCATCCATGCGACGGCGACGGAGGTGTCGAGTCCTCCGGAGAAGGCGATGCCGACGCGCTCGCCGACGGGCAGGGACTGGAGGACCTTGGACATGCTTTCCAGTCTATCCGCGGGCGGCGTGTCGCCCCGTTCCGCATGACGACGGCAACCTCAGGGCTGTCCTACGCCGAAACCGGCTCCTCTTGACGCTCGCCGCTCACGGATGCCGGTTCCGCCAGCATCTGCCTCTGGTGCGCGGCGTACTCGCCGCCCCACCGGGTGAGGAAGTCGATCAGGGCTTCGGCGCCGCGACCGAGGTCGCTCAGTCGGTACTCGACCTTGGGCGGCACCTGCCGGTACACCTCGCGGGTGATCAGGCCGTCGTCTTCGAGCTCGCGAAGCTGCCGCGTGAGCACACGGGCGGTGGGCTCGAGCAGGAGCCGGCGCAGCTCGCCGAAGCGGAGAACCTCGTGCTCGCCGAGCAGGGAGAGGATGCTGGGCTTCCACGCGCCGCCGAGAACGGCGATCGACACCTCCGCGTCGCAGGCATCCGTCCACTCGCGCACGATGCGTTCCGTCTTCTCACGCATGGACTCGCCTTTCGTCGGCCTTGGTATCCGAACGGTCACTATGTATCACGAATGACCGTACTTGATGCTTCTGTACCATCACATCAGACTGAGACCGTGACGTCCACCACCCCCGTAGCCACCTCCCGTCCGCTCCGCCACCCCTGGCTCGCGATGATCCCGCTGCAACTCGGCATCCTCATCGGAGCCCTCGCGATCAGCAGCGTCTCGACCGCCCTGCCGGCCATCCGCGGAGACCTCGAACTCACCGACAGCGGAGCCCTGTGGCTCGTCGACATCTACTCCCTGTCGCTCGCGGCCACCCTCATCCTCGCGGCGCGGATCGGCGATGCCTTCGGTCGCAAGCGCATCGTGTTGATCGGGTTGGCCGGGTTCGCCGCCCTCAACGTCGTGGGGGGATTCTCGGAGGACGGGCTGGTGCTGATCGCGGTCCGGGCTCTGCTCGGGGTGGCGGAAGCCTTCGTCGTCGCGGGCGTGGTCGCGACGATCGGCGCCCACTATCAGGCCCGTGAGCGCGTGCTCGCCTACGGGCTGTGGACCGCCACGTTCGGCGCCGGCAGTGCGCTCGGCCCGGTGCTCGGCGGAATCGTCACGGAAGGGCCCGGGTGGCGCTGGCTCCTCCTGGGCAGCGTGCCCCTCGCCGTGATCGCCGGGGTGCTCGCGATCTGGCTGGTCCCCGACTCCCGGAGTTCCCGCGCGGCGTCGTGGGACATCCTCAGCATCCTGTCGTCGATCGTCGCCCTCGGAGCGCTGGTCTTCGCGCTGCACGAGGTGCTCGCCGCTCCTGCCCCCGCGGCCATGGCCGGCGTCATCGCCGTCGCGACCCTGATCTTCTTCATCCGCCGGCAGCGGGCGCTGCGGGATCCGCTCATCGATATGCGACTCTTCGGCGTGCCCGGATTCAGTCCCGCGATCACCCGCATCGTCGCGAGCAGCGGAGTGGCGTCGGCATCCGTCGTGCTCGTGAGTCTCCACCTGCAGGACGGGCGCGGCCACAGCGCGGCCGAAGCGGGGATCGCGATCCTGCCGCAGGCGGTGGCCATCGCGCTCGGCGGCGTCCTCGCGCCCGTGTTCCTGCGGATGCTGAGCGCGAATGCGCTGACGGTGCTCGCCCTGACGGTGCAGGGCGTGGGGCTGGCGTGGCTCGCTTTCGACCCCGAGCTGGTCGCGCTCCCGCTCCTGCTGGTCGGCCTGGGCTTCGGGATCGGGGCGACGCTCGCCGCGACGGCGCTGTTCGACGTGACCACGGAAGACGACGCCGGCCAGGTGGGCGCCATCCAGGAGGTCGGCTTCGCGCTCGGCGGCGGACTCGGCATCGCCGTGCTCGGCACGGTCTCCTCGATCCTCGGGGCGAGCGGATTCACGGTCGCCCTGCTGATCGCGGCGGTCGTCGTGGCTGCGGCGGCGATCATGCCGCTGGCCCGCGCGGGGAAGGTGGCGTCGTGAGTGCCGCGCGCCCGACCGCGCACTGGATCCATGCGCACCCGCAGCCGAGCTCGTTCAACGCCCGGCTCTTCCGGGAGGGCACGCGAACCCTCTCGCGCGACTACGACGTGACGACCGCCGATCTCTACGCGCAGGGGTTCGACCCTGTGCTGTCGGCGAAGGATCTCGGCGAGCCGTTCGGTCGTGCGGGGAACGTCGTGGAACTCATGGGTGAGACTCAAGCGGCAGGACAGCTGAGCGCTGAAGTGGTCGAGGAGCAGCGCAGGGTCGCCGCCGCCGAGCTGCTCGTCTTCCAGTTCCCGCTGTGGTGGTACGGGGTTCCGGCCATCCTCAAGGGGTGGTTCGACCGCGTGCTCACGAACGGGTTCGCTTACGGGACGGTCGATCCCGAGAGCGGGATGCCGTTGCGTTACGGCGCCGGTCCGCTTGCAGGTCGGCGGGCGCTGGTGATCGTCACCGCCGGTGAAGACGAGCGGTCGATCGGCGCTCGCGGCATCAGCGGAGACATCGACTCCCTGCTCTTCCCCGTGACGCACGGCACGCTCTGGTACACCGGAATCGAACCGCTCGACCTGCACGTCGTGCACGACGCCGACGGGCTCGACGCGGACGGCATCGATCGCGAGCTCGGCCGCCTCGATCAGCGCCTCACCGGCATCCGCGCGGAGACGCAGGATCGTCCCTATCGCCGCCTGCAGGATGGCGACTACCGCGGTACGAGGGCCCTGCGGGCCGACATCCTCCCCGGCCGGACCGATCTCGACATCCATCGCACGGGCGGCCATGGACCGCAGCGAGGAGGCTCAGATGTCTTCGTGTCGTGCCGCGCGCAGGGGTGAGAACAGCACGATGAGTGCGGCGACCACGAAGATCACCACGCTCACCGCGATGGTGACGCGGTAGCCGAAGGCGGTGGCGAGTCCGCCGGCGATCAGCGCGCCGATGAGGAACATGATCCGGTTGACGGTGCGGATCGAGGCGTTCAGGCGTCCCTGCATCTGGTCGGGAGCGACCGCCTGCCGGTAGCCCATCTCGTTCGGGTCTTCGAGCCCCATGCCCAGGCCGAACAGGAACTGCCCGATGCCGAGCGGGATCGCGATGATCGCGACGTCCGCGGATGCCGGGAGCACGAGTATCGCGAGCCAGGCGAGCGCCGACAGGGCGCGCCCGGCGAGCACCGCACCGCCGACTCCGAAGCGCCTGCCGGCCATCGGTGCGAGGACCGCCCCGAGGAATCCGCCGATTCCGCCCATCGCGAGCACGAGGCCGAACAGGAGCGCGCCGAGGTCGAGCTCGCGGAGGGCGTAGGGGACGAACGCCGTGAGCGCGATGCTGTTGCCGAGGAACCAGACGTTCACCGATGCGGCCATCGGAGCGAGCGTGCGGTGCGAGTAGGTCCACCGCACACCCTCGACGATGTCGTGGCCGATGTGGCGTCCGTCGGTGCGGCGTTCGGCCTTCGGCTCGTCGACTCTGATGCGGCTCAGCATCACGGCGCTGACCAGGTACGCGACGGCGTCGATGAGGATCGCGATCGGGGCGCCGAGCCAGCTCACGATCGCTCCGCCGAGAGCCGGGCCGGTGGTCTGCGCGACCGTGCCCGCCTGTCCGAGCCGTGCGTTGGCAGCGACCAGCTGGTTGCGCGGCACGAGCCGGGGCAGCATCGGCTGCGCGGCGGAGTCGGCGATCAGGGTGAGCGCGCCGAAGAGCAGGAACAGCGCACCGAACGACCACACGGTCAGTGTCTCGGTGATCCACAGCACCGGGATCATGCCGAGCACGAGCGCCCGGCCGATGCTCGCGAGGACCATCGCGGGTTTGCGGCGCCACCGGTCCATCAGGGCCCCGACGATCAGGCCGAACAGCAGGTAGGGCACCACGTTCGCGGCGTTCAGCAGCCCGATCTCGAGGGGCGTGGCGTTCAGCGTCTTGACGATCAGCACCTGGAAGGCGAGGACGCTCACCGCCCCGGTGAATGCGCCGAGGGTCGATGACGACCAGTACAGCGCGAAGGCGGGGAGGCGGAGGACCTCGCCTGGTCTGTCGGTCATCAGAGCAATCGCACGTCGACCTTGAGGGCCGAGTATGTCGGGATCGCGCGTCGATCGCATGACAGCAGAGGTGTCGCGGCTGCTCGCGCCGCGAGAGCAACGAGACCGTCGTACACCGCGCCGCCCGCGATTCCGGTGTCGGCGAAAGTCGAGACGGCACTCAACGCCTCCCCAGCCGGGAGGGAGACGGATGCGGGAAAAGCGCGTGCGATGACCTGCGCGGCGAGCTCCGGGCTGAGGCGGGCATCGCCGGGAAGCCGCGTCAAGACGGAGTAGGTCTCGATGAGCGCGTGTCCGGCCAGTCCGCGCACCAGCCCCTGTGTCGCGTCTTTCACGGCGTGATGGGCCGGGTGGGAACCGTCGAGGAGAGCGACCGCTGCGCTGGTGTCGAGGAGGACGTCAGCGTTGGCCGGCAAGACGCAACTCGCGGATGTCGTCGGCATTTAGTCCCGAACCGCCCTGGATAACCAGGATGCCGTCCTCCTCGACGACCTTTCCACGTGCCTCCACCTCGAGACGTACTCCTGTGCCGTCGATGATCAGATCTACAGGCCCGGGGACGAGTCCCAGGCGCTCACGGATCTGAGAAGGGATCACGACCCGTCCTGCCTTGTCCATGGTGGTGCGCATGCCATCAGGTTACCACTCGAATGGTTCGAGGTTCAGGGTGATCCACAAGATACGGGAGTACTTCGGGCCCCGCACCGTGCCAGAGTGTTCGACGGAGGTCCGTCATGGGTGAAGCAATCCTGTGGGGTGTGGTGGCGGCGTCGCCCCTGTTCGTCGGCGCCGTGCTCGCGATGCTGCGGAAGTGGCCGCCGCGCTGGCTCGGCATCGTGCTCGGCTTCGGAGCCGGGGCGCTCATGGCATCCATCGCCTTCGAGCTCTGGCAGGAGGGGCTCGAGCGCGGAGGCGCCATCCCGCTCGTCAGCGGAGTGGCCGCCGGTGCCCTCGCGTATTACATCGCCGCCCGCATCCTCGATGCCCGCGCGGCCAAGAAGAAGGGCGAAGCCGGGGGCGGCCAGCTCGCGGTGGGTGCCCTGCTCGACGGCATCCCGGAACAGCTCGTGCTCGGTATCGGACTCGCATCGGGCGAGCCGGTGAGCGTGGCCCTCGTGGTCGCCATCCTCGTGTCGAACCTTCCGGAATCGATCGGTTCCGCCGCCGACCTCCTGCAGGGCGGCATGGCCCGCTCGCGAGTGCTGCTGCTCTGGGCCGGCGTCGCGGTCGTCTGCGCTCTCGCGACCGTCGCGGGGTTCGGTCTGGCGACGGTGACCGGCGACGGCTTCCGCACGGTCGCGAGCGGCTTCGCCGCGGGAGCCCTGCTCGTGATGCTCGTCGACTCGATGGTGCCCGAGGCGCAGTCGAAGGCCAAGGAGTCCACGGGCCTCGCGACCGTGCTCGGGTTCGCGCTCGCCGCAGGCCTGGCGCTGTCATCCTGACGCTGACCGGAACGGGAAGACCGCCCCCGGCCGGGGGCCCGCCAGGTGGCGGCGCACGAGGCCCGGAACGGGTGCGGGTGGCGGGTTACGCTCATGACCGACGTGAAGGATGCTGGCGGGAAGCCGCCACGCAGACGGCGCGAACGAAGGAGTTCCGATGACTGACACCCTGGCCCGCCCGCCCTTCGACCCCGAACTCGAGGCCGCCCTCGTCCTCATCGCCGACCAGATGCCGACGACCTTCACCACCGAGATGATTCCGCTGATGCGGCAGGCGCCCACGGGCGGAGAGGACCAGATCTTCGCCGTCCTCGACGAGCGCGGCTTCACGCGGCGCGATGTGACCATCGCCGGGCACGGGGGTGATGCGATCGTCGTCTCCGTGATCGAGAAGGAAGGGCGCACGGGCACTGGGCCGGGCTTCTTCCACACTCATGGCGGCGGCATGATCATCGGCAACCGGTGGCTCGGTGTCGTCTCCTTCCTCGATTGGGTGGAGCGCTTCAACGGCGTGATCGTCACTGTCGAGTACCGGCTCGCGCCGGAGTTCCCCGATCCGTTCCCCGTCGAGGACTGCTATGCCGGGCTCGTCTGGACCGCGGAGAACGCCGCCGAACTCGGCATCGACCCCACCCGGCTGCTCATCGGCGGCGCCAGTGCCGGGGGCGGACTTGCCGCCGGAACCGCGCTCCTCGCCCGCGACCGTCGTGGTCCGGCTCTGATCGGCCAGCTCCTCATCTGTCCGATGCTCGATGATCGCGACGAGACGGTGTCGACGAATCAGATCGACGGCATCGGCGTCTGGGACCGCGGCTCGAACATCACCGGGTGGACCGCCCTGCTCGGTGACCGCAAGGGTGGGTCCGACGTCTCGATCTACGCCGCTCCCGCACGCGCGACCGATCTCACGAGCCTGCCTCCGGCTTTCATCGACTGCGGCAGCGCCGAAGTCTTCCGTGACGAAGACGTCGCCTACGCCGGCCGGCTCTGGGAAGCCGGGGTGCAGGCCGAGCTGCATGTCTGGGCGGGCGGCTTCCACGGATTCGAGATGTTCGCGCCTCACGCGGCGGTGGCGCAAGGCGCTGTCGCCGCCCGCGACAACTGGGTGAACCGCCTGCTCGCGTGAACATGCCGCCGGGTCGCACCTGTGGCCCGGCGTAGGGTGGAACTCCCGCGCGATGGAGCCCGACATGCAAGATCTGCTGGGGCGGCTCACCGCCCTCGACCCGGATGCCAGCGAGACGCTCAAGGTCGTCACCTACTTCGACGCGCTCGTGGAGCGCTCGGTCGGCGTCGAGAGCATGCTGCGCGGAGCCGCGATGCTCAGCGGAGCGACGGTCGGCCATCGTGACGGTCGGCAGATCGTCCGGGTGCGCGCCGACGGCGTGCGCGCCGACCCGGTCGACCCGGGCGAGAGCTGGATGCTGCGGGAGAGCGGACCGGATGCCGTCGCCTGGATGGAGCGCGAGGGCGAGGCGCACACGAACGACGCGATGATCCTCGAGAGGCTGGCGCTCGCGCTCGGCATTATCCGCGCTCGCCGATCGGCCGGAACCGAGAGTGCGGTCGAGCTCGCCATCAGCTCGTTCGCAGGGGCCGATGAGCGTGTCGCCGCGCTCGCCCGCCTGCGGCTGCCGGTCGGGCAGCTGCGCGTCGTGGCTTCGCCGCCCGACCCGATGCCCCTGGCGCAGCATCCGTCTGCCGTGATCGCCACGCGTCATGGATTGACCAGGGCGACGATCCTGGCGGCGGATGCTGCGGTGGAAGACGCGTGGGCTGAGGCCGATGACGTTCGGCGGGGCCTCGGCACAGCCGTCACCGCGGAGCAGTTGCCCGGATCCTGGTCGTCGGCCCTCGTCGCCGCACGGCTCACCTCGCCCGCCGAGCCGACGGTCGCTGCCGCCGACCTCGGCGCGTTCCTGCTCGTCGCGGAGGCGGCGGATTCCCGTCCGCTCCATCCGGATGCCGCAGCCCTCGCGTCACTCGACGAACGCAGTCTCGAACTGCTCGACGCGGTCGCCGACGAGCAGAGCATGCGGGCGGCCGCGATCCGCCTGGGCAGGCACCACTCGAGCGTGCAGGACCGCCTGACCGTGCTCGTCGACACCCTCGGCTACGACCCGCGCACCTCCCGCGGACACACCCGCTTCGCTCTCGCGCGGATGCTGCTGCGCCTCGCCGGGTGAGGCACTGCCTTTCGAATCGCTTGATTGGGGGTGATCCGGCCTCCGAAGGCACCAGTTGCGCGATTCGAAGGCGGGTGTCAGTCGAAGCCGGGGTACTCCTCGAGCTTCTTCTCGAACTCGGCGCGGTCGGCTTCACTGAGCACACCGCTGGCGATCACGAAGAGCTGCAGCCCTTCCAGCGGCTCACCCGTGCGGGCCTGCTGCGCCTCTCGCGCCGTGCGGAACCCGCCGTCCGGATCGTTCGAGAGGTCGTAGATGTTGGCGTAGAAGCGCAGCGGATCCGGATAGTTCTCGGTGTAGTGCTCCCAGGTGTCCTGCGTGCGAGGGTCGTCGCTGCCGTAGAGCTTCGCGATCATCGTCGGATCCATGCCCGAGACCGTCGGATCGTTGAACGCGTACAGGTCCCACAGCCCGTGATCCACGACGACATCGTCGATCGCGGCCATGACCTCGAGCTTGCGGTTGTAGTCCTGGATCGGCTCGTTCGTCGCCCAGCCCTTCGAGGTGAACTCGACGAGCATCGACTCCCCGCCGTAGCCGTTGCGCTCCGGGCGCAGATCCTCGTCGCCGACCTCGACCCAGGTGTATCCGAACTCGTCGGTCAGCCGCGCCCGGATGTCGGCGAACAGCTCGTCGGCCTGGGCGCGAACCTCTTCCAGCGACTGCTGGCTCAGCGTCTGCTGCGGATCGGTGCCCTTGATGGCGGGATACGCCTCTTCGTGCTTCTGCTCCTCGGTCTTGACGCCCTCGTAGTTGCCCGATGCCGAGGTCTGCAAGGCGCTCATGCCGCCGACGGTCGCGACGTTGAACAGGATCGTGACGATGAGCGCGATCGCGCCCAGCATCCGTCCGCGGGCCGAGAAGAGCGCGGCGATGATCACAGCGACGACCACGAGCTGCAGCGCCAGCATCGTCACGCCGTAGAGGATGTCGGTGCCGCCGGCGAGGAGCGTGACGAGCAGGATGAGGGCGAACAGGACGGATGCCGCCAGCGCGATCCACCCGAGCACGTTCGCTGGCTTCTTCTCGGCATCGATCGTCGCCGTCGCGATACCCGCGGGAGGCTGCGGCGCCCCATACGCCGGCACCCCGTACGCCGGCTGCACGGGACCGGTCGGCCCCTGCTGGCGGCGAGCACCCCGGTAGCCTCCGGGCGGCGGGACGGGCGGCGCACCCTCGGCGCCCGCGAGGTACCGCGCCCGCTGCTTCTCGTGATCCATCACCATGGCTTGTCCGTTCCCGTGCCGCCGGGCTCGTCGCCCTGCTGCTGGTCGCGCTCCTGCGTGCCCTGCTCGAGCTTGTCCTTCAGGTCTTCGAGCTTGTCCTCCGACGGCTGCGGCTCCTCTTCCTCGGGCTGCTCCTCCTCCGGCTGGGGCTCCTGCTCCTGCTCCTGCTGCTTCTGCTTCAGTCGCTCCTCGGTGCTCTCGAGCGAGTCGGACATGTCGCGCTGCGGATCGGACGACTGCTGCTGCGCTTCTTCGCTGTTGCACTCCTCCGGCGTCTCGACCGTGATCGTGAGCGCTTCGCCGTACAGCTCGGCCGCGGTCGCGCCGTCGCCGTCGGCTCGAGCCGCATCGCCCATCCGCTCCACGACGAGCGCGAGGTTGATCCGCACGCCGCAGACCTCCAGGCCGGTCGCGAGCTCGAGAGCCTCCTCGAGCTTCGCCCGGGCTTCGGGCAGCTGCTCCGCCGCGCCGAGGGCCGTGCCGACGTTGAACGGCGCCTTGTAGGGCTCGAACCAGTTCAGGAACTCCTGCCCGCGGGCGGAAGCCTCGGAGCCGGCATAGTCGTCGACCACGTAAGAGCTGATCGCCTGGTGCGCGAACGCGTACATGCTGAGGAGTTTGCCCACGAAGAAGAGCGCGACGAGCGTGAGCGGCAGGGTGCCGATCGCCACCCAACGACGGATGCTGCGGCGTCGGCGGTTCGATCGCAGCAGGGCTGCCGCGGCCTCGTCGTGAGAGGTCATGACGCACCTCCTTCGCCGGGCGTCGTGCGGGCGCCCTTCGTCTCGCTGCGCTCGCTCAGGAACCGGGGTGGCTGGGACCGGGGTGGCTGGGGCCGGGGCGCAGCGGACCGGGGGCCGGCGCGCGCAGCTGGCGCAGCCGCGCGATCAGCATCGTGGCGCTGGTCAGCTCGAAGCCGAGGAGCAGGAGGATGACGAGAGCGGCGATCCAGTACAGCTCCGTCACGTTGCCGACCTCGCCGGACTCGGCATAGTTTGTGGTGGTCGACGGCGCCTCCGGCAGTGTCGGCGCGGCATCCGCGGTCCGGTGCTCGTACTCGACGCCCAGCTGTTCGGCGAGCGCCGCCAAGTTCTTCTCGTCGATCACCGAGAGCGCGTCTTCGCCCTGGTATTCGATGTAGTCACCGGACCCGGTCCCTGAGCCCGACGAAGGGTCGACACCTCCGGAGTTGATCCGCATCGGCCCGCCCTCCGCGGTGCCGTAGCCGAACACGGCACCGGAGTCGGTGTACTTGGCGCTCGACGCGAACGACTCCGGCGCAGAATCGACCGTCTGCTCGCCGTCGCCGAAGTAGAACACCATCCGCGAACGGTCGGGCGACGAGTCCGCGGCCGTGGCGAGCGTGTCCGAGAGCAGCCGCGCCGCGATGCCGATCGAGCTGCCGCGGGACTGGCTCGTCACCTCGGGTCGCAGCACGTCGAGCGAGCCCATCAGAGCGGTGGTGTCGGTCGTGAGCGGCATCCGCACCTCGGCCGCAGCATCCGACGTGATCAGCGCGAACCGGGCTCCCGGATACTCTGCGACGATCGCGCGCACGTCTTCGCGCACACCGTCGAGACGCGGTTCCCCGTCGGCCCAGTCCTCGGCCACGATGCTCGCCGTCGTGTCGACGACCAGCACGATGTCGGTGTCGGTGGCGAGCGTCTGCGTGGCACCGCCCGGAAGCCCCGGGCGCAGCAGCATCACGAAGCAGGCGAGCACCATGACCAGGCGCAGCGACCACAGCGTGCGGTGTCGCCCGGAGCCCGAGCCTGTCGAAGAGCCCGAGCCTGTGGAAGCACCGCCACCGCGCAGGATCACCCAGACGACGACCGCAGCCACCGGGGCGAAGAGCAGCACGAGCAGCAGCGGATGGAGAACGGGCTGGAAGATCACAGTCGCACCCTCCACAACACCACGATGAACGACAGGAGCGCGATCGACAGCACCACGATCCACAGGTTCGGGGTGTCGGTCCAGACCACCTGCGCCTCGCCGCGCAGCTCGGTCGCCTCCTGCTCCTGCACCTGGGTCACGATGTCGGCGACGGTCGTCGTGTCGCGCAGGCCGTACGCGGCACCGCCGGTCGTCTCGGCTGCGGCGGAGAGCTCCGCACTGACCTCGGCGTCCTTGCCCTGCACCGGATTCAGCGCGAACACCCGCACGCCCTTCGACTTCGCGTAGCCCGCGGCCTCTTCGAGCGTCACGATCGAGGCACCGTTGATCTCGTTGTCGGTGGCGAAGATGACCGACCGCGAACGATCGTCGTCGGGACGGTCGAAGCCCATCGTGCAGGCGGCGAGCCCGTCGCCGATCAACGAAGCCCCCTCGCCGTTGAGCGTGCCGACCCAGTGCTCGGGGATCTCATCGACGTAGTCGAAGCTCGCCTTGATGCTGGCGAGGTGCTCGCGGATGAAGTCGTAGTCGTCGGTCAGCGGGAAGATCTGCACGGGCGAGCTGTTGAAGATGGTCAGCCCGATGCGCTCGCCCTCGAAGTCCTCGAGCAGCTCCTCGAACACGCTCAGCACCTCGACGTCGACCTCGGTCATCGACCCGGAGACATCGAGGCACAGCATGATGTCGCGGCTGGTGTTGACGGGCTGGATCGTCTGCGACGACATCGGGCGGGCGGCGACCACGCCCGCGGCGACCGTGGTCAGGATGCCGAGCACGAGGATGCCGGAGAGCGCGATCACCCGGCGCAGCAGCGCCTGACGGAACGTCGGGAGGGTGCGCAGTCGCTCCGCGCGCGCGACGCGAGCCCGGTCGCCGTCGGCGTCGCGCCCGCGGCGGCGCAGCCCCAGCGCGAGTCCGATCCCGATGGCGAGGACCGCGATCCCGAGCGCCACCAGGATCATCCAGAAGTTCGCTAGTGCCACGACCGCACCACCGTTCGCGCGGCCTCGGCGCCCGCAAGGGGATCGATCGCCGGTCCCTGACGGAAGATGCTGGGGTAGTAGTGCCGCCCCATCGCGTCGATGAGAGCGGGGTGCACGCCGCGAGCCTTGAGGTCGTCGAGTGCCAGCACGGGCGCTTCCAGACCGCTGTACTCGTTCACGAAGGCGCGTACGACCCGGCTCAGCTCGAGGTTCGCGTTGCGGGCGGAGAGCTTGCGTTCCCGGTAGTCGGTCTCGACCATCTGGATGCGGTCGAGGTACTCGGTGCGCAGCTGCGAGAGCACATCGACGAAGAGCGGACTCTGCTCCGGCGCCGTGCCGGCGACGGAGAAGCTGCGACGAGGGCGGGTGAGCACGATCAGCAGCCACGCGCCGAGCACCAGCAGGGCGAGGATGCCGAATGCCAGCAGCATCCATCCCCAGCCGTACTGCGCGGGCGGGTAGAGCTCGTCAGATCCCGGCATGAGACCTCCGGTTCAACAACTGGAGCAGCTGCGAAACCGCGTCGTCCTGCCCCTCGAGCACGGAGTGACTGATCTCCATGCGCTTCAGGGTCTCTGCGAGGTGTGCGGCATCCGCCTCGGTCTGCGCCACCAGCTCTTGGACGATGCCGAGGTCGCCCTGCACGAAGTCCGGAACATCCCACCGGCTGTCGACGTCACTGCGGATGGTGCGGGTGCTGTGGTCCAGCACCGGATCGGCGTCGCGGATGGTGAGCCAGAGCACGTCGTGCTGCACGCGCAGGCGGCGCAGCATCCGCTCCGTCTCGTCGGTGATCGGCGCCTCGTCGGTGATCACGACGACGATCATGCGCCGCGAGATCGTGCGCGTGACGTAGGTGAGCAGGGCGTCGCGGTCGCTCGGGGCTGTGCTCTCGCCGATGGCCTTGTCGATGGTGCGCAGGGCGTGTTCCAGGGCACCCTCGCTGCGCCCTGGCGCGCGCCGCCGCACGCGCTCGGCGTCTCCGTAGACCATCGTGAAGTCGTCGCCGTGGCGGAGTGCGAGCACGCCGAGCACGCCGGTGGCGAGGATCGCGAGGTCTTTCTTCGATTGCTCATCGTGTGCGAGCGCCGTCATGGAGCGGCCGGTGTCGACGACGAACATGATCGTGTGCATGCGCATCGCGCGGTGACGCTTGACCAGAGGCGCACCCAGTCGGGCGGTCGCGCGCCAGTCGATGTCGCGTACCTGATCGCCGTACTCGTACTTGCGCAGGTCTTCGAAGTCGAGGCTGCGCCCGTGCAGCAGAGACGCGTACGCGCCGTCGAGCGCGTGCAGCGACTTGCGCGACGAGTGGATGAAGAGCTTGCTCTTCACCTGCGTGATCAGGCTGGGCATGGGGAGGTCAGGGTGTGGGGACGGCGGCGAAGATCTCGTCGATGATCTCCTCGCTGCGGATGCCCTCGGCGTCGGCCTCGAACGTCAGCAGCAGGCGGTGGCGCAGCACCAGATGGCGGAGGGCGCGGATGTCCTCCGGCAGCACGTGCGCGCGGCCGTTCAGCAGCGCCAGAGCGCGCGACGCCTGCAGGAATGCGATGCTCGCACGCGGGCTCGCGCCGTACTTGATCAGGCGGGCGCGCTCCTCGCCGATGTAGGGGG
This sequence comes from Microbacterium sp. PMB16, assembly GCF_051294855.1. GTDB lineage: Bacteria > Actinomycetota > Actinomycetes > Actinomycetales > Microbacteriaceae > Microbacterium. Next base: position 1,391,833 of record NZ_CP145908.1, read on the forward strand.
CGGGATTGCGGGTGACATAGGCGATCGAGACGATGTAGTTGCGGATCGCGGGGTCGACGTAGACGCGGCCGGCGACGTCCTGCAGCAGGTGTACGTCATCGAGGGTGACGGCACTGGTCACGTGGCGGTCGGGGTCGAGCACGCCGGAGTCGATGCGGCTGAGGATCTCGAACTCCTCGGCCGGGCTCGGGTACTCGACGATCTCCTTGAGCAGGAACCGGTCCATCTGCGCTTCGGGCAGTTCGTACGTGCCCTCCTGCTCGATGGGGTTCTGGGTCGCGATCACCAGGAACGGCTTCGGGAGCGGGTGGATCTCGCCGCCGATCGTGGTCTGGTGCTCCTGCATCGCCTCGAGCATGGCGCTCTGCGTCTTGGCGCTCGACCGGTTGATCTCGTCGAGCAGCACGAAGTTCGCGTGCACCGGGCCGAGCACGGTGCGGAACGAGCCGGTCGCGGATTCGTAGATCTGGCTGCCGGTGATGTCGCTGGGGAGCAGGTCGGGCGTGCACTGGATGCGCTTGAACTGCGCTTTCACGGTGTCGGCGAGGGTGCTGGCGGCGGTGGTCTTGGCGAGTCCAGGGACGCTCTCCAGCAGGATGTGGCCGCCCGCGATGAGCGAGACGAGCAGGCTCATCCGCAACCGGTCCTGGCCCACCATCTTCGCCGAGTAGGAGTCGGAGATGACCTTCAGCACGCTCGCGGCGCGGGACATCTCGGCATCCGTCGGTGCGCTCTGGTTCTTCGAACCCGAGACGCCCTGGGTCGCGCCCTCGGGAGCGGCGGGTGGTGCTCCGGGTGCCGGGGGAGCGGGCGGATATCCGGGAACGGGCGGGGGCGGAGGCGCGGAGTTCGTCTGCGGGTCCTGCGCGTAGGGCTCGTTCATGTGGGGGCTCCCTCGTTCAACGGGGAATGCGCCTCACAGCCATCCCCCGCGGACCAGCGTAACCGTATCCCCTGACGCTCCAGGCGGGCAGCGGTGCCCAGGTCACGCCGTGGGCGTAGAGCGGGAGCCCCGCTTCCGGCCGACCCAGACGACGAGCGCGGCGGCGCCGATGATGATCGCGGCGATCAGGACGACGTAGGCCGAGACCCCGAGGTAGCCACCGGGAACGAGGTGCGGGTCGAGGAACGGATACGGGTACCACCAGTGGTCGCCCGTGGCCGGCGCGATGATGAGGTTCGCGCGGACCAGCGTGTAGACGGCCCACACGATCGGGAAGATCGCTGCGACGAAGATCGTGCTCCATCCGAGTGCACGGCGTCGCGGTGCGAACAGCACGTCGAGCAGCAGGAACAGCGGGATAACGACGTGGAGCACCTCGTTCGACCAGGGCACGGTGACGCCCTGAGGCAGCACGACGCCGCGCAGCAGGGTGTTGTAGACGATGCCGGTGACGATCATGTAGGTGCTGGCGCACAGCAGCAGGATCGCCAACCACTGCGGTTCGGCATCCGTCTTGTCACGGCGGCGGAGTGCCCAGATCGCGCCGATCGCGAGAACGATCGCCGCGAGGATGTTGGACTCGATGGTGAAGAAGCTCAGGAAGTTGGCGGCGACCGTGGGCATGTGGCTGCCCCAGGCGGTCGGATTCGCGACCGCGTTCTCGATCGAGCGGCTCAGCTGGGCGATGACGGCAGCCAGCGCCAGAGCGGATGCTGCCAGTCGTGCGTAAGGCCACCAGGTGTTCATTTCGCCTCCGCCGGTCACTGTAGCGGAACCGATGTCTGGACCGCCGCACCGGTATATCGGTAGTGTCGGCCTCGCGCGCAACGTCATCGGGGAGCGCTGAAAGACTTCCCCATTTCGAATCGCGCAAATGGGTCTTTTTCCGCCTCGGAAGTAGCCATTTGCGCGATTCGAAAACCGCTCCAGGGCCGTTTACGCGCGCCGGCTCCAGCGCATCCGGGTGACGAGAACGCCGAGCAGGCACAGTGCGCCGCCGAGGAACATCAGCGGCGTCGGCACCTCGCCGAGGATTGCCCACGACATCAGGATCGCGATGGCGGGCACGACGTAGGTGGTGGCCGAGGTCTGGCCGGCCGTGCTGCGCTGCAGGACATACGCCCAGGTCGTGAACGCGACGGCGGTGGGGAAGATGCCGAGATACACGACCCAGAGCGTGGCGTCGAGCGGTGCGGACTGCAGCGCGCCGATGAGGCTGCCCACCCAGGGGAGAAGCGCGACCGTGCCGGCGATGGCTCCGAGCCAGGTGAGCGTGGTCGCGTCGGCGCCGGCGCTGAGGAGGCGCTTCTGGAGAAGGGTGCAGCCCGCGTACATGACGGCCGCGAGGAGCGCGAGCAGCAGGCCGGTGATGTCAGGGCCTGCGCTCGAGGACGAGTTCATGCCGATGAGCACGACGCCGAGGAAGGCGATGGGCGCACCGATCACGAGCGGTTTCGGGAACCCCTCGCGCAAGAACAGCCCGCTGAACACGACGACCATGAGCGGGGCGAGGTTCACGACCATCGCGGCGGTGCCCGCGTCGAGCGTGCGCTCGGCGCTGTTGAGCGCCAGGTTGTAGACGCAGAACCACCCGACACCCCACACGGCGATGAGCCACCAGTGGCGGCGCTCCGGAAGACGGATGCCGTGGCGCACGGCGATGAGGGTGAGGAACAGTGTGCCGACGGCCATGCGCAGCAGGGCGAGTGCGCCCGGGTCGTAGTGCGGCCCGGCACCGCGGATGCCGATGAACGCCGACGCCCAGAGCACCACGGTGACCAGGGCGGCGAGGAGGACCAGCGCGCCCTGCTTCTTCGGCGCGGTGGCGCTCGCACGGACTCCGGGTTCGCCGGACACTGCTTCTGGCATCCTCCGATCCTGGCAGGGGCCTCCGACATGGGCGATCGCCTGGCGCGACAGCATCCGTCTCTTTTCCGCCAAGCGTGGCTCGCTCGCGTGGCACTTTCTGCTAGTTCAACGCCTCTCAACCAGCACAAACTGCCACGTGAGCATGGACGTTCAGCTAGACATGGGAAACCGCCGCCGGGAGCTCGAAGTCGAAGCGACTTCGGATGGCGACAGATGTGCACACTGCACGACCCGATGCGCCTGTCAAGTAGGCCTTTCGGGGGACAGACAGACTCACAGCTGACGGATAAAGTCACCAACTAGTACCGCCGCAAACCCACGGTTGAAGCGTGACGGTCCCGCTTCGAGTTCCAGGTTTGCGTGTCTTCGCAGGTGGCATGTTCGCATGCCGCTGGACTCTTCGCGGGCGCCGTCATCAGCGCGCCGAGGTTGCGAGGCGGCATGTCCCGCCTCCCTCGTGTCACCCGGAGAAGAGTTCCGCAATGATGTCCAGTCCCCAGCGCCGACGCCTGCGTCTCGTCCCCACCCGGCGGTTGCCGTTCGCCCTCGTCGCGATGGTGATGACCACCATCGTCGCGGTCGGGCTCTTCCAGCCCCTCGAGGCTTCTGCGGCGTCGGCAGCGTCTGCTGTCCGCACGCAGGTGGCGGCAGCCGATGGGCTGTTCGTTCCCGCGACCGACGCCCCGGGCGTCGTCACCCAGTTCACCGACGGCGGCCCGGCCGTGCAGGCGGCTGCGCGGCAGGCGCTGCTCAAGGGCGGGCAGAGCATCGAGGAGTTCCTCTCCACGGGGCAGCATGAGGCGATCGCCCAGGACTACCGCCTCATGGCGCTGCGCCTGAGCCTCGCCGGCGGGCGCTCGGTTCGCGAGCGGGCCGAGGCCGTGCTCACGGAGAACAACCCGGACAAGCTCCGCGCGTTCGTCACCGAGGGGTGGAAGGACGCCTGGGCGATCGATGACCGCGCTGCGGCGTTCGTGCTCGCGGAGAGCGGTTCGCCCACGGTCCAGCGCGAGGCCGACAAGGCCCTGGATTCGGCCGACCCCACCGCGGTGTCGACCTTCCTCCTCGTGGGGAAGCAGAACGCTCAGGTCATCGACGACCGCGCCGCAGCCTACGCTCTGGCGTCGACCGGCTCGCCGAGTGTCGTCGCGGCTGCCGAGGCCGCCCTCGACGCCACCCTCCCGGACGGGTCGGATGACACTCAGGCCATCACCGACTTCCTTCGGTACGGACAGTTCGTCGCCGGAGCGCGCGACGCCGAGTCGGCGACGATCGCTCAGCTGACGGAACAGGTCATCGCCGCGAACGTGGTGGCCCAGGAGGAGCGTCGCAACGCCGACAGCGCGTCAGCTCAGGCGGTTCTGTCCGCGCGGCTGGCGAAGGAGGCGTCGCAACGCGCCGCCCAGCAGGCCGCTGCCGCACAGGGCAACGCCCAGACCGCGAGTGCCGCCGCCAGCCGTGCAGCCGCACTCGCCGGACAGGCCGCTGACGCCGCCGACCAGGCGGTGCAGGCCGCTGCGGCCGCGCATCAGGCGATGAACGCATCGATGAGCGCCGCCGGAACAGCGGCTGCTGCTGCGGCCCGCGCGAACCGCGCGGCGGCGAACGCCGACAGCTCCGCGGCATCCGCTGCCGGTCAGGCAGGGAACGCGGCTGCCGCACGTGCCGAAGCCGAGAAGGCCCGCGACGCTGCGGCGCGCGCGCAGCAGGCCGAGAAGAGCGCCGCGCAGGCGCGAGTCGCCTCGGAAGCAGCGACGCGTGCGTCGGAAGCTGCTGGCGCTGCGGCCGGCTACTCCGGCGAAGCGGCCGGCTATGCCATGGAGGCATCGCAGGCCTCGGGAGTCTCGTCGTCTGCGGCAGCGCAGGCACGGAGCGCAGCAGCGAAGGCGAACGCCGCCAAGGATCGCGCGGCGTCGGCGATCGCACGCGTCGATCGCCTCGCCGCGGAGACGTCGGATGTCGCCCAGCAGGCCCGCGATGCGGCAGCCAGGGCCGCCGACAATGCTCGGGCAGCTGCGATCGAGGCTGACACTGCCGCCGACCAGGCGAACATCTCTCAGGGGGCCGCCACTCGCGCGACGGCATCCTCGGCGAAAGCCGCAGCCGCAGCCGCAGATGCGACGGAGGCCGTCGAACTCGCGAAGGCGATCTTCACGCTCGCCCGGAAGGCCGACGCCGAACGGCTCGCGGCCGAAGAGGAGTTCGGCTTGGCGCAGGCGGCTCTGGCCGCTGACGAAGAAGCCGAGGCGAAGAAGCTCGAGGAGGACGCGAAGAGGGAGGCCGACAAGGCCGTCGCGGAGAGCAGCGCCTTCCTCGCCAAGATCACCGCATCGGGCGCGAACCTCCAGGAGCTGCTGCCGGAGGCGCGCTCCGCACTCGTGGCGCTGATCACGTCGGGTACGCCGTGGATCGCAGCTGCGGCAGAGCGGGCGATCGTCGGCAACGACGAAGCGATCGTGGAGTTCTTCAAGGACGGATACGACGTCGCGCTCGAGCAGGACCAGTGGGACGAGGCGAAAGCGCTTCTGTACGAAGGCAGCAACGTTCAGCTCCAGTCGGAGGCATACGACGTTCTGGAGAACGGCGAGGAGTACGTTGCCGAGTTCCTCACGGAGCGGCTGCCCGAGATCCGAGATCTCGAGAACCGTCAGACCGCATTCGCGCTGGCGACGAATGGCGGTCCGACCGTGAAGCGCGAGGCGAACCGTGCCCTCGATGCTGACGATCCCGTGGTTCTCGCGAAGTTCATCGCCGAAGGCCAGTACGACGCTCGGGAGATCGATCAGCGAGCCACCGCCTTCGCTCTCAGCAGCTCGGGCGGGCCGGAGCTCAAGGCGGCGGCCAATATCGCGCTGGAAGGCTCGCAGGCCGACCTGAAGAGGTTCCTCGAGCAGGGACAGTTCGACGCCGCAAAGCGCGATCAGGACACGGCGGCGCATGTCGCGCAGATGCAGAGCATGCTCCACCTCGCAGACTCGCAGGCGGCAGCAGCTCGTCAGGCGGCCGCGCTGGCCGAGCAGGCCGCGGCGACGGCACGGAAGGCGGCAGCCGAGGCGCAGGACAGCGCCAGGAAGGCTCAGGGATACGCGCAGGAAGCGCAGAGCTGGGCGACCAAGGCGGCCACCTCTGCCGCCCAGGCGACGGCGTCGGAGACCCAGGCTCGTCAGTCATCGCAGCGTGCACACCAGGCATTGAACGCCGCGACCGCGGACGCGAAGAAGGCGAACGGCTTCGCCGCCCAGGCGACGTCGTCGGCGCAGTCGGCCAGCGCCGCAGCGTCGAGGGCGAACGACGCCGCGAGTCGCGCAGCAAAGTCGGCAGAAGACGCGGGTGAAGACGCTCAGGCCGCGGTGAACGCCGCGACCGAAGCCCAGGAGATCGCCGCGTCGAAGCAGCGGGCTGAGGACGGGGCCGACAACTTCCCGCCGCCCGCGGGCAAGGAGGGCGAGCTCACGCAGGCGCAGATCGATGCCGCCTACGCGCTGGGCGGCGACGCCGAGGTCAAGCGGCTCAAGGATGCTCACGCGCTGACGCAGCCGAACGCCGTGCTGGACTTCATCATCAAGGAGGGCGGCAAGGTCCTCCTCGACCTCATCGGCGTCACCGACATCATGGACTGCGTCACCAAGGGTGACATCGGTGCGTGCTTCATGGCCCTCGTCGGCTTCGTCCCGTGGGGCAAGCTCGCCAAGGTCATCGAGGCCATCCCGCTCATCATGAAGCTCGCCGACAAGGTCATCGGCTTCGTCAACAAGGTCGGCGACGCGTTCAGCCTGCTCAAGAAGAACAAGGACAAGGCCGTCGATCTTGCGGGAGCGGCCTGCGGGCTCGGCGCAGCCGCCGGAGCCTCCTCATCCGTATCGACGTCCGGCATCAGCGTCATGGGCAATAGCTGCAAGCCGATCGGCCCGAGCAACTTGACGAATCCTCCGGGCGCAAACGCGAACATCAAGGGTCAACACGGCGAATACGCTGCCGGTATTCGTCCGGGCACCACGAAGGACATGTTCGACAAGGTCGAGTACGGGCTGAAGAGAGATCGAATTGCCGACCAGGCCGGGCTCTTGCACATCATGGAAGTCAAGAATGTGAATCGGCAGTATTACAGCAGCCAGATTCGCGACATGATCAAACTGACGGAGGCGACTGGCCGTAAGGACTTCATTCTCGCTGTGCGGCCGGATACAAAACTGTCCACGCCACTCATCGAAGCGTTGTGCGTAAAGGGCGGACCAGTGACGTTCTTCATCAAGCACCTGCCGGAAACGGTGAACGGTGATCTCTCCGGCAATGTGCTGGAATCGTACTGTGCAACTTTGAAAAAGGGCTGAACGGTCGTGTCACAGGATTTCGAGGTGTACGCCACAAAGGTGCTCGCAGCACCGCAGCTTGTTGAGCTGATCCTGACCGTCGACGGACTGACTGCACAGGTCGATCCGGCTGATGGGCAGCTCACCTCCGTGAGCCGCGTGGGGTCCGGAGCATACTGTTTCACAATCGACGGCCCGTTCACGATCGAACCGGATGACATGCCGGACGAGGTCCGGAGTGCCAGGCCGACTGTGCTCTATCAGATGGTCGTCCAGGGGAGTGCGTCCGAGAATGTTCCCTTCGCGAGACGGTTCTCCGAGAGACTGGCTGCGTTTGTCGACGGCGTGCTCGTGGACCCGCAGGCGAAGAATCACAGCCACGCTCGAACTCCGTCGCCGCCGTCGACCAAGGTGACTGCGGGCTTGTACCTGCACTTGTGCTGGTATCGACAGCGCGACGATACCAAAGAGTTTGCGGCTCAATTCCTCGAGGCGGCCGAGGAGCATTTTCCTGCGGCCGTACCGACGCGGTTCGGTACTCATGAGCCGTTTCAGGGAAAGTTCCCCCGCGACGAGCCGTCGCAGTTCGGGCGGGTCTACCGGGAAGAGTGTGATGTGTCGCCGCTCCTGTTCAAGGGGACGGCAATCAAGTACGGGTCGGTATCCGGATGGACCAACAGCCTTGAGGCAAGGTATCAGGAGCTTCATGTGAGCTTCGATCTGGATCATCTGACGAAGAAGCGACTGCTTGGCACTGTCGAAGCATTTCTCAGCGAGGTCGCGGTCAAGACAGGAAGCTTCTTCGCGTTCGCCGAGGTGAACTCGTCGAAGCTCGACACCGCGATAGTGCCGGCTGTGCGTGGAGCCTGGGCGGGGATGCCCCCCAGGCCGCAATGGTTGATGTGGTTCTCGTCCGAGTATGCAGAGCTGGTCCGGCCGCACCTTGCAGCAGGTGTTACCGAGGATGGATCGGTGGGCTCGCTACATCGCTGGACGGAAGAACCCGCAGAGGCGTCTGAAATCGAGTCGTGGCTCATTGAGACTCCATGGGTGCCTTTTGAGTTGCTCCCTGTATCGAACCCTGATAACTATCGGAGGCCCTACGACCAGGCCCATCTGATGCCAGATCCCCTTCGAGCGCCCGCGCAAGGCTCACCAGAGTGGCGGCGCATCGAGAGCAACTACGCGCGTGCGTCCTCGACAGATGAGAACCGCTGAGTGCGGCCGAGCGCCTTCCTTTCCACGTTTCGAATCATCGAGCTCGCGCTTTTTCGCGCTGCTCCCTCTGAGAGAGGCTCCTCATGCTGCCGTTGAATCTTCGCCGACGTACGCGCATCGGCGCGGCCGGTGTGGCCGCTGCGCTGCTCGCGACGCTGTTTGTCTCCAGCCCCGCGTCTGTGGCGGTCGCCGCGGATGCCCCTGGTCATCTCGTCGAGACCGGCGCCTACCCGGATGGTGCCTCCGTCGGGCCGGCGAATGGGCTGGTTCTCAAGGACGGTAACGGCGGTCTCCGTCTCGTCGAGTGCACGTCGGTGACCAACCCCGTGATCGTGGAACGCACGGTCGACGGTCGCCTGTCGAAGGTGTGCTTCGAGGCGGTGTTCCGTCCGGCGGTCTTGAACCTCGAGATCGAGAGTTCGTTCGGTGTGAAGGCTGGTGCGCAGCCCCTCGAAGTCACGTACTCCGTCGCCGGTGGTCCCGAGCAGGAAGCGACCGTCCAGCCGCTCAAGCGGGGGAGCGTCGACGTCGCCAACACGGGCGAGTCCACGATCGTCGTCCTCGAGGTTCAGGCGGATCCCGCCGTCGACGTCCCCGCGACGACCACCACGCACCCGCGCACGGCGATCGCGAAGATCCGCAGCGGGCTCGGCTCCTGCACGGGAACCCTCGTGGATCGCTCGTGGGTCCTCAGCGCAGCGTCCTGCTTCGCCACGGACCCGGCCACGGTCGACGCCGGCGCCCCGGCGGCACCGGCCCGGGTCCTGTTCGGCCCGGATGTTGCGAACGACAGGACCGCCAGCGGCACGGGAGCACTCGGCATCGCCGTGTCCCACGTCGAACCCGCCGGTGCCGGTAAGGATGCCGTCCTCGTGAAGCTCGCGACCCCGGTCGACGACATCACCCCGCTCCCTCTCGCGACCACGGCTCCGACAGTGGGTCAAGATGTCGCGTTCACCGGCTTCGGCCGCACGAACAACGTCTGGGTGCCGCTCGCTTCACACACGAACACGTACCCGGTCACGGCGGTCGCCGCGGCGAACCTCACCGCGTCGGCATCCGCTGCTGCTCTCTGCGTCGGCGATGGCGGTGCCCCTGGCATCCGCACCATCGATGGCGCGAAGAAGATCGTCGCTGTGGCCTCGCAGTCGTCGCAGGCCGGATGCTACGGCTCCGGCATCCCCGCCGGCACGGCATCCGTCACCTCCACCAGGGCCGACGTCCTCGCCCCGTGGGTCGCGACCACCATCCGCAACGGCCTCGACTCGATCGCAGTGCCCGCGGCGGTTCAGGCGTTCGCGCAGCAGATCATCGACAGCGGCCGCGTGACCGCGGCGCCGGCGATCATGACACAGCTCCAGGCCTACGCGGCGGGCCGAGTGCGAGGCAACGTCGTCGACAACCAGGTCCGGAACTGCACCATCGATCCGGTCCTCCTGGAGGCGCTGAAGAAGGTTGTCGTCGACCAGTCCTTCTCGATCACGATCACGGCACTCAACGAGTACTGCATCACTCCGGGCGCTGCGGGAACGAGCTACCACGCACGAAACGGCGGCGGATACGCGGTCGACATCAGCGTCGTCAACGGCGTCGCCTCGACAGGCAACACCGCCCAGGACCAGGCTCTGCGCACCGCGATGCTCGCCGCCTTGCCCGCACCCGCCGGAATCGGCCAGCTCAACTGCCGCCCGCGCGTGGCCGTACCCGCGGGATGGTCTCAGTTCGACGACGTGTGCACGCACAATCACTTCGAATACCGAGGCACAATCGCCGCGGCAGCACCGGCGACGAAACCCTCGTTCGACGTGAGCGGCGACGGCAAGGCCGATGTCCTGTCGGTCTCGGCATCGAACCACCAGCTGTATCTCTACCTCGGAAACGGGGCTGGCGGCTGGCAGCAGCAGTCGACGGGGAGCGCCGGCTGGGAGGGCGCCACGGCGATCGTGCACGGCGACTACAACTCCGACGGCAAGGGCGACATCGTCTCGACCTGGACCGACGGGACCGTCTGGCTCTTCGAGGGGAATGGGGCGAACGGATTCATCAACAAGTCCCTCATCGGATCGGGCTGGCCGGCGACGGCGCTTCTCACCGGAGGCGTTGACTTCAATGGCGACAACCACGCCGACCTCATCGGCCGCGGAACGAACGGGAACATCTTCCTCTACGCGGGGACGGGCGCCGGAAGCTTCCTGGCCGGTGTGCACTTCAACGCCGGGTGGGGGCACATGACCGCGCTTCTCGCGGGTGACTTCACCGGCGACGGCAAGGGCGACCTGGTCGCTCGAGACTCCAACGGTCTGCTCTGGCAGTTCCCCGGGAACGGCACCAACCTGACGGCGCCTACGCAGGTCGGCAGCGGCTGGAACATGATGTCCGTGATCACCGGCGGTGTCGACTACAACAGCGACAACAAGGCCGACATCCTCGCGCGATCGACGGCCGGCGAGTTCTGGGTCTATTCCGGCACCGGGACCGGATTCACCGGCCCGACGAACCTCAACTCCGGCTGGAACGCGCTCCGCTTGCTGAGCTGAGCACCACGTTCCTTCCTCCACACACCATCACCTGATCGCCCCCGAACAGCGCATCTTGAAAGGCACTCCTGTGTTCTCGTTGAAATCCCGCCGTCGCGCCCGCGCGGTCGCCGCCGGTATCGCGGCCGTGCTCGTGTCGACGGTGTTGGTCACCGTCCCGGTCACCTCCGCGGCCGCGGCTGATGCGCCCGGCTACCTCGTCGAGACGGGGGCGTATCCGGATGGTGCGTCGGTGGGTCCGGCGAACGGCCTCGTGTTGACGGACGGCAACGGCGGGCTGCGTCTCGTCGAGTGCGGTTCGGTGACCAACCCGGTGATCGTGGAGCGCACGGTCGATGGCCGCCTGTCGAAGGTGTGCTTCGAGGCGGTGTTCCGTCCCGCGGTGTTGAACCTCGAGATCGAGAGTTCGTTCGGTGTGAAGGCTGGTGCGCAGCCCCTCGAAGTCACGTACTCCGTCGCCGGTGGTCCCGAGCAGGAAGCGACCGTCCAGCCTCTCAAGCGCGGCAGTGTCGACGTCGCCAACACGGGCGAGTCGACCATCGTGGTCCTGGAAGTTCAAGCAGACCCCGCTGTCGATGTCCCCGCGACGACCACCACGCATCCCCGCACGGCGATCGCGAAGATCCGCACCGGGCTCGGCTCGTGCACCGGAACCCTCGTGGATCGTCTCTGGGTTCTCACGGCGGCGAGCTGTTTCGCGGCTGACCCCGCATCTCTCACCGCAGGTGCCCCGGCCGCTCCGGCCCGTGTCCTGTTCGGCCCGGATGCCGCGAACGACAAGACCGCCAGCGGCACCGGCTCTCTCGGCGTGAAGATCACCCAGCTTCAGCCGGGCGCTGGCAAGGACGCCGTGCTCGCGAAGCTCGCGACCCCGGTCGACGACATCACCCCGCTCCCGCTCGCGACGACCGCTCCGACGGTGGGCCAGGATGTCGCGTTCACCGGTTTCGGCCGTACCAACAACGTGTGGGTGCCGCTCGCCTCGCGCACGAACACCTACCCGGTCACGGCGGTCGCCGCGGCGAATCTCACCGCGTCGGCATCCGCTGCTGCTCTCTGCGTCGGCGATGGCGGTGCCCCTGGCATCCGCACCATCGACGGCGCGAAGAAGATCGTCGCTGTGGCCTCGCAGTCGTCGCAGGCCGGATGCTACGGCTCCGGCATCCCCGCCGGCACGGCATCCGTCACCTCCACGCGCGCCGACGTCCTCGCCCCGTGGGTCGCGACCACGATCGAGAACGGGCGCAAGCTGCCCGGGATCGCCGCGGGACAGGTTCTCGAAATCGAAAGCGTCGGTCGAGCGGGCGCCTGCATCTCGACGAAGGACCGCAGCTCCGCAGCGGGTCCGGTGATCGTGCCCGTGGGCTGTGCCGAGATCTGGCAGATGCGCCGCTGGGAGCTGGTGGAGGTCACCCCGACCGTCTTCGCCCTGCGCAGCTACGGATACCGCGCGATGTGCGCGGCCAGCGCGGACACCGCAGGGACCAGCGTCGTGCAGGCCGCCTGCGCACCGACCGACGCGAAGCAGCAGTGGACGTTCCGCGAAGAGGTGGGCGGCAAGCCCAGCATCGTCAACATCGCCTCGGGGAAGAGCCTCGCCGCACCCACCGCCACGACGTTGACGCTCAAAGCAGACACGGGCGCCGCCGCCGAGCGGTGGACCTATCGGAACGTCACCAAGGCCCGATACGACATCGCGCCGCTGGGCAGCTACGTCTCGCTCCGCACCGCGGTCGGCGGCAAGTCGCTGTCAGTCGCCTCTGCGATGGGCACCGCAGCGGTGACCGTCGTCACGGCGACTTCTCCTCTCGCCGCCCGACAGGCATCGACCTTCCGCGTGGTGAAGGGCCTGGCGAATGCCGAGTGCTACAGCCTGGAGTCGGTGGCATTCCCCGGCCGCTACCTCGACTTCCCCGCGACGACCGACGGCGGCAGCCGGTTGGTTCTCGCAGCTGCCTCGGCGGCGAGTGCGACGCCCAAGGCGACCTGGTGCGCCGAGGAAGCCGCGCACGGGACGGGATTCTCCTTCTCCGCCGCGAACAACTCGTGGCGCCTGTTGCGCGCTCACGCGAACGGGTCCGTGTACGCGGGAGCCTCCTGGTATGCGGGAGTGCCGAACGCCGATGACACCGTGAACTACGTGCAGGACACCGCGTGGCTCGTCGGCGAGCCATGGGCCGCGCCCGCTCTCGCCGATGGACAGGTGCTCGAGATCGAGAGCGCCGGCCAGCCTGGCGCTTGCCTCTCAACCCGCAACCGCAGCGCAAGCGCCGGGTCGGTTCTCGCGCCTGAGGGCTGCACGGCCCTCTGGCAGATGCGCCGATGGGAACTCGTCGAGGTCGCCGCGAACCAGTTCGCGATGCGCAACGACGTCACGCGCACCATGTGCATCGGAAGTGCGGATGCCGCGGGCAGCGCAGCCGTCCAGGTCGCGTGCGACCTCGCCGACTCGCGCCAGCGCTGGACGTTCGTCGGGCAGTCCAACGGCGCGTTCGCGATCAAGAACGTCGCATCGAACAAGGTGCTGTCCGCGCCGACATCGACGACCATCGGTCTCGCGTCGGCGTCAACGGCCGTCGACCAGCAGTGGAGGTATCGCAATGTCACGAAGATGCGGTACGACGCGGCCGTCGTCGGCAACCTCGTCTCGCTGCGCACCGCTGTCGGAGGCAAGTCGCTCGTCGCTTCAGGCACTGCGCAGGCCACCGTCGCGGCGATCTCGGAGACCTCGCCGATCGCCTCGCGGCGAGACGCGACCTTCAAGGTGGTCCAGGGGCTGTCGGATCCCGGATGCTTCAGCTTCGAGTCGCTCTCGTCCCCCGGGCAGTACCTCGACCTGACCGTCGCCGCAGCCGCCATCCGACTCTCGACGGCGACCACGACCGAGAAGAAGATGTCCTCGACCTGGTGCGCGCAGGAGGCCGTCCACGGAGTCGGCGTGAGCTTCGTCGGAGGGAACAACTCCTGGCGCGCTCTCCGCAGCTACAAGAACGGTTTCGTCTACGCCGGCGCGAGCTGGAACGCCGGTGCTCCGGAAGCCGACGACACCGTCGGCTACATCCCGGACACGGCGTGGACCGTCGGCGCCCCCTGGGTGACAGCGCCCTGACCCTCTGCAGCCGCACACCCTCTTCACCAGACCACCGGCCCCGCCGGCGCATGAAAGGCATTCCATGTTCTCGTTGAAATCTCGCCGTCGGGCGCGTCTCGGTGCCGCCGGCACTGCGGCGGCGCTGGTGACGACGTTGCTCGTCGGCCTCCCGGTCACCTCTGCGGTGGCCGCGGATGCCCCTGGTCATCTTGTGGAGACAGGGGCGTATCCGGATGGTGCGTCGGTGGGTCCGGCGAATGGGCTGGTGTTGACGGATGGCAACGGTGGGCTGCGGCTGGTCGAGTGCGGTTCGGTGACCAACCCCGTGATCGTGGAACGCACGGTCGACGGTCGCCTGTCGAAGGTGTGCTTCGAGGCGGTGTTCCGTCCGGCCGTGTTGAACCTCGAGATCGAGAGTTCGTTCGGTGTGAAGGCTGGTTCGCAGCCCCTTGAGGTCACGTACTCGGTGGCCGGTGGGCCGGAGCAGGAGGCGACGGTTCAGCCTCTCAAGCGCGGCAGTGTCGACGTCGCGAACACGGGCGAGTCGACCATCGTGGTCCTGGAAGTTCAAGCAGACCCCGCTGTCGATGTCCCCGCGACGACCACCACGCACCCTCGCACGGCGATCGCGAAGATCCGCAGCGGGCTCGGCTCCTGCACCGGAACCCTCGTGGATCGCTCGTGGGTCCTCACCGCAGCATCCTGCTTCGCCACGGACCCTGCATCTCTCACCGCGGGCGCCCCGGCCGCTCCGGCGCGGGTGCTGTTCGGTCCGGATGTCGCCAACGACAAGACGGCCAGCGGCACCGGTGCCCTGGGTGCGAAGATCACCCAGCTGCAGCCCGCGGGTGGAGGCAAGGACGCGGTCCTGGCCAAGCTCGAGAGTCCGGTCGATGACATCACGCCGATCCGCCTCGCGACGACCGCTCCGACGGTCGGTCAGGATGTCGCGTTCACCGGTTTCGGCCGCACCAACAACGTGTGGGTGCCCCTCGCCGCCCACACGAACACGTACCCGGTCACGGCGGTCGCCGCGGCGAACCTCACTGCCTCGGCATCCGCCGCGTCTCTTTGCGTCGGCGATGGCGGTGCCCCCGGCATCCGCACCATCGACGGCGCGGCGACCGTGGTCGCCATCGCATCGCGTGCATCGCAGGCCGGATGCTACGGCTCCGGCATCCCCGCCGGCACGGCATCCGTCACCTCCACGCGAGCCGACGTCATCGCGGGATGGGTCGCAGCGACCATCCAGAAGGCCCTCGACACGACTGCGGTCACCGCTGGCGAGAAGGCGCTCGCACAGCAGATCATCGACTCCGGCCGCGTGAGCGGTACGGAGGCGCTCGCGCAGATCCAGGCGTATGCGAACGGCTTCAAGCGCGGTCACCTGATCGGCGGTCAGGTGCGAGATTGCACGATCGATCCCGTGATCCTCGAGGCGCTGAAGAAGGTCGTCGTCGACCAGGGCTTCGCGATCACGATCGCCGCGCTGAATGAGAGCTGCACCACGGCGACGCCCTCCGGCACGAGCTATCACGCCAAGAACGGCGGCGGACACGCGGTCGACATCAGCGTCGTGAACGGCGTCGCATCGACCGGCAACACGACGGAAGACCAGGCCCTCACGGCCGCGATGTTCACCGCGCTGCCGGCACCTGCCGCCGTCGGCCAGCTCACCTGCCGACCCGCCCTCACCGTGCCGAACGGGTGGGCGCAGACTGAAGAGGCCTGCACGCACAACCACTTCGAGTACCACGGCGCACCGCTCACCCCGACGAAGCCCTCGTTCGACCTCAACAGCGACGGCAAGGCCGACGTCTTCGGGATCACCACCTCGAACGGGCTCAACATCTACCACGGCAACGGCAACGGCGGATGGGCGACCCAGACCGCGGTCAGCGCCGGGTGGAGTGCGGCCAAGGCCCTCATCCACGGCGACTACAACGGCGACGGCAAGGGCGACATGATGGTCGTGAACACCGACGGCACCCTCTGGTACCACCAGGGTGATGGTGCCCTGGGCTTCCCGACGAAGGCCCTCGTCGCCCGCGGCTGGGACGCGAAGGCGCTCATCACCGGTGGCGTCGACTTCAACGGTGACAAGCGTGCGGATCTCGTGGCTCGCGAAACCGATGGGAACCTCTACGCCTACCCCGGCAACGGGAACGGGACCTTCGGGGCCGCTGTCAGGATCGGCAATGCATGGAACGCGATATCGAAGGTCCTCGCGGGCGACTTCACCGGTGACGGCAAGGGTGACATCCTCGCGACGACGACCACGGGAGATCTTCGCATCTACCAAGGCACCAACGCGACTCTGACGCCCGGAGTCAAGGTCGGCAACAACTGGAACGGCATCAGCGCGATCACCGGCGGCGTCGACTACGGCACCGACGGGAAGGCCGACCTCTTCGGTCGGGTCAGCGATGGTGGCCTGATTCTCTACCCGGGTCTTGGTGCGACCGGTTTCGGTGCCACATCCAGGGTCGGCAACGGCTGGAACTCGCTCCGCCTGTTCAGCTGAACCAGCACCGAATCTCGCAGAACGACACGAACTTCGCAGCGTCCGCCGATGCGGCCTGCGAAGTTCGTGCTGTTCTGCGAAGCCTGCGCTGTGCGGGGAGGCCACGGAGTTGTCCTGCGAAGTATCCGGATGCCGTGCGCTCGTCGGTAACGTGGCATGGAGCAGAAGAGGATGGGGAACGATGTCGTACGACCTCGACGTGTACGGAAAACTCTCGCTGACGACGCGAGAACTGGCGAAGGTCGTGTCGGCGGATCGGGGCCTGACAGCTGAGGTCGATCGACGGTCGAAGACGATCTCATCGATCGTGCACAAGCGGACCGGTGCGGCGGCATTCGAGCTCGACGGACCGGAGCGGCTGGAATCGGAGGACATCCCGGAGGGGTGGACCGAGGTCGCGGGCGCGACGGTGCTGTACAGCATCCATGTCTCATACGACGTGCAGACCGGATCCAGCGGGTTCTCGGCGACCGCCGAGGAGCCGAATCTGGCGGCTGCGACCGCGTTCGCGGTACGCCTGGCCGAGCGCGTCGACGGCACAGTCATCGACCTGCAGACATACGAGCCGCCCGAGGCGGCAGCAGTTCCGGCGCCGGCACCGGAAGTCGAGAAGAAGCGGTACCTGCATCTGCACTGGTACCGCCTGCGGCAGGATGATTCGAACGACCTCGCGGCGATCTACCTCCGCACCGCCAGAGAGTTCTTCAAGCCCGGAGTGCCGTCGCGGTTCGGGACGTATGAACCATTCCAAGGAAAGTTCCCCCGAGACGACGACTCTGCATTCGACGCGATGTACCGAGAGGAATGCTCTGTCGGAAGCTTCGTTCTCAACGGCATGCCGATCGAGCACGGAGCCATCGAGGGCTGGTCGAACGACCTATACGGGCGAATTCAGTCAGTCTCGCTCACCTACGAGCTCGATCGGCTCGGGAAGCTCAAGGCAGTGGACGCCCTCGAACCGTTCTTCGTCACGCTCGCAGAGCGGCTCAGTTGTTTTTTCGCGTTCGCGGAAGTCAACACGAACTGGTACCGAACGGCCCGAACTTACATGGATCGTGGACTCCGGGATCCGTGGAGCGGTCTCCCGACGGCACCGCAATGGCTGACCTGGTTCGAACCGGAGTATGCCGAGCTCGTCGCACCGCATCTCGACCCCGCCCGGATGACGGCGAACGAGCGGGGAACCCTCCACCGCTGGACAGAGCATCCGGCCGGAGTCGAAGAACTCCTCCGGCTCAGTGGCGACCCCTGGATCCCCGCGGAGTTCCGTGGAGTGCTCGACCCCGACGACGGTCGGTGCACGGAAGCCGCGGCTGTGATGCCCGCTTCACTCCGCTACCCCGCGCCCGACTCGCCGCAGGCCCTTCGTATCGAAGCGCACTATGCGCGGATGCGGGAGATCGAGGCCAATGCGCGCCAGCGTGCGGTCGAGGGGCGCCGAAGATGACACCCGGCGAGCTCTTCGGGACACTGAGCTCGACCACGGTCTCGCGCACTGCGGCCCGAAATCGCAGAACGACACGAACGTCGCAGACTTCCCGGGGTATCCCTGCGAAGCACGTGTCGTTCTGCGAAGTTTCGACCCCGACGGTGACGGGATCCACACCCCGAAACGGCCCGGAAATCCCCTCCCGATAGGATGGGACCGCCCGAAGAGGGCCAGCTCATCAGCCGGTGCAAACCCGGCGAAAGCAGGGGGGATACCCATGCCAGGAATCGTGATCGTCGGCGTGCAGTGGGGCGACGAAGGAAAGGGCAAGGCCACCGATCTTCTCGGTGAACGTACCGACTGGGTGGTGAAGTTCAACGGCGGCAACAACGCCGGACACACCGTGGTCGTCGGCGACGAGAAGTACGCGCTGCACCTGCTGCCCTCCGGCATCCTCTCTCCGGGCGTGACGCCGGTGATCGGCAACGGCGTCGTGGTCGACCTCGAGGTGCTCTTCTTCGAGCTCGAGGCGCTCGCCGCCCGTGGCATCGACATCTCCCGACTCAAGGTGAGCGCGAACGCGCACATCATCACGCAGTACCACCGCACGCTCGACAAGGTCACCGAGCGCTTCCTCGGCAAGCGGATGATCGGCACGACCGGCCGCGGTATCGGCCCGGCCTACGCCGACAAGATCAACCGCGTCGGCATCCGCGTGCAGGACATCTTCGACGAGAACATCCTGCGCCAGAAGGTCGAGGGCGCCCTCGACCACAAGAACCACCTGCTGGTGAAGATCTTCAACCGCCGCGCGATCACCGCCGACGAGGTCGTCGAAGACCTGTTGTCGTACGCCGACCGGCTGCGCCCCATGGTCGCCGACACCGGCTACCTGATCGCCGAGGCGCTCGAGCGCAACGAGGTCGTCGTCTTCGAGGGCGGTCAGGCCACGATGCTCGACATCGATCACGGCACCTACCCGTTCGTGACCTCGTCGTCCGCTACTGCCGGCGGCGCCTCGACCGGCTCCGGCGTCGGTCCTGGTGCGCTCGACCGCATCGTCGGCATCGTCAAGGCGTACACGACGCGCGTCGGCTCGGGTCCCTTCCCGACCGAGCTGTTCGACGAGCAGGGCGAGTGGCTGCGCAAGCAGGGCTTCGAGTTCGGCACGACGACCGGTCGTCCGCGCCGCGTGGGCTGGTACGACGCGCCCATCACCCGTTACGCCACCCGCATCAACGGCATCACCGACCTGGTGCTCACAAAGCTCGACATCCTCACCGGACTCGAGCAGGTGCCGGTCTGCGTCGCCTACGACGTCGACGGCGAGCGATTCGACGAGGTGCCGGTCAATCAGACCGACTTCCATCACGCGAAGCCGATCCTCGAGTACTTCCCCGGCTGGAGCGAAGACATCTCGACGGCGCGCACGTTCGAAGACCTGCCGCAGAACGCGCAGGACTACGTGCTGGCGCTCGAGAAGATGAGCCACACCCGGATCTCGGTGATCGGCGTCGGCCCCGAGCGCGACCAGGTCATCGTCCGCCACGACCTCGTCGACTGAGCGGGCGCCGCGCGTGACACGGTTCTGGCTCGGGGGCTACGGCTCCGCCATGGAGGGACAGGCCGACGGCATCGGCCTGCTCGCCGGCGACGAGGGCCGTGAGGCCAGCACCCTCGCGTACCGCGGCGCGGTCACCGAGACGCCTTCGCCGTCGTGGCTGGCGCAGCATCCGTCCCTCGACGTCGTCTACGCGGCGCTCGAAGGGGATGCCGCGGTGCAGGCGTTCGCGCGCACCGGTGAGTCGTCGCTCTCTCCGCTCGGCGACCCGGTCGCGGTGGGCCAGTACGTGTGTCACGTCGCCGTCGCCCCGAACGGCTCGGCGCTGATCGCGAGCTGCTACGGCGACGGACGCGTGGTGCGCATCGGCCTCGATGCGGAGGGCCGCCTCGTGCCGGCGGAGACGAAGGCGGATGCTGCGGCGGCGCTCCGCGCTGCCCTGTTCGGCGACGCGGATCCGGATGCCCCGGCCGCGACCCCCGCGGGCGATGGCATCGCAGCATCCGACCCGCACGATGCCGGAGGCGACCGCGTCTCGCACGCGCACGCCGCCGCCTTCCTGCCGGACGGCCGCATCGCGACCACCGACCTCGGGTTCGACCTGGTGCGGTTCTGGCGCGTCGGCTCGGCAGACGCGGGACTGATCCTCGACCACGAGGTCGTGCTCCCGCTCGGCACCGGCCCGCGCCACATGGTCGTGCACCCGAGCGGGCACCTGCACGTGGTGACCGAGTACTCGTGCGAGGTGTTCACGCTCGCCGCGGCCGCTGACGGCACCTGGAGCGTCGTGTCATCGACCCTGTCGAGCCCGATCGCGCAGGTCGGCTTCGACTTCCCCGCCGAGCTCGCACGTACCCGCGATGGGCAGTTCCTCTACACCGCGCTCCGCGGCAGCAACACGATCGCGGCCCTCCGCGTCCGTGGCGGGGGCGAGGCCCTCGAGTCGGTCGCGCTCGCCGACTCGGGAGTCGACTGGCCGCGTCACCATCTCGTCCACGAGGGCAAGCTCCTCGTCGCCGGTCAGCGCTCCGACACGATCACGCTGCTCGACCTGGACGAACGCACGGGCGCGCCGCTCGGCATCCGTCATGAGGCGCAGGTTCCGACCCCGACGAACTTCCTGCCCGTGCGCGGAGCCTGAGCCGCGTCAGCCGTCGGCGGGGATGCCCTTCGCGAGCCAGCGGATCGGGCCCGCGCCCTTGCGCCCGAGAACATCCTCGGGGTTCTGTAACGCGCAGGAGGTGAGGCTCAGGCACCCGCATCCGATGCATCCGTCGAGGTCGCCGCGGAGGTGCTGGAGCTGGCTGATGCGTGCGTCCAGTTCGTCGCGCCAGCGCTGCGACAGGCGCGCCCAGTCCTGCTTCGTGGGCGTGCGACCTTCCGGAAGCGACTCGAGGGCTGTGCGGATGTCTTTGAGCGGGATGCCGACACGCTGCGACACCCGGATGAACGCGACGCGGCGCAGGGTCGTCCGGTCGTATCGCCGCTGATTGCCCGACGTCCGCTCGGACACGATGAGCCCGTTGCGCTCATAGAAATGGAGGGCGGATGCCGCGACACCGCTGCGGCGGGAGACCTCGCCGACCGTGAGGCGACGGTCCTTGTCGCCGTCCAACTGGGGCATATCGCGTGCCTCTCATCCACTCCGCTTGACCTCAACCTTAGTTGAAGTCCTAGCGTCGTGATCATGACAACGGAAACCACAGCGGCCGCGATGCCGGATGCCGCCCCGCCGCGCATCCTGGGCGGCGAATACCTCTGGATCACCATCGGTGCGTGCGCGCTCGTGTTCCTGGGAGCCTTCGAGTCCCTCGCCGTGACGACGGTGATGCCGACGGTCAGCGCCGACCTCGATGGGGAGCGGCTCTACGCGCTCGCCTTCGCGGGGCCGCTGGCGACCAGCGTGATCGGCATGGTGATCGCCGGGAACTGGGCGGACCGCCGCGGACCGGTGGCGCCGCTGTACACGTCGGTCGTGATGTTCGTCGTCGGACTGCTCATCGCCGGGTTCGCACCGAGCATGGAGATCCTCGTGGCCGGCCGCTTCGCCCAGGGACTCGGCAGCGGAGCCCTCACGGTCGCGCTGTACGTGGTGGTCGCGCGGGTCTACCCGCAGGCGCTGCATCCCGCGATCTTCGCCGGCTTCGCCGCCGCCTGGGTGATCCCCTCCCTGATCGGACCAACGGTCGCCGGAGCGGTGACCGAACTCTGGAGCTGGCACTGGGTCTTCCTCGGCGTGGTCATCCTCGTGCTCGTGGCGCTGCTGATGGTCATCCCCGCCCTCCGCGGACTCGCGAACGACGGAGACGCGTCGGTGCCCTGGGCCTTCGGTCGGCTCGGCTGGTCGGTGCTCGCTGCCGTCGCGGTGCTCGCCCTGAACCTGGTCGGCGATATCCCCGCGGTCGGGCCGGTGCTCGCCGGTGTCGCGATCGTGATCGCCCTCGTGGCGGTCCGGCCGCTCGTTCCGCGGGGAACCCTGCGTGCGCGCCGAGGTCTGCCCTCGGTGATCCTGGTTCGCGGGCTCGCCGCCGCCGCATTCTTCGGCGCGCAGGTCTACCTGCCGTACCTGCTCACCGATCGTTACGACCTCTCGCCGACGCTCGCAGGGCTGTCCTTGACCGGAGGAGCGCTCGCCTGGTCCGCCGCCGCGACGGTGCAGGGGCGGATGGGCGTCCGGCTCTCCAGCATCACCGCCGTGCGGGCGGGCACCGTCCTCGTACTGACCGGCATCCTGCTGACCGTCGCGACCGCAGGTTTCCGATGGGATGCCGCGTTCGTCGCCGTCGCCTGGGTCGTCGCCGGTGTCGGCATGGGGCTGATGAGTCCGCGTTCGAGCGCTCTGACGCTCGCGCTGTCGACTCCGGAGAACCAGGGGTTCAACAGCGGTGCCATGACCGTCGCCGACTCGTTCGGCAGCGCGCTGGCGCTGGCCGTGACGGGGTCGCTGTTCACGGCACTGGTCGCGGTCGCCGACCCGTTCACGGGCGTGTTCATCCTGGCGGGTGTGATCGCGGCGGCTGCCGCAGTGCTCGCGCCACGGATGCGGACGGATGCCGGCCGCGCGGCGACTGATCAGGAGGCGGGCGCATGAGTATCGACGACCTGAGGGAGAGGACCATGCGGGCCATCGTGCACCGCGAATTCGGGGCGTCGGACGTGTTGAGAGTGGAGGAGGTGCCGCTGCCGGAACCGGGTGAGGGGCTCGTCCGCGTGCGAGTCGCCGCGGCCGGCGTGCACGCGGTCGACACCGACATCCGTCGCGGAGGCGGACCGCCGTCGATGCCGAAGCCGGTGCTGCCGATGACTCCAGGACGCGAGGTGGCCGGCATCGTCGACGCGGTCGGGTCGGGCGTGAACGAGTCGGTCCTCGGCGCGCGGGTCGTCGCGCATGTGGGCTTCCGCAGCGGTGGGTACGCGGAGTTCGCCCTGGCGCCCGTCGAGGCGCTGCATCCGGTCCCCGCCGAAGTGACTCTCCCGCAGGCGGTCGCGGCGATCGGCACGGGCCGCACGGCGCAGCTCGTGCTCGAGTCGGTGGAGATCCGACCCGACGACGTCGTCATCATCCCCGGCGCATCCGGCGGACTCGGAAGCCAGCTCGTCCAGCTCGCCCTGTCGATCGGGGCCACGGTCGTCGGCCTCCACGGCGGCGAGACGAAGCGCGCCGTGGTCGAGCAGCTCGGGGTCGGCGCGAGGCGTGCCGGTGGGCGGCTCATCGCTTTGGACGCGAACGACGACACGTGGCCGGTGCGGTTGGCCGGGCTCCTCGATGGGGTGCAGCCGTCCGTGCTCATCGACGGTGTCGGCGGGCCGACGGGCAGGGCGGCGGTGGAGACGCTCGGGCGCGGTGCCCGCGTCGTGATCATCGGGTGGTCGAGCGGGGAGGTCGTCCGGCTCGACTCGGCCGACATCGTCGAACGATCGCTCACGGTCGCCGTGCCGTTGGGGCGGCCGATCGCGGAACTGCGGACGCTCGAGACACGAGCGCTCGCCGCCGTGGCCGAGGGGCGGGTGAGTCCGCCCGTCGACGAATACCGGCTGGAGGATGCTGCGGCCGCACACGACGCCATCGAGCAGCGCCGGCAACGGGGGAAGGTCGTGCTGATTCCGTAGGACACCTGATTTGCGTCGATGAGTGCGGTGTCGCTACTGTGCTGAACAGTGTTCAGGTGAACACCGTTCAGGAAGGACTCCGATGACCACCTCGCCCCGTGAGACCAGTGCGACCCTCGGCAGGGTGGCCGTCTTCGCCGCCCTCATCATCGTGCTCGGCACCGTCGTCGTCCCGCTGCCGGGAGGCGTGCCGATCACGGCGCAGACCCTCGGCGTCATGCTGGCAGGGCTCGTGCTCGGCCCCCGGGTCGCGCCGTGGGCGATCGTGCTGGTGCTCGCGCTCGCGGCCATCGGGCTTCCCGTGCTCGCGGGCGGACGCGGCGGCCTCGGCGTCTTCGTCGGTCCGACCGTGGGCTACATGCTCGGCTGGATCGCCGGAGTCATCGTGATCGGCCTCATCATGCGCACCGGCCGCGTCACCTGGTGGCGCGCGGCGGTGGCATCCCTCATCGGCGGTGTGCTGGTGGTCTACGCCTTCGGCATCCCGGTGCAGGCGCTCGTGACGGGCGTGCCCCTCGGGCTCACCGCGCTGTCCAGCACCGCGTTCCTCCCCGGCGATCTGATCAAGGTGGCGGTGGCGACGCTCGTCGTCGTGGCGCTGCAGCGCGCCTACCCGCGGGCGTTCTCGGCGCGGCGCGAGGTGCGGGAGCCGGTCACGGCCTGACTCGGTCGAGGTTCGACCTGCGGCCGGTCTGCGGTATTCAGCAAGAATCTCCGATTTCGGGGCGGATTCCGGGCGGCAGACCCGGTTCTGACGAGGATTGGAGGAGTTGTGCACGCGCCGGCGGGGAACAACTCACCCGTGACTCGACGTTGCTCTTGAGCGAGACTGGGCGACGGAGAGGTGCGACATGGCTGCTGCCGAGAAGACCGACGAATACGACCTGATCGTCCTGGGCGGAGGTGCCGTCGGCGAGAACGTCGCGGACCGTGCCGTGCAGGGCGGCCTCACCGCGATCATCGTGGAGAGCGAGCTGGTCGGCGGCGAGTGCTCCTACTGGGCGTGCATGCCGTCGAAGGCACTGCTCCGTCCGGCGCAGGCGCTGCGCGCCGCGCAGCACGTGGGTGGAGCATCGCAGGCCGTGACCGGAAAGCTCGACGTGCGGGCCGTGTTCGACCGCCGCGACTCGTTCACGAGCAACTGGTCGGACGACGGTCAGGTCAAGTGGCTCGACTCGGCCGGCATCGACCTGGCCCGCGGATTCGGCCGCATCACGGGTGAGCGCGAGGTCACCGTGACGGAGGCCGACGGCGGCACCCGCGTGCTCCGCGCCCGCCATGCCGTCGCGATCAGCACCGGATCGGAAGCGGTCATCCCGCCCATCGACGGACTGCGTGACGCGGCGCCCTGGACCAGCCGCGAGGCGACGAGCGCGGAGGAGCTGCCCGACAGCCTGGCCGTGATCGGCGGCGGCGTCGTCGCCGTGGAGATGGCGACCGTCTACGCATCGCTCGGGTCGACCGTGACGCTCATCGCGCGCGGCGAGCTGTTGTCCACGATGGAGCCGTTCGCCGGCGAGAGAGTGGCGGCCGGGCTGAAGGAGCTCGGAGTCGACGTGCGCACGTCGACCGGCACGACGTCCGTGCACCGCGGCGACGGTGGCGTGACGATCACCCTCGAGGGCGGGGAGGAGATCGTCGCGAGCGAGGTGCTGGCGGCGACCGGTCGCTCCCCGCACAACCATGACATCGGCCTGGAGGTCGCAGGTCTCGAGCCCGGGAAGTGGATCGAGACGGACGACACGATGCGCGTCCCCGGCTCGGACTGGCTGTACGCGGTGGGCGATGTCACCGGCCGCGTGCTCCTCACGCATCAGGGCAAGTACCAGGCGCGAGCAGCCGGCGACGTGATCGCCGCGCGGGCGAAGGGTGACGACGTCGACGACGCTCCCTGGGGGCGGCACGTCGCCACGGCGGACCACGCCGCCGTGCCGCAGGTCACGTTCTCATTCCCCGAAGTGGCGTCGGTCGGACTCACCGAGGCGGTCGCACGCGAGGCCGGCCACGAGGTCGAGGTCGTCGACTACGACCTCGGCTGGGTGGCCGGGGCGAGCGTCTACGAAGACGGCTTCGAGGGCCAGGCGCGGCTCGTGATCGACACCGCGCGCGACGTCGTGATCGGCGCCACGTTCGTCGGGCCCGAGGTCGCCGAGCTCGTGCAGGCCGCGACGTTCGCGATCGTGGGCGAGGTGCCGATCACGCGCCTCTGGCACGCTGTTCCCGCCTACCCGACGATCAGCGAAGTCTGGCTCCGGCTGCTGGAGGGCTACGGTCGCGACTCGGCATGATCGCCGCGACCGAGCACGGCGGGTGCACCCGCAATCCGCTCGCCGCTCGGCACCGAACAGGACAGGGATTGTTTCTCACATTGACGGCCCGCTGCGCAACCCCGCCCCGGATGTCCCAGCCGTCTTATACGCTCGAACCCACATCCGAGGAGGCAGGACCATGAAGGCTGTACTCGCAGGAAGCGTCATCGCCGAGGCCGACGAGAGCGAACTCGTCCGCATCGAGGGCAACTGGTACTTCCCTCCGGCATCCGTCGCGCCGGGCGCGCTCGTCGAGAGCCCCACTCCGTACACATGTCCGTGGAAGGGCGCCGCTCAATACTTCTCCGTGCAGGCGGGAGACGAACTCCACACCGACTACGCCTGGTCGTACCCGACGCCCTACCCGTCCGCGTTCGACCGCGTCGGCACGGACTTCTCCGGCTACGTCGCCTTCGACCCCCGCGTGCAGATCAGCGCATGACGTCCGTATGCCGGAGCCGAGGCGCTGATGCGCGCCTCGTCGATCGACCGACTGGAAAGTGACCCATGATCGAGTTCCGTAACGTCACCAAGCAGTTCCCCGACGGCACCACGGCCGTCAACGACTTCAGCCTGATTCTGCCGTCGCGCAAGACCACGGTGTTCGTCGGCTCCTCCGGATGCGGCAAGACCACTCTGCTGCGCATGATCAACCGCATGGTCGAACCGACCTCGGGAGACATCGAGATCGACGGCGAGAACGTGCTGGTCGGTGATCCGGTGCAGCTGCGCCGTCGCATCGGCTACGTCATGCAGAACTCCGGTCTCATGCCGCACTTCAGCGTGATCGACAACGTCGCCACCGTGCTGCGGCTCACGGGCGTGAAGAAGCCCGAGGCGCACAAGCGGGCCCGCACCCTGCTCGACACCGTCGGGCTCGACCAGGCGCTCGCCGAGCGCTACCCGAGCCAGCTCTCCGGTGGTCAGCAGCAGCGCGTGGGCGTGGCCCGCGGTCTCGCTGCCGACCCGAACATCCTGCTCATGGACGAGCCGTTCGGCGCCGTCGACCCCATCGTCCGGGCCGATCTGCAGCAGGAGACACTGCGACTGCAGCACGAGCTCGACAAGACGGTCGTGTTCGTCACGCACGACATCGACGAGGCGTTCCTGCTCGGCGACCAGGTCGTCATCCTCGACAAGGGTGCGCGCATCGTGCAAGTGGGCAGCCCGAGCGAGATCATCGAGAACCCGGCCGACGACTTCGTCGCCGCGTTCATCGGCGCCGATCGCGGCCGCCGGGCGCTGCACCTCAAGGAGACGCCGAACGGCACCGTCGTCGTCGACTCCGAGGGGCGCACGCAGGGAGCGATCATCGCCGAGCCCGAAAAGCAGGACGGCCTGACGTGAACTGGGTCACCGACAATCTCGGACTCATCTTCGAGTTGACGCTGGTCCACCTGCGGCAGAGCATCGTGCCCATCGTGATCGGGTTCGTGTTCTCGCTTCCGCTCGGCTGGGTGGCCTGGC
Source organism: Microbacterium sp. PMB16 (assembly GCF_051294855.1). Lineage (GTDB taxonomy): Bacteria > Actinomycetota > Actinomycetes > Actinomycetales > Microbacteriaceae > Microbacterium. The sequence continues at coordinate 1,419,201 of NZ_CP145908.1, forward strand.
GCTACCGGCTCGTGCGCGGCCCGATCATCGTGCTCACCGGACTGCTCTACACGATCCCGTCGCTCGCGCTCCTGATCCTGCTGCCCGCGACGCTCGGCTACTCCGCCATCAGCGAGACCAACCTCGTGATCGCGCTCACGATCTACGCCGTCGCGATCCTGGTGCGCTCCGTCGCCGATGGTCTCGACTCCGTCGACGAGGGCGTTCGGCAGGCGGCCACCGCGACGGGCTTCGCGCCGTTCCGCCGCTTCTGGGCGGTCGAGTTCCCGTTGGCGGGTCCGGTGATCCTCGCCGGGCTTCGCGTTGCGGCGGTCAGCACCATCTCGCTCGCGACCGTCGGCATCCTGATCGGTGTCACCAACCTCGGCTACCTCTTCACCAACGGCCTCGAGCGCCGCATCATCGCCGAGGTGCTCGCCGGCGTCGTCGCGGTCGTCGTGATCGCGCTCGTGATCGACCTGCTCCTGCTGCTGATCGGACGCGCGCTGATGCCGTGGACGACCGCCACCAGTCGCGTCGCCGCCGGTCGCGCCGTTCCCGTGAGGGCGGCCGCATGAACCTCTTCGCCGACGCCATCGCCTGGATGCTCGCCCCGAAGCAGTGGCAGGGCAACTACGCCCTGCCCGTGCTGCTCGGCCAACACCTCACGCTCACGGCGATCTCGGTCCTCATCGCCGCGGCGATCGCCCTGCCTCTCGGCTGGCTCATCGGCCACACCGGGCGCGGACGCGAGATCGCCGTGGCCGTCTCCGGCGCGGCGCGTGCCATCCCCGCCTTCGGTCTCATGGTGCTCCTCGTCCTGCTGCTCGGCGTTCTCCGGGTGCCCGAGGCGGCCATCATCACGTTCGTCCTGCTCGCCATCCCGTCTCTGCTCGCCGGCGCCTACACCGGCCTCGAGGCCATCGACCGGCGGGTGATCGACTCCGCCCGAGCCATGGGCATGACCGAATGGCAGATCTTCTGGAAGGTCGAGGTCCCCCTCGGTCTGCCGCTGCTGGTCGGCGGCATCCGCTCTGCCCTGCTGCAGGTCATCGCGACCGTCACGATCGCGGCCTACGTGAATCTCGGCGGCCTCGGGTATCCGATCATCCAGGGCATTCCGCTGCGACGCTTCGACCAGGTGCTCGGCGGTGCACTCATCGTTGCCGTCCTGGCGCTGGTCGTCGACCTGCTGCTCGCGGCGGCGCAGCACGCCGCCGTCCCGCGTGGACTGCGCACCGGCCGACAGGTGCGGCGCCGCACGCGGCCGCTCGCCCCGGCGGCCGAGCCGTCGACCGCCACGGCCTGAATCCATCGTTCCACCCCGCACTCACAGCACTCAGCACGTCCCAGAGAAGAGGAAGTCCATGTTCACAGCACGAGGCAAGCGCTCCGTCCTCGCCGTCGGCCTGGTGGCCGCGGCCGCACTGGCCCTGACCGCCTGCGGCGGCAACCCGCTCGAAGAGCCGTCCGACGCCGATTCCGGTTCGGGCAGCTCCGACAAGATCGTCGTCGGCTCGCAGGGGTACTACTCCAACGAGATCATCGCCGAGATCTACGCCCAGGCCCTCGAGGGCGCCGGGTTCGACGTCGAGAAGAAGCTCAACATCGGTCAGCGCGACGCGTACATGCCCGAGGTCGAGTCCGGCGCGATCAATGTCTTCCCCGAGTACACCGGCAGCCTGCTGGAGTACCTCTCCGACGACGAGGTCGACGTGACCAGCCCGGAAGACGTCTACACGGCTCTGCAGGACGTCCTGCCCGACAGCCTGACGGCTCTTGACTACGCCGAGGCGACGGATCAGGACACCTACACGGTGCTCAAGAGCTTCGCGGAGGAGCACGACCTGAAGACGATCGAGGACCTCAAGAACGTCCCGACCGAGGTGACCATCGGCGCCCCGCCGGAGTTCGAGGAGCGGCCCTACAACCCGGCAGCCGCCAAGGAGGTCTACGGTGTCGACCTGAAGTTCTCGGCGACCGGCCCGACCACGCTCGAGTCGCTGCTCGCCGGCACCATCCAGGTGGCCGACATCTACACCTCCGAGCCGGCCTTCCAGACGGAGGACATCGTCGCGCTGGAAGACCCGAAGAACCTGATCATCTCGTCGAACGTCGTGCCGATCGTCTCGAGCGACATCGCTGACGACGTCTCCGACGTGCTCAACGCGATCAGCGAGAAGCTCACCGCCGAAGAGCTCGTGTCGCTCAACGTGCTGAGCGCCGTCGACGAGCAGTCGTCGGCCGACATCGCGAAGAAGTGGCTGGCAGACAACGACCTCGTCTGAGTCGTCGTTCTGAAAGGAGTGCCCGGGCCCGATGGGTCCGGGCACTTCTGCATTCCGGGGGCCGCAGATTCGACCCGTTCGAGGCATTGACGTCGTCGTCGACGTCTTCTACGCTGGCCTCTACAGTTAGTTCGTTCGCTCAACTAACTAAATTGACGGCCAACACGACGGAGTGTCTCATGTCCCTGCACCGCCATTCGCGCACGAAACGCGGAGCCCTGTTCGTCATCGCAGCCGCGCTCGGTCTCGGCGCCGTCCTCGTCCCCGCTGAGGGCCACGCCGCGGAAGGAAACGCAGCCCCGACGGTCATCCCCGCTCTGAAGACCTGGGACGGCGGTGACGGGAACTTCACGCTGACCGCGAGCGCCCGGATCGTCGCCGATGCTCAGCTGACGGACGTCGCACAGCGTCTGGCTACCGACCTGCAGGAGACCGCGGGGGTGGAGCTCGAGATCGTGGCTGGTTCGCCCCGAGCGGGTGACGTCGTCCTCGATCTCGACGACGGCCTGAGCAATGCGGCGGGCGGTGACCGCTTCGACGAGGAGGGATACGAACTCCTGGTCACCGATCGCGTGGAGATCAGTGCGCCGAGCTCGACGGGCGTGTTCTACGGAACCCGCTCCGTGCTGCAGATCCTCGCCGGGTCGGACTCACGCGTCACGCTTCCGCAGGGTGAATCGGCCGACTGGCCCGACTCGGAGGTCCGTGGATTCATGCTCGACGTGGGGCGGCGGTTCTTCACAGCCGACTTCGTGCGCGACTACATCTCGATGATGAGCTGGTACAAGCTCAACAACTTCCAGATCCATCTCAACGACAACCAGATCGGCAAGCCTGCGACCGGCTGGCAAGACGGCTACGCCGGGTTCCGGCTCAAGTCCGACAACCCCGATTACGCCGGCCTCGCCTCTGCCGATGGCGCCTACACCCGCGCCGACTGGCAGGGCTTCGAGGATGTCGCGGCCGATCACCACGTGCAGATCATCCCGGAGATCGACGTACCGGCACACTCCCTGGCCTTCATCCAGTGGAAGCCGGAGCTCGGCCTCCACGACGGTGATTCCGATCACCTCGATCTCACGAAGCCGGAGACCACCGAGGTCATCAAGGGCGTCTTCGACGAGTTCGTGCCGTGGTTCGCCGGCAGCGACGTGCACTACGGGGCGGACGAGTATCCCCGCGAGTACAAAGACGAGTACCGCACGTTCTTCAATGACATGGCCGCCCATGTGCGCAGCCTCGGCAAGCAGCCCCGCGCCTGGGGCAGCATGAGCGTGATGCACGGCAACGCCGACGGCTACGACCGCGACGTGATCATCAACACCTGGAACGACGGCTGGTACGGGATGAAGTCGGCGGTGGCCGACGGCTATCCGTTCATCAACACGAACGACGGCAATCTCTATGTCGTACCGTTTGCGGACTATTACCACGGCAACGGCCTGAACAACGCGCGCCTCTACGCCTCTTGGAAGCCGAACCGGCTGGACAACGTCGACACGGTGGCGGCTGACGCCCCGATGGGTGCAATGTTCGCCGTGTGGAACGATCTGGTCGACCGCGACTACTCGGAACTCGACGTGCACGGGCTCGTTCGGGACTCATTCGCTGTCATCGCACAGAAGACCTGGGCGACGAGCGACCCGACGCTCTCCTACGCAGCCTTCGCGGCCCAGATGCAGAAGATCGGGAGGGGCCCCGGTCTCACCGTGATCGAGCAGGGAGGGGCTGCTGAGGCCGGAGAGCTGTCGTTCCGTGCTCCCGTGACGGCTTCGTCGACAGCATCCGGAAGCGACCCGGCGTTCCTCACCGATGGCCGCAACCTCACCCGCTGGATGACGACGGAAGCCACCGCCGACTTCCGCATCGACCTCGCGACACCGAAGCAGGTGGGGCGTCTGGAGATCGACTGGGCCGGTGACGCACCGGACAGCTACCAGGTGGTCACGTCCGTCGACGGAGTGTTCTGGCAGTACGCCGCGAGGGATGTCCCCGGTGACGCCTCGAGCATCGACCTTCGAGGTGTCGACGCCCGCTTCGTCGAGGCTCGCGGAATCCGCGAATCCGAGTCCGGATCCGGCATCTCAGCCTGGAGCGCCAGGGTCTACCCGCCGAACGCGCTCACGGCTTCCGCGACCGCCACATCCTCCGGCGATGAGGATGCCGCGTTCCCGGCTTCCAACGCAGTCGACGGCAACCCCGCGACCCGCTGGTCGGCGTCGTACGTCGCCAACCCGTGGATCACGATCGACCTCGGCGAATCGACCGACTTCGACACGATCGACATCCTGTGGGAGAAGGCCGCCGCGAGCGGTTACACCGTCGAACTCAGCCAGGACGGTGCGCAATGGCGCACGGTCGCCTCTCTGAGCGGCAAGCCGACTCCCGCGGGTCCGTCGCGGGCCGACACGGTCACCTTCCCCTCAGAGCGCGCCCGATACGCGAAGATCACCGTCACGGGGAAGAACCTCACGCCGTACCTCTCGATCATCGACGTCTCGATTCCTCCGCACGCCGGAGCCTCGGCGGAGATCGTCGGGAGTACCACGGCGGCACCGGCGGCTGACGGCGTCTACAGCGGAGCCGTACCGGTGAAACTGCTGGCGCGGGGTCTCTCCGGCGACGTCGGCGACATCGAGTATCGCGTGGGCTCCGCGGACTGGGGCCCTGCGCCGAATCGGGCGAGATCGAGCTGGTCGGCGAGGGCGCGACCGCGCTCGAGTATCGGGCCACAGTCGGCGATACCGCCGTCGAGGGCTATGCCTCGCTCACGATCGACAGCGTCGGTCCCGCGACGCAGATCGCCCTGACACCGGAGGGCGGAGCAGGAACGCCGGATGAGCCCGTTGTCGCGACCATCACCGCTGTCGACGGTCTGAGCGACGTGTCTCTGATCGAGTACCGGCTCGACGGCGGGGAATGGGCCGCCCTCGATTCTGGCGGGAAGGTGACGATCGGGGACCTCGGTTCCCACGAGCTGGAGGCCAGAGGAACAGACAGCCGGGGCAACGTCGGCGAGTCCGTCACCGCCGATGCGGAGGTCTCCTGGGTGACCGCCGCGGTGCTCGTGAATGGCAAGCCCGCATCGGTGCTGAAGCCCGGGCAGGAGTTCACTGTCGCCGTCCAGGGCGCGGAACCCGGATCGGACGCGATCGTCGAGTTGCATTCGGACCCGGTGCGGCTCGGAGCGATCGCCATCGCGGCGAGCGGCTCCGGTGAGCTCGCGGCCCGCGTCCCCACCTCGTTCGCGGGCGGAGGGGCGCACGAGATCGTCGTCACCGCCGTCGACGCCCGCGGGGTGGAGCGGATCGTGCGCGTGCCCGTGACGATCAGGGCCGTGGATGCGGGGCCGGCGGGGATGGCCTCGCGAACACAGGCCTCGACGGGTCGACTGCGCTGTTGGCGGGCATGGCGGCTCTGGTGCTCCTGATCGGCGGAGGCGCGCTCGCCCGACACCGACGACGCAGCTGATCCGACGGATCCGGGCCTTCTCACTTCGGCATCCGCCGATCATGAGGAGGCTCGGACGCGTCCGTCGGAGGGCTAGACCCGAGCATCCTGCCGCGGCACGAGCACCTGTTTGATGATGATGAGGATGGATGCCGCGACCGGCACCGCCACGAGGGCGCCGAGCAGGCCGAGCAGGGTGCCGCCGGCGAGCGCGCCGATGACCACCAGTGAGCCGGGGATGGCGATGGCCCTGTTCATCACGCGAGGGGTGATCACGTACGCCTCGATCTGCATGTAGATCAGGTAGACGATCGCGAAGATCAGGGCGCCCACCGGGTTCGTGAACAGGGCGATGCCGGTGCCGATGATCCAGAACAGCACCGATCCCACGAGCGGGATCAGCGTGATGCAGAACGCGATCGTCGCCATCAGCGGCGGGAATGGCAGGCCGAGGAACAGGTAGAGCAGGAAAGCGAGCAGCGCGTTGCAGAACGCGAGCACCACCATCCCCATCACGTACCCGCCGACCGAGTCGGTGATCTGATCGGTGATGTCACCCGCGCGGGCGCGATCGCGGGCCGGCGCGAGGCGCAGCAGCCCCTGCTTCATCGACGGCAGGGTGGCGAGGAAGTAGAGCGTGAGCACGAGCACGATGATCGCGCCGGAGACGCCGGTCGCGATCGACGCGCCGACCTGCAGGGCGCCGCCGCCGATCGTGGCGATGTTGCCGAAGTCGGAGAGGAACTTCTGCACCTCCGACACCAGGTCCTGGAACTGTTCGCCGAACTGCTGGTTCAGTGTCGCGTAGAGGTCGGTGCGGGTGAACTCCTTGATCATCCCCGGCACCGAGCTCACGAAGCTCGAGATCTGCTCGATGACGATCGGGATCACCGTCCAGAGGATCAGAGCGACCGCGACGATGAGCCCGAGGATCACGGAGACGACCGAGAGCGCGCGGGAGAGGCCGCGGCGCTCGAGGAAGCGCACCGCGGGATCGAGGCCGAGAGCGGCGAACAGCGCGAGCGCGATGTAGATGAGCACGGTCGAGAGGCTGTTCAGCGCGAACCCGAGCACCAGTGCGCCGAGTCCGCCGAGCGTGACCAGGAATCCGAACACGAACGGCCGGTCGATGCGGGTCCAGAAGGAGCGGCTCGGTGTCATCGGCTCGACGACCACAGTCCTCGGCATCGGCGCGGTCACGACAGACGTCACGGTGTGCGCGGGTGCCTCGGCGAGAGACTCATCGGATGCCTCGGCGGGGGTACCGGCCGCGTCGTCGTCGGTGGATGCGGAGGCCGGCGACTCTTCGTTGCTCATGTGCTCACGATAGCGGTGGCGCTCTTCGGAACCGGGCGTTCCGCGGCTCTAGAGTAGGGACATGACAGCCGCTGAGGACCCGCAGGCCGAACTGCTCCGACTCCGCGCCAGCATCGACAACATCGACGCCGCGCTCATCTTCATGCTGGCGGAGCGCTTCCGCGCCACCCAGCAGGTCGGCCAGCTCAAGGCGGAGCACGAGATGCCGGCATCCGATCCGCACCGCGAGGAGCAGCAGGTCGGACGGCTCCGCGCTCTCGCAGAAGAGGCGCACCTGGATCCGGAGTTCGCGGAGAAGTGGTTCAACTTCGTGGTGGCGGAGGTCATCCGCCACCACACCGAAGCGGCCGAGAGCCGCTGAGGGAAGTGCCGGACGGGCGACGGTGTGTGCAGCACTCGCCCGTCCGGAGCTGTGAGAGGCCGATGCGGCCAACTAAGTTCAATGAATAAACTTAGGGAGAGACTACGGATCTCCGGACGATCTGTCAACAGTTCTGACCAGCACCCGAACGGACCGACATGCTGAACACGGATGACGCCCTCGATACGCAGGCATCGGTTCGGCGTGCGAACCTGCGTCGGGCCCTGCAACTGGTCTTTCTGAACCCCGGTGCGCAGACCAGGGCAGGGATCGCGCGGGCGACGGGCCTGACTGCAGCGACAGCATCCTCCCTGGTCGCCGAGCTCATCGAGAACCGACTGATCGTCGAAGGCGAGCAGGCCGCCAGCACCGGCGGCAAGAGGGCGACGACGCTCAGCATCGATGCCGAGCATCATCTGCTCCTGGTCGTCGTGATCCAGCCCAGCCACGCGTACATCGCGCTCGTCGCACTGAACGGCGCCGAGATCGAGGTTCGCAGGGTGACCTACTCCCGGGAAGACCGTGACCGAGTCCTCGACGAAGCGATGGCCGCGGTCGCCGCGGAGTACGGTGATCGTCTGCTGGCCGGAGGGGTGCAGCTGCCGGGAACGACGGACGGTCGCGCGGTGCTGGAGAGCGTGCAGCTGAATTGGCACGACGTTCCTCTCGCAGAACGATTCGAGCGCGCGCTCAACGCGCCCGTGCTGCTCGTCAACGATGTCGACGCAGAAGCGATCGCCGAGGCGGGGAGGGACGAATCCCCCGCGGGATACCGGCTCTTCATCCATATCGGCGGTGGTATCGGTGCGGCGGTCACCCTCGACGGCGAACTCGCGCCGGGGCCACGCCACCGCGCCGGAGAGATCGGGCACGTGCAGGTGGTGTTCGGGGATGCCGCCAGAGAGTGCCGGTGCGGGCAGCGCGGATGCCTGGAGTCCGCGGCGGCCATGGGGGCGATGCTCGGCGAAGAATTCTCCGACGCGATGGATGCCGCCGAGATCGCGGTTCTCGCCGCGCGCGCCGACGCGCAGCAGCTCGATGAGGGCGCGCGCGCCCTGGCCAGGGCAATCAAGCTCATCAGCGCTCTCCTCGACCCCGCGGAGGTCGTCATCGGCGGTCCGGCGACGGAACTCGGGCCGCGCTTCCTCGAGCAGGTCCGACGCGAGACCGACTACCCGTCGAGCGGCACCACGCAGGCGCCCATCCGCTACGCCGACCCGCGAGTGGGGCAATCGGCCGGTGCCGCGCAGGCCGCGCTGACTTCCGCGCTCGGGGTGCGCTGGAGCCCGGAGCAGTTGCTCGCGGCATCCGGTCCTCGTTCCTGACGGCCGCACCGATCTACCACGGCCCTGGGGAACCCGATCAGCGGCGCGGGAGACGCCCCCGTCGGACGGCGACGACTCCGCCTGCGAGCAGCAGGAGAGCGACCAGAAGGGCGGTCGTGATCATCGCGGGGTCCTGGCCGGTGGTCGCGAGAGCCCCGCCGTTGGAGGAGCCCGACCCGGAAGATCCGTTCCCGTTGCCGTTGCCGTTCCCGTTGCCGGGGTCGGGGTCGGCGACGGCGCGCACCGTCACCGCGAGCGACACGGTGCCCGGTGTGCCCGAGGCGTCGCGAGCGCTGACCACGAGTTCGTGCGCGCCGGCCGGAACCTCCGGGACTGTGAACGACAGGCGAGCCGTGCCGTCGGCATCCGCCGCCGCCGTGCCCAGTGTGACCGGGTCGGAGTGCAGCGCGAACGAGGCCTCGGAGCCGGGCTCGAGCCCGGTGACCGTCGCGGTCGCCTTCTTGCCGACCGTGAGGGCGGTGTCCGAGAGCTCGACGTCGAACTCGACCTGACGATCTGCGAGGTATGCCCGCGTCGCCGTGTCCAGCGCTGCCTGCAGCCGGTCGACCTCGGCGGGGATGTCGACGTCACCCGGGTCGATGACGCCGCCGTACGGGTCCTTCTTGAACCCGGGGTTCGCCATCTCGGCCATCGCCGCGTTCAGTGTGGTCGCGGCATCCGTCGAACGGGCCGACAGCCACCGCACCTTCTCGGCATCCCTGATGCCTTCGTTCATGTGCTCCCAGCGCACCGACGAGATGTTGTGCGGGTACACCTGAGCGGCGTCTCCCGACTCCCAGGTCTTGAAGTCCACGGTCGTGAACGGGTCTTCGACGAAGCTGTCATATGCCCAGCGGAGGTATCCGTCGGACTGCGTCGCCGTGGTCTTCCACTGTCCCCAGACCGCCTCGGCGAGGTTGGACCTCACGAAGGTGTTCGGGTAGATGCCGACGCAGTAGTAGATGCTCGTGATCAGGCCGAGTTCACGGCGGTGCGCCGCGACCGTCTCGAACTCCTCGTCGCCGATGAGCACATTGTCGGCCGAGACCGAGATCTTGTCGATCCGGTCCAGCCGCGGGTCGTGCAGGCTGTTGTAGTTCATGGCGGCGCCGACCTTCAGGCCCGGCGCGGCATCCTCGATCAGGTCGACCGCCTGGAGGATGTCGTCCAGCGCACGCTCGTCCATCGCCATGTAGGTGATGTCGAACCAGCCCTTCTCCTTCAGGTGCGGTCCGAACTTCTCCAGGAACGCGGTCCACATCTCGCGCCAGATCGGGGTGCCGACCGACACCGTGGCCGTGATCCGGCGATCCTGCGCGACATCGAAGTACTCGACCTTGCTCGCCCAGTTGACCATCGAATAAGCGTCGATCTGCGCGTCGATCCCGACGTCCTCCATCATGAACTCCACCCATCGATCGAAGACGCTGAAGTCGAACGACCAGGTGCCGTCGACGTTCTTGGTCCACTCGACCATCGAGTCGTACGGATCGAACGTCTGCGAGGCCCAGGGGTCCTTGACGACGGTGGCCGTGATGACGTCCTGTCCGGCGTCACGCAGTCGCTGATAGTGCGGCAGCATGGCGGCGAAGTGCTCCTCGCTCCACAGCTGGTCGCGCGGGATCCCCTCGGTGCGGGCGACCGCGTACGGGTTCTGCCACAGGTCGACGAACTGCTCCCAGTCGTTCGGGGCGGGAAGCCGGATGTCGAGGACTTCGAGCGCGAGCGTCAGCTCGATGCGGTCGCCCTGATCGCTCACCACGACGATGGTGCCGTCGTAGACGCCGGGCGCGGCATCGGCTGGCACGTCGACCGTCATCCACACCGGCTGCACCGAGCGCGGTGCGATCTCGACGGATGCGACCGGGGTGAGCACATCCGGGATCGGCTCCTGGGGCTTTCCGAGGGAGGGGCGCCCGCGTCCTGCCATCACGGTGGAGATGAGGGTCGCGGTGATGCCGTCGTCCAACGAGGCGCCGCCGCCGCTCTTCAGGCTCACGCTCTCCACGCGCACGCCGGTCTTGCGCTCGCCCGTGGTCCAGAGCACGAACTGCGCGTTGACGCGGTCGCGCTGCCACGCCGTTCCCTGCCAGGTCTTCTCCGTCATCGTCGTGACGTCGGAGTAGTACTTGCGGCGGTAGTCGTCGAACGCCTTCGTGGTCACGTAGTGGAAGTTGGTGTCGGCGACGGCGCCGGAGAGTTCGGTGCGCGCCTTCGTCACGGTGATCGCGCGCTGAGCCGTGAAGCCTCCGTCACGGGTCGTCGCGGTGATGGTCGCCTCGCCTGCGGCGACGGCGGTGACCGTGCCGTCCGCGGTGACGGTGGCGACGCCCTCGTCGTCCGACGACCATTCGACCGTCTTGTCGGTGGCATCGACGGGCGCGACAGTCGCGGTGACCTTGGCGGTGCTGGCCGCCTCGAGCGTCAGCGGCGTCTGATCGACGGTCACGCCGGTGGCCGCGACGACCTCCTTCGTCACACGGGCGAAGTCGATCTGCGCTCCGGCGCGCGATGCGGCGGGGTTCTTCTGCCCGGTCACGCGCAGGACGACGGTGTGCGGCCCGGACGGGAGGACCCCGGTGGAGAACAGCAGCTGCTGGTACTGCCGCGTTGCGGAGTACGCGTCGACGATCGTCTCGGGCCCGCCGTCCACGGAGAACGCGTACGTGCCGTGAGCAGGGTCGGTGTTGCCGAGCAGCTCGGCCTGGACTCCGGTGAAGCGGAACGTCATCGTGGGGGTGTCGCCGGCGCGCACCCAGTGCTCCGTGCCGCCGTGCCACTTCGTGTCGTCGAGGTCGGCATCGCCCACCCACTTGGCGGGGAACTCGAAGCCCTCGGTCGTCGAGGTGACCGCGTCGTCGACGAGGACCACGGTCGTCTCGGCCGCGGACGCGGGGGTCGACAGCATCGGCACGAGGGGAAGGGTGAGTGTGAGCGCCACGATTGCTGCGCCGGCTCTCAGCAGGGATCGGGCGCGCGAGCGGCGCGGGAGGTGCAGCGTTGCAGACACGTTCATCGGGTCCTGTCCTGTCGTCTTCGAGAAACAGTGGTGCTCGAGGTGGGGAGGGGCTCGAGTCGGACTTTACTTAGTGAGTAAGCGAAGTAGGGCTAGCGTAGAGTTGCACCGGCCGCGTGTCAAGGTTCCGCGGTACGGACGGAGCGCGAGCGGCGCGAAGGAGCGGAACATCGATGCGGACAGCGGTGGAAGGGCCGAGGGCGCGGCTCGACCGATCCGTCTTCGGAGGCGGCGCAGACGGGCTCCTTGACGGCAAGGGCAAGATCCGCCGTGATCACTTGCGCCGCGCGCTCGCACTGATCGGCTCCGAGGACTCGGTCACCCGCGCGACTCTGGCCCGACTGACCGGCCTCACCACCGCCACCACGTCGTCCCTGGTGAACGAGCTGATCGCGCTCGGCCTCGTCATCGAAGGTGAGCAGGCCGCGAGCACCGGGGGCAAGCCGGGGACGCGTGTCGAGCTGAATCGTGCGTTCTACGTCGTCTGCGTCGTGATCGTCCGCGCGCAGAGCATCGAAGCGGCGCTGCTCGACCTGAGCGGATCTCGCGTGCTGACGCGCGTGACGAGCCACGAGAGCGGAGTCGCGCCGAGCGACGTCGCACGCATGACGGGAGACCTCGTTCGCGAGTTCAGCGACCGCGTTCTCGCGGTGTGCTTGCAGTCCCCCGGTGTCACGGACGGTGCTGTGGTGCGAGAGAGCGTGCTGCTCGGTTGGAAGGACGTGCCGCTCGCCGACCTCGTCCGGGCGGAGGGCGACGTTCCCGTCGTCATCCTCAACGACGCCGACGGCGAGGCACTCACCGAAGCGGCCTTCGATCAGACCGACGGCGTACAGCGGCTCGTGCTGCGCATGGGTGAGGGGATCGGCGCGGCCGTCACGATCGACGGCCGCGTGCTGCCGGGGGCGACCAGTCGCGCCGGAGAGATCGGCCACGTGGCGTTCGGAGGCAACGGCTCCCGCGTGCGGTGTCGCTGTGGAGGCTACGGGTGCATCGAAGCCGTCGCCTCGCTCACCGCCGTTCTCGGAGAGGACTTCCACGACGAACTCGAACCGGACGGCGTGCGCGCACTGCTGCGCGCCGACAGCGCGGAAGAGCGGATGCTGCTCGCCGCAGAGGCCGTCGCCGCTGCGCTGCGCATCCTCTCGGGCCTGACCGATCCGCACGAGATCGCCATCGTCGGACGTGCGCCGCTGCTCGGTGAGGAGTTCCTGTCTGCCGTGCGAGACGGTTTCGAGACGAATAGGCCCAAGGGCACCGCATCCCCACCGATCCGCTTCGCGCACGATTCCGACCCTGCGCTGGGACCCGGGCGCCACGTGCTGGAACGCGTTCTCGGCGTCTCGTTGATGCGTCCGGCCGCGCCCGCGGTCTGACGCCCCGCTCGCGTGACCCTGACGATTCAGCCCAGCGGCTTCAGGCCCGCCGAGGTCTCGACGAAGTACGTGAGCTCGTCAGCCGACGGCCAGCCCGGGAGGTCTTGCATCGAGCCGCCGTCCTCCATCCAGGCGATCTGCTCCTCGACATCCCAGTCCTCGCCGGTCGTGATGTTCAGGCTCGCCAACCGTCCATCCGAGATCAACAGGTAGACGTCGGCGCTGCGGCCGTCGAAGGGGTGATAGCGACCGATGACCGGGAAGCGTGCCTCGGCGGGCACGGCGAGAGGCAGGTCGGCCGGCATGGTGAAGCCGATCCCCGGGTAGAACGACCCCTCGTCCTCGCCGCTGTACTCCATCGCCCGCGCGGCGTCGAGCTGCGTGCGCAGCTCCGGTGCACCGTAACCGTCGGCGCGAGCGAGGAGGGCGGAGACGAGCTCGCGGACGGCTGTCGGGATCTCGATCGGTTCGTCGTCGTCGACGAAGTCGTCGTCGTACTCGTCGGAGGCGGATGCGGCATCGATCCGGCGACTGAGCGCGTGCGCGCCGACCATCGACGCGGCGGCGAACAGCGCGAGGACCAGTCGCGGGTGCCGGATGCCGCGGCGGCGGACGAAGCCGTCCAGGCGCGCGTCGATCGCGTCGCCGGCCTCACTGAGAGCGAGCCCGGCACCGACCGATGCGGCCGTCATGCCGATCCGCCCGGACACGGAATGCGTGGGCCGCGCGTCGCACCAGGCGATGAAGCCGTTCACGACAGCAGTGCCGGCGCGGAGCAGCACGCGTCCGCCGACCGTGCGTCGAGCGGGGTCGACCAGCGCGAGCGCACCCACCGCCGCGCTCGTCAGAACGACATGCTGCGCGCTGGTCGGATCGGTCAGTCGGCGCAGCCAGCGCCGCGTGCGGACGGTCTTCGATTCGCGCGTACTCATCGTTCAACCGTATCCGCCGCGGAGGACCGCCCCGGTGAAGTCCCTACTTCACGCTCCCCGCGGTCAGACCGCCGACGAGGCGCTTCTCGATGAGCATGAACAGGATGACCACGGGCAGGATCGCGACGAGCGAGACGCCGAAGACGTACTGCCAGCTGGTCTCGTACTGTCCGACGAACTTGGTCAGCGCGACGGACAGCGGCTGGTTCTTGTCGGTCGACAGGATGACGAGGGATGCCGCGAACTCGTTCCAGCAGGCGACGAAGGTGAACACGATCGCGGTCACGATGCCCGGCCACACCAGCGGCAGGTTGATCTTGAACAGCACCGTGAAGCGGCCGGCGCCGTCGATCTGCGCGGCTTCGTCGATCTCTTTGGGGATGCCGGCGAAGAAGGAGTGCATGATCCACACCGCGAACGACAGGTTGAATGCGGCGTTGATGAAGATCATCGCGACCCACGTGTCGCCGAGTCCGAGGGTCGTGAACTGGCGGAAGAGACCGGAGGTCAGCACCGCGGGCTGCAGCATCTGCGTGACGATCACGAGGAACAGGAAGACCATGCGCCCGGGGAACTTGAACCGCGCCGTGTAGTACGCGGCAGGCAGCGATACCGCGAGCACCAGCAGCGTCGCGAAGACCGAGATCACGATGGTCGAGATGAGGTTGTAGGGCAGCGGCGTCTCGGGGGTCGACCACATCGTGATGAAGTTCTCCCAGTGCCACTCGGTGGGGAGATACGTCGGGTCGACGGAGCGGATCTGCGGCTTCGTCTTCACGGAGCCGAAGAACATGATCAGGTACGGCAGCACGAAGATCGCGAGCACGAGGAAGCCGGCGGCCATGCGCAGGATGACGCGGGGCAGCGTCACCTGGTCTTCGGTGTAGCGGCGCTTGCGGCCGTTCAGCGGGGGAAGGCTGCGTCCGCCGCGACCGGTGGTGGTGACGAGTTCGGTTTCGGTGATGGTCACGGTCAGACCTCCTTCATGGGCTTGACGGTCTTGACGTAGATCGCGACGATGACGATCACGATGAGGAACGCGACCACGGAGAGGGCGCTGGCGACGTCGACCTTCTTCTGGAGCTCGATGTACTTGAAGATCATCGTCATGATCGTGTCTGCCCCATAGCCGGGGATCGATCCGGTCATCACCTTCAGGATCGGCAGGGAGTTGAACACGTTGATGATGTTGATCAGCACCGCGACGGCGAGGGCGCTGCGCAGCTGCGGGAGCACGATCGACCAGTAGGTGCGGGCGGGCCCCGCGCCGTCCATCTTCGCCGCCTCGATCGCGTCAGCGGGCACCGACTGCAGCCCCGCGAGGATCGTGTAGGTGGTGAACGGCAGCGAGACGAAGATCGCGATGACGATCGACCAGGCGAAGGCGGTGGCCGGGTTCTTCGTCCACCCGTATCCGACCGCGTCGTCGCTGAGGCCGATGTCGTAGAGGAACTTGTTGAACACCCCGAAGTACGGCTCGAGGCTGTAGTAGAACACCATGGTCGTCATCACGACGGATGCTGCCCACGGCACGATGACGGCCATGCGGACGATCTGTCGTCCGGGGAACGCCTTGTTGAGGATCTGGGCGAGGGCCAGTGAGATCACGACGGTGAACGTCACGACGGACACGACCCAGATGACCGTGCGGCCCAGGATCGGCCAGAACTCCGCGAACGCGAACACGGTCGCGAAATTGTCGAACCCGACCGAGCCCTTGTCGAGCCCGGAGAGGGAGATGTCGCGGGTGGAGTTGAAGAACATCACCCCGGCGGGGAAGAACACCACGCCGATGATGAGCAGCAGCGCGGGGGCGATCCAGGGCAGCGCCTGGAGGAGGTCTTTGCCCCCGGACTTCCCGCGTGCGGGGGTGCGGCGGGAGGTGCGGGGGCGGCCGGTGGCCGCCCCCGCGAGGTTCGAGGACTCTTTCGTCTGGCTCATGGGAATACCCGAACCTCTCCGTTCAGCGGGCTCAGCCCGCGTCGACCTGCGCCTGGATCTCGGTCAGGACATCCTGCGCCGGCTTCGACTGCAGCTGACCGAACAGCGACTTGAAGGCGCCGTCGGCGGCGGACCAGCTGGCGTTCGTCGACGGGTAGAACTGCGCGTCGGGCAGCACGTCGAGGAAGGGCTTGAGAGCCTCGTCGCCGGCGAGCTCCTCAGAACCCGACTTGGTGACGGGCAGGAAGCCCTCGGCCTGCACCCACGGCACGTAGACATCGGCCGAGTAGTAGTAGTCGAAGAACTTGGTGATCGCTTCCTTCTTGTCATCGTCGTTCTGGAACGCCATCAGCTGGTCCATGACGCCGAGAGTGAAGGGCGAGCCGTCCTTGGTCGGGATCGGGACGATGGAGTAGTCGAGATCCGGGTTACCCTCTTCGATCTGGCCGACTGTCGGCGGGAGGCCGACCTGCATGCCGATCTTGCCCTGGATGAAGATGTCCATCAGCGGAGAGCGCTGCGTCGAGCCGGGGTCGGCCTGCGTCGCACCGGCGTCGATCATCTTCTTGATCTGCTCGGCGCCGACGAGGTTCTCCGGGGTGTCGATCGTGATCTCGGACGCGTCGCCGAACGATCCGCCGCCGCCCCAGAGCCACACAGCTGCCTCGGCCTGAGCCTCTTCCGAGCCGAGGGGCATGCCGTAGCCGGCGACGCCGCCACCGAGCGCGGAGACCTTGGTCGCGGCATCCAGCAGCGAGTCCCAATCAGTGGGTGCCTCGACGCCGGCCTGCGTGAGCAGGGCGTTGTTGACGAACAGGGCACGGGCAGACGCGATCAGCGGAAGCGCGTACGCGGTGCCGTCGAGCTCGGCGTTCTTGATGAACGAGTCCTGGAAGTCGGCGAACGTGTCTTCCGAGACGACGTCCTCGACCGGGTAGAGGAGCTCATCGCCGACGAAGCCGGCGAACGGGCCGCCGTTGTAGATGTCAGGCGCCTCGTTTGCCTGGATCTTGGTCGAGACGACCTTCTCGAGGTTGTCCCAGGACTGCACCTCGAGCTTGACCTTGATGTCGGGGTTCGCCTTCTCGAAACCCTTGATCACGGTCTCCCAGTTGGCCTTGGTGCCGTCGGAGTAGCTGGGGACGAGGAGGTCGATCGTGGTGGATCCCTCAGCGTCGCCGCCGTCGCCGGATGACCCGCCGAACCCGCACGAAGCGAGCGAGAGCGTGGCGACGGCCGCAATGGCGGCGGCGCCGAACCGCAGTGACTTCTTCATGTGTATTGCATTCCTCACTGTGAGTGTCCGCTCCGGCGGCGGGGATCGTCCCCGGAGGGGGTGTGGTGCACAGTCGCAAGCACGTCACGCGACAGTGCGTAGTGATCGTGTCGCCGGGTGGCAGTCACGATCGATCAAGCCTGGTGGGCTCGGGTGGAACTTGTTAGATTATTTGTCAAGGGAACAAACAAATCAAGTGTGTTCGCCCATTGACCTTCCTAATCGCCATACTATGATCGAATCAAGCTTCAAACGATCACAACTATGCAACATATTGCCTGGAGGACTCACAAATGACTGACCTGCTGCCCGGCGCCCACATGCGCGAAGAACTCCTCTCGCAGCCCGAGATGTGGGCGATCGCCGCCGACCTCCGTGACGCCCACGCGCAGCTGCCCGCCGCCGGCGCGCGCATCGCCGTGGTCGGCTGCGGCACCTCCTGGTTCATGGCGCAGTCCTACGCTGCCCTGCGCGAGACGGCGGGGCACGGCGAGACCGACGCCTTCGCCGCGTCCGAGGCCTTCGTCGACCGCGGCTACGACGCCGTCGTCGCGCTCACCCGCTCCGGCACGACCACCGAAGTGCTCGAACTGGTCGACCGCATCAAGGGCCGCATCCCGACGGTCGGCGTGATCGGCGACCCGGAGTCGCCCCTCGTGTCCCTGGTCGACGAGGCCGTGCTGCTGCCATTCGCCGATGAGAAGTCAGTCGTGCAGACCCGCTTCGCCACCACCGCCCTCGCCCTCTTCCGCGCCTCGCTCGGCGAAGACCTCACCGGGGCGATCGCCGACGCGACCGCCGTGCTGTCCGAGGCCGACGACGACGAGGCCCTGCGCGAAGCCGAGCAGTACACGTTCCTCGGCCGCGGCTGGGCGACCGGGCTCGCGCACGAGGCGGCGCTGAAGATGCGCGAGTCGTCGCAGTCGTGGACCGAGTCGTACCCGTCGATGGACTACCGGCACGGCCCGATCGCGATCGCCGCTCCCGGCCGCGTGACCTGGCACTTCGGCGAGGCTCCGGAGGGTCTGGCCGCACAGGTCGAGGCGACCGGCGCCCGCTTCGAGCAGCGCTCGATCGATCCGATGGCCGACCTCGTGCGGCTGCACCGTGTGGCGCTCGACCGCGCTGTCGCGCGCGGTCTCGACCCCGATCAGCCGCGCAACCTCAGCCGATCCGTCATCCTGGATGCATGAACGGATCTTCCGATGACCGGACCTGACGGCGCGGCGTCCGTCCCCGACGTCGTGCGCGACGGCGCGGGCGAGGCGCTCGCCGCGGTGCGCACGCTCGGTGAAGGCGTCCCTGTGCTCGCGTTCGACGTGGGCGGCACCGACATCAAGTCGGCGCTGTTCGACGCCGACGGCACCGCGCTCGGACTGCGGCGCACTCCCACGCCGATCGTCGACGGCGACCGCACGCAGGTGCTGCTCGACCGCCTGGAGGTGCTCGCCGCCGAGCTGCGCGCCGCGCACCCCGACGTGGTGCCGCAGGCGGTGGGACTGGTCGTCCCCGGGATCGTCGACGCGGATGCCGGGCTCGGCATCTTCGCGAGCAACCTCGGGTGGCACGACGCGCCTCTGCGCGATCTGGCCAGCGCCCGGCTCGGGCTGCCGGTGGCGTTCGACCACGACGTGCGTGCCGCGAGCTGGGCAGAGCGCCGACTCGGTGGTGCTCGCGACTACGCCGACGCGGTCGTGCTCGTGATCGGCACCGGAATCGCCGGCGCGCTGCTCGTCGGAGGCGTGCCGTACACGGCCGGCGGCTATGCCGGCGAGATCGGGCACTCCCCGATCGCCGACGGACCGATCTGCCCGTGCGGTGCGCGTGGGTGCCTGGAGGCGGTGGCGTCGGCGGGCGCGATCGCCCGGCGTTACCGCGAAGCCACGGGCATCGTCCCGGACGGCGCGAAAGACGTGATCGCCCGCGCTGCCGCGGGTGACGCGGTCGCCGCCGAGATCTGGAACTCGGCGCTCGACGCCCTCACCATGTCGCTCGCGCAGCTCACCGCTGTCGTCGCCCCGGAGGCCGTGGTCATCGGCGGCGGACTCTCTCGGGCGGGCGGCGCGCTGTTCGACGAGCTGCGCACCCGCCTCGCCGCCCGGTTGAGCTTCCACCGCATCCCCGCGCTCGTCGCGGCGGAACTGTCCGGAAACGCGGGCCTGCTCGGCGCCGCGCTGCGCGCGAGGGAGATCGCATGATCCTCACCGTGACCCCCAATCCGGCACTCGATCTCACCTGGCGCGTCGACCGGCTCATCGAAGGCGGCACGCATCGAGCGGATGCCGGCGCCGCCCGCGCCGGCGGCAAAGGGCTGAACGTCGCGCGGGTCGCGCACGCCGAAGGCGCGGATGTGCTCGCGATCACGACCACCGGCGGGCGCGTCGGCGAGGAGTTCGCGGCGGAGCTCCGTGCGAGCGGGGTGCCGCACGCACTGGTGCCGGTCGCCGCAGACACCCGCCGCAGCATCGCCGTGGTCGACGAGGCGCTCGGCGACACGACCATCATCAACGAACGCGGACTGAATCCGACCGATGCCGAGTGGGCGGCCGTGCTCGCCGAGGTCGTCGAACGGCTCCCGAGCGCGCGGGTGCTGGTGATCTCCGGCAGCCTTCCGCCCGGAGCGCCCGAGACGCTGCTGCCTATGCTGATCGCGGTCGGGAGAGACGCCGGGGTTCCCGTGATCGCCGACACCTCCGGCCCCGCGCTGCTGCGTGCGGCGGATGCCGGCGCCACCGTCCTCAAGCCGAACGCGGCCGAACTCCTCGAAGCCACCGGCATCGCCGACCCGGTCGAGGGGGCGCGGTCGCTGATCGCCCGCGGCGCCGAGCTCGTGCTGCTGTCACTCGGTGCCGAGGGGATGCTGGCGGTCACGGCATCCGATCTGGTGCACGCCCGACTCGACGAGTCGCTGGCCGGCAACCCGACCGGCGCGGGCGACGCCGGGGTCTCGGCCTGCGCGGTGCTGTACGCGCAGGGTGTGCGCGACCCGGAGCAGATCCTCCGTCGTGCCACGGCCTGGTCTGCCGCCGCCGTGCTGATGCCCCTCGCGGGCGATATCTCCCCCCGCTGGCCGGAGATCGAGCAGCAGCTTCGCGTCTCTCGTCCCGACCCGGCATCCTTCCGCCCCGCATCGTCCTGACCCGCATCGTCCTGAAAGGACCCTTCGTGACCCTCGTCTCCGCCCGCGAACTCGTCTCCGCAGCATCCGCCGCCGGCACCGGCATCGGCGCTTTCAACGTGATCCACCTCGAGACGGCCGAAGGCCTCGTGCGTGCTGCGGCGCTCGCGCAGCTGCCGGTGATCCTGCAGATCTCGCAGAACTGCGCCGATTACCACGGCGGGCTCGAGCCCATCGCGCTCGCGACGCTCGCCATCGCGCGCCGGGCGCAGACGCCGGTGGCCGTGCACCTCGATCACGCCGAGCGTCCGGAGCTGGTCGATGAGGCCGTGGCCCTCGGGTTCGGGTCGGTCATGTTCGACGGCGGCGCGCTGCCCTACGACGAGAACGTGTCGCTGACGGCAGAGGTCGCCGCACGTGCGCACGCCGCCGGAGTCTATGTCGAGGGGGAGCTCGGCGAGGTCGGCGGCAAGGACGGCGCGCACGCTCCCGGCGTCCGGACCGATCCCGAGGAGGCGCGCGAGTTCGTCGCGGCGACCGGCGTCGATGCGCTCGCCGTCGCGGTGGGCTCCTCGCACGCGATGACCGACCGCACCGCATCGCTCGACCTCGACCTGATCGCGCGGCTGCGTGCGGCGCTGCCGGTGCCGTTGGTGCTGCACGGGTCGTCGGGCGTCGCCGACAGCGTGATCGCCGATGCCGTGCGGGCGGGGATGACGAAGATCAACGTCTCCACGCACCTCAACGGCTTCTTCACCCGCGCGATCCGCGAGAAGCTCGACGCGGACGAGCGCCTGGTCGACTCGCGCAAGTACCTCGCGCCCGCTCGCGACGCCCTCGCCGACGAAGCGGCGCGGATGCTGCGTCTGTTCGCTCTGGCCGAGACGGCTACGGTGGCGTGATGAAGCGAGCGGCGCGGCTGAACGCGATCCTCGACCTCCTGGCTGCCGCCGGTGAGGTCACGGTGGACGAGCTCGTGGAGCAGTTCGGGGCGTCGCCGGCCACGATGCGCCGCGATCTCGACAGCCTCGCCGAGCAGCGCCTGCTCACCCGTACACACGGTGGCGCGGTGGCTCAGACCGTCGCCTACGAGCTGCCCATCCGCTACAAGAGCCATCTGCGCACGCACGAGAAGGAGACCATCGCCCAGACGGCCGCCGGGCTCGTCGCGCCGGGCATGGTCGTCGGCCTGTCGGGCGGCACGACTACGACGGCCATCGCGGCCGCGCTCGCGGCCCGCGACGATCTGGGGGCGAACGGCGGCCTCACCGTCGTCACGAACGCGGTGAACATCGCCGCCCAGCTCGCGACCCGCCCCGACATCAAGGTCGTCGTCACCGGCGGGGTCATCCACTCGCGCAGCTACGAGCTCGTCGGGCCCTTCGTCGAGCAGCTGCTGCGCGGTGTGCGTCTCGACATCGCCTTCATCGGAGTGAACGGCTTGGATGCCGTCGCCGGCGGCACCACGCAGGATGAGCGCGAGGCCGCCGTGAACCGGATGATGGCCGAGCGCGCCCGTCGGGCGGTCGTGGTCACCGACAGCAGCAAGCTCGGTGTCGTCGCGTTCGCGAGCGTCGGCGGCGTGGAGCTCTTCCCGACAGTGATCACCGATTCCGGTGCGGATGCCGACGTCGTCTCAGCTCTCCGGGGTGCGGGGCACGAGGTGCTGCTCGCCTGAGGCCGCGGGGTCCTCGGCGATACGCTCACCCGAGCATCCCCACGTACCTGGGGTCGCGCCCTCATCGCGTGGATGAGTTCCTCTGTGCCGTCATCCCAGACGAGGACGATGAGTTCCAGCAGACGACCGTGCGTGTCGAAACCAAGACGGAGCTGCCGGCCGGGGTTGTCGTCGTCAAGCGAAGTGATGAGCGCCGGCCACGCGGGCGGCATTGAGGGAGTCGTCCTCGTCGATTCCGTGCTTGAGAGCGGATCGGCGGACGATCACGCGGCGTGCGACCAGGCCGCCAGTGCTGCCCGAATAGCGTCAGAACGATTGAGATGCTCTCGCTCGGCCCGCTCCATCACTGCGGCGAGTTCCGCCTCTGTGAGCCGCACCGGCACGACATGGGACACCTGACTGGCGCGTGCCGGTCGTCCGCCAGCACGCCGTAGCAACTCCGCCGGGTCGTATCCGGCTTCGGCTTCTGCCACCCATTCGTCGACCTGCTCCTCGGAGACGTCCCGACCCTGCATCTCGCGTGCCATGCGCAGTATTGTAATACGAAACCTCGGAGAGGGGAAGGTGTCGCGAGGATCGGCAGCCCCCCGATGGATCTCCCGACCTCGTCCGCGATCTCGCCGATCGGTTCTTCCGGGGGCAGCTCGGCTGAGATCGCCTCGGTGCGCGACGCATGCGCACTGACCTCGCGAAGCGGGCGTGCGCGCCGAAGGGCCTCGGCGTCCCCAGAGCGCCGAGGCCCTTCGAGAGTGCCGCGGCCTCCCAGCCGCGACACCCTCGGAGCAGAGGGTGTCCGTGTCGTATCCGCGCTCCCCAGCGAGCGGATTTCCCCAGCCGACTGCGCCTCCTCGCACCTCACACCTTCGAGGTCCTTCGCATGGCACCTTCTGAAAGACAGGAGCGGGCGGCACCCGTTCTGATACATCGATTGGAGAAACTTCTCACAACCCGTTCCCATGGCACTGGAACGGCGCGCGCAAACCGGTCGACTCGGATGCCGCGGCCAGCGCGACCGCGGGCGACGAACCCGCGGCGAGCCCCGCATGCACCGCGCCGAGCAGCTCGCAGGCGATGTCGTCGGGCACCGCGACGGGCGCCGCGATCACGCAGTCGGCGCCGGCGTGCAACCACACCCGCGTCATCCCCAACGCCTCCTCGCCCCAGCGCACCGACGAGCGGCCGAGCTCGCACGCGGAGAGGATGACGGTCGCGGGAACCCGCGGGACGAGGTCGACGTCGTAGCCGAACAGGGTGCCGTCGGCGAGCTCGAAGCCCGAGAAGAGCGGGTTGTCGACGGCGTGCCGCCCGTGCGCGGCGATATGCAGCACGTCGACGTCGGCCGCGAGGGCGGTGACGGCCTGGACCGTCGCACCCGACCCCTCGAGCGTCGTCATCGAACCCGTGCCGGCGTCGCGCCAGACGGCGGCCGCGCGTCGCACCTCCTCCCCGGCGCGGGGCACGCGGGGTCCGGTCGCGAAGCCGACCCGACGTTCGTGTCTCGCACCGCCGGTGAACAACTCCTCCGAAACGTCGGCGGTCGGCCGCGAGGCCGCGTCTTCGGCGGACGGAGCGCTCGTTCTCGAGGAGTTGTTCACCGTCAGCCAGCGTGACACCGACGTCGCGAGGGTAAAAGGGGTGCCGGCCATCCCCGGCAGCATCGCCCACGGCACCCCACCGAGCACGCCGGGCGCCGTGATCGCCAGCGTCGAGGCACCGGGCGCCGCGCGTCGCAGCGGCGCCACGAGCTCGGCGTCGAGCAGCGCCAGCCGTACCGTCAGCGCCCGCTCGGTCACGGCGCCCATCGTCCCGCCGCGGGTGAGTGCGGCCATGTCGAGGTCGGCGCGGAGCCCGTCGAGCGCGGCGCGCACCCGCGGCCAGGAGAGTTCCACGATCGACGCCCCGGCCGCGGTCACCGCGACCGCGTGCAGCTCGGCACCGGTGAACACGTACGAGAGCACGGCTGTGTCGGGGTCGAGGAGCGCCGTCACCTCGGCGAGCCCGAGCCGTTCGCGTGTGCCCCCGGAACCCGTCGTCGCCCATTGCCGCTCGCGCACGCGGTCGCGCAGCCCTCGCACCCGGGCGTCGGTCGTCCAGTCCTGGCCCGCGAGCTCGGCGCGCAGCATCCGCAATTCCGCCAGGTCGACCGCGAGCGCTTCATCGTGCGGCGGCCGCACCGGCGCGACCTGCTGGCTGAGATGCCGGGCGCGCTCCGACCACTCGAACAACACCGCCGGATCGCGCAGTCGCGCGGCCGCCGACAGCCCCGCGAACATCAGGTCGCTGCCGTGCATCGCGACGGATGCCTGCAGGTCGAGGGCGCCGAACGACTGCTGCCAGGCGGAGAGCAGGTCGAGTCCATCCGACGCCGCGCGCAGCGCGCTGCGATCGCGTCCGAACGCCGCGGCCCGAGCGGCCTTCACCTCCTGGGCGTGCAGCCGCAGCGGAGTCGGCGCGTCGGCGTCGACCCGCGGCATCCGTCCGGAGCCGTCGCGTCGTGCGCTGAGCCGCATTCCGGCGGCCTCGGTGCGGAAGCCGCTGCGCTCCAAGGCCTTCGCCGTGCGGGAGTACTCCGTCGCCTCGGGCCGTCGGTCCGGCCGCGCACGCTGCTGCGCTTCGAGGCGCACGGCTTCGGCGCGCGCGGCCCAGGTCCCGTTGCCGAGCGTCGTGAAGCGTCGAGCGGCCGTGCGGGCGGCGCGTTCGGCTGCGGCCGGGTCGTGGCGGAGCAGGGAGCGGGCGAGATGGAACTCGGACTCGCCACGAGCCTGCTGCATCCGTTGCGCCCCGAACTGCTGCGCGACCCGACCGAGAAGGGTCTCCGCTTCTGTCGTGAGTCCGGCGTCGCGGAGCACCTCGGCGCGGTCGAGATCGCTGATCGCCGCGGCGAGATCACTGGTCGCGGCGAGCGTGGGGCGCGAGCGCGTCATCAGGGTGAGCGCGGTGACCAGATCCCCGCCGAGGAGCGCCGCGTAGCCGAGGTTGTGCCGCGCCTCGGCCAGGGGTTCTGCGGCGTCTGCGGCCTCGTACACGGCGACCGCGCGGCGCAGATCCTCGGTGCAGGCATCGAGCTCGTGCCGCTGCATCCGCACCACCGAACGGTTCATCAGGCAGTTCGCGAGCTCGGTCGCTTCCTTGCCGGCCGTGGTGAGGCGGTCGATCGCTCGCGTGAGCATCGTCTCGGCTTCTTCCAGCCGACCCGCGTGGAGGAGCAGCGTGCCGAGCTGACCACTGAGCACGGTCACCGTCTCGTCGCGCATCCCGGACCGCCCGAGCGCCGCGCGGCAGAGCTCCTCGGCTGCGGCCGGCTCGCCGGTCTGCGCGAGCACGTAGGCGGTGGTTCCGTCGATCCGGGCGAGCAGATCGGGGTCGCCGGTGCGGGCGGATGCCGCATCGAGCGCGCGCCGCGCCTGCGTGAACCGTCGCGAGTTGGCCGCTTCGACACCACGCCGATGCAGCTCGCTCGCAGACAGGGGCATTCGTCCAGGATGCCCTGCGCAGAGGGCGCGCGGAAGCCTGCGGATGCGGCATCCGCTTGCCACGCGGGGTGGGAGTCACATGCAGGGCGGAATCCCACATGCAGGTCGTTTCGCCCCGTTTCGACCTGCATCTGTATTCTCAACCGACAGACGCACCCCGCGAGCGCAACGGATGCCGAAACGGATGCCGAGAAGTCCGGATGCCGAGAAGTCAGCCCCTGTCGACCGGAGCGGGCAGTGTCTTCAGCACGGCGGCGACGGCCTTGGCCGCGGCATCCGGTCCGACGCCCTCTGTCGGCACAGTGCCGAGCTGCGCGGCGATGCGCCCTGCCACGTAGGGTGCGGCGAACGAGGTGCCGCTCCACACCGCGAAGCCGCCCCGGTAGTCGTCGGGAT
Organism: Microbacterium sp. PMB16; assembly: GCF_051294855.1. Taxonomy (GTDB): domain Bacteria; phylum Actinomycetota; class Actinomycetes; order Actinomycetales; family Microbacteriaceae; genus Microbacterium. Next base: position 1,445,127 of record NZ_CP145908.1, read on the forward strand.
CGAGGGTCTCTCGCCGGAGTCCGTCGAGGTCGGCTCGTGTCGTCGCCTGCTCTCCGCCGATGAATGCGGGCGACGTGCTCACGACCGCCGCTCCCGGCGCGTACGTCTGCACCCAGGGTCCGACGTTCGAGAACAGGGCCACCGACTGCGCCGACGGGTTGAGCGCGCCGACTGAGACGTGCGGGGCAGCGCGATCGGGACGGATGCCGTTGTCGGCGCCCGGCCACGGCCAGAGCGACGCAGGGAACGAGGGCCGATCGATCGCGTCGTTGCCGGCCGAGCACACCACCACGCAGCCGAGCGCGCGTGCCTGGGTGAGCAGCGTGAACAGGGTCAGGCTGAACAGTCCGTCGGTCGGGGTCTCGTGGTAGTAGCCCAGCGACAGGTTCAGCACGTCGATCGGGAAGCCCGTCTTCGGGTTCTCGCGGTGCCGGCGCAGCAGTTCGACGACCTGTGCGACCGTCTCGAGCAGACTGCTCTCGTCGATCACGCCGAGCGCTCCGGCGACACGGATCGAGAGGATGTCGGCATCCGGTGCGGCCTGCCGGACGATGCCCGCGATGAACGTGCCGTGACCTGCGACCGCGTCGATCTCGCCGTCGAGCTGCCCGTACAGATCCGGGTAGCGTTCCGGGTCGGCGTCGTCGGTGAGTCCGACCGGGTGGCCGTCGAGCTCGACGTGCCGGGTCACGATGTCGGCGGGCAGCCAGGCGTGCTCGCCGCAGCCGGTGTCGAGCACCGCGACCACCGGACGACGCCCGCGCTTCGGCGACGGCCCGCGCTGCGGGGAAGGACCCAGCCAGCTTACCGGCTGCCGCGCCCCGCGACCCGGTTCGAGGTAGTCGTCGCTGCCGCCTGCTCCCGCCCCGCGGATCGGGTTGGTGCGAGTGAAGGGGTTCGTTCGTGTGAACGGGTTCGTGCGCGTGAAGGGGTTGAGCCCGACCGGATCGATCGACAGCACGTGCTCGAGGCTCGTGCGCGGCATCGTCGAATGCGACATGCGGCGGGCACGCTGCAGCACCCGCCAGGCGTCCGGCGCGATCGGCGCGTCGCCCCGCCCCGGATCCTCGGGCGTCGTGAGGTGCGCGCGCAGGAAGCCGGGCATCCCCGGCGCGAGTCGGCCCGCTGACCGCGCCTCCGACTCGATCTCGAGCTGCCACCCGAACGAGTCGGCCGCGTCACGCAGCGTGCGCACCTCCTGGTCGTAGGCCTCCTGGTCGTCGTCGATCCGGGCGATCAGCAGGCGCTGCGGCAGGTAGGCGGTCGGGAACGCGCGGATGCCGTCGACGGGCTCCACGCTCGGGTCGAGCGCCGTGCCCCGGCGGATCGATCCTTCCGCGCGGTCCTGCCACGTCCATCCCTTGGGCTGCTCCATCGGTCCTCCTCTTCCTGCGGGTCGCCCCGCGACATCACCGACGGGCGGGCCCGCGGTCACAGCTCGAACTGCGGTGTCGACAGCGTGCGGGTGTCGTCGCCCTCGCCGGTGGTCAGGCGCACCCGGGTCAGCCCCGGCGGCACCTCGTCGAAGACGAAGCGGCCGGTCTCGGCGGGCGCCGTGTTCCTCGCGCGCTCGCCCTGCGTCAGCACGATCTCGGCCGTGGCGGTGTCGACCCAGCCGTCGATCCGACGGCGACCCGAGGCCGTCGTCGTCACATGCAGCAGGATGCTCGTGGTGCCGTCGCTGAACTGCAGCGTGAGAGCATCCGCCTCACCGCGCACGGCGCCGAACTCGCCCTCGACCAGCGTCAGGAGGGCGTACTCGCGGTTCAGCCCGTCGGCAGCGACGGCGGCGACCATGCGATCGATCAGGTTGGCCGGCACCGGATCGACGTCGCGCCAGAGGGTTCGCAGTCGCGCGAACATCTCGGCATCGTCGTGATCGGTCATGACATCCCCTCCGTCCGTGCGGTCGATGGCGGGTCCAGGAGCGCTCGCAGCTTCGCCAGGCAGCGATTGCGAGTGGGGCCGATGCTGCCGACCGGCATGGCGAGGTCGGCCGCGATCCGTGCGTAGTCGGGGCGATCCTCGAACGCGATCACGCGCAGGAGCCGCTGACAGCGCTCGGCGAGACGCTGCACCGCCTGCCACAGTCGTCGGTTCTCGTCGCCGAGCGTCGCGTGCTCCTCGGCGGAGGACTGCTCGGGGAGCAGCGCGTCGAGGTCATCGGCATCCGTCGTGTCGACGCGCCCGTTCGCTTTGCCGACCTTCCAGGCCTCCCGGCGGGCGGTGGTGGTGAGCCACGCCGACACCGCGCGCGGGTCGGCGATCGAACCATGCCCGCGCACCAGCTGCAACCAGGTGGTCTGCACGACGTCTTCGGCGAGGGTGCGCTCGAGCCCGTACGCGCGCGCGACGTGCCAGAGCACGGGCGTCATCAGACGCACGAGCTCGTCCATCGCTCGACCATCACCCTCGCGCCATGCGTCGAACAGGTCGGCGGCGCGTTGCCAGCGTGCCGGACCATCGCCCGAAGCAGGACCGAGAGCGGCGCCGGGTGCACCGTCGATCATGAAGCCCATTGTGATCACACCTACCAGGAGCACGGCAAGAGCCGCCTGATACATGTTCGCGTCCAAGAATCGGATGCCGGGCGGGCGCGAAGTTCGCAGAACAGCACGAACCTCGCAGGGTTTCGCGCGGATTCCTGCGAAGTTCGTGTCGTTCTGCGAAGTTCTGACCCGCGGAAGTCGCCGCGCTTCAGGCCGACTCGAACTGCTTCGCGTGCTCCGACCACTCCGACTCGACCGGCAGCGCGCGCAGCGCCCGGTTGCCGAGGGCGAGCGCGACCGCGACGAGGCACAGCCCCGCGCACACCAGGAGCGTCCACTCCCGTCCGACCCAGGTGAGGCCGAACCCGGCGACGAGCGGTGCGAGCGGCAGGGCGCCCATGCCGAGCACCCCGGCGGCGCTGTTCGCCCGACCCAGCAGGTGCGTCGGTGTGGCGACCATGAAGTAGCCCATCATCCCGGCGTTCAGTGCGGGCAGCGTCAGCACGGCCAGCCCGAGCACGGCGACGATGGCCCACGGCTCCGTCACCATCGAGACCGCGACCGTGCCGGCCGCCGCGACGGACAGGCCGATGATCGCGAGCACTCCGGCCTTGACGCGCGGGACGAGCAGCGGGGCGAACAGAGCGCCGACGAGCATCACGGCGCCGACGGCCGCGGTGAGCGTGCCGATCAGGAGTTCCGGGTAGCCCTCCTGCTGCAAGGCGTAGATGACGGTGGTCGTCGCGGCGTTGAAGCCGAGGTTGATGACCATGATGATGAGCAGCACGCCGCCGAGGTCGGGCCGCGACATCAGCCAGCCGAAGCCCTCGCGCAGCTCGGCCCACGCGCTGGTCTTCGGTGCGGGTCCCGCGTCGATCGCGGAGCCGTCGGCTTCTGCCGCTCCGGCATCCACGATTCCGGCACGTCGCGCTTCGCGCCCCAGCATCCACGCCGTCACGGCGGCGACCGCGTGGCACACGGTCATCGCGACGCCGACCAGCCAGCCTCCGACTCCGAGCAGCAGGCCGCCGATCGGTCCGCCGGCGAGCTGCAGCGCAGCATCCCTTCCCTGATTCGCCGCCTGCGCGCGGCCCATCGCCTCGTCGGGCACGATCTCCTTGAGCGCGCTCTCGCCGGCGACGTCGAAGAGTCCGCTCCGGGCGGCGAGCAGGATGTCGATGACGAGCAGCGACCCGAACGTGAGCGCGTCGCCCAGGGCCAGCAGCGTGAAGCCGCCCGCCAGCACGATGCCGATGAGGGAGCCGAGCAGCATGAGGAGGATGCGACGGTGACGATCGGCGAGGATGCCGCCGGCGAGGGTCGTGAGCAGTCGTGCGACCATGCCGGCGCCGCCGATGATGCCGGCCTGCGCGGGGTCGTTGGTCACGATGAGCGCGAGCAGCGGGATCGCGAAGGCGAACAGGGACGCGGCGAGACCCTTGCTCGTGTCGCTGACGAGCCAGGTCAGGTAGCGAACGTTGCGCCAGAGTCGGTGGGGCTGGGTCGCGAGGCTCATGGAATCGAGACTAGATGCGCAATAACAGTTGCGCAAGTCTTATTGCGCAACTTTCGGTGCAGGTATGATTCGAGCATGGTCGAAGGCGCAGAGAACGGGTCGGGTGAAGATCCCGTCTGGATGACGTCGGCGATGCTGAAGGCCTATTCGCACCCACTGCGCCGTCAGATCCTTCGTCTGTTCGCTCGCAACGAGTTCCTCCGCGCCGCCGACATCGCCGCCGAGCTGGGCGTTCCCGCGAACGGCGCCAGCTTCCACCTGCGCACCCTCGCCGACGCCGGGCTGATCGAGGAAGCGCCGGAGAAGGCGCGCGACCGGCGCGACCGGGTCTGGACCGCGCGAAAGGGCGCGCTCAACGTCGGTGGCCCCGAGAGCCCGGTCGTCGACGAGGCGCTCACGACATCGGTGGTGGCAGGTCTCGCCGAGGACCACCAGGAGCTGGTGCGGCGAGTGCTCGCCTGGACGCCGGAATACGTGACCGGCCGCACGGCCGAGGTGCACGCGGCCTTCGCGCAGCGCACGATCCGGCTCACCGAGGCCGAGTTCGACGCGGTCATGGTGAGGATCCACGAGGTGCTGTCGGCAGCCGACGACGCGCACGACGAGAAGGATCCGGACGGCAGGTTCTGGCAGATGGACCTGATCGCCGCCGACGACACGATCTAGCGACTGCGCGCCAGGAAGCTCTCGAGCACCTCGGGCGGAAGGCTCGGGATGTCGATGGGTCGAGAACCGTCACGGATCGACTCGGCCGCGAGGGCTCCGGCGGCGACGGCCGCGCGGGCGGCCAAGGGAGAGACGACCGTGGGAGCGCCGTGGAAGACATGGTTGAGGAATTCACGCATGGTGGCGAGGTCCGCGTCCTCGTGTCCGCTCGGGTCACCGTCGATCGGGTACTCGCTGTCGCCGGCCACGGCCCATTCGCGCCGCCGGTTCCACACCTTGACCGTGCCGCCCGCGGTGTCGCCGACGTTCTCCAGTCGACCCTCGGTGCCGATGACCGTGTAGTTGCGCCAATAGTCGGGGGTGAAGTGGCACTGCTCGTAGCTGGCCAGCACCCCGTTGTCGAGGGTCATCATCATCATCGACACGTCTTCGACGTCGATGACCGGGTTGAGGCCGGTGGATGCCGAGGCCGGCCAGTTGTCGTACGAGAACCAGTCCGGCATGGTCTCGCCCGGGCGCTCGCGACGATCCGTCACGCCGCCGTAGACCATCAGGTCGCCCATGCCGACGACGCGACGTGTGAACCCGCCGGTCAAATAGTGGATCACGTCGATGTCGTGGCTGGCCTTCTGCAGGAGCAGCGTGTTCGTCCGCGACCGGTCGGCGTGCCAATCGGTGAAGTAGTAGTCGCCGCCGTTGCCGACGAAGTGCCGCACCCAGACGGTCTTCACCTCGCCGATCTCCCCACGGTCGATGATCTCCTTCATGCGGCGCACCACCCCGGCGTGCCGGAAGTTGTGGCCGACGTAGAGCGCCGTCCCGGTCTCGGCGGCGACCCGCAGCACGCGGTCGGCGTCTTCCAGGGTCGTGGCCAGGGGCTTCTCCAGATACACCGCGACGCCGGCGCTGAGCAGAGCCACGGCGATATCGGCGTGCGTGTCGTCGGGGGTGGTCACGATGGCGGCGTCGACCGCTTCGGCCGCGAGCAACGACTCGATGTCGGCGTAGACGGGCACGCCGGGGAACATCGTCTCCGAGCGTGCTCGGCCCGTCGCGGCGGAGTCGACGGTGGCGACCACGGCTGCACCCGACATGGCGACGGGTACGTGGTGGGCGATCTCGCTTCGCGCGCCGACGCCGACCACGGCGATGCGCTTCTCATTCGTGGACCCCGCGGCCGACATCGTCATCTCTCCTCCTGTGGATCTACGGTCATCATGCCAGAGGTGATGGTTTCTGGAATTATGCAACCCAAAAAGTCACGATCAATCACTTTGTCGGGGTCGAGATGCGGGGCGGCCCGGGCAGAATCTCGCAGAACGACAAGAACTTCGCAGGGATTCACGTGAATCCCTGCGAAGTTCGTGTCGTCTTGCGAGTTCGTGCTCAGTGCCGGATCAGGGGATGGCCCTCCGGAAGGCGAGGAACGAGACGCCCGTGAGCACCGCGGTGACGAGGAGCCCCCACAGCGCCAGCCCGAGCGCGCCGAGGTCGTTGATCCCCGCACCGACGTGCGGCCAGAGCTCGAGCCGCGTCACGAGGAACACCAGCCCGACCAGCAGCAGGGTGAGTCCGACGCCCACGATGATGAGCACCAGCTGTCCCCAGCTCTTGTAGATCGTCGCGCCGGTGAAGCCGATCACGAAGAAGAAGAGCGCGAGGGTGAAGTAGACCACGAAGGCGCCGAGGGGTCCGGCATCCCACAGCCACGGCAGGTAGAACACGTATCCGTTCACGCCGTAGCCGTTCGTCGCGACCTCGATGCCGCCGCCGATCAGGAACAGGATGCCTATGAGGGCGCTGCCGATGATCGCGGTGAGCATCGTGCCGAAGAAGAACTCCCGACGCGTGATGCTCATGGCCTGCGAGAACGGGAAGGTGAGGGTCATCGCCGACATCCCGATCGCGAAGAAGTACCAGAGCGGAGCCTGCCCGCCGCCGCCGTACTTCGGGGTGTCGACCGGGATCATCGCGTAGATGAGGATCGAGATCAGGGTCGCCGCACCGAGGATCATCAGCGGGTACCAGACGAAGGTGCCCTTGTTGATCAGCTGCAGGCGGATGACGTTGACTGTGCGACGCATCAGCGGACCTCCTCTTTCGTGGTCGCGACTCTCGTGTCGGAATGGGCGCCCGCTTTCTGGGTGAGGCGCACGACGAGCTGCTGCAGGGACACCGGGGCGAGATCGAGACCGGATGCGGTGACCTCGGCACGCTCCGCAGCCGACAGGGTGCCGAGCACGGTGACGGATGCCACGCGACCCAGCGCCTCCCGATGCAGGACCTCACGGCCGGAGGCCCAGGCATCGACCTTGGCGGCCTCGCCGATGACCGTGACGGCGCGATCGCGCACAGCATCCGTGTCGTCATGCAGCAGGATCTGACCGTCGTCGATCACGATGACCTTCTCGATGAGGTTGGAGACCTCGTCGATCAGGTGCGACGACAGGATGATCGTGCGCGGGTGCTCGGCGTAGTCCTCGACCAGGCGGTCGTAGAAGATCTGCCGGGCGACCGCGTCGAGTCCGAGGTACGGCTCGTCGAAGAAGGTGATCTCGGCGCGGGAGGCGAGCCCGATGATCACGCCGACGGCCGAGAGCTGACCGCGGGACAGCTTCTTGATCGTCTGCTTCATCGGCAGCTGGAACTCCTCGACGAGCTCGTCGGCGAGAGCCTGATCCCAGTTCGGGAAGAACAGGCGCGCGGCCTTGAACGCGTGCTTCGGGTAGGCGTCGTCCGGGTACTTCTGGCTCTCGCGGACGAAGCAGATCCGACCGAGGACGTGGGCGTTCTCGTACGGGTGCTCGCCGAAGACCTTGACGGATCCGGAGGACTCGAAGTTCTGCGCGGTGAGGATCGACATGAGTGTCGTCTTGCCGGCGCCGTTGCGGCCGAGGAGGCCGTAGATGGCGTTTCCTTCGATGGAGAGCGACACGTTGTCGAGCGCTCGCTTCTCCTTGTAGCGCTTGGTGAGGTTCTGCACCTCGATGACGGCGGTCATGCGGGGGTCTTCCCTTCTGCGATGGTGGTCTGAGCTTGTGCGGCGCGCTGCCGGAGCAGGTCCGCGAGGTCGTCCGGGCCGAGTCCCAGCGTGCGGGCTTCGGCGAGGAGCGGGTCGATGTACCGGTCGGCGAAGGCCGAGCGGCGCTCGCCGAGGAGCATGTCTCGTGCTCCTTCGGCGACGAACATGCCGATGCCTCGGCGCTTGTAGAGCACTCCCTTGTCGGTGAGCATGGCGACTCCCTTGGCTGCGGTGGCGGGGTTGATCCGGTAGAACGAGGCGAGCTCGTTCGTCGACGGTGCCTGTGCCTCCTCGGCGAGCGAACCGTCGACGATCGAGTCCTCGATCTGCTCGGCGATCTGGAGGAAGAGCGGCTTGCCTTCTTCGATCACGGGTGCTCCGAGGTGGTTGGTGGGTTAGTTACATGAGTAACTAACCATAGAACCTGTGGAGGTGTCAACCCCTCTTCTTCGCGGGCACAACTTCGGGGCCCGTGCGCGCCACGCCGACGCGACGCGCGAGCGCCCGGCGTGTCGTCTCCCGACTCCGAAGATGTGCGCGCGGCGGGCGGATGCTGCGGGCGGGCGGGCGGATGCTGCGGGGCGGGCGGGCGTCAGCCGGGGTGGCGCTGCGCGCGCCAGTCCTCGACGATCTGCAGCATCCGCTTGGAGAGGTAGCGGAAGAAGTCCGCGAGCTCGGCCGCACGCTCCTGGGCGCCGGGGTCGTCGTCGTGCTCGGCGGCGATCTCGTCGATGTACGCGGCGAGCTGCGTGTACACGGGGATGTTGCCGACCATCGAGCTCGAGAACGTGTCGTGCACGAACTCGTAGCGGTCGCGGCGATCTCCGGGCCACGACCGTCGCTGGATGAAGCGCAGCTGCTGCAGGTAGCGCACCGCGCCCGAGACCGCAGCGGCCGAGATCCCGAGACGCTCGCTGAGCTGCGCGGCGGTGTACCCGCCGTCGGGCGCGGCGACCAGGGCCATCATCACCCGCGCGGGCATGCGCGACATTCCCGCGGCGGTCAGCATCGCGGCGGCCCGCTCGGCGGGGCCGGTGGCCCGGTGGGCGTCGTCCACGCTCAGCCGCCCGCCGCCAGTTCGCGACGACGCATCAGCGCCAGGGATGCCGCAGCACCGGCGGCGACGGCGAGTACCAGCCACCAGAGCCCTCGCACGTCCACGCCGTCGCCGTCGACCACGGGGGTCACCGCGAAGGGCGAGATGTTCGCGGTCCATTCGGGCAGCCCGAACAGTGGCCCGAACATGCCGAGCATCGTCGCCACCAGCACGAGGGTCCAGGCGAGGCCGATCGTGGCGCGCGGCACGAGCACGAAGACCAGGGCGGTCAGCACTGTGAACACCGAGGCGGCCACCACCTGTCCGAGCCCGGCGACCGCGACGATCCGGTACAGCGCGCCATCGGCATCCGTCGACCAGATCCCGATCCAGGCGGCCAGCACTGCTGCGGCGACCACGATCAGCACCGCCGCCGTCCCGACGATCACGTGGTCGGCGAGCCAGCGCACGCGTCCGACCGGGGTGGCGAGCAGGGCCTCCACTGTGCCGCGCGCCTCCTCCTGCCGTGCGCGCACGACCGTCTGCACCGCGCAGCACGCGGCGAGGATGCCGAGCAGGGTGAAGAACACGGTGATCACGACCTGCTCGAGTCCGCCGGTCGCACCACCGATCTTCTCCAGCACCTCGGTGACGGCGGGGTTCTCGGCGGAGATCTGATCGACGACACCGCCCAGCGTCGTCGCGAGGATGCCGGTGACCGCGCCGCCGATCGCCCAGCCCACGATCGACCCGGAGGTCAATCGCCACACGAGCGCGTGCGGCGAGGCGAGAGCCGGCCGTGCCGCTGCCCGTCCGCGACGCTCGGCGACGAAGCTCGCGTCGATGTCGCGCAGCGACTGCAGGGCGACGGATGCCGCGGCGAGCACGACCCCGAGACCGAGACCCAGGAAGACCGGGCCGATGAGGTCGGCGTCGTAGGGGCGGGTCTGCTCGGCCCAGGCGAAGGGCGACAGCCACGCGACCCCCGAGCTCGTCATCGACGACAGGTCGTCGCTCGGAGTGCCGGTCGCGTTGCCGACGCCGCGGATCAGGAAGGCCGCGACCAGCACCCACACGGTCAGCGAGTTCGCCCCGCGGGCCGTGCGGATGAGCTGCGCGGCGAGCAGGCCGATGCCGAGGAACGCGATGCCGGTGGCCCCCGCCGCGGCAGCCGCGATCACCGATCCGGCGGCGGGCAGCCCGGTCGCCAGCAGCGCCAGTGCGGTGAGCGCCGCGAGCACGACGTTGGCGAGGATGCCGTGCACGATCGTCGCGATCGTCGGCATCCGTCTTCCGGCAGGGGTGGACCAGACGAGTTCGGAGCGCCCTGCCTCCTCATCGCCGCGGGTGTGCCGGACGGCGAGGAACGTGCTCATGAGAGCCGCGAGCAAGGCGAGCCAGGGGAGGATCTGGAACGCGATGAACTGCCCTTCGGACGAGCCGGAGGGCAGCCCGCGGAACATCAGGATCACGGGGTTCGCGAGCGCCGCGGCGAGGATGTTCTGCCGATCCTCGAGGGTCGCGTACGACCTGGTGACTCCGGCGTAGCCGGCGAACGCCATGGCTGCGGTGCCCGCGATCCACAGGGTCAGCTGCAGCCAGTCGCGACGGATGCGCTGCCGCAGCAGCACGGCGAAGGCGCTCATCACGCCCGGTCCTTCGCTTCGCGGCGTGCGCGGCGGGTGCGGGGTGCGTCGGCGTCGGATGCGGTCCCGTCTTCGGCGGCTTCGAGGCTCGCGAGGTCGTCGCCGTAGTGGCGGAGGAACAGCTCTTCCAGCGACGGGGGTGCGACCCGGAGGTCGCTGATGCCGAGCGCGGCGATCGCGGGGAGCACGGCGGCGGTCCGGTCGCTGTCGACGGCGAAGCGGAAGCGATCCTCCTGCACGGCCGGATCGTGCACGTCGGGGATCGCGGCGACCTGTTCGAGCGAGATGCCGGATGCCGTGAACGACACGTCGCTGCGGGTGAGGTGCCGCAGCTCGGCCAGGGTGCCGCTCTCGACGATCTTCCCCGCGCGGATGATCGAGACCCGGTCGCACAGCTGCTCGACCTCGCTCATGATGTGGCTCGACAGCAGCACTGTCGCACCGTTCGCATGGGCCCGGGCGACCTCGCGCTGGAAGATCACCGCCATCAGCGGATCGAGTCCGCTGGTCGGCTCGTCGAGGATGTACAGGTCGGCCGGCACTGCGAAAGCCGCGATCAGGGCGACCTTCTGCCGGTTGCCCTTCGAGTAGGCGCGGCCCTTCTTGCGCGGGTCGAACTGGAACGCGTCCATGAGCCGCGTCTTCTCGTGCTGGTAGGCGGCATCCTTCGTGCGGGCGCCGCGCAGCCGGGCGAGGAGGTCGACGGCCTCCCCGCCGGAGAGGGTGGGCCAGACACTCACGTCGCCGGGCACGTAGGCGATGCGCCGGTGCAGGTCGACGGCGCGGTTCCAGGGGTCTTCGCCGAACACGGACGCCTCGCCTCCGGTGCGGCGGGCGAGCCCGAGGAGGATGCGGATCGTGGTCGACTTGCCCGCGCCGTTCGGGCCGAGGAACCCGTGCACCTGGCCCTGTTCGACGGACAGGTCGAGCCCGTCGAGGGCGTGCACGTGACCGTAGTGCTTGGTGAGGTTCTGGGTGTCGATGACTGTGGTCATGGCGGGGACGCTACGCCCGTTTCATGATTTTGTGAATACTGCGAAAAAACGCATGCGGAATCCTTACGGGCGGCGCGTACAGTGGGCTGGTGCCGGAGTTCCCCTACAGTCGCCTGCGCCGCTGGCCCGACGTCGAGGCGGACAACCTCCAGGCGTACGACGCCACCGATCTGCTGCTGGTCGAGTGGGCTCTTGCGCTCGATGTGCCGGGCGACGAGATCACCGTGATCGGCGACGAATACGGCGCGATCACTCTGGCGCTGACGGATGCCGGACGCCCCGGCATCCGCGTGCATCAAGACCTCGCGACCGGACGCCGCGCGCTGGCGCGGAACGCCGCGGACCTCGGGCTCGCAGGCTTCGTCCCGCACGAGCTCGACGCGTCGCTGCTCGCAGGGGCGCGACTCGTGCTGGTGCAGCTGCCGAAGTCTCTCGCCGAGCTCGAACAGATCGCGGATGCGGTCACCCGTTGGGCCGCACCCGACGTCGTGCTCGTCGCCGGAGGGCGGGTCAAGCACATGACGCTCGGGCAGAACGAGGTGCTCGGGCGCCGTTTCGCGCAGGTGCAGGCTCAGCGGGCCGAACGGAAGTCGCGGCTCGTCGTGGCATCCGAGCCGCGACCCGCGCCCGCCGATCCGCCGTTTCCGGTGACCGCGCAGCACGACGGCCTGACGCTCGTCGCCCACGGCGGCGCGTTCGCGGGCCCGCGGCTCGACATCGGCACGCGCGTGCTGCTGGAAGTGCTCGGGCTTGCCGGTGCACAATTCAGCAAGAATTCCGAGTCGGGCGACGGCGAGGGCCGTGATTCCGCGGGAGCCCCGGGCGGGAGCGACCGTTCTGGAGGAGTTGTGCACGGCGGAGGCGCGGCACTCGACGTCATCGACCTCGGCTGCGGCACGGGCGCGCTCGCCGCGGCCTACGCACTCGCCCATCCGGAGGCCCGCGTCATCGCGACCGACCGGTCGGCAGCCGCGGTCGCCTCGGCTCGGGCCACCGCAGCCGCGAACGGGCTGGCCGACCGCATCCTCGTCACGCACGACGACGCGGGTTCCGAGCTGCCGGACGCGAGCGCCGACGTCGTGCTGCTCAACCCGCCGTTCCATCTCGGCACCAGCATCCACACCGGCGCCGCGACGCGCTTGTTCGACGCGGCGGCGCGCCTGCTCCGGCCCGGGGGAGAACTCTTCACGGTCTTCAACTCCTCCCTCGGATACCGCGCCGAACTGACCCGGATCGTCGGCGCGACCCAGCAGCTGCACCGCACCGCGAAGTTCACCGTGACGCGCAGCATCCGTCGCTGAACATATGACCAATGCCCCGGTCAGCGGGGGAAACTCGGGCGATTCCGGCCGCACGGATTTGCCCCTGATCAGCCATTTCGTTACGTTGGTCTGTGGGCCTGATGGCCCGAAAGACCAGTCCGCGACCACGTCCTTCTTTCGATGAGCTGTGCTGCGAAGAGGCGTGGACGTACGGTCGATGCTCTCTGCGGCGGATCCGAAATCCGCTGCCCGCGCCGCCACAGCAGTCATGTCGAACGGCCTCGTGAGGATCACCCGGGCGTAACCGAAGCAGGCTCAGCCACCCGAAGGCGAGCCGCAGGGGAAACGTGTCCGAAATCGCACTTGAAGCGCGCAATCTGTACAAGGTGTTCGGGAAGAATCCGAGCCAGGCAGTCCGTCGGCTGAAGGCCGGTGAGTCCCGCACCGCCGTCACCGACGCGGGCACCGCCGCCGTCATCGACGCCAGTTTCACCGTCAACCGCGGTGAGATCTTCGTCATCATGGGACTGTCCGGATCGGGCAAGTCCACCATCATCCGGATGCTGAACGGCCTCCACGACGCCACCTCGGGCACCGTCACGGTGAACGACGATCCGATCACCGGCATCCCGAGCGGTCGGCTGCGCGAGATCCGTCGTGATCGCATCTCGATGGTCTTCCAGCACTTCGCCCTGCTGCCCCACCGGACGGTGGCCGCGAACGTGGCGTACCCGCTCGAGCTGAAGGGCACTCCCAAGGCTGAGCGCCTGGCGAAGGCGGAGGAGATCCTCTCGCTCGTCGGCCTCGAGGGCCAGGGGGAGAAGCTGCCCTCCGAGCTCTCCGGCGGCATGCAGCAGCGCGTCGGCATCGCCCGCGCGCTCGCCGCGGACAGCGACATCCTGCTCATGGACGAGGCGTTCAGCGCGCTCGACCCGCTCATCCGCCGCGAGATGCAGGAGCAACTGCTCGAACTGCAGGAGAAGCTGCACAAGACGATCGTGTTCATCACGCACGACCTCAACGAGGCCATGTTCCTCGGCGACCGCATCGCTGTGATGCGCGACGGCCGGATCGTGCAGATCGGCACCCCAGAGGACATCCTCACCGACCCGGCCAACGACTACGTCGAGCAGTTCGTGCAGGACGTCGACCGCGCCCGCGTGCTCACGGCCGCGAACGTCATGGAGCGTCCGCGCCCCGTGGTCCCCGAGACTGCAGGACCCCGTACCGCTCTCCGTCAGATGCGCGACGCGTACATGTCGGCCACCTACGTCGTCGGCCGCGACCGGCAGCTCGTCGGCGTCGTCACCGACCGCGATGCGGTCAAGCTCGTCCGCCAGGGCGCCACGACCCTCGACTCGATCATGAAGCCGGTGCTGCAGAGCGTCCGCGAGGACGAGGTGCTGATGAACCTGTTCGTCCCGGCCGTCGAGTCGCCGGTGCCGCTCGCCGTGGTGGATGCCGAGGGGCGCCTCGTGGGCGTGATCCCGCGTGTGACCCTGCTCGCAGCCCTGGGCCCCGGCCCCGGCGCCACCGAGGAGATCACCCTTCCGCTGATGCCCATGCCGCAGGCCGAGATCGACGCCGTGCTCGATGACGGATGGACGGCTGACCCGCCCACGAACTCAGGAACCGAAATGAATGAGGAGGTGCGCTGATGGATGGTTTCCGCATCCCCCTCGGCAGCTGGGTAGAAGGCGGCGTCAGCTGGGTCAAGGCCAACCTCGACGGCCTGCTCGACGTGGTCTCGTTCGTCGTGACGTTCCTCGTTGATGGACTCACCTCGCTGCTCCTGCTCCCGTACTTCTTCGTCGTGATCGCGCTCGCCGCGCTCATCGCCTGGATCGTCCGTTCGTGGCAGCTCGCCATCGGCACGGTCATCTCGTTCACGCTGATCGTCGCGATGGGCCTCTGGGTTCCCGCGATGCAGACCCTCGCGCTCGTGCTCGTCGCCGCTCTCGTCGCCGTGCTGATCGCGGTGCCCCTCGGCATCTGGTCGGCGCGCAACGCGACCGTCCGTGCCGTGCTCAAGCCGGTGCTCGACTTCATGCAGACGATGCCGGCGTTCGTGTACCTGATCCCGGCGATCGTGTTCTTCAGCATCGGCGTCGTCCCCGGACTCGTCGCGACGGTCATCTTCGCGCTGCCCCCCGGCGTGCGACTGACCGAGCTCGGCATCCGCGGTGTCGACTCCGAGACCGTCGAGGCCGGACAGGCCTTCGGCGCCAAGCCGGGGCAGATCCTGCGCGGTATCCAGCTTCCGCTCGCCATGCCGACGATTCTCGCCGGCATCAACCAGGTCATCATGCTCGCGCTCTCCATGGCGGTCATCGCCGGAATGGCGGGAGCAGACGGTCTCGGAAAGATGGTCGTCGAGGCCATCTCGACCGTCAACATCGCGAAGGGTGTGGAAGCCGGCCTCGGTGTCGTGCTGATCGCCGTCTTCCTCGACCGTGTCACCGCGGCTCTCGGAACGCTGGGGCAGAACCCGGCATCCCTGCTGGGTGTGATGCGTCGTCGTGGCGCGCAGCGCCAGGCGGATGCTCGTGCCGCAGCATCCGCACAGGTCGCAGAGACCCCCGAGACGCCCGCCGAAGAGAAGGAGCTCCAGAATGCGTAAGCACAGGATCATGTCCATCGCGGCCATCGGCGCCGCGGGAGCCCTCGCTCTCTCCGGTTGCGCGAGCGATGGCGCCGGCGGCACCATCGAACTCGGCGGCGGCGGAAGCACCGGCGGCGGAGGCGACAAGGGCACCATCACGCTCGGGTTCCTGCCCTCGTGGACCGACGGTCTCAGCACCGCCTACCTGCTGCAGGACCAGCTCGAGAAGATCGGCTACGACGTCGAGCTCAAGACGCTCACCGAGGCGGGCCCGCTCTACACGGGGCTCGCGCAGGGCGACGTCGACCTGTTCCCGTCGGCGTGGCCCGAGGTCACGCACGCCGAGTACATGAAGACGTACGGCGACTCGATCGACGACCTCGGCACGTACTACGACAACGCCCGGCTGACGATCGCGGTGCCGGAGTACTCCGACCTCGAGACGATCGACGACCTCGCGGGTGCTGATCTCGACGGCAAGATCTACGGCATCGAGCCGGGTGCCGGTCTCACCGCGCAGACCCAGAAGATGCTGCCGACCTACGGCCTCGACGGCGAGTACGAGCTCGTGACCTCCTCGACTGCGGCGATGCTCACCGAGCTGAAGTCCGCGACCGAGAAGAAGGAAGACATCGCGGTCACGCTGTGGCGTCCGTTCTGGGCCAACGACGCCTTCCCCGTGAAGGATCTCGAAGACCCCAAGGGCGCGATGGGTGAGCCCGAGGGCCTGCACTTCCTCGGGACGAAGGGCTTCGCCGACGAGTTCCCCGAGGCAGCCGACCTGATCGAGCAGATCGTTCTCGACGACGAGCAGTACGGCTCGCTGGAGGACCTGGTCGTGAACGAGTACGGCGAGGGCCGCGAGGCCGAGGCCGTGGATGCGTGGCTCGAGGAGAACGGCGACCAGTTCGACTGGGTCGTCAGCAGCTGACGCGCAGCATCCGTCTCCTTCATTGCGTGCGGGCGGATGCGGGGGAGTCAGGATGCCGGACTCTGCGCCTTCTCGTCGGGGTGGTTCGGCGTCCAGCCGAGCCACCCGCTGGGGGTCTTCGCGACGCTCCACGCGCCGCACGCGAACACGGTCGACAGGCCGTAGACGTCGACCGTGTCGTCGATCGAGTACGCCGGGGCGGACTGCCGCGGCACTTCCTTGCACTGGTCGGCGGAGAGGTCCTCGGCACTGTCGACGGCCACCGACGCGTCGTCGGCCTCGGTCGACTGAGTGACGCGGATGGCGACGCTGTCCTTCGGCAGCCACGGAACGTCGACCTCTCCGTTCGACGCGAGATCGGCCGCGTCCGCGAAGGATGAGGACTTCTGATGGTGGGCGACCGCGTCGATGACGCTGCAGCCGGTCGCCAGGAGGCCGACGGTCACGAGCGCTCCGGCGGCGGCAAGGCGAGGAAGGAGGGGGTTTCTCATGCTTCCACTCTCGCGACATCGCGCGCTCGCGTCGTCACTCGGGAGACGGATGCCGGCTACATCGCAGGAGGTGTCTTTTCGTCGGTCGTGCTCACACCGGAAGGCGCAGCGTGGCGATGAGGCCGCCGCCCTTGCGGGCGGCGAGATGCAGCTGCCCGCCGTGCGTCTGGGCGATGCTCTGCACGATCGCCAGCCCCAACCCGGTGCCGTCGGGCCCCGTCGACGTGCGACTCGCGTCTCCGCGGTAGAAGGGCTCGGTGAGCAGGGCGACGGTCGCCGCGGCGATCGGTGCGCCCGTGTTCTCGACCTCGATCACAGCGTGGCCGGGTTGGCGATGGCACCGCACCCAGAGCTCCCCTCCCGGTACGTTGTGCCGCACGGCGTTCTCGAGCAGGTTCCGCACCGCCCGCGCCAGCAGCACGCTGTCGCCGTCGATCGAGACCGGTCGGATGCTCTCGTGCAGGGTCATCTCATGCGGTGCGAGTTCCAGGATCTCGGTCTCGACCACCTCGTCGAGCGGCACCGACTCCGCGTGGTCGAGCCCGGTCCGGGACCGCGCGAGCGTGAGCAGTGCGGTGATGAGGCGCTCGCTCTGCTCGGTCGCCCGCAGGGCTCGTCGCATGTTCGGTTCGAGCGCGGTCGGCACGCTGCCCTGCTCCAGCGGGATCTCCAACGCGGTGCGGGTGGTCGTCAGCGGCGTGCGCAGTTCGTGCGAGGCGTTCGCGACGAAGCGGTCCTGCGCGGCGAATGCCGACTCGAGACGATCGAGCATCCCGTCGATCGTGTCGCCGAGTTCCTTGATCTCGTCATCGGGGCCCGGCAGGGCGAGACGGCGCCCGAGGTCGCGTTCGGAGATGTCGCGTGCGGCGGCGGTGACCTCGCCGATGCGCCCGAGCGAGCGCCGCGCGAGCCAGACGGCGATGGCCGCGGCGACCCCGGTGAAGGCCACCAGTGTGACCACCGACCACAGCATCAGCCCGCCGCCGACCTCATCCGCGAGGAACGTGGACTGCTGCAGCACAGCGCCCTCGACCGCATCCACCGACAGGGTCTCCATCGGCGTCGCCATCTGGAAGTCGACCGCGTCGGCGAAGTAGGTGCATCCCGTGCTGGTGGTTCCGTACGTCAGGGTGTCGTCGGTGAGCGGTGCGACCTCGCTGAAGTCCGTGCCGTCGGTCGGGCTCGTCCCCTCGGTGAGGTTGACCAGCGCGGACCCGGGAACGCAGCTCGCCGCCGTCACCGAGATGGCCGAGGCGAACAGTTGCTGCACGACCAGGTACTGCACCGTGAGCAGGGCCGCGCCGACTGCGACGAAAGCGCCCGCGATGATGATCACGAGTCGCGTGTGGAAGCTGATCCGTCTCATGCCGTTCCCATCCGATAGCCATGGCCCGCTGCGGACTGGATCACCGCGGGCGCCCCGAGTTTGCGCCGAAGCGTGTGCACCACGATCTTGACCACGCCGCGGGTGCGTTCGAGCGGCTCGTCCCACACCTCGTCGAGCAGATCGTCCGCGCTCACGTAGCCGCCCTCCGCGGCGAGCAGAGTCTCGAGCACCCCGAATTCCTTGAGGGTGAGGTGGATCGGCATCCCATCCCGCTCGGCGACGCGGCGGGCGACGTCGAGACGCACGCCGGCGAACTCGCGCACGGCGTTCGACCGGGGTGAGAGCGAGCGGCGCCCGAGAGCGCGGATGCGCGCGAGCAGCTCGACATAGGCGAACGGCTTGGCGAGGTAGTCGTCGGCGCCGAGGTCCAGGCCCTCGACGCGATCGTTGAGGGTGCCGGCGGCCGTCAGCATCAGGATGCGTGCGGCGTACTGCTGCGCGACCAGGGTGCGGCACACGGCGTCACCGTGGAGAACCGGCAGATCGCGGTCGAGCACGATCACGTCGACGTCCGCCGCCGCTGCCGCCGTCAGAGCCTGCGCGCCGTCGCGTGCGACATCCACCAGGTACCCCTCGCGGCGCAGGCCGTCGGCCAGCGTGTCGGCCAGATCGGCCTCGTCCTCGACCAGCAGCAGTCGCATGGCACCTCCTGTCTCAGAGGATGCGCGCTCCGCGGTTAGTTTCCGGTTAGGCGCTGTCATACCGACAGCAAACCAGCGCCTCCATAGAACTGACTGGAGAGTCGCGGACGAGCTGCGGCCGCAAGAGAGGGAATGTCATGTTCGATGTGAAGACCCGCCGCTCCTTGGCGACGATTCCGGTGATCCTCGCCGTCGCTGCGCTCGCCGCGTGCAGCGCTCCGTCCGGCGACAAGAAGGACGACGCGGCGAACGATGCCGCCGCGACCCGCTTCGTGACGTGCCTCACGGGGGAGGGGCAGACCGCGAAGATCATCGAGGGCGGCCAGGTCGGCCTGCTGATGCCCGATGCCCCCGGTGACGCCGGCATGGGTACGCTGAGCACCGACTCGGGCTCGGTCGATGCCGGCGACGGCGAGAACATGGCGATGACGATGATCTTCACGGACGACGAGGGCACGTGGCTGGCGTCGACCGCGGCATCCGGCTACCCGGAGGAGGGCGGGCAGCGCGCCGCCTGGGAGACGTGCGAGAAGGAGGTTCCCGAGTTCGAGCAGCCGGAGCCCGACATCTCCGCCTCCGAGGGTGCCGAGACGAAGATGCTGTCAGCAGAGGATCTCACCGAGGCGGCCCTGGCGTTCGCCACGTGCGCCCGGGAGAACGGCTTCACGGACTTCGCCGATCCGGATGCCGACGGCATGCTCGAACTGCCCGTGGGCATCACCGAGGACGAGGCGCGCACGCTCCTCGAGGCGTGCGCCGACTCCGTGGGCGACATGCCGCCCATGTTCACGCCGGAGAGCGTCGAGTCGGCGGACTTCGACTTCTACGAGCTGATCGGGGAGTTCTTCGACGGCGCGTTCTCGGTGGCGACGGTCCTTCCCTCCGGAGGCGAGGAATGAGCCGCCGGATGACCCGGGTTCTCGTTCCCGTCGGTGTGCTGCTGGTGGCGGCGGCGGTGACGCTGGCGGTGCTCCAGCCGTGGAGTTCGGTCGCCGAGTCTCCGGATGCCGACAAGAAGCCGGTCACGGTCAACGCCGAGCTCACCACCCTCACCTCCGATCTGCGGATCAACGGCACCCTGAGCTACGGCGCATCCATCGCCCTGCCGGGGCGCGGGGGAACCATCACGCGCCTGCCTGCCGCCGGTGATGTGATCGGCGTGGGACGAGCCCTCTACGAAGTCGACGGGAAGCCCGTGATCGCGATGCGCGGCGATCGGCCTTTCTGGCGGGACCTGGGTATCGGCGTCGAGGACGGCCCGGACGTGAGGCAGCTGGAACAGGCGCTCGCCGATCTCGGCTTCGGCAAGGACATGACGATCGACGACGAGTTCACCGGAGTCACGGAGGCCAACGTCAAGGCGTGGCAGAAATCTCTCGGTGTGACGAAGGACGGCGTCGTGAAGTTGGGTGACGTCGTCGCGATCACCGCCGCATCCGTGCGTGTCGAGAAGGTGACGGCGAAGCTGGGCGATTCTGCCGGCGCGAGCCCGCTGACCTACACCAGCACGGCGCTGCGGGTGGTCGCCAAGCTGTCGGATGCACAGGCGCGCGAGATCCTGCCGGCGACAGCGGTGACCATCGTCCTCCCCGACGGCACGGAGGTGCCGGCCACGGTGACCGCCGTCGATCCGGGGGGTCAGCCCACCGAGAAGGAGGGCGAGACCACGCCTCCCACCGCGAACATCGAGTTCGCCGACCCCGCCGTGGCGGAGGGCATCGGACTGCGTGCGGTCAAGGTCGTGTTCGCGACGTCGGAGGTGAAGGACGCGCTCGTCGTGCCGGTCACAGCCCTGGTGGCGACGACCGACGGCGGGTACGCGGTCGACGTGCTGCGCAAGAAGGGCAAGGTCGAGCGGGTCGCGGTCGAGGTCGGGCTCATCGCCGACACCCGCGTGCAGATCGTCGGCGGCGACCTCGCCGCGGGCGACGCGGTGGTGGTGGCACAGTGAATCCGGGAACCGTGGTCGAGCTCGTCGACGTCGTGAAGGACTATCCAGGGAACCCGCCGCTGCGCGTGCTGCACGGGATGAGCCTCGCGATCGAGAGCGGCGAGCTGGTGGCCGTCGTCGGAGCATCCGGATCGGGCAAGAGCACCATGCTCTCGATCATGGGAACCCTCGACGATCCGACGAGCGGGACCGTGCTCATCGACGGAACGGATGCCGCGGCGCTCGCAGAGCGCGAACGTGCGGCGCTGCGCGCTCGCCGCATCGGGTTCGTCTTCCAGCAGTTCTTCCTGCTGCCGGCGCTCAGCGCGATCGACAACGTCGCTCTCGGGCTCCTCTACGCGGGGGTGCCCACGGCGGAGCGGTCTGCTCGTGCGGCGGCGGCGCTGGAGCGCGTCGGTCTCGGCGCGCGGATGAAGCATCGCCCAGGGCAGCTCTCCGGCGGGGAGCAGCAGCGGGTGGCGATCGCGCGGGCGATCGTCGGGGAGCCGTCGGTGCTGTTCGCCGACGAGCCGACCGGGGCGCTCGACTCGACGACGGGCGAGCGCATCCTCGAACTGCTCACCTCGATCGCAGGGTCCGGCACGGCGGTCGTCATCATCACGCACGATGCGCACATCGCCGGGCGCACCGAGCGGCAGGTGAGCATCCACGACGGCCGCATCGTCTCCGATACGGGCCGTCGCGTGCGGGAAGAGGTCGCGGCATGAAGCGGAGAGGCGAGCGGATGCCGCGACTCAGCGTCGCGGACAGCATCCGGACGGCGCTCATCGGACCACGCAGCCGCAAGATGCGCACCGCGCTGTCGGCTCTCGGTGTGGCCGTCGGCATCGCCGCGCTCACCGCAATCACCGGCATCGCCGCGTCGAACCAGGCCGAACTGCTCGCGAAGCTCGACGCCCTCGGCGCGAACATGATCGTGGTGCAGCCCGGGTACGGGCCGGACAACAAGCCGGTCGCGTTGCCCGAGACGGCCGGGGGCATGATCGAGCGGGTCAAGGGGGTCGAGAGGGTGGGCGTGCTGGAGAAGGTGCCCGAGGGCACCGGTGTGTACCGCAACGACCTGATGCCGAAGAGCCAGGGCAACGGATTGACCGCCTATGCGGCGAGCCCGGAGTTCCTCTCGTCGGTCGAGGGCTCGGTCGCGAAGGGCTCCTGGTTCGACGAGACGAATCGGTCGCTTCCGGTGACCGTGCTCGGATCGGCCGCGGCGGCGCGGATGGGCATCACGGACACGGGGGTCCGCGTCTGGATCGGGGAGCAGTGGTACACGGTCATCGGGATCCTCGATTCCGCCGGCCTCGCGGAGTCGATCGACGCGAGCGCGTTCCTCGGTGACCGCTGGGCGGCCGAGCACGTGTCGGCGGACGATGACGACACCATCGCCTCGATCTACGTGCGCATGGCCGACGGCGGCACGGGCGAGAAGGTCCGCGACGCGATCGCCCGGGCCGCGAACCCCAGCTCGCTGTACGTGCAGGTGAGCGGCCTCGGCGACCTGGCCGGAGCGCGCGAGACCGCGGATGATTCGCTGTCCGGGCTCGCGGTCGGCCTCGCGGCGATCGCGCTGCTCGTCGG
The DNA here is from genome assembly GCF_051294855.1 of Microbacterium sp. PMB16. Taxonomy (GTDB): domain Bacteria; phylum Actinomycetota; class Actinomycetes; order Actinomycetales; family Microbacteriaceae; genus Microbacterium. The sequence goes on from NZ_CP145908.1 coordinate 1,467,337, forward strand.
AGGCATCGGCATCGCGAACACGATGGTCGTGGCGGTGCTGGAGCGTCGCGGTGAGATCGGGTTGCGGCGGGCGCTGGGCGCGCGCTCGGGTCAGATCGCCGGGCAGTTCGTGGGCGAGGCCATCGTGCTGGGCGGCCTGGGCGGCCTGGTCGGGATGCTGTGCGGGGCGCTCGGAGTGGTCGCGTACGCCGCGCTCCAAGGGCAGGCCGCGACCATACCCGTGGTGGTGCTCGTCGGCGGGCCCATCGTGGCGCTCGCCGTGGGGGTGATCGCGGGGTTGTATCCGGCGGTCAGTGCCGCGCGGCTGTCACCGACGACGGCCCTGCGGACCGTGTGAGGGGTGGGTGTCTCCGGGTTCCGGTCGCAGCAGGCGCAGCATCCGCCGGCAGCCGGCAGCCGGCAGCCGGCATCCGCAACGACGGAGAAGTTACGGGTTTTCTCCTTCGAACGAGCACCGCCGCGAGCGCAGCGAAACGCCCCGGCCGGGGTATGAACCCCGGTCGGAGCGTCCCGTCCCGCTCGAAGAGATCAGCTCACCTTCTTCCGGTAGGCGACGATCGCGAAGACGTAGGCGACCACGAGGATGCCGACGCACCAGGCGAGCGCGACCCAGATGTCGTCACCGACGGGCTTCTCTGCGAAGAGCGCCTGGATGGTGTCGACGATCGACGTCACCGGCTGGTTCTCGGCGAACCAGCGCACCGGACCGGGCATGGTGTCGGTGGGCACGAACGCCGAGCTGATGAACGGTAGGAAGATCAGCGGGTACGAGAACGCGCTCGCTCCGTCGACCGTCTTCGCGCTGAGCCCGGCGATGATCGCGAGCCAGGTGAGGGCGAGGGTGAACAGCAGCAGGATGCCGATCACGGCGAGCCATGCCAGCGGACTGGCTCCGGTGCGGAACCCCATCAGGAACCCGACGCCGAAGATGATCGCCAGGGTGATCGCGTTCGCGGTGAGGGAGGTGAGCACATGCGCCCACAGCACGCTCGACCGGGCGATCGGCATGGAGTGGAACCGCTCGAAGACGCCGCTCTGCAGGTCGTTGAACAAGCGGAACGCCGTGTAGGCGATGCCGGATGCGACGGCGATCAGCAGGATGCCGGGGAGCAGGTAGTTCACGTAGTTCTCGGAGCCGATGCTCGACTTGAGAGCACCGCCGAAGACGTACACGAACAGCAGCATCAGCGCGATCGGCGTGACCGCCGTGGTGATGATGGTGTCGGGACTGCGGAAGATGTGCCGCATGGAGCGGCCGGTGAGAGTCGCGGTGTCGGCGACGAAGTGCGTGCTCATGCTGCTTTCTCCTTGGAAGGGCCGATCAGTGTGAGGAAGATCTCCTCGAGGGTGGGCTGCTTCTCGACGTACTCGACCTTGGCGGCCGGGAGCAGCTTCTTCAGTTCGGCGAGGGTGCCGTTGGCGATGATGCGGCCCTCGTGCAGGATCGCGATGCGGTCGGCCAGCTGCTCCGCCTCATCGAGGTACTGCGTGGTGAGCAGCACGGTGGTGCCGGTGTTCGCGAGCTCCTTGATGACGTCCCACACCTCGATGCGCGCCTCGGGGTCGAGGCCCGTGGTCGGCTCGTCGAGGTAGATGACCTCGGGGTGTCCGACCAGGCTCATCGCGATGTCGAGCCGGCGCCGCATGCCGCCGGAGTAGGTTCCGACCTTGCGGGCACCGGCATCCGTCAGTCGGAAGGTGGCCAGCAGATCGTCGGCCACCTTCGCGGCGTCGGGCAGGTGCCGCAGCTTCGCGACCAGCACGAGGTTCTCCCGTCCGCTGAGGACCTCGTCGACCGCGGCGAACTGCCCGGTCAGGCTGATCTTCTGGCGCACTCCGAGCGGGTCGGCCGCGACATCCACGCCCTGCACCGTGGCCGTTCCGGCATCCGCCTTCAACAGCGTGGAGAGGATGCGGACGATCGTGGTCTTGCCGGCGCCGTTCGACCCGAGCAGGGCGAAGATGCTTCCCCGCTCGACCTCGAAGTCGACGCCGCGGAGCACGTGCAGGTCTTTGTAGGACTTCTCGATGCCGCGCACCGAGATGGCTGCGTTCGTCATGATTCCTCCGTCTTCTTCGCGTCGTCGAACGCCTTGATGAGGCGCGTGCGCTCCTTGTCGATCCACTGCCGTCCGCCGTATGCCGCGGCGTAGTTCTCGGCGAACTCGACCGGGTCGTCGCCGGCGATGGCGCTGACCGGGGTGCCGTCGATCGCCGCGCGCTCCCACAGGTCGGCGAGGTCGAGGAACATCTGCACCAGGGTTTCGCCGTCGGTGACGCCGCCGTAGTACATGTAGTACCGGTGCTGGGCCTTTGCGACCTCGCGGTACGGTTCGGGGAGCGCGTTGATGCGGGCCTGAGCCTGCTTGTACTGCTTCTTCTCTTCGAGCGATCCGGTGATCGCTTCGATCCACTTCGCGGCCATGCTCAGTTCTCCTTGTTCGTGTGAGGGTTGTTCGTGTTCAGCTGTTCGATGCGGGTCTTGAGGAAGTCCCAGGTGTTCCAGAAGTCCTCGAGTTCCTGCGTGCCTGCCGCGTTGAGGGTGTACACCTTGCGGGGCGGACCCTTCTCGCTCGGCACCTTCTCGACATCGACGAGGTTCTTCTGCTCGATGCGCACGAGGAGTGCGTAGATCGTTCCCTCGGCGATGTCGGTGAATCCGTGGTCGCGCACCCGTGTCGTGATCTCGTACCCGTATGCCGGCTGCTCGGCGAGGAGAGCCAGAACGATGCCCTCCAGAGTGCCCTTGAGCATCTCGGTCATCTGCTTGCCCATCGGATCCTCCTTTCTGTCTGCGTCAGTACTCAGTGTTGCTGGGTACTGGTACAAAGTAACACTGAGTACTGGTACTTAGCAACACCGAATACTGAACTTTTTCGCGCGGTCGGTCGGCAGGGTTCTCGCAGAACGTCGCGAACTTCGCAGGAACTGCCCGAGAACCCTGCGAAGTTCGTGCTGTTCTGCGAGATCCGTACGGGTCTCGGTGGGTGTCGGTGGATGCTGCGACCATCAGAGCGTGACCGGAGACACGAAAGAGAAGTGGGCCAACCCCGAGCCGCCGATCCATCACGCGATCGCGGAGTGGGCGGCGGAGTGCGCCGAACGCGCGCTGCCGATCTTCGAGGAGCTGCGCCCCGGCGACGACCGCCCACGCGCCGCGATCGCCGCGCTGAGAGCCTGGGTGCGCGGCGAGATCCCGATGACGGAGTGCCGCACCGCGGCCTTCGCGTCCCACGCGGCGGCTCGAGAAGCGGCCGAAGATCCGGCGGCAGTCGCCGCTGCACGCGCCGCGGGGCAGGCGGTCGCGGTCGCCCACATGTTCGACCACTCCCCGCATGCAGCGACCTACGCTGCGAAGGCGGTCGGCCTGAGCCGTGGGGATGCTGAACGCGCGGCCGAGCGCACGTGGCAGTGGGAGCACCTGGCCCCCGAGCTGCGCGAGATCGGCTTCCCTCGCGGGCTGTGAATCGTCCGGCGGTCCGTCGAACGCGGATCGTGTCGGGGTGGATCGGCGGCAGGCTCCGCGCAGAACTTCCGCTAGCCTGACGCCGTGGCTCTCACCGACCTCCCCCTCGACCAGCTCCGTTCGTTCCGTCCCGATGTGGCGGAGCCCACGGATTTCGACGACTTCTGGACGCGCACGCTCGCTGAATCACGCGCCGTCGCGACCGTTCCGAAGGTCGTGCCCGCCGCCACACCGATCACCCAGCTGATCGTCGAGGACTTGACCTTCAGCGGCTTCGCCGGTGAGCCGATCCGCGCCTGGATCACCCGCCCGCGCCAGGAGGGCCCGCTGCCGACGGTCGTCGAATACGTCGGTTACGGCGGCGGGCGCGGCCTGCCGGGTGAACGCCTGCAATGGGCGGCGGCGGGCTACGTGCACGTGCTGATGGACACCCGCGGTCAGGGCAGCGGGTGGGGATCAGGCGGCGACACCCCTGATCCGCACGGCTCCGACGGCGCGACGCCGGGCTTCATGACCCGCGGCATCCGAGCCAGGGAGACCTACTACTACCGTCGCGTCTTCACCGACGCGGTCCTGCTGATCGACGCCGTCCAGCAGCTGGACGCCGTCGACGGCAGTCGTATCAGCGTCACGGGCGGAAGCCAGGGAGGCGGCATCAGCCTCGCGGTCGCCGCGCTGCATCCCGCCGTCTCCGCCGCGATGCCCGATGTCCCGTTCCTGTGCCACTTCCGTCGGTCGGTCCCGCTCACTCCCGACAACCCCTTCACCGAGATCGCGAACTACCTGGCGGTGCACAGAGGACGCGTCGAGGAGGTGTTCGAGACGCTGTCGTACTTCGACGGTGTCAACTTCGCGCGCCGCATCTCGGCACCCGCGCTGTTCTCGGTGGCCCTGATGGACCCGATCGTGCTGCCCTCGAGCGTGTTCGCCGCGTTCAACCTCTGCGGGTCGACGGATGCGGAGATCGAGGTCTACGAGTTCAACAAGCATGAGGGCGGACAGGCGGTGCAGTGGCTGCGCCAGACCGACTGGCTCGCCGCTCGCCTGTAGCGCGGCGCGGCGATCCGCCGTCTCAGCCGGCGAGCACCGACAGCACGTTCCCGGCCGGGTCCTTGAACCAGGCGATGTCGGGGCCTTCACCGGGCTTGCCGTGCGAGATGCCCTTCGCGTCGGTGCCCATGTCGGGGTCGCTGTAGATCTTGGTCACGACACCGCGGGCGTTGAGCTCGTCGACCGCGGCCTCGACGTCGTCGACGGGGAAGTTGAGGATCGTGTAGCTGGCCGGGGTGTGATCGGGCTTCGGGTAGACGAAGATCGAGCCGCCCTCGGGCAGGCGGATGCGGAGGAATCCCATGGCGTCGGTGCCGATATCCATGCCGAGGGTCTCGCCGTAGAAAGCCCGGGCAGCCTCGAGGGAGTCGACGCTGAACCCGCTGAACGCGTGTGTGGTCTGGAAAGCCGTCATGCCCTCAGCATGCGCTCGTCGCGGCGGCCTGTCCAGGCTGGAAGTCGTCCCGATCTGCTCACGTCGTCCCGATCTGCGGACCATTCCCGAAGATCGGTGAGCAGATCGGGGCGCGGTGAGCAGATCGGGACGCCTCAGTCCCGCAGGTACGCGAGTACGGCGAGCACGCGCCGATGACCGCTGTCACTGGTGGCCAGGCCCAGCTTCGCGAAGATGTTTCCGATGTGCTTGCTCACGGCGGTCTCGGTGACGAAGAGCCGCGCGGCGATCGTGCCGTTGTCGAGCCCCTCGGCCATCAGCCCGAGCACCTCGCGCTCGCGAGGGGTCAGGGTCTGCACCGGGTCGTCGGCCCGACGCCTGCTCATCAGCTGCGAGATGACCTCGGGGTCCATCACCGTGCCGCCGTCGGCGACGCGGCGCAGCGCATCGATGAACGACGCGACCTTGCCCACGCGCTCCTTGAGCAGGTATCCGAGTCCGTCGGCGCCCGCGGCGAGCAGTTCGCCGGCGTACCGGTCCTCGACGTAGGCCGAGAGCACGAGCACCGGGAAACCGGGCCGCCGCGTCCGCGCCTCGGCGGCCGCCTTCAACCCCTCGCTCGTGAATGTCGGCGGCATCCGCACGTCGAGCACCGCGGCATCCGCTTCCTCCAGGTGCGCGAGGAAGTCGTCGGCGTTGTCGACGGCGGCGACCACGTCGAAGCCTTCGCTGCGCAGCAGCAGCGCCAGCCCCTCGCGCAGCAGGGTGTCGTCTTCGGCGATCACGATCCGCATGGCAGCTCCGTCTTCAGGATGGTGGGGCCGCCGGCCGGACTGATCAGGCGCAGCGTGCCCTCGAATGCGTCGAGGCGACGACGGATGCCGGCGAGCCCGCCACCGGGACGCTCGGTCGCCCCGCCGACGCCGTCATCCTCGACCGTGATGAGCAGCAGTTCCTCTTCGCGGGCGACGTGCACGGTGGCGCGCGTCGCCCGACTGTACTTGTTCACGTTGGTGAGCGCCTCGGCGACGACGAAGTAGGCGGCGGATTCGACGGCGGCGGGCACGCGCCCGACGTGGGCCGTCTCGATCGTGCACGGCACCGCGCTGCGCCCGGCGAGCGAGGCGAGAGCCCCCTCCAGGCCGAGCTCGTCGAGGATCGGCGGATAGATGTCGTGCACGGTCCGGCGGAGCCCGGCGAGGGCATCGGTGGCGGCATCCTGTGCGCGGCGCAGCGGTTCCAGCACGCCGTCGGAGTCGGTCTCCAGCGCGCGCTCGGCGATCCCGAGCATCATCACCACGTTCACCAGACGGTTCTGTGCACCGTCGTGCAGGTCGCGTTCGATGCGGCGGAGCTCGGCGGCGTGCGCGTCGAGCGCGGCGGCACGGCTCAGCGTCAGTGCATCGACCCGCGCGGCGAGGCGCGACTTCACGGGCGTCGCGAGCAGCTTCGCGGACAGGAACGACAGCAGTCGCGCGAGCCCTGGCACCAGGAAGAGCGAGATCGCGGCATACGCGAGCGCCACCAGCGGCATGGTCGCCGCGAGTTCGGGCGAGGTGACCGGATACGGCGACCCCACCGGGTCGTCGGCCGGTGCGTACTGCCAATAGAACGGCACCGCCAGCGAGTTGAGCGCCGCAAAGGGCAGGGCGACGGCGATGAGCGACGCCCACATCACGGGGATCGCATGCACCGCGAGCCAGACGGCGTCTCGTCCGGTCGCGCGGGAGAACGCGAACCGCAGGCGGTCGTCGATCGTCGAACCACGAGGAAGCGTGCGCGAGGCAGAGGGCAGCTCGATGCCGCGGTAGGCGCCGACGCGGCGACGGTTGACGTCGCTCCACCAGTGCAGCACGCGCACGGCCTGCGGCATCAGCAGGACTCCGCCGGTGATGATCATGAGTGGCAGCAGCACCAGCCCCACACAGAACAGCAGCAGAGACACCGCGGATGCGCCGAGCTCGACGACCAGGTACCACCAGTCGCGCAGCCAGCGCCGCATCCGTCCGTCCTTCATCCGACAAGTCTGCCGGAGTGCGAAGTCCGGCGCGGTATAGCCAGCTCCACCATCGTTCCGGTGGTCAGCGGGATGGGGTGGCTGTGCCGTGGTTCGTAGCGTCGAAGCATGACTTCTTCTCCTCCAGTGATGGGCCCCGATGGGAGCCCTGCCGAGGCCCTCCGCCTCGACTCCGTCGTCAAGACCTACGGCTCCGGCTCCAACCGGGTGTCGGCGCTCCGGGGCGTCAATCTCGCGCTCGCCAAGGGTTCGTTCACCGCGATCATGGGCCCTTCGGGCTCCGGCAAGAGCACGCTCCTGCACAGCGCCGCCGGGCTCGACAAGCCCACCAGCGGCACCGTGCAGCTGGGCGGCACCGAGATCTCGAGCCTGCGTGCCTCGCAGCTGACCGCCTTCCGTCGCGACCACGTCGGCTTCGTGTTCCAGGCGTACAACCTGCTGCCCGCACTGAACGTCGAGGAGAACATCACGCTGCCGCTGCGCCTGGCGGGACGCAGGCTCGAACCGCAGTGGCTCGACTTCCTCCTGGAGTCGGTCGGGCTCACGGATCGCCGGCACCGCCGCCCGTCCGAACTCTCCGGCGGACAGCAGCAGCGGGTCGCGATCGCCCGCGCCCTGATCACCCGGCCCTACGTCGTGTTCGGCGATGAGCCGACCGGTGCCCTGGACTCCCGCTCCGGCAAGCAGGTGCTCGATCTGCTCGCGCACACCGCCAAGGAGCTGAACCAGACGGTCGTCGTCGTCACGCACGACCCGGTCGTGGCCTCGCACGCCGATCGGGTGATCTTCCTCGCCGACGGCGCGTTCGCCGGTCACCTCGACCGCGGCACCCCGGCGCAGATCACCGACCGCATGACCTCGCTCGGGGAGTGGTGATGGCCGGGCAGCGGTTGAGCTTCGGCCGCCTGGTGCGTGCCGATCTGCGGCACAACAAGGGCAGCTTCGCCGGGGTCGCGGTGGCGATCTTCGTCGCGAGCGCGCTCGTCACCGGGCTCGGCGTCTTGGTCGAATCCGGCATCCGCGGAGGTCTCGCACCCGAGCGCTACACGCAGGTCGACGTCGTCGTCGGCTCTTCCCAGTACGTGGATGTGCCCGAGGACATGCCGCTCACTCTGCGCGAGCGCGCGCCCCTCCCGGCGGATGCTGCGCGCGACATCGCCGCGATCGCCGGCGTCGACGGCATCGTGGAGGACGTCACAGTGCCGCTCTCCGTCCAGGGCGCGGTTCAGGGCGACGGCGGCGCGACCCTCGTCGAGGCGCACCCCTGGGCCTCGACCGCGCTCACCGGCTTCGTCCTGCGCGAGGGCGTCGAGCCGGCATCCGACGACGAGGTCGTCGTCACCGCGAGCGCGGGAGATGCCGTGGGCGACACGGTGGTCCTCGCGCACGGCGGCGAGCGCGCCGAGTACCGGGTCGTCGGCGTCGTCGACGGACCCGTGGTCCCGGAGCGCGCGAGCCACGTCTACCTCAGCGAGGCGCGCATCGCCGAACTCGATCCGCACGGCGGAGCGGCACAGGTGCTCGGTGTCTTCACCAGTGCCGCTGACGCCGAGAAGACGGCGGCCGCGATCCGCGAAGCGATCCCCGGGGTCGCCGCACAGACCGGCGACGGGCGTGGCGACATCGAGTTCCTCGACTCGGGAGCCGCCCGCTCGACCCTGATCGCGATCGGCAGCGCCTTCGTCGGCACCTGCATCCTGGTCGCGATGTTCATCGTCGCGGGCACGCTCTCCCTGTCGGTGCAGTCCCGTCGCCGCGATTACGCGCTCCTGCGTGCCGTGGGCGCGAGCCCGAAGCAGGTGCACGCGCTGGTCGCGCGCGAGGTGCTGTCGATCGCGGTGATCGCGGCGCTCCTGGGCATCGTCCCGGGCTACTTCCTCTCCACCGTGCTGCAGAGCGCGTTCGTCTCCGGCGGCGTGATCCCCGGCGACTTCGCACTCGCGGTCGGACCGATCCCCGCGACCGGGGCGATGCTGCTCGTGCTCGGTGCCGCGTGGGGTGCCGCCCGCATCGCCGCCAGTCGACCGGCGAAGCTCGACCCGATCGAGGCGCTGCGCGAATCGGCCACCGGACCGGCGACCGTGGGACTGCCCCGCAAGATCACCGGCATCGTCTTGGCGACCGCCGGCATCTCGGTCTCGACCGTGCCGCTCGTCGTGCGCGGTGAGTATGCGGCCGGCGCCTCGGCGGGAGCCGCGATGATGCTGATCGTCGCGCTCGCCCTGCTCGGGCCCTGGCTGGTGTCGCTGAGCGTGCGCCTGATCGGCGTGGTGCTGCGTCGGCTGTCGGCCGCCGGGTTCCTCGCGTCGGCGAATGCCGCGGCCAACAGCCGTCGCCTGGCGAGCGCGATCCTCCCGATCGCCCTCGGCATCGGACTGGGCCTCGTACAGATCGGGGCGCCGGCGATCATCGCGAGCGAGGCCGCGTCGCAGGCGCAGGCCGGTGTGACCGCCGACCTCCGCGTCACGGCGCCCGCGGGCCTGAGCCCGGCATCCACCGACATGATCGGCTCGATCCCCGGTGTCTCGACGGCCTCGGGCATCGTGATCAGCAGCGCCATCATCGACTCGCGCGACCTCGAGGGCAAGCTGCAGCGCGGCGCGCACGTGCTCCAGGGTGTCGACCCGGCCTCGGTCGGCCCCGCGCTCGACCTGCAGATCCAGGACGGATCGCTGGACGAACTCGACGGCGCGACGACCGTGGCCGTCAGCACGGATGCCGTGCAGACCCTCGGCGTCGGCATCGGCGACATGGTGATCGGACGCTTCGGCGACGGCATCCCGCTGGAGGCGACCGTCGTCGCGATCTACGAGCGCGGTCTCGGCTTCGGCGATCTCACGATGGACGTCGACGCCGTGCGCGCACACACCACCACGGGTCTGGATGCCTTCGCCCTCGTGGGCGTCGACGACCGGGCGATCGAGCAGGTGCGGACCGCGCTGACGGATGCCGGACTCGTCGTGGCGGATGCCGGTGGGCAGAAGGCGGCCGGTGCCGATGCGCAGTCGCAGCAGGGCTGGGTGAACCTCGTCGCGCTGATCGTGATCCTCGGCTACATCGCGATCGCCGTCATCAACACCCTCGTGATGGCGACCGGCGAGCGCTCGCGCGAGCTGGCGCTCCTGCAGCTGATCGGATCGTCCCGTCGACAGGTGCGCGCCATGATGCGGGTCGAGGCGGCCATGGTCGCCGTGATCGCCGTGGTGTTCGGCATCCTCGTCTCCGTCCCGCCGCTGATCGGAATGAGCATGGGGATCTCGGGCCAGCCCGTGCCCGCCCTCCCGATCCTGCCGTCGCTGGCGATCATCGGGTCGATGGGTGCTCTCGCTCTGGTGTCATTGTGGGTGGCGACGATCGCCGCGATGCGCACGCGGCCGATCGAGGAGATCGGGTCGCGACAGTGACCCCCTTCACATCTGGCCGGATGTCGGGTGGACTGAGGGCATGCGATCCGACCGACCGATGCCCGGGAATCCCTGGCCGCACGACATGATGCTCACAGTGGAGGACCGGCCGTCGGCGCTGCTCGAGTTGCTGTGGCTGCGCGAGGCTCACGACCTCCATCCCGAGGGCGACGGCGTTCCTCCGCTGGTGCGGGTGACGCCGGCGCCGGCGGAGAGGGTCGTGGATGACGCGGTCCGCGCGGAGTGGGAGCGCGCCTGGCCCCGTGTCTGGGAGGCGGTTGTGGCGCACGCCGGCAAGGAATCGGACCCGCGGTTGTTCGAGCGGCTTCGCGAGACGGCAGACGGTTCGCCGGAGCGGGCGTCGCTCCTCACCGAGCTCATGGGTCCGGGGTGGGGCGACGAGTTCGGACGGGATGTCTTCGATGATCGGTCTTACCGTGACTGGGTGCAGCAGGGTCACGATGCCGTCGCGGCGTCGCGGCGCGTGGCTCTCGAGGACACTCCGGAACGCCGCGACCTCGAGGCGTTGATCCCTGCGTGGCGAGCGGGGCTGACCAAGATCGTGACCATTCCGTGCCGCGGCGACCATGACCGCCGGATCGCGCCGAACGCCCTGCTCGTCACGGATGAGACGCGGGCCGACAGCGGGCGCTATCGGCGCGCGTTGACGGCATTCGTCTGAAGGACGCGCGACTTACGGGTTCAGCCGGGCCGACGCGACACGGGCCTCGAGCAGCGGAAGGGTGCGCGAGCGCAGCGGCTGCGGACGGATGCCGAGGACCGTCGCGAGCTCGAGCGCCAGGGCCGCGTGGCCGGCCGCGTTCGGGTGGAAGGCGTCGCCCATCATGCCCCAGGGCACGCCGCCGTTGCCGAGCTCGGTGAAGCGGGCGAGCTGATCGACGAGGATGACGTCCTCGCTCGCAGCGACCTCCCGTACCGCGTCGGCGAACTCGTCGATGCGGGCTCGCTCCGGCGCGTGGATCACGTCGATCGACGGCGGCGTCTGCAGCACCGGCACGGCGCCGAGCGCCCGGACGCGGGCGACGAACTCGCGGAGGGAGGCGGCGTACTCGGCCGAGGAGACGACCGTGGCCTCGTCGGCCGTCGACAGGTCGTTGGTGCCGATCATGAGGGTGACGATGTCGGGGTTCCACGATGTGATGCGGCGATCCCAGTCGCCCAGGATGTCGGTGAGGCGGTGCCCGCTGATGGCCGAGTTGATCAGGATGTCGCGGGTGCGCTCGAGCTCGCCGCGGATGATCTCGTGCAGGTGCTCGGCGTAGCTGCGGCCACCGTGGGTGTGCACGATGCCGTGGGTGATCGAGTCGCCGGTGATCACCCAGTTCAGCGGGTCGGCACCGACGAGCGCGTCGGCGATGCGACGCAGATCGGATGCCGCGGAGGCGACGGACGATTCGGAAGCGGTGGCGGGGGATTCGGCGTTCGGCACGTCGTCGAGCTTATCGACACCCCACACCGAAGCCGGATGCGAAAGACTGGACTCATGACCTCGCCCCTTCTCGACAGCCTCCTCGCCCGTATCGTCGACAGCGGACTGCTGGATGAACCGGTCGCCGAGAACGGACTGATCTACGGCCGCGCGACCATCGATGCCGCGGGCACCGTGGTGACGGTCAACGTCGACCCCGAGCTCGAGGAGGACCACGACGAACTCGATGAGGAGGCCTTGGTCGAGGCGGTCTCCCGCATCCTCTCGGTGGGCGAATCACGCTGGAGAGACATCATCGACGAGGTCGCCGACGACATCGACGAGGCCGTCGACGATGAGCCCGTGATCGAACAGGTCGACCTGCGCGACGACCTCGAGGCCACCTCGGTGGTCGTGTTCGCCGATGCGGCGCTGATCGCGTTCGATGCGCCGAAGCAGTTCCCCGACTCGCGCATCCTGGTGCAGCTCGATGAAGACCTGGAGATCGCCAACATCGAGGTCAGAGATCGGGACGGCTCCACGCCCTAAGGCTCGCGTCGATCGCCCTCTCCTTGCGGCTGTCGCGCCTGGAGCATGGCCTTCGCGGTCAGGGCGACTGTCCGATCGTCGTCGTCAGTGAATGCGCGGAGCGCCGCGGCGGCGCGAGCGCCGGAGAACGAGGCGAGCGCGGCCACGACGCGTCGTCGCCCTGGTGGATCGGCGGATGCTGCGGCGGCGACGAGAGCGTCCACCACGAGGGTGCTGTTCCCGGGCGGCTCCGCAAGACGCTCGAGCACCTCGGTTGCCTCGACGTCGTCGTCGCCGCACACGACGAGATCGACGATCGACGCGAGGGCTGAGGGGTCGCCGGACCGACCACGCGCCAGCTGGGCGCGAGCGCGGAGGAACGCATCCGCGTCGTCGACCTGGCGTGCGACGGCGGCGAGCGCCGCGGGCGTGCCGATCTTCTCGAGCGCTCGGAGTGCCCGGTGCCGCCGTTCGATGACGGACGAGTCGAGAGCGTCCGCGAGGGGCGGAACCGCCGCATCGCCCATCCGAGCGATCGCCCAGACGATCGCGCCGGCCGCGTTGAGGTCGGGCTCGCGGAGGGCGGCGTCGACGATGACGGCGACGTCGCGGTCGTCGCCGTCGTGCAAGGAGAGGGCGTGGCGTTGCCGTGTCGAGGCGTCCCCGCCGTCGAATCCGCGCATGAGCCCGATCGTGCGCATCACGTCGGGCCAGGCCGCCGGGTCGGATGCCTGGACGTGCTCGAGACGCGCGACCAGCTCGTCGGCCCGCGCGAGCCGTGCACGAGCGCGGTCGAGGAGGCGGTCGATCATCCCGCCGGCAGCCCAGCGCTCGTCGGCGAGGGCGTCCGGGATCTCGGCGAGGCTGAGACCCAGCGACCGGAGCCCCTCCACGCGGAAGAGGCGCTCGATGTCCTCGTCGGAGTAGTGACGGTATCCCGCGGACGTGCGCTGGGACGGCGAGACCAGGCCGATGCGGTCGTAGTGGCGCAGCATCCGCGCACTGATGCCCGTCTGCTGCGCCACCTCGCCGATCAGCACATTCACTCGTCGATCCTCGGCGCCGCGCGCAGGGCGACGACTTTTCGTGCCTCGGCGACGGCGGCATCGAAGCCGTCGTCAGGATTGTCCATCAGGTGCGCGGTCGCGATCGCGTGGATCCGCACCTGCGGATCGGGGTATGTCGCCGCCTTCTCGACCGCTCCGGCCGCGGGCGCGCCGAGCGTCACGAACGCGCGGCTCAGACTGAGTTGCAGGTCGCGGTCGCCCCGTGCGAACTGGGTGATCAGAACGTCGGAGAGTCGACTCTTCTCCTCGTCGGGAGCGAGGCCGGCGGCGGTGCGCCAGGCAGCTCGCGCCACTTCTCCGTCGTCGTCGGTGAGCAGCGACGCCGTGATCGCCGGCCAGGCGCGGGGGTCGCCGATCTTCGACAGCGAGTGCAGCGCCTGGCTGCGGGCCTGAGCCGTAGCCGAGCCGAGCTCGGGCAGCAGCAGATCGACGGTGAGCTCGCGGTCGTGACGCGTGAGCGCCCACGTGAGCATGTCGCGCACGTAGAAGTCCGGCTCGACGCGGCATCGGGCGATCAGCACTTCCAGGTAGGCCGGGTTCGCGTGGGTTCCCGCGGTCAGTGCAGCCTGCAGGCGTGTCGGTGCATCCGGCGACTGCAGGGCGTCGGCGAGCCGGCTCGCGGCGCGGGAATCGATGTTCGTGTCGGTCATGAGACCACCTCCGAGATCCATCTCACACCTTGTCACGGTGTCAAGGTCAAGGTTTCTCGCCACAGATGTCGATTTCGTCGATCCCCGTTCGACGTCATGATGAGAGGGTCGAACGGCGACCCCGATCAGGAGGAAGACCATGACCCGCGAACTCGTCTACACCGGATTCATCACCGCCGACGGCATCGTCGACTCTCCCGGTGGCGCGTCCGAAGGGCATCCGAACGGCGGGTGGGTGTTCCGCACCCCGTTCGACGCCGACGCGTACTCCCTCAAGGGTGAGGAGCTCGCCGACACCACGGCGCTGCTGTTCGGGCGCCGTAGCTACGAGGCCTTCGCACCCTTCTGGCGCGAGTCGGAGGACCACGCCGCGTACCGCGACCTGCCCAAGTACGTCGTGTCGACCACGATCACCGAAGACGACCTGCTCGACGGCTGGGGCGAGACCCGCATCCTGCGTTCGACCGAGGAAGTCGCGGATCTGCGCGCCGGGGACGGCGGCGGCATCTTCATCCACGGCAGCGCCGAGCTCGCCCTGCGCCTGGCCGAGGCCGACCTCATCGACCGGTACAACCTGCTCGTGTTCCCGGTGCTCCTGGGGTCGGGTAAGACGATCTTCCCGTCGGGGCAGCGCGGACAGCGGCTCGCGCTCCGGGAATCGGCGGCCTACGCCAACGGTGTCGTGAAGGCTGTCTACGACGTGACCCGCTGATCTCGCCTGTCGATCGCGGCATCCGACACACTCGTAGGTCGAGATGACGGATGCAGGTCCGATTGTGCTGTTTCGACCTGCATCCGTCATTTCGACCTGCAGTTGTCGGGTCGGGCCCTTTCAGAGCCACTTCTTGTACTTGAACACCCCGTAGAGCGCCACGGCGAACGCCGCCATCGCACCGATCGCCATCGGGTAGCCGTACGCCCAGTTCAGCTCGGGCATCACGTCGAAGTTCATGCCGTAGACCGTGCCCACGAGCGTCGGCGCGAAGATGATGGCCGCCCAGGAGGAGATCTTCTTGATCTCGTCGTTCTGCGCGAGCCCCGCCTCGGTCTGTCGGCGGGCGACGAGCGCGGAGTGCACGGTCAGCGCGTTCTCCAGGATCGCCCGGAACGAGTCGACCCGCTCGTTGACGCGGATCGTGTGGTCGAGCACATCGCGCAGCGACCGCTGCAGCTCCTCGTCGATGCGGTACTTCTCGGATCCGCGGCGCAGCCACTCCAGCATCCCGCTGAGCGGATGCACGGCCCGCTGGAAGTTGATGACCTCGCGGGAGAGCTCGTAGATGCGGCGGGAGAGCTGGTCGTCGTCGCTGTCGCCGAAGAGCTGGTCCTCGATCTCGTCGATGTCGTTCAGGAGCCCCGCGACGATCGGCTCGTACCCGTCGACGACCTCGTCGAGGATCGCGTAGAGGACAGCCTCCGGTCCCATCGCGAGCAGCTCGGGGTTGGCCTCCATACGCCGCCGGACGGCCGCGAGGTCGGGCGACTCCGCGTGCCGGATCGTGACCACGAAGTCGGGTCCGACGAACAGGTGCAGCTCGCCGAACTCGATCGACTCCTGCTCGTCGCGGTAGCGGGCGGGCCGCAGCACGGCGAAGAGGGTGTCGCCGTAGCGCTCCACCTTCGACCGCTGGTGACCCGACAGCGCGTCCTCGACGGCGAGCGGATGCAGGTCGAACTCGCGCGCGACCGAGGTCACCTCTTCCGGGCTCGGGCGGTAGAGGCCGATCCAGGCGATGCCGCCCGCGGCATCCAGCATCCGGTACGTCTCGTCCAGGTTCTTCGGGGTCTCCACGCGACGTCCGTGGACGTACACGCCGTTGTCGATGAGGGCCATGATGCGGCTCCATTCCTGCAGGCGCACACCGCAGTCAGCGGAGTGCGCAGATTCGTCAAAGGGCGGAAGACGCCGCTGACGCTGCGAGAAGGACGTGCGAGATGCGGAGCGGATGCTCAACGCATGAACGCAGGGAGTCGCGACGCAGCGGTGGCGGCGTCGTAACTATCACCGGACATCGCCATCACCGCCTTTCGGACTCTCATCGGGTCGGATGACCCGAGGGGCCATGTTACTCCCCGAAACCTGGGTGGTCACGCCACCTCAGGCCGAACGAGCGGATGCTGGATCAGAAAAGCCTCGGGCAGGGGCGGCTGCCATGCGTTTTCGATCCAGCGTCGCCCGCACTGCGGGACTACGGCGCGGGGCTACGGCACGATCGAGTCGATGTATCCGCCGTCTACCCGCACCGCGGCGCCGGTCGTCGCGGAGGCCAGCGGGGAGGCGAGGTAGGCGACCATGTTCGCGATCTCCTCGGGCTCGATCAGGCGCTGCAGCAGCGACTGCGGACGGTGCAGCTTCATGAACTCGCGCTGCGCCTCGTCCCACGGCAGTGCACTGTCGACCAGCTCGTAGACGAAGTCCTCGACGCCGCCGGTGTGCGTGGGGCCCGCGAGCACCGAATTCACGGTGACGCCGGTGCCCGCGGCATCCTTCGCGAAGCCGCGCGAGACGGCCAGCAACGCGGTCTTCGACATGCCGTAGTGGATCATCTCGGCCGGGATCACGACCGCCGAGTCGCTGGCGATGTTCAGCACCCGACCCCACCCGCGCTCCTTCATGCCGGGCAGGGTCGCGCGGATCAGGCGCACGGCGGCCAGCACGTTGACGTCGAAGTAGCGGCGCCACTCGTCGTCGGTGATGTCGAGCGCGGGCGTCGCGCCGAAGATGCCGAGGTTGTTCACCAGGATGTCGACGGTGCCGGATGCTGCGAGCACAGCATCCGCTCCGGCCTGGTCGGTCACGTCGCCCGGGGCGGCGATCAGGTCGCGGTCGGGGTTCTCGGCCTGGAGCTCAGAAATGACGGATGCCACGGTGTCGGCGCTGCGTCCGTTGACGGCGACGCGCGCTCCGGCATTCGCCAGAGTCGTGGCGATCGCGCGACCGATGCCCTGCGTGGATCCGGTGACGAGAGCGGTCTTGCCGGTGAGATCGATCTGCATGTTCCTCCTCGTTCGAATCGCGCAACTGGTCGCGAATCAGCGGCTATTCCGACAAAGTGCGCGATTCGAAACCAGGGGCGAGGCCGACGAGCGCCGCGCTCTTCCGCCACAGCGCCTCGGCGAGGGCCTCGTCTTCCACCTGGGGGTTCACGCGCAGGGTCAACACGCGCTCGTCGTAGTATGCGCCCGACTGCCAGGTCTCGCCAGGGGTTCCCTCGATGAACCACCGCAGCGTCTCGCCGCCCGTGTCGGTGCTGATGGTCAGCAGGTGCTTCAACGGAGTGCGATAGAGGAGCCGCATGATGCTCGACGACCCGGCCGAGAAGTTCGTGCGCACGATCCCCGGGTGGAACGCCACCGCGCTCAACCCCTCGGCGTGGAACTTCGTGTGCAGGCTCTTCGTGAACAGGACGTTCGCGAGCTTCGCGTCGCCGTAGGCCTTGTTCGCGCGGTACCTCTTCTTGTTGTCGAGGTCGTCGACGTCGATGTGCCCGAAGATGCGGTGCCCGACGCTCGAGGTGTTGATGATCGCGGCATCCGCCTTCCGCAACTGCGGCAGGAGCAGGTTCGTCAGCAGGAAGGGCGCCAGGTGGTTCACCTGGATGGTCTTCTCGTGCCCGTCGACGGTCGGTGTCCGGTCGCCGAAGATCCCACCGGCGTTGTTCGCCAGCACGTCGATGCCGTCGTCGCCGACCAGTTCCGCGATCTGCGCTGCGAGGGTGCGGACGTCGTCGAGCCTGGCGAAGTCGGCGGTGAGGTGCTCGGCCCCGGTCTCGCGCGCGATCGCGGCGGTCTTCTCGACCGAGCGGCCGACGAGCAGCAGGCGGTTTCCCGACGATGCGAGCTGCCGGGCGGCGGCGGCGCCGATCCCGTCGGATGCTCCGGTGATGACGATCGTGCGGCGGCGGGCATCCGGGCCGGAGGGATCGGCGGAGGTCATGCGCCCTCTCGGTACGGCGGCGGCGAAGAGCGCAGCGGGTCGGTGACGCGCAGGGGGTCGGCGACCGGGATCCGCTCGGGCTCCGGCGCCGCCGGTTCCGCGGCGGGCGGGGCCTGCGCGACTGGCGCCGAGATCTCGCGAGCCACCTGCTTCTCGAGCACGGTGACCGCGTCGTCGGAGAGCAGGATGAGGCCGTCGAGCTCTTCGCGCACGCGCTTGTAGGCGACGTTGCGCTCGGACTGGGTGGCGGATTCGTCGATCGCGACCTTGAGCAGTTGCTGTGCGCGGTCGAGGCGCTTGCGCTCCGGCTCGGTGAAGGTCGAGTCGCGGAGGCGCCGGGCGTCCTTCTCGGCGATCTCGAACGCGACCGCGTAGTCGCCGACCGCTTGCAGGTATTCGGCCACCTGGTGCTCGGTCGCCTTCCCCTCGGCGGATGCCGGACGCAGAGCATCCGCCGTCTTCTTCGCCCGCAGGAACGCGGCGGTCAACGGCTGGCGTCCGTCGCTCATGGCGGGGAAGGCGATGAGTTTGGCGACGTCGAGCTCGTAGTCGAGCCACCGGGCGGTGATCTCGTCGTGCTCGGCGAACAGGCGCAGGAGCAGGTCGTTCGGAGCGACGGATGCCGTCGTGTCGACGATCGACGGGCCGCGGCGCTTCATCTGCTGGTTCAGCGCCCGCGCCTCGATCTCGGCCGTCTTCAGCTGAGCCTTCATGCGGAGCGTCTCGAGGCGGCGCTCGTGACGGCGCTTCGCGGAACGCTCCCACCCTTTGGCGACACCACCGGCCATCCCCATGACGGGGAAGATGAGCCACCAGTAGTGACTGAGCCAGGTGAAGAAGGGTTCCATGATGGGTTCAGCCTACTTCTCGGGCAGCCCTCGCTCACCTGCCAGTAAGCCGACGATGCGGTCGACGAGCTCATCGGGTTCCGCGTCGACCGTGACGGTGAGCCCGCGCTCGTCCGGTGCGAGGGGCTCAAGGGTCGCGATCTGCGACTGCAGGAGCGCCGGCGGCATGAAGTGCCCCTCCCGCGCCTCGCTCTGTGCCTGCACCCGCGCGGGTGCCGCGGCGAGGTGCACGAAGACGGTCTCGGGTGCCGTCGCCCGCAGCCGATCGCGGTAGCTCCGGCGCAAGGCGGAGCACGCGACCACCGGGTGCGGGTCGGCCGCGAGCGCGGCGCCGACCCGGTCGAGCCACGGCCAGCGGTCGGCGTCGACGAGCGGGATGCCGGCGCTCATCTTCGCGATGTTCTCCGGCCCGTGCAGGTCGTCGGCGTCGATGAAGTCGAGCCCCAGGCGGCGGGCGAGTTCGATGCCGACGGTCGACTTGCCGACGCCGGAGACGCCCATCACGACGATCGGCCTGCCTGCCGCGCTCACTTCTGGTGCCATCTCACCAATACTGCACCCCTCGCCAGTCGTGCCCTCTCACCAGTCGTGCGCTCTCACCAGTCGTGCACGGTCCCGTCGAGGAGGCGGTTGTACGGGAGGTAGGCCTGCTCATAGGGGTACTTGCCGGCTTCATCGACGTTCAGCTCGACGCCGAGTCCCGGCTTGTCTCCGGGGTGCAGGTAGCCGTCGTTCCAGGTGAACGACTGCTCGAAGACCTGGTCGGTGCGCGCGCCGTGCTGCATGTACTCCTGGATGCCGAAGTTGTGGATCGCGAGGCCCAGATGCATCGCGGCGGCCATGCCGACAGGTGAGATGTCGGTGGGCCCGTGCATCCCTGATTTGATCTGGTACATCGCGGCGTAGTCGAGCGTCTTCTTCAGCGCCGAGATGCCGCCCATGTGGGTGACAGCACCGCGCACGTAGTCGATGAGCTGGTCGCGGATGATGTCCTTGAAGTCCCACACGGTGTTGAAGATCTCGCCGATCGCGAGCGGGGTGGTGGTGTGCTGGCGCACGAGGCGCAGCGCCTCCTGGTTCTCGGCGGGGGTGCAGTCCTCCAGCCAGAACAGGTCGTAGGGCTCGAGGTCCTTGCCGAGACGCGCGGCCTGGATGGGCGTCATCCGGTGGTGGCCGTCGTGCAGGAGGGGGATGTCGGGGCCGAACTCATTGCGCACCGCTTCGAAGACCCCGGGCAGGTGGTTCAGGTAAGCGCGGGTGTCCCAGTCCTCTTCGACGGGCTTGGCGCCACGGCGGGCGGGTTCGTGGTCGTAGCGCACGCTCGCGTCGCCGACGTCGGCGCTCTGCGCGGCGATGCCGTAGATCGCCTTGAGCGTGGGCACGCCGGTCTGCACGCGGATCGCCCGGTAGCCCTGCGCCTGGTGGGCGCGGATCGAGTCGAACAGCTCGGGCAGCTCCTTGCCCGAGGCGTGTCCGTAGGCCATGAGTCCCTTTCGGCTCGCACCACCGAGAAGCTGGTAGACCGGCATCCCGGCCTTCTTGCCCTTGATGTCCCACAGCGCCATGTCGACCGCGGCGATCGCCGCCATCGTCACCGGGCCGCGCCGCCAGTAGGCGCTGCGGTAGAGGAACTGCCAGGTGTCTTCGATGCGGTCTTCGTCGGCGCCGATGAGCAGGGGCGCGACGTGCTCGGAGAGGTAGGCGACGACGGCGAGCTCGCGGCCGTTGAGGGTCGCGTCTCCGAGCCCGGTCACTCCGTCTGCGGTCGTGATCTTCAGGGTGACGAAGTTGCGATCGGGGCTGGTGACGATCACCTCGGCCTTGTCGATGGTCATCGGATGCTCCTCGGGTGCGCTGCTGATTCTGCGGGGGTGAACACCCTCATCGAATCACTGCCATACAAGTTATGTCAAGCTATCGTGACGGTATGCCCGCGTCTTCCGCCCGCCCCTCTGCGCGAGATCTCGCGTACGGACGCGTGCGCGACGACATCATCAGCGGCCGCTTCGCCCCCGGCTCGCTGCTCTCCGAGAACGAGCTCGCGGTGGCGCTCGGACTCAGCCGGCAACCCGTGCGCGAGGCGCTGCTGCTCATCGCGCAGGAGGGGCTCGTCGAGGTGCGCCCGCAGAGCGGCACCTACGTCACCCGCATCGACCCCGACCGCGTGCGCGAAGCGCAGTTCATCCGCGAGGCCATCGAGCTCGCCTCCCTGAGCGCGTGCGAGACGACCACCGAAGACGACGAGCGGATGCTGCGCGCACTGATCGCGCGCCAGCGCACGGCATCCGATCGCGATGAGTTCTATCCGCTCGACGAGGAGTTCCACCGCGCGCTCCTCGGTCTCGCCGGACACACGAACGCCTGGGTCACGGTGAGCGCGGCGAAGGGTCACCTCGACCGTGCGCGCTACGTGGGCATGAGCGCCACGCGCGGCGTGCAGGACTACGTCGACGACCACGAGCGGGTGGTCGACGCGCTCGCCGCAGGAGACACGGATGCCGCGATCACCGCGCTGCGCGAGCATCTGCGGTTCGTGTTCGACGACCTCGAGGCCGTGCGTGCGCAGCATCCGGAGCTGTTCGACGGAACCCCGCCGCCGCGCACCGGTCGGGCCTCTCGGCGCTGAAGCGACCGTCGGGCGCGGCAGGGGTTGGTAGCGTCAGAGGATGATCCCCGGCCTCGTGTTGAAGCTCGTCCTTCTCGCGGTGGCGCTCATCGTCGTGGTGGTCCTTGTGCGCTCGCTGTTCACGCGACCGAATCGCGGGCACCAGCGGATGCCGGATCGCATCCGCCTGCCGCGGTACGTCGGGTTCACGGCCGCGGCGCTGCTCGTGCTCGGGCTGTTCGCGTCGGTGCTGGGATTCGGCAGCGGCGACATGCGCGATCCGGTGCCGTTCCGCATCGCCTCGGTCGTGCTCGTCGTGGCCGGGCTGCTGGTCCTGCTCGCGTACCGCAACTGGTACCTCGCGCCCGGCGCCGACGGCATCGCGTTCCGGACGGTCCTTGGTGCAGAGCGCAGCATCCGCTACCGGGACATCGTCTCGCACCGCACGCGCGGGAAGGGCGTGAGGCGGATGCTCGTCGTCACGGCCGCGGACGGCACGAGGTTGCGCGTGAACCCCGCGCGGTACGGGTTGTCGGGGTTGGTCGCGGCGGTCGAGGCGCGCTCGCGCTGAGCGCGGTGCGGTCTCCCTGGCGAATGTTCGCAGAACGACGCGAACTTCGCAGAGTTCCGCATGAATCCCTGCGAAGTTCGTGTCGTTCTGCGAAGTTCGTGCCGGCTACTCCGCGCGCGCGATCACGTCGAGGATCGCTTCCACGACGGCATCCGGCTTCTCCTGGGGGATGAGGTGTCCGGCATCCGCCACGACGACGAATCGTCCCTGCGGGTGGGCGTCGCTGAGGGCCTGCGCCGCCGCGGTGAAGGCGGTGCGGAACCGCTGGACCGAGGCGCTCTTCTCGCGCCGTCCTCCGAGCAGGGCGACGACCGGGACGTCGGGCAGTCCCATCTCCTCGAGCCCGCGCATGCGTCCGAGTGCGGGAGAGACCTGGGCGGCCTCGCCCATGCCGGCGCGCATCGCGGGGATCGACAGGTAGTCGCGCCAGAGCACGTCCATGTCGTCTTCGCTGAGTTCCGGTGCGTGCCCGTGCGACAGCGCGAGCCGTTTGACGAGCCCGATCGCGCCGATGCGGAGGAGGAAGGAGGTGAGTCGGAGGGAGAACTTCAGCAGCGAGCTCGACCTCGGAGTGAAGGCCATCGACAGCGAGGCGTCGACGAAGACGATGCCGGCGACGCGGCGCGGTTCTCGATCCGCGAAGACGCGCACGATCGGCCCGCCCCAGCTGTGACCGACGAGCACGATCGGCTGGCGCTCGTCGAGGGCGTCGAGCAGCCCCGTGAGGTCGTCGGCCATCCGCTCGAGCGTGCGGTCGTGGGTGTCGATGTCGCTGCCGCCGTAGCCCGCCCGGTCGTAGGAGAGGGTTCGCGTGTGCGTGCTCACGGCGCGCTGGACGGCGATCCACTCCGCCGCCGGCGCTCCCAGCCCGGCCTCGAACACCACGAGGGGGCCGTCGCCGGTGCCGGCCGTGACCGCGCGCAGGCGGCGGGCATCAGACAGGTCAACCGGTCGCTCGGTCAGACCTACACCGGGCCAGCGCGGGGAGTGTGCGGCGTGCGAGTCGGTCATCATCGGCCTCTCATCGTGTCCGCCCAGACGTCGGAATCGACCCTTTCAGCATATGGTCGCGGAATCGTCGCGGGGCCATGGTTCCCCAGATCGCGTGTGCGCAGGAATGGACTCGTGAGGCGGATGCCGGTGGTGCGGCGGCGGTCCCGGATACCCTGGGGCGCATGATCGTCACCGAGTTCCCGCGAGACCTGCTGATGACCGGCGCGATCTTCGGGGTCGCCGCGTTCGTCTGGGCGGGGTGGGGTCAGGAACGTCCGCCGAAGCACTGGATCTGGCGGGTCGTGCTGGGCTTGCTGAGCCTCGGCGGGGCCGCGCTCGCGGGTATCAGCATTCCCGCGGCGATCCGGAACTGGTCGTCCGACACCGCGATCGTCGTCGGCGGACCGGCGTTCATCTGGTACATCGTGATCTTCTGGCTCGAGGTGATCGCGATCGTCGTGCTGGCGATCTGGGCGACGCGACGCAAGCGGAAAGACCTCATCGCCCCAATCGTGCTCGTGATCGTCGGCATTCACTTCATCCCGCTGGCGTGGGTCTTCGCGCAGCCGATCTATGCGGTGGTCGGTGTGCTGGTGACCGCGGCTGCGGTCGTCGCCGCGCTCGTGAAGGATGAGTCCGCGGCACGCAGCTTCTGGTGCGGCATTCTCGGCGCGCCGATCCTGCTCGGGGCCGGCGCGGTCTGCGCGACGGCGGCGTTCGCGACGCTCTGACCTCGAGGCGAGGGCCTGAAGGGCGGATGCCGGGACTCGCTGTTGCGGCCCGAATCAGCGCTGCCTGGCGGCGTTGAGGAGTCAGCGCAGTTGCGGCATCGCGGTCTGCGGCCCGCGCAGGATCGCCTCGATGTCTGCTCGAAGAGCGGTCGCCCGTTCGGGCACGCTCGGCAGCGCGACCTCGGCGCAGCGCCGGGCGAGCTCGAAGTCGCCGGCCAGCGCCGCAGCCCGTGACCAGGTGAGCAGGTGGGCCGGGTGCGGGGGCGTCTCGATCGCGGCCCGCGCCGCATCGAGGAAGTCCCCCGGCCAGGTGGTGAGACGGCCGAAGAATGCGGTGGACTGCCGGTCCCACTCCGAGACGAGGAACGACACCGACTCCTCGGCGTCAGACGCGGTCGTACCGTAGGCGAAGTCGGGGTCGTGGTCGTTGCGGAACCCCGGGATGATCGACGACCGCCAGGCGCAGTCCGGTTCACGGATCTTCGTGGGATCGATGACATGGCGGGACACATCGCCCAGCAGGGTCAGGTGCACGCCCAGGTCGACGCGGAAGGCGCCACGTCGGGGTTGATGCACGACTTCCACGACGTGCACCACGGGGTCGGCGAAGCGTCGCAACACGTTCCCGCTGCGGACGAACCCCTGGTCTTTCAGAACCGGATAGAAGTGCGTGCGGAGGAGGGCGGTCGTCGTCTGCTTGTCCACAGAGGAATCGTAACCAGTCACCCGTGACAGACGCCTCAGCTCTTCGTGAGGTCTTGCGCGAACATGACCAGGATGCCGCTGGGCCCACGGAGATACGTGAGCTTGTAGATGTCCTGGTAGTTCGCGACGCCGCGGAGCGGGTGATGGCCGTGCTTTGCGGCGATCGCCAGGGACTCGTCGATGTCGTCGACGGCGAAGGCGATGCGGTGCATCCCGATCTCGTTGGGGAGCGTCGGCTCCGTCTCGATGGCCTCGGGATGGATGTACTCGAAGAGTTCGATCTGCCCCTGGCCGTCGGTCGTCTGGAGGACGGCGATCTTGGCGTGGTTGCCGTCGAGTCCGACCGCGGTATCGGCCCATTCGCCGCTGACCTCGTCTTTCCCGAGCACGGTGAGCCCGAGGTCGGTGAAGAAGGCGACCGTCGCGTCGAGGTCGCGCACGGCGATGCCGATGTTCTCAAGTCTGATGGTCATGCGGAGGATGCTACTCGCCTCCTCCGACGTCAGGTTCGGTCGTGCTACTCGAGCCACTCGGTGACGAAGCGGTCGTTCGCATGGATGTGCGTTGCCTCGTAGGTGCCGCCGTCGAGCACGTCGAAGCGGTGCGAGACGAGCGCGGGCACGACGAGGATCTGCCCTCCGACACCGACCACCTGCTCGTCGGCGACCGTGAAGAGCGCCCGGCCTTGATGGATCACGAACGTCTCGACGTACGGATGCCGGTGCAGGCGAGGTCCGCGCGCGGGGCCGGTGACGTACTCGCGGATGATGCTTACCGGCGAGCCGAGGAGGTAGCCCTCGATGTTCTCGTCCCGGCCGACATCTCTGGGGTGGATGGACATGGTGCCTCCGATTCTCGGGCCCAGGGTACGCCGTCGAGTGCGCTCTGTCAGCGGAAGTCGTGCCGGCCTCAGCGCCCGACCTCCTCAGACTCAGCGCCCGACTTCCTCAGACTCAGCGCCTGAGCTTCTCGGCGCAGGCGACGCAATGCACCGCGAACGGGCGCGCCTCGAGGCGCCCGGCCGGGATCGCGCGACCGCAGTTCGCACAGACGCCGTAGTCTCCGGCATCCATCCGTGCGAGCGCGTCGTCGACCTGCCGGAGTTCGGATGCCGCCGCTTCGGCCAGCCCGGTCAGACGCGACCACTCCGACGACAGCGTGACGCCCTCGGGGTCGTGCTCATCGTCGTCGTTCGAGCTCTCGCGGTCATGCGTGAGTTCGCCGAGCGTCGCGGCCGTGGCGCTCACGCGGGCGACCGCCTGCGCGCGCAGCTCCTGCAGTCGTGCGCGCAGGTCGGTGGTCATGCGCCCACCCTAGGCGGCACCACCGACGCCGGTGGCCGCATGTGTTCCGGCATGGGTAGTTCTGCCCCTGGTGAGATTCGCCGCGCCGGGCTACGGTCGTGCGCGGCGACGCTGGGGAGGGTCGCTCTATCCCACCCCCGGTCGTTGAGTGAGGCATCGCACCACGGGTGCACCATCGCTGGGGTGGAGCATCTCGTCCTGCTGCGCTCACTCGACGGCCGGGGTTCCTCGGCCGGGGATCCGCTGATCGGACGCCGACGCATCAACCCGGAGTCATCGCCCGCCCGGTCTGGACCTCCCGGCCGGAGCGGTGGCCGTGTACGAACGCTCCGACGTCGGCGCTCCGGCGCGCCCGCGCTCGTCGCGTCGACAGCGAGTCGATGTACGCGTCGACGCGCTCGCGGCGCGAGGTCAGCACGAGTTCGGTGCCGCTCCCGGCATCCTCGATGATGGCACGTCGACTCTCTCTGATCCGACCGGCGACGCCGACCGCGAATCCGCGGATGAAGCTGCTGCGAGCGCGACGCTTATCTCCCTCGCCGTACAACCGGTACCCGTCGCGCTGGATCGCCCACCAGGCTCGCATCGCGACCATCGCCTGCACCTCGAGGCTCTCGGTGAGCACACGGACCTGCTGCGCGTCGGACGAATAGCCGACGAGGTACAGGATCGAGCCGGTCCGGTGCTCGGCGTGCATCGGACGCACCGTGCCCAGCGCCAACGCCACGCCGGAGCCGAGGTCGCGGAGATCACGGGCATAGCTGCCGGTGAAGACGATCTGCTCCCTGACGATCTCTTCGCGCTCCTGCCCGAGCCTGCCACGACGCTCGTCGATGCGCGCCTGTTCGATGCCGTACTTCACCATCAAGCGCTCGGCGTGCTCGGTGAGAGCCTCAGCCTCTTCGGGCGTGGTGCTCTCGGCCTTCGCCAGCAGTTTGGCGATCAGGTCCAACTTCGTCTCGCTCATGGAGTCCCCCTTGTTCGTGGTGCTCCGTATCCTTCGCGGGGGTACCCCCATTCGGAGCCCTGGTTCCCGGGCACTGGGGAGAACTGCCGCGGAGTGGTCGCGGTGCAGGAAGCTCTACCGCTCGCGCCAGCTCAGATCTGGCGGCGCAAAGCTCGCAGAACGACAGAAACTTCGCAGGAATCCGCGGGGATTGCTGCGAAGTTCGTGTCGTTCTGCGAAGTTCGGCCCTGGCCTCGAACCCGAACCCGAACCCGTGCCCGACTCAGCCGAGGATCAGCGTGATCACGGTCGCCCCGCCGCCGCCGAGGATCAGCGCGACGATGACGGTCCAGGCGACGATGCGGATGCGGCGGTTGCGGCGCTCACCGAGATCGCCGTAGTCCTCGCTCGGCTCCGGGCGCACCGACTCGCGTCGGGGCTCCGGGTCGCGGGCGGGCTCGCGGCGGCTGAGGTCGCTCATCAGGCGCCCGGCTCCGTGACGGTCGGGCCGAAGTACGACGGCAGCGTGGCCTGCGAGCGCTCGCGCAGCTCGTCGACCGACACCGTGAAGAGGCCCTGCACCTCGAGCTGCGGTTCGCTGTCGGTCACGCCGATGCGCAGCACCGGGTAGCCGCGACCCTCGCAGAGGCCCTGGAACTTCACGTCGTCCTCGCGCGGCACGGTCACGAGCACGCGACCGGTCGACTCCGAGAACAGAGCGGATGCCGCGTCGACGCCGTCGCGTTCGATGATCTCGTTCAGCCACACGCGGGCGCCGACACCGAAGCGAGAAACGGCCTCGGCGAGAGCCTGGCCGAGGCCACCCTCGGAGAGGTCGTGCGCCGAGGAGATCAGCCACTCGTCACGCGCTGCCGAGAGCAGACCCGCGAGGCGCTTCTCACCGGCCAGGTCGACCTTCGGGGGCAGTCCGCCGAGGTGCTGGTGCACCACGTCCGCCCAGGCCGAACCGGAGAGCTCGGTCGAGGTGGTGCCGAGCAGGTAGATGTTCTGTCCGATGTCCTGCCATCCCGAGGGGATGCGGCGCGAGACGTCGTCGATGATGCCGAGCACGCCCACGAGCGGGGTCGGGTGGATCGGCACGTCGCCGGTCTGGTTGTAGAACGAGACGTTGCCGCCGGTGACCGGGGTGCCCAGCTCGTAGCATCCGTCGGCCAGACCGTCGACCGTCTGCCCGAACTGCCACATGACCTCGGGGTTCTCGGGAGAGCCGAAGTTCAGGCAGTCGGTGATCGCGGTCGGCACGGCACCAGTGACGGCGACGTTGCGGTACGCCTCGGCCAGCGCGAGCTGCGCGCCGGCGTAAGGGTCGAGCTGGCAGTAGCGGCCGTTGGCGTCGGTCGAGATCGCGAAGCCGAGTCCGGACTCCTCGTCGACGCGGATCATGCCGGCGTCGTCGGGGAAGCTCAGGGCCGTGTTGCCGAGCACGTAGTAGTCGTACTGGTTGGTGATCCAGCTGGTGTCCGCCAGGTTCGGCGAGGCGACCAGGTCGAGGAACTGCGACCGCAGAACCTCGGGCTCCGAGGAGCGGGGCAGGTTCTCCGCAGCATCCGCCTGGAGTGCGTCGATCCACGTCGGGTAGGCGACCGGACGGTCGTAGACCGGGCCGTCGACCGCGACGGTGGACGGGTCGACGTCGACGATGCGCTCGCCCTGCCAGTCGATGATGAGGCGTCCGTCGCCGGTGACCTCGCCGAGCACGGAGGTCTCGACCTCCCACTTGTTCACGACGGCGAGGAACGCGTCGAGCTTCTCAGGAGCGACGATCGCCATCATGCGCTCCTGCGACTCCGACATGAGGATCTCTTCGGCCGTCAGCGTGGGATCGCGCAGCAGCACGTTGTCGAGCGACACCTTCATGCCGCTGTTGCCGTTGGCCGCGAGCTCGCTGGTCGCGCAGGAGATGCCGGCCGCACCGAGGTCCTGGATGGCCTCGACGAGTTCGCCGCGGTACAGCTCGAGGCAGCACTCGATGAGCACCTTCTCGGCGAACGGGTCGCCGACCTGCACGGCGGGGCGCTTGGTCGGGCCGGTGGAGTCGAAGGAGTCGGATGCCAGGATGCTGGCGCCGCCGATGCCGTCGCCACCCGTGCGGGCGCCGAAGAGCACGACCTTGTTGCCGACGCCGGTCGCGTTCGCGAGCTTGAGGTCTTCGTGACGGAGCACGCCGACCGCGAGCGCGTTCACCAGCGGGTTGGCCTGGTAGACGGAGTCGAAGACGGTCTCGCCGCCGATGTTCGGGAGTCCCAGGCAGTTGCCGTAGAAGCTGATGCCGCTCGTCACGCCGTGCACGACGCGGGCGGTGTCGGGGTGGTCGATCGCGCCGAAGCGCAGGGCGTCCATGACGGCGACCGGGCGGGCGCCCATCGAGATGATGTCGCGCACGATGCCGCCGACACCGGTGGCCGCGCCCTGGAACGGCTCGATGAACGAGGGGTGGTTGTGCGACTCCGCCTTGAAGGTGACGGCCCAGCCCTCGCCGACGTCGATGACGCCCGCGTTCTGGCCCATGCCGACCATGAGGCGTTCCTTCATCTCGTCCGAGACCTTCTGGCCGAAGCGGCGCAGGTAGTTCTTGCTGCTCTTGTACGAGCAGTGCTCCGACCACATGACGGAGTACATCGCCAGCTCGCCCGAGGTGGGGCGGCGGCCGAGGATCTCGCGGATCTTCGCGTACTCGTCATCCTTGAGTCCGAGGGCGCCGTACGGCTGCTCCTTCTCGGGCGTCGCGGTCGCGTTCTCGACGGAGTCGGGGACGTGCTTGTGGACAGGTGCAGGGGCGGTGGTCACGCGCACTCCAAAGGAAGGGGCCGGCGGGGCGCTTCCAGTCTACCGGCGGTGAGGTTCGGCCGGATTCGGCCGGATTCGGCCGGCGGCAGCACGGGATGCCAGTCCGACCCCGTGCACAATTCAGCAAGAACGCCGCGTCGAGAACCGGCACCCGCGTCGATCCGGGACGGCGACCCCGCTTCGAACGCATTCTTGCTGAATTGTGCACGCCGCCACCCCCTGTCAGGAGGACGAGCCGCCCGCCGCATCGGCGAAGCGCCCCGCCAACACCCCCGCCGCCACCCGCAGCTCCTGCGGCCCGACGACCTCGAACGGTGCATCGAAGCGCGCAACCGCCGCGAGCACTCCGGCCCACGACCAGGAGCCCACGGTGATCCGGGATGTCTCGGCATCCAGCTCCTCCACCGTGCCGTCGCCGATGAAGGGCGTGACCTCGCGCGCGGGCATCCGGATGATCACCTCGCCCGACCGACCGCTTCGGCGTGACCTGGGTCGTCGACGTGCAGGGCTGAGCGGGAACGCGGCCCGTGGCGCGGGTCTCAGTTCTTCTCGCGCCGAAGGCAGCCGGTGAAGGCGTGCACAACTCCTCAAGAACGGGACACATACGCCGCGAAAGTGGCTCTACGGCTCGTTCAGCCCCCGTTCTTGCTGAGTTGTTCACGCCGCGACCGAAGCACTGTCGTTACGCCGCGACCGAAGCACCGCCTTCACGCCGGAGGCCAGGACGGGTGCCGCGCCACCGCGACCTGGGCCGACAGCGCCGTGAGCACGCGCGAACCCGCGGCATCGAGACCCAGCCCCTCGGCCAGGCCGAGCGCCAGCAGCGCGTGCCCGGCGGCGCCGGGGTGGAACGCGTCGTCGAGCAGGCCCCACGGCATCCGCTCGTTCCCCGGCCCGGTCCCGGCCGAGAAGTCCTCGAAGCGGGCGTGCTGATCGACCAGGATCACGCCCTCCCGCTCGGCCACGTCGCGGATCGCCTGCGCGAACTCCCCGATCCGGGCCCGGTCCGGCGCGTGCAGCAGATCGATGGTCGGCGGGGTCTGCAGCACGGGGATCGCACCGAGCCCTCGCACCCGCCGCACGAACTCCGCGATCGACCCGGCGAACGCCGCCACCTCGATCGGAGGGTCGAGCCACTCCGTCGTGCTGTCGTTCGTGCCGATCATGAGCGTGACGACATCCGGCCGCCAGGCGGCCACCCGACGCTCGAAGTCCCCGAGGATCAGCTCCGCCCGCCACCCCGTGACGCCCGTGTTGATCACGACATCCTGCACGCGCCCGAGATCGCCGCGGATCAGCTCGTGCAGGTGGTCGACGTAGTTCCGTGCGCCGCGGGTGTGGATCAGACCGTGCGTGATCGAGTCGCCGGCGAGCACCCAGGTGACCGGCGCTCCGGAGGCGAGAAGCCCCCGGAGCGCCGAGCGGTCATCGCTCAACGACTCACCGTCAGCTGCACGTCGATGAACCGCGGACGGTAGATCGACGCGTCGTCATACACATCGCCGACGTTGTCGAAGGTGTTCACGTTGTACGACAGCACGAGCCGGTTGCCGTGACGCAGGTTCGGGTGCTCGTGCGCGTTGTACGTGAAGACGTCGGCATCCCCGTACGAGCCTGCGGCACCCGTCTCGGGCGTGCGGTACAGCTCGACCGGCTCGGTGAACGGTCCGGTCGGCGAGCACGAGGTGCGCGCGACGATGCGGGTGCTGAACAGTTCGGACGTGTCCTGGGTCACGAGCAGGTAGCCGTCCTTGAACCTCGCGACGCTGAACTCGTTCGCGACGTACGGCACGACCGGTACGGCATCCGCTTCCTGCGTCGACCAGCCGGAGCCGTTCCAGAAGGTCCACGTCCCGGCGATCCCGTTGCGGCCCACGGCCTTCGCGACGTACCCGGAGCGCACGCCGCCCGGGTCGGCGACGCCGTAGATGTAGGTCGTGCGTCCTTCTTCGAGCGTCCACGAGCCCCAGTTGATGCCGGTCGCCGAGGGCGAGTCGGTGATGGACTCGAGCTGCAGGGTGTCGCCGTCGAGCGTGGCGAGACGGTTCGCCTTCCACTGGAAGTCGAAGCTGCCGGTGCCGGTCCGCTCGAACTGCAGCAGCGGGACCTGCACGTCACCGTGCTTCGCGGGGGTCGGGTCGCCGATCCAGTACCAGCTGCCGTCCGCCTCGGGCGGGATGATGCCGGCCGGCGCCTCGGGCGTGCCGCCGGTGATCGTGGTCAGTCCGCCACGGCGATCCTGCACGACGACCGAGTTGTTCACGAACGGCGAGTCCGTGGGCCGCGAGCCGTCGGGGTTCACCGTGCCGAGGAAGGTGTCCGAGAAGAACCATCCGGTCCTCCCCTTCCCGAGCGGCAGCGAGTAGGTGCTGTCCCCACCGGTCCACGCGCCGCCGGTGTTCCCGTACGTCGTGAAGGCGTCGGTCAAGCCCTGATCGACGGATGCTGTCGCTGTGAGCGTCTTGTCGACGAGGGAGCACTGCCCGTGCCCGTGCCCTCCGCCCGCGGGGACAGCCGCTGTCGCCGGTGCGGAGAACAGCGCACCGGCACAGAGGGATGCTGCGGCGAGACCTGCCGCGATCGTCCTTCTCTTCATCTCAATCACTCCTTCGTGTTCGTGGGTGCTGCCTTTCGAATCGCGCAACTGGTCGATCGACGCCACCGAAAGCGACAAGTTGCGCGATTCGAAAGGCCGTCCACCCTCTGGTCAGCGGCCGGGGCTCGGGGAGACCTCCCCCGACGCGTCGATGTCGTACATGCGCTCGCCGACGCGGAGGCCGTGCAGACGGGCGTGCGGGTCGATCGCGGCGACGCAGCCGGCCGCGCGCACGGTGCCGTCGGCGGTGACCGAGACACCGAACAGCGCCTTGATCACGAGCTCGACCCAGGCCCCCGACGACGAGCACGACCAGTCGATGATGTACGGCAGCTGCGGGGGCGCTTTGCGCGCACCGCCGTTGATGCCGGGCACGGCCTCCTCGACGAAGTGCGCCTGACCCATCGGGCCCTGGTTCGCGGTGCGCGAGAGCCCCTCGATCCAGCTCGTGAGCACCTCGGGCGCACCGAGTGCGGCCAGTGCTCGCCCGGCATCCGCTGGCCACGCCGGATAGGCGCCGTTCCACTGGTGGTCGGGCCGAGGGCTGTAGCTGGCGTCGGGGTCCCAGGGCGAGAGCGCCCGCATCCAGTTCTCGGTCTGCAGCTCGCGCTGGAAGAAGCCGACCATCTCGGCGCGGATGCCGGGGGCGAGGTCATCCGCGATCGTCGTGCCGACGACACTGAAGTCGTAGCAGTGCCGCACCGGCAGCAGCGTGCCGTCGGGCTGTCCGGCGGCGAAGATGCCCTGGCCCGGAAGGTACCGCTCGATGACGGCCGGCAGCAGCGCATCGGCCTCGGCGCGCAGCGCCGCGCCCGCGGATGCATCGCCCTGCAGCTCGGCGAGCGACGCGGCCGTGCGCATGCTCCAGACGTTCGCGGCGTTGAGGCTCGCGACCTCGTGCGTGTAGGAGCTCACGCACTCGAGCAGGTTGTCTATCTCTCCGTAGTCCGCGAGGGAGGTGCCGTGGCGTAACTTCTTCCACGCCATCGCCCACTGCCGCACCGACTCCGCGACGGACTGGTCGCCGACGATCTCATCCAGGAACGCGGTGTCGCCGGTGAAGCGCACGTAGTCGTGCACCAGCCGGGTCATGGCGTAGTCGTTGACCGAGTACCAGCGGCCGACGGGCCCGCCGGTGAGCGACGACGTGCCGAAGTGCGAGTGGATGTCGAGCGAGATCCAGTGCCGCACCTGGTTCCGCATCTCCGCCGGATCGAGCAGCGCGTGGCTGACCGAACTGAGGCTGTAGTCCCAGATGAACGTCGTGGTGCCCCAGTAGTTCGGCATGAGGGTGTCGTACGAGCGACCGAGCACGTTGCCGGCGAAGTCGCGACGGAACCAGATCACGCCGAGCACCGCCCACCAGTACAGGCGGCGCAGTGGTGCGGATGCCGTCTCGAGCAGCGGCAGCGACCCGGAGAACTCTCCGTCGGCAGGGTCGAAGGCGGCGCGCAGCTGGCGGTTCCAGAAACCCTCGGCGGCGGCGACCGCGCCCGGGATGTCGGCGGAGACGAGCCGGTACGTGCGAGTGGCGTCGCCCTCGGAGATGCCGACGGCCTGCACGTATCCGGTGCGCGCGAATCCTCCGGCCGGCACGGTGAGCGTCGTGGAGAGCTCGCCGCCGCGGCCATTGCCACCGATCCCGACGTCGAACTCCTCGCTCGGCGAGCCCGGCGCCGCCGAAGCACCGGCCACCCCGCTCAGCACCGCGGTTCCCCCGACGATCCCCTGCGCGCTCCATGCCCCGGCATCCGTCGACGAGAAGAGCAGGCGCTCGCCGTCGACCGTCGCGGAGTCGCGCTCCGACGGCGATTCGGCGTCGAGCCACGCCTCGGCCGACCGGGTGACGCGCGCGGCCGCCGAGAGCGACAGCACGACGTCGCGATCCGCCGATCCGCTGTTGCGCACCTCGATGTCGATCGCGACAGCCGCCCGCGCCGGCACGCACACCGTGGTCGTGACGATCTCCAGGTCGCCCACGGTCGCCCGCCGCACCACGCGGTCGGGGCGCCACTCGTGCGTCACCGGCACGCCGTACGACGCGAACAGCCGCCCGTCGACGAACAGCACCGCGGTCTGGGTGAGCCCCTGCGACACCGGCGGGAACTGCACCGCGCTGACCGCGGTCAGGTCGTGGTCGACGCGGACGGTGCCGAGCATGTTGGTGAGCCCGGTGGGCGCGATCATGTCGTCGAAGTGGTGCGTCACCGCATCGGCGGCGAGGTCATCGACGGTGGGGATGAGGGGATGCATGATGCCTTCCATTGCGAGGGAGTCAGTACTGTCCGAGCGCGAGGCCCTTGGCGAAGAACCTCTGGGTGCAGAGGAACAGGATCACGGTGGGCAGGGAGACGAGCACGGCCGCCGCGAGCACGACCGACATCTGCGCGCCGCCGTATGTGCTCTGCATGCCGGACAGGGTCGTGATGATCGGGCGGATGTCGTCGGACTGGCTGAGCGTGAGGCCGAGCAGCAGGTCGTTCCACACGAACGTCGCCTGGAGGATAAAGATCGCGACCAGCGCGCTCGACGCCATCGGCAGATAGAGGCGCGTGAAGATGCGCCACGTGGTCGCACCGTCGAGCACCGCCGCCTCGAACACGTTGTGCGCGACCCCGGTGAAGAAGTTGCGCATCACGAACGCCGAGAACGGGATCGAGATCACGGTGTAGACGATCACCATGCCCACGCGGGTGTCGAACAGACCGACGCGCGAGTACGCGTCGAACAGCGGGAGCAGCACCATCTGCAGAGGGAAGACCGTGCCGCCGAAGATGATCACGAACCACAGGAACCCGCGCTTCAGCCGCAGGGCCACGATCGCGAACCCGGCCGCCGCCCCCACGAGCACGGCGATGATCGGCGACACGACCGAGTAGATGAGTGTGCTGAGGATGCTGTCGCCGAGCCCCGACAGCGTGAACGCGTCGGAGAAGTTCTCGAACAGGTGGAAGTCGGTGGGGATCCACGACTCCTTCGACGTGAACGTCGTCGGGTCCTTCATCGCGTTGACGACGAGGAGGTATGCGGGCAGCAGCCAGACGATCCCGAGGATGACGAGGACGGCTGTCCTGATGGCTTTCGACATGCTCACATCTCCTTCTTCGGCGAGAGCTGCTGGCGCAGGTACAGCACCGAGGCGACCAGCGTGATG
Organism: Microbacterium sp. PMB16; assembly: GCF_051294855.1. GTDB lineage: Bacteria > Actinomycetota > Actinomycetes > Actinomycetales > Microbacteriaceae > Microbacterium. Next base: position 1,502,540 of record NZ_CP145908.1, read on the forward strand.
ACGGTGAGGAACACCGCGATCGCCGAGCCGAGACCGTAGTCGCTGTTCACGAAGGTCTCCTTGTACATCGTCAGCGCGAGGGTCTCCGAGACGGTGCCCGGTCCGCCCTTCGTCATGCCCCAGACGATGTCGAAGGTCTTGAGGCTCGCGACGATCGAGAGCCCGACGACGACGGCGGTGAGCGGGCGGAGCATCGGCCACAGGATGCTGGTGAAGAGGCGGATGCCGCCGGCGCCGTCGATCCGCGCCGCCTCCAGCGGCTCCTTCGGGATCGCCTGCAGGCCGATCGTGAACAGCAGCGCGTTCACGCCGACGCCCTGCCACGACGAGGCGAAGATCATGACGATCGTGTTGAGCGGAGCATCCAAGAGCCAGCGCGGCGGATCGAGGATGCCGAAAGCCGCGAGCGCCTGGTCGAGCGCGCCGCCGGACGACAGGATGAACGACCACACCACGCCCACGCCGATGCCGGACAGGGCGTAGGGGATGAGGAAGGGAAGGCGCAGCCAGATGCCGCCGCGGAGGTTCCAGGTCAGGAGCGCGATCGTGAGACCGATGCCCACCGGAATGATCAGCGTGCCGACCACCCACAGCACGGTGTTCAGTGCCGATCCGACGAAGTCGCCGTCGGTGAACATCTCGACGTAGTTGTCGAGGCCGATCCAGTCGGGGCTCCCCAGACCGTTGTAGTCCGTGAAGCTGAGGAACACCGTCCACAGCAGCGGGAGGTAGAGCAGGATCGCGACGAGGAACACGCCCGGGGCGATGAAGCCCCGGGCGGACCACTGATACGGCGTCTTCTGGTGCGCCATCGGCGTGACTACTCCTGCTCTGCCCAGTACTTGTCAGCCGTCGCCTGGATCTTCTCGAGGTACGGCATCGGGTCGCCGGGGTTGGCGTTGAAGGCGCCGAACTGCTCGATCGCTGTCGTCACGATCTCGGTCGGCATGGCCTCGAAGAACCGGTCGTAGAGCGAGTATCCGTCGCCGGCGATCTGCTCGCCGATCTCGGCCAGTGCCGGGTCGGACACCTCGGCCTTCGGGTTGAACGCGACGTCGCCGTGCGCGTCGTTCCAGGCGGTCTGCGCGTCGGGCGACATCCACCACTCGGCGTAGGCGAGACCGAGGTCGCGCTGCTTCGAGTTCTCGGCGGTGCACAGCGGACCGGATTCGACGGCCACCGGAATGGTCTCGAGGTCGCTGTTCACCGCAGGGATCGCGAACATGCCGTAGTCGTCGCTGGTCATTCCGGCGCCGGCGAGGTTGCCCGCGAAGAACGTGCCGAAGTTGATCATCGCGTAGTCGCCCTGCTTCAGGCCGACGGCGGGGTCGGTCGTGCTGCCCGCGTCGCTGAACCAGCCGTCCTCGTGCTCATCGCGCCAGACGTTCATGATGTCGACGATCTCGGGGTCGGTGTACTTCACCTCGCCGGTGGTGAGGCCCTCGTACAGGTCGGGGTCGGTCGAGGCGACCAGGTGCTGGAACCACTGGAAGGTGAAGAGCACGCTGGTCTGGTAGTACGGCGTGACTCCGGCGCCCTTGAGGGTCGCTGCCGCGTCGTTCAGCTCGTCCCACGTGGTCGGGACCTCGACGCCGTTGTCGGCGAACGCGGCCTTGTTGTAGAACATGATCCAGTAGGCGATGTTCATCGGCACGCAGTACTGCTTGTCGTCGTAGGTGTAGCTGTCGCGCAGGTCCTCGCTCACCCAGCCCTCGTCGACGGCCTTCTTCCAGATGTCGGTGGTCTCGGCGACCAGGCCCTCGTCGACCAGCTGCTTGAGCGAGTCGCCGGTGTGCCAGGTGAAGAGTCCGGGCGACTTGGCCGTGCGGAACGACTGCTTGATGAAGGCGTCGTATTGGTTGGCGTCGGAGTATCCGGTCGTCTTCAGCGTGATGTCGGCCGCTTCGCCGCTCGTCGTGTTGAGCGATTCGAAGTCGGGCTTCCACGCGGCCTTGTCGGTGTAGAAGTCGAGCGTGCCGGTGACCTCGCCGGAGCCGGCATCCCCTCCGCCGCCGGAGCAGCCGGCGAGGGCGAGCCCGCCGATGATGAGACCGGCCAGGCTGGCGGCGATCTTGCGTCGCGCGTTCATGCAGAACTCCCTTGTTCGTTGAGCGGTGTTCGTCGATGTGCTGTGTGTTCAGTTGTCGCTCGTACGCGAGCCGCGCACGTAGGCCTTGACGGTCGCGAAGCGGGTGCTCTGCGAGTGCTCGGTGCGTTCGATCCGGTACGCGCCGACGGCGGCCGGGACGATGAAGGTCTCGGCGTAGTGGATGACGAAGGGCTCGAAGGCGCCGGTCGGGCTGACGACGCGCACCTCGTCTCCCTCGACCAGGTTGAGCACGTTGACCGTGCCGTCGGTGTCGTGGTCTGCGCCCTTGGTGAACCAGTGGCGGCGCACCTCGATGAACTCGAGTTCGTGGAGTCCGGTGCTCTCCTCGGTCACGTCGTCGTCCGCGCGGATGGTCTCGACCTGACCGACGAGGTTGTCGGTGACCCAGTCGGTGTCGCGGTCCCACTGGATGTTGCGCGCGCCGTGGTCGAGGTGCACCGGTCGGGGGATGCCGTCGAGGCCGACGCGGCCCCAGTCCCAGAGCTTGAACGTGAAGATGAACGGCGTCGCCGAGATCTCCAGCACCATCGAGTTCGCACCCGAGCAGTGCACGGTTCCCGCGGGGATCGCGAAGTGGTCGTGTTTCTTGGCCGGGAACGCGTTGATGTACTTCTCGGCGGGGAACGGATGGTCGCCGTCCTGCGCGGTGGCGAGGTCCTGCAGCATCCCGCGTCGGTCGATGCCCTCTTTCGTGCCGAGGTACACGACGGCGTCGTCGCCGACGTCGAGCATGTAGTAGCTCTCGTCCTGCGTGTAGTGCATGCCGAAGGTGTTCTGGATGTAGTCGGTCAGCGGGTGCACCTGCAGGCTGAGGTTGCCGCCGTCCATCGTGTCGAGGAAGTCGAAGCGGATCGGGAACTCGGCGCCGAAGCGCGCGTACGTCTTCGCGCCGAGCAGGTCGACCGGGCGGCTGAAGACGAGGTCGAGCGCCGGGATCTCGATGACCCCGCCCTCGCCCTCGAGCAGCAGCGAGTTCTCCTCGGGCACGCAGTCGAAGCACCAGGCGTAGTTGTCCTTCGACGGGTCGAGCCCGATGAGGTTCTTCATCCACTGCCCGCCCCAGACCCCGGGGTCGAAGAACGGCACGACGCGCAGGGGCCGGGTCGCGGCATCCTTCAGCGCCTGGCGGAACGCGGCGCCCGAGATCATGCCGGCATCCGGAGAGTCGGCGTGCGGCTCGGCCGGGGCGATCGCGTTGCCGTCGAGCACGAAGTCGAGGGTGTCGAAGAGTTCGCGCTTGTGGCGGTCGGCGACCCGCCACTCGACGAAGAAGCCGCGCTTGTACTTGCGCAGGTTGTCTTCGCCCGGGTTGTCGGCGCGCCAGTTGGTGGCGCCCTTGCGCTGGCGCAGCTGGATCTCCCAGCGCGCCATGTCGACCAGGACGGATGCTGCGGGGCCGTCGAGCCGCGATTCGACGAGGGCGGCGCCCCAGCCGATGACGACGGTGGGGTTCTCGGCGATGCCACGAGAGAGGGCGTCGAGCTTGGCGGAGTCGTAGAAGTCGGCGAGGGCGAAGTGGCTCATGATGCCGAAGACGCGGTCGTCGGTGAGGTTCGGGGCGATCAGCTGCTCGACCTCGGCAACAGGGCGGGCGGCGGTCTCGACATCGACCACGGTCCACTCCGGCAGCGCCGCGCGCACCTGCGCGGTGAGAGCCGGGACGTCGACGCCCGGGTAGGTGTCGACGAGCACGACGGGGGCGGTGCCCGTGACGCGGGCGCGCACCTCGGCGACCTCGGCGGCTTCGAGCCAGCCCGCGTCGCCGCGGAGGATTCGCTCCCCGTCGGGAAGCGCGATCGTGGGCTGCGTGTCGTAGCGACCCCGGGTGGTGTGCCCTTCGTGCATGTTGCTGATCGGGGTGGTCACTGATCCTCCTGGTGGGGGTGAGCGGCGGTGGCTGCGCGAGCGAGCACGCTCAATCCGCGGACGACGGAGAGTTCGGGCTCGGGCGGCACGAGGAAGCGCGGGGCGGTCATCGAGGGCCAGAGGTGAGCCCGCACGTCGTGCTCGATCGGCACCCCGACGGCGTCGCCGGCGCGCAGGATGCCGCCGGAGAGGATCACGACGGCCGGATCGTAGGAGTGCACGAGGGTCGTGACGACCGCGCCCCACACGTGCAGGAACCGGTCGCGGACCTCGGCGTGCGTGTCGTCGGCGAAGACGTCGGCCATGGTGACCTCTCGGTCGTTGAGCGAGCGAAGCGAGACGAATCGCGCTGAGCTCGTCCCAGCGCCGCCCAGGGCCCAGGCACTCGCCAGCGCCTCCCCGCATCCGACGTTCCCGCAGGGGCATTCCGGCCCGTCGAGATCGACCGTCACGTGCCCGCCGAGGATGCCGGCGTGCCCGGTGCGACCGCGCAGCGGGATGCCGTCGATCATCGCGGCCGTGCCGATGCCGGTGCCGAGGGTCACCAGCACCGCGTCGCGCTCGCCGGCGGCGCTCCCGGTCGACGTCTCGCCGACCAGGGCAGCACGGGCGTCGTTCTCGACGATGGCCGGGAGCCCGAACTCGCGGAGCGACCAGCCGTTGAGGTCGAAGTCGCGGAGGTGGTCGTACTTGGCGTTGGCATGCCGCATCCGTCCGGTGGCCGGGTCGACGACTCCGGGTACCGCGATGCCGACAGCATCCGCCCCTCTGCCGGCGCCGGCGAGAAGGCGACGCGCCTCGTCGGCTGCGCGCGCGAGATCGCCTGCACCGCCGAGGACCGGGATGCTGCCGGAGATCAGAACGCGCGCATCGTCGATGACCGCGAGCTTGATCTCGGTGCCCCCGAAATCGATGCACAGCTCCATCGCCTGTCCTCCTCGTTGAATGTTGGTAACGTTATCAACGGGTTTACGCGACTGTCAACACCCTTCGCACGCATCTGCTCCGGGCGTCATGCCGTGCTCTTCGCAAGGAGATATGCGCGTCAGAAGGACGGATGCCGCGACGTCGGCCTTGCCGCACGTACAAGTCCTTGGCAGGCGCACGCCGCCGGCCGCCAGGCAGTGGCCACGCGTGGAGGACGCGGAACGGCGAGCGGTCTCAGCGCACGTCGAGGCGTAGCGACACCGGCAGCTCGATCTCCCGCGCCGGCGCGTCACTCTGGCCTCCGTCGAGCCGGTCGAGCAGCAGCCGTGCGGCGGTGCGGCCGAGTTCGCGCGGGTCGTGGTCGATCACACTGATCGGCACGGGAGAGAGTTCGGCGAGTTCGAAGTCGTCGAAGCTCATCAGCTCGGGGAACTCCGCCGCGGTCCGCCGCCCGGTGCCGAGCTGGTGGCTGATCTCCTTGAGCGCGCCGATGGCGTTGCGGTTGTTGGCGCAGAAGATCGCGGTCGGCGGGTTCTCGGTGCGGAGCAGCGCGCGGGTGGCTTCGCGGGCCTGCTCGACGGTCTGCTGGTTCGCGGAGATGAGCCGCGGATCGACGGTCAGGCCGCGCTCCTCGAGTGCGCGGACGAACCCGGCATGACGACGCACGCCCGTGAAGATCGAGAGCGTGTTCCCGAGGTAGCCGATGCGCGTGTGGCCGCGATCGATGAGGGCCGTGGTTCCGCGGAAGGCGCCGTCGTCGTCGGCGAGCACGACGCTGTCGGCGGCGAGGCCGTCGATGCGGCGGGACGCGAGCACGACGGGCACGCCCTGGCTCTGCGAACTCGCCAGATGGGCGGATGCCGTCCCGGCCGGAACTACGATCAGCCCGTCGACGCGACGACCGAGGAAGTCGCCGACGAGCGCCGCCTCCCGCGCAGCATCCTCAGAGGTGTTCCCGAGGAGGATCCGTCGGCCGGCGAGTGCGGCCTCCTCTTCGACGCCGAGCGCGAACGTGCTGTAGTACGGGTTCGCGATGTTGGTGATCGCGACGCCGATGAGTCCGCTGCTGTGGCCAGGACGGATGCTGCGGGCGTTCTCGTTGCGGTGGTAGCCGAGTTCTGCGACGGCGATGAGCACGCGCTCCTGCACGTCGGGCTTGACGTTGAGGCCCCCGGAGAGGGTGCGGGACACGGTCATCGGGCTGACGCCCGCGCGCAGTGCGACCTCTCTGACGGTCGGCCGATGCGCTCTCTCGCTCATGTCAGGGAACGTTACCAGCGCGCCTCCTCCCTGCTCCCGTGGGAGCGGAAGAGGCGGGGTGGGGAGGGGGCGGCGTCACGGGCGGAAACCTGGGATGCGGCGGGGGCGGGGCGTCGTAGATTGAGAGGACCGGATGTGTGAGGCCGGATGTGTGAGGAGAGTCCCGTGGTCGACAACTGTTCCTGTCCCGTCGGCTGAACGACGGAATGACGCCATGACCGACGACCGCGCCGCCCATCCGTTCGACGCCCGCACGCGGGTGCACCTCGACCGGCCGCAGAGCCGCAAGTGGAGCCTGCACCCCGGTCGGATCGGGGCGTGGGTCGCGGAGATGGACTTCGGTGTCGCGCCCGAGATCGCCGAGGCCATGCACCGGGCGATCGAAGAGGAGAACCTGGGCTACCTCTCGCCGTCGCTGGCGAGCGAGCTCGGTGAGGCGACGGCCGGGTGGATGGCGGACGAGTACGACTGGACGATCGACCCCGAGCGCGTGCATCCGGTCTCCGACGTCATGGCGGTCCTCGGGGTCGCCGTACAGGAGTACGCACCGGCGGGATCGCCGGTGATCGTGCCGACTCCGGCCTATATGCCGTTCCTGACATATCTGCCCACGATCGGCCACCCGGTCATCGAGGTGCCCGGTCTCGAGGTCGACGGTCGCTGGCAGCACGACCTGCAGCGCATCGACGACGCGTTCGCCGCGGGTGCTCGTACCCTCGTGCTCTGCAATCCGCACAACCCCACCGGCACCATCGCCGAGCGCGAAGAGCTCGAGGCCATCGCCGCCATCGTCGAACGGAATGGCGGGCGCGTCTTCGCCGACGAGATCCACGCGCCGCTGCGCTACGACGGCCGTCCGTTCGTGCCCTACGCCTCGGTGTCGGAGGCGACGGCCGCGCACACGGTCACCGGCACCAGCGCATCGAAGGCGTGGAACATCCCGGGCCTGAAGACCGCGCAGCTGATCACCTCGAACGATGCGGATCAGGAGCTCTACAAGCGCTTCGGGTTCGCGGTGCAGCACGGCGCCTCGACCCTCGGCGTGGTCGCCTCGACCGCCGCCTATCGGCACGGCCGCCCCTGGCTCGCCGGGGTCACTGAGTATCTGGACGGCTCACGCCGCGCCCTCGGCGACCTGGTCGCCACGCACCTCCCCGGCGCCGTCTACCGCGTTCCCGAGGCGACCTACATCGGCTGGATCGACACCCGCGCACTCGACATCGACGGCCCGCCCGCCGCGTTCTTCCGGGAGCAGGCCGGGGTCGTGCTGACCGAGGGGCGCCTGCTCGGACACGGATCCGAAGGCTTCGTGCGGGTCGTCTTCGCGACGCCACGCCCGATCCTCGCGGAGGCGTTGGAAGCGATGGGGGATGCTGTGGCGCGCGCTCGCGCGTAACCACGAACCGGACGGTCGACGGAAGGCCTGTCAAGGGTGTTCTGCATGTCCGACGCCTGTCCTAGAAATGAGGGCATGACGACAGGTGCCCCCGCGACCTCTGACGAAGCCCCCGAGACGAACATGCTGCTGCAGGCATGCGTCAACGGCGCCCGTGACGTGGCGCAGCATCCGTGGTTGAGCATCGATCCCGCGGTCGTCGCAGACGATGCTGCCCGGGCCATCGGAGCGGGTGCGCACGAGATCCATGTGCATCCGAAGAACGATCGCGGCAGCGACAGCGTCGCCGCCGAAGACGTGGCGCGATGGGTGCGGGCCGTGCGCGCCGCCTGCCCGGACGTGCCGGTGGGCGTGACGACGGGAGCCTGGGCCGAGCCCGACGTCGAGCATCGTCTCGCGGCGATCGCCGCGTGGACGGAGCTTCCCGACTTTGCATCCGTCAACTGGCATGAAGCCGGTGCCGACGAGGTGGCCGCGCTGCTGCGGAGCCGCGGCGTCGGTGTCGAGGCGGGAATCTGGGATGCCTCGGGCCTCGAGGCCTGGCGGCGTTCGCCCGAGCGGGGCACCTGCCTGCGGATCCTCATCGAGCTGCCCGACGAAGCCGCCGACGTCGTGTGCGGCCACGCCGAGGGTCTCATCGCGCACGTCGCCGCCGAGGAGCCGGACATCCCGATCCTGCTGCACGGCGAGGAGGACTCGGCGTGGCCGGCGTTCGAACTGGCCGTCGAGTGGGGACTCGACGCCCGCGTCGGGCTCGAAGACGGCCTGGCCCTGCCCGACGGGCGTCCAGCATCCGACAACGCCGCCCTGATGCGGGCGGCCGTGCGATTGATGAGCGGCCGATGACCGAGATCCGCCCGTTCCGCATCGACTATCCGCGGGCGCAGTGGGACGACCTGCGCGACCGCCTGGCGCGCACTCGATGGCCGGATGCCGAGACTGTCGGCGACTGGTCGCAGGGGCTCCCGCTGTCGGTGGCCCGCGACATGTGCGCGTACTGGCAGGACGGCTACGACTGGCGTGCGCGGGAGGAACAGCTCAATTCGTTCCCGCAGTTCACGACCGAGGTCGACGGCCTCGACCTCCATTTCGTGCACGTCCGTTCGTCGCATGCCGAGGCGACGCCGCTCGTCCTCACCCACGGCTGGCCGGGCTCGTTCGTGGAGTTCCTGAAGCTGATCGGTCCGCTGACCGAACCTGAGGCGCACGGGCTCTCCGGCGGCCCGGCATTCCACGTGGTCGTTCCGTCGCTCCCCGGATACGCCTTCAGCGGCAAGCCGACCGAGACCGGGTGGGGCGTCGATCGCATCGCCCGCGCCTGGGCCGTGTTGATGGATCGCCTCGGGTACGGCCGGTTCGGCGCCGCCGGCAGCGACTGGGGGACGAGTGTCAGCGCCAGCCTCGGCCGGCAGTTCCCTGACCGGATTATCGGGCTGCAGCTGATCCCGCCGCTCGCCGCCCCCGACCCGGCGACCCTCGACAGCCTCACGAGCTTCGAGAAGGCGGCGCTCGACGACCTCGAGCGGGCGAACGCGACCGAATCCGGCTACTCGGCCATGCACTCCCACAAACCGCAGACGATCGGCTACGCGCTCGTCGACTCGCCCGTCGCGCTCTGCACCTGGATCCTCGAGAAGTTCTGGGCCTGGACCGACAACGACGGCGACCTGCACTCGGTGATCGGCCGCGACGAGTTCCTCGACAACCTCATGACGTACTGGATGACCGGGTCGGGAGCATCCGCCGCCCGCCTGTACTGGGAGAGCTTCCCCGACATCTGGGCCCTCTTCAACACGGATGTCGTCGACCGCATCGAGGTGCCTGTCGGAGCATCGATCTTCCCCGCCGAGAACCCGCGACCCTCGCGGCGATGGGCGGAGCGTCGCTTCACCGACATCCGGCAGTGGCACGAACTCGACCGCGGTGGCCACTTCGCGTCGTTCGAGCAGCCCGCGACGGTGGCCGCGGAACTCCGGGAGTTCTTCGGCGGCCTGCGCGAGGGCGCGCCCCGCGCCCTGGAAGCATGAGGAATCCACACTCGATCGATGACCGGTGCTCTGCCGCTCTTCTCCGCCCCGTCCGAGACTGGGACGCCCGGACCGGGCCGTCTGCGCAGCTGGAGGCGTAGCATCGCCTCCAGGTGCGCATTTCCCGCGCCGACGGCCTCGGCCGGTCACGGAAGCATCCGGAGGAGAGCAATGCAACTGGCGATGGTCGGACTCGGACGAATGGGTGCGAACATCGTTCGCAGGCTGATGCGCGATGGCCACGAATGCGTGGTCTACGACGTGAATCCGGATGCCGTGCAGGCACTGGTCGCGGAGGGCGCGGTGGGTGCCGACGACATGGCCGACCTGGCCGCGAAGCTGCAGGCGCCGCGTGCGGTGTGGATGATGGTGCCGGCCTCCCTCACGGGCAAGGTCGCCGACGACGTGGCGGCGGTGCTCGAACCCGGTGACACGCTCATCGACGGCGGCAACTCGAACTACCGCGACGACGTGCGCCGCGCGGCGGCCTTCCGCGAGAAGGGCATCGACTACATCGACGTAGGCACGAGCGGTGGCGTCTTCGGCCTCGAGCGCGGCTACTGCCTCATGGTCGGCGGACCGGATGCTGCGGTGCAGCGCCTCGAGCCGATCTTCCGCACGGTCGCGCCGGGTGCGGGCGAGATCGAGCGCACGCCCGGACGCACCGGCGACTTCTCGCCGGAGGAGCAGGGGTACCTGCACTGCGGGCCATCGGGCGCCGGGCACTTCGTGAAGATGGTGCACAACGGCATCGAATACGGGATCATGGCGGCGCTCGCCGAGGGCCTCAACCTGCTCGACAATGCGGATGCCGGGATCCGCGAGGCGCAGCATTCCGCCGAGATCGCCCCGCTGGAAGAGCCGGAGTTCTACCAGTTCCCGATCGACACGGGCAAGGTGTCGGAGCTGTGGCGCCGTGGATCGGTCGTCTCGTCGTGGCTGCTCGACCTCACGGCTGCGGCGCTGAACGAGAACCCGACGCTCGACGGCCTCGCCGGACGCGTGTCCGACTCGGGCGAGGGCCGCTGGACGGTCAAGGCCGCGGTCGACGTGGGTGTGCCGGTGCCGGTGCTCGCAGCATCCCTCTTCGAGCGTTTCGCCTCCCGCGGCGAAGACCACTTCGCGAACCAGGTGCTGTCGGCCATGCGGTTGCAGTTCGGCGGGCACCAGGAGCTGCCGGCCGGCGACGTGCTCGAGGCCGGAAGCCGGCGGGCGGAATCCGGCGACAGCTGAGGGTTGCGGGCCGACGAAACGCGGAAGGCACGACGTTTCGCGGACTCATCCGCGCGGACGGGCCCGCGAAACGTCACGACCTCCGCGAATCGTCGGGGCTCTCGACGCCGGGCCCTACATACTTGCACAGTCCTATATAGGTGTGGTCCACTAGGGTCATGCAGCTACGGCACGCGATCCTCGGCCTCCTGGATGTGGCCCCGCAGAGCGGGTATGACCTGGGGCGCGCCTTCGAGCGATCTGTCGACCACTTCTGGCACGCCGATCAGTCGCAGATCTATCGGACGCTCGATCGGCTGGAGGCGGATGGTGCCATCGCGACCGAGACGATCCCTCAGCAGGGTCGGCCCGATCGTCGCGTGCATTCATTGACGGATGCCGGACGCGCCGAGCTCCACGAATGGCTCCGCTCTCCGCTGGAGGCTCTTCAGCCGAAGGAGCCGTTCCTCGCCCGGCTCTTCTTCGCCGAGCCGCTCGGGGTGGCGGGCGTGCTCGCATTGCTCGACGAACGCGAGGCGGCGATCCGGGCGGGGCTCGAGCAGCTGCGCGCGCTTCCCGTGGCGAGTGGTGACCTCGGTGCCGTGCTCCGGATGGCGACCCTCGACGCAGGGATCCAGCAGGGCGAGGCCGAGCTGCGCTGGCTGCAGTCGACCCGGCGCCGAGTCACTGCGGAAGAGGGTGCGCGATGAGCGACGGGTACCCGATCGAGCACGGTGAGCGTTCCGGGGAGTCGATCATCCTGCTGCACGGCGGCAACGTCGGCAACTGGATGTGGGAGCCGCAGGTCGAGGCTCTGCCCGAGCGCCACCTGATCACCCCCGATGTGGTCGGGTTCAACACGCGCGCTGCCGAGCCTTGGCCAGGTCTCGACGGCGCGGCCGACGACATCGCCGCGATCATCCGGGAGCGCGCCGTCGACGGCAGGGCGCATGTGGTCGGACTCTCGATGGGCGGCGTGATCGCCGTGCACCTGGCGGCGCGGCATCCGGACGTCATCCGCTCGTGCATGGTGACCGGGGCAATGATGACCGGCATCCGAGGACTGCAGCGCCGGCTGGCCGAACTGCAGCTTCGCGCGTGGGACCGTCGCTGGTTCTGGAAGGCGCAGGCCGCGCTGTTCCGGGTTCCCGCCGAGTCGCGCGAGCAGTTCATCGCCGCGGGCATTGGCGTGCGCAAGGAGACCGCGCTCGGGATGTATGGCGAGATCTTCGCCGGATCGATGCCGTCCGGTCGATTCGCCTATGCGGGTCCCCTACTCGCGATCGCCGGAGAGCGGGAGCCCAAGGATGTGCGAGCGGCGTTCGCTGCGCTGAGGCGGGCCCTGCCGCAGACCCGCACCTGGATCGCGCCCGGGATGCGTCATATCTGGAGCATCCAGGACCCGGATCTCTTCACGCAGACCATCATCGATTTCGTGGATCGCGACGTCGTTCCGACGCCGGGGCAGACGGTTCCCGCCGTTCACGGCTCCCCCTAATCTTGGACGCATGACGCAACGACTCGTTCCCGTTTCTGCCGTGGCCGCCGGGGTGCTGATGGCGACCTTCCAGCTCGCGCGCCCGTGGGGCGATGTCTCGGAGGAGCCGCAGGCGATGGCGGCGGCCTTCGCCGATCCGCGCTGGGTGTTCGCGCACCTCGCCGGTGCTGCCGCCTTCGTGATGCTGGCCGTGTTCGCGCAGTCCGTCGTGGCCGCGGGGCTTCGCGACCAGTCGGTGCGGCGGCGCTCGCCGGTCGCGCAGATCGCCAGTTACGGCACCGGGATCGGCGCGGCCTTCGTGCTCCTCTACTACGGCGCCGAGACGTTCGCCCTGCATGAGATCGGTCGCGCCGCGCTCGGCGGGGCCGACATCGACGTGGTCGCGCTGAGCGGCAGCATCCGCATGAATCTCGTGGCCGTGAGTCTCTTCGGCGTCGGGCTGCTGCTCGTGGCGGTCGCCATGATCTGCCTGGCGGTCGTGGCCGCGCGAGCCGGCGCTGCCGCGTGGGGAACCTGGCCGATGGCGGTGCTGGCGGCGCTCGCCCTTCCGCAATTCATGCTGCCGCCGGTCGGGCGCATGGCGTACGGGGTCGTGTTCCTGGTGGCGACCGTGCTGTTCGCCGTGGCGTGGACGCGGAGGGGTGTGCGCGCGTAGCGCCGCCCCGCGGCTACGCGGTCGGTCGAACTCCGTCGGCAGTGAGCTCGATGACCGTCGGTGGTTCGGTTGCGGCTTCCCGCACCGCGTCGAGCGAGGTCAGCCCGTCGAGGTATGAGCTCTGTCCGTCACCGAGAACCGGCAGGGAGAGAGTTCCGTCGTCGTCGATCGAGCCGATGAGAGTCTGGGCCCGTGCGAGCGCGTACTGCACGTCGTCGGAAGGATCCCGCTCTTCCAGGACCGCGAAGATGTGCCCGCCCTCGAACGCTTCCCGGACAATCTCCGCGTCGAACCCCGTGCCGATCGTCATGCCGAATTCGATCGTCGCGGGAAGGGCGGTGCCGAAGTCGTCGGCGACCTGGAGCGTCAGGATCATCACACGCCACTGCGCTCCGGGCGAGTCGAACGGGAGCTTCTCGATCTCCGAGATTCCCTCGTCGCCGATGTGAGCGCGGTAGCTCGCCCCCTCGGAAACGGCCACGACCGTCCCCTCGACGGCCGCGGCGTATGCCGATCGCGCGGCTGCGCCGTCCACCGAGAACTTCGTGTTCGGCAGGGCTTCGCTCAGGTGCTCGTCCCACCAGACGGCATCGACGTTGCTGATCCGTTCGGCGAGATGGGCGATCGTCTGATCGAAGGCGGTGTCGTCGGGGGTGGCGGCCTGATCGAGCGAGACCTCGTCGACGTACGCCGGTCCCTTCGTGCCGGCGTTCGATGGCTCAGCGGCCGCGCATCCGGCGAGCGCTCCGCCCGCAAGCACCGCCGCGAGCACGAAGATCGCGGTGGCAGGGCGGGTCTTCATGAGGAACTCGCATTCGATGAGGTCGGCACGCGAATCGAGAGAGCTGGACCCCGGCGTTCGCGTCTGGCAATCATCTCCTTCCGCGCGGCAGCGATCAAGAGAAAGGCGCCGTTGTGTCAGCGTATTCCCACGAACGCCGCCGCCGTCGCCGCTGTCATCGCGCGGCCGGCTCGTCCCCGTCCGTCTAACTCTGCGCGAGCTGGAGGGCCTTCTCGGTGAAGTAGGTCACTTCGCCGTCGGCATCCTCCACGCCGAAGACGAACTTGCCCGAGGGGGTGGCGCGCACGTCGATGACGTTGCCGCGTCCGCGGCTCGTGACGACGGCGGCTCCGGGGGTGAAGAGGGATTCGCTCATGCTCCGAGTATGCGGTGGGCGGTTTGCGTGCACATCCCCCGCAAGGCGGATGCCGGTCGTGCTAGTTTCTCGGGAGCGTCGCGTGTCGGTGGCAGGCTGTGTCAGACATGGAGGCGTGGGATCCGAAGGAGCACGACGATGAACACGTCGACCCCTTCGCCCTCGCGTGACTGAGGGCGAGAAGACCAGGATCGTCGCCTGGAGCATGGAACTGCGCAGCGTGCACGAGCGCCTACGCAAGGCGTTGGCGATCACGCAGGAAGCCGTCGCTTCCGGCGCGCCGCCGGGTCGTGATCTGCTGCTGTTCTGTCACGGCTTCTGCGCCGCGTTGACAGGGCATCACGAGGGCGAGGACCGGGAGCTGTTCCCGGCGATCGCGGCGGAGCATCCGGAATTGCGCGACACGCTGCGCAAGCTCGAGCAGGATCACTCGATGATCGGGCACCTCCTCGGCGGGTTGCAGGCCGCGGTCGATCAGGCGGCCGGACCGGAGGAGTTGGCCCGGCACCTCGAGGGCATCGCCGCGATCATGGAGAGCCACTTCCGTTTCGAGGAGCGGCAGCTGCTGCAGGTGCTCGAGACGCTGGCGCTGGATGCCGATCCGGGCAGGGTGTTCGGGCCGCTGTGATCAGCGCCGCCCAGCGTGGATCAGAAACGCCTCTCCCCGGGCCGGTGGAGAGGCGTTTCTGATCCAGCATCCGCCCCTGCCGCTAGAGCGACAGCCGGTACGAGGCCGATTCCCGCAGCTCGAAGCCCTCCGACCTGTAGAGCTCGTTCGCGGCGACGCGCGACGGCCGCGACGTGAGGTCGATGCTGCGCGCGCCGCGCGTGCGGGCAGCGTCGACGGCCGCGCGGGTCAGAGCCCGTCCGACGCCGTGACCGCGCGCGGATTCATCGACGACCACGTCCTCGATCCGCGACCGCAGGCCCGAGGGTGTCCGGTAGAAGATCAGCGAGAGCGTGCCGACCGCGGCGTCGTCCACGTACGCCAGGAACAGGGTCGTGTCCGCGGCGACGATCTCCTCGAGGTCGCCGATCTCCAGTGGCTTCGCCGTCGATGACAGTTGCGGCAACAGCTGATTCAGCGCGGTGAGGGCTGCGTCGTCGGCGGCGAGAACTCCGGTGATCCGAACCATGCGGTTCAGACTAGGTCAGCGCCTACTGCACCGACCACCCGCCATCCGAAGCCAGCACGGCTCCGTTGATGTTCACGGCGTCGTCCGACAGCAGGAACGTGACGGATGCCGCCAGGTGCTCGGCCGTCGCCACCGTCGGGATCGCCTGCTGGAACGGCGCCAGTCGGCCGGATCCGTACTCCGACATGTTCGGGGGCATCGGGATGCCGGTGGCGACGCCGCCGGGCGCGACCGAGTTCACGCGGATGCCCTTCGGCCCGTACATGAACGCCGCGGACTTCGTGACGCCGATGATGCCGTGCTTGCTCGCCGTGTAGGCGTTGCCCGAGGCGTTGCCGCGCAGGCCCGCCTCGCTCGCGACGTTGAGGATCGCGCCGCGGCCGGCTGTTTCCATGAGGGGCAGCACCGCGCGCATCAGCTTGAACGGAGCGGTGAGGTTGATCGCGATGACCCTGTCCCACACGGCATCCGTCGTCTCGCCCGCGGGGGAGAAGTCGTCGTTGATGCCGGCGACGTTCGCGAGGCCGTCGATGCGGTCGCCCGCGGCGGCGAGGACGGCGTCGATCGCGTCCTGCTTCGTGAGGTCTCCGGGGACTGTGACGATGTCGGCATCCGGCAGTTCCGCCTTCAGCGCGTCGAGCTTCTCGGCGGCGATGTCACTTGCGATCACGCGGCCGCCTTCGCGGGCGATGCGGGAGGCGGTGGCCTTGCCGATGCCGGATGCTGCGCCGGTGACGATCACGGTCTTGCCGGCGAAGCGGCCGGAGGTGGGCTTCTCGGTCCAGCCGCTGTCTTCGGAGTCGGCGGGGATCTCGCCGCCGTTGGCCGCGCGCACGAGGTCGTCGACGATCGACTGCGGCATGGCGCCCTGGCTCATCGCGACGAGCTGCTGCAGCGGGAGTCCGAGCACCGGGGTGAGCAGGGAGGGGTCGGCGCCCGTCTTCTCGAAGAGCGCGCGGATGAGCGGCCCGCCGGTCGGGTGATCCAGCCAGTCGCCGATGGTGGAGTGTGCGGTGAGGGCCATGCTCGTTCTCCTTTGTTCGTGACCGTGTCATTTCGCAACGGTGCGTCTACTTATGTTTCAGTGTACGCCTGAGTACGCTCGGAAGGTGCCTCGTCCTCGCAGTGAGAAAGCCCGCCAGTCGGTGCTCGACGCGATGCGCGCTGCCCTGTCGGGTGGTGGCTACGAGGCTGTGACGATCGAGGGGCTCGCCGCCGAAGCCGAGGTCTCGAAGCAGACGATCTATCGGTGGTGGCCGTCGAAGGCCGCGATCCTCGGTGAGGCGCTGCTCGAGGGCGGGCTGCCGGGGGCGGATGTGGCGATTCCGTTCACCGCGGATCTCGCGGCCGATCTGCGGGCCTGGTTCTCCGCGATGAGCGCGTCGCTTGCGGATGCCGACGGCGTCGCCATCGCGCGGGCGCTGATCGTGATCACGGCATCCGATCCCGAGCTCGGGCTCGCGCTGAACGAGAAGCTGGCGGCGCCGATTCGCGAATGGGTCGGGTCACGCATGGCGCTCGCCGTGGAGGCAGGTGATGTGCGAGCGGATGCGGATGCTGCCGCCATCGCGGACCAGTTCGTCGCCATGGCGAGCTACGCCGCGCTGCTCGGGAGGCCGTTGGGAGACGAGCGGGTCGAGGCGACGGTGAGGGTTTTGCTGCGGGGGATTGCGGCTTAGGTCAGCGCGGCCGGGCACGTAAGGGCATCGCCGCCGACCTCGACGGCGATGCCCGTTCCGCGTCACTCCACCACGCTCGATCCGACGACCGACCGGCGGAACGCCGCCGCAACACCCAGCGCCACCCCCGTCATCCCCACCGCCACCCACACCGGCGCGGCGAGCCCGGCGCCGAGCCCGATCCCGCCGAGCACCGGCCCGACCGCCGCCCCGATGTTCAGTGCGGCGGTCGCGTACGATCCGCCCATCGTCGGTGCACCGGATGCGGCGTACAGCACGCGCGCGATCAGCGTGCTGCCCACACCGAACGACAGCACTCCCTGCACGAAGATCAGCGCGAGGAGCGCGACCGGCTCCGTGGCGACCAGTGCCGTCGTGAGCCACCCCGCGAGCAGCAGCGGTCCGCCGATGCCGAGCACGAGTCCGGGGTGACGATCCGACCACCGTCCGGCGAGCGTCACGCCGAGGAACGACCCGACGCCGAACAGCACCAGCGCGACCGACACCCAT
The DNA here is from genome assembly GCF_051294855.1 of Microbacterium sp. PMB16. GTDB lineage: Bacteria > Actinomycetota > Actinomycetes > Actinomycetales > Microbacteriaceae > Microbacterium. The sequence continues at coordinate 1,519,973 of NZ_CP145908.1, forward strand.
CCGGCATCCAGTCCTGCGATCTCGGTGACGACCGGAGCCAGGAACGTGAACGCGGCGAACGTCCCGCCGTTGATCAGCGCTCCGAGGGTCATGGCGAGGACGAGTCGCGGCGACCCCAGCTCACGCAGCTCGCGGCGCAGGGCAGGGACCGCTCCGTTGCGCGAGGGCGCACGCGGGATGCCGCGCAGCACCCCGAGCACCGCCGGCACGCAGAGGATCGCGATCGCCCAGAAGGTCGACCGCCATCCCAGCGCGGTGCCGAACAGTGCTCCCGCCGGCACCCCGGCGACGGTGGCGATGGTCGTGCCGGAGAGCAGCACCGCCAGCGCGCGTCCCTTCCGGTCGGCGGGGACGAGGGCGGTGGCCGTGGTCAGTGCGACCGCGAGGAAGCCCGCGTTCGCGAGGGCGCCGAGCACCCGCGTGATGAGCAGGACCGAGAACGTCGGCGTGAGGGCTCCGACCACGTGGCATCCGGCGAACACGATCAGACAGACGATCAGCGTGAGTCGCGGCGGCCAGCGGCGGGCGAACGCCGCCATCAGTGGGGCGCCGACGACCATGCCGACGGCGAAGGCCGAGGTCAGCAGGCCCGCCGTGCCGACCGAGACGTCGAGGTCGCTCGCGATGGCGGGTAATAGTCCCGCGAGCATGAATTCCGAGGTGCCCATGACGAAGACCGCCAGGGCAAGCAGATAGAGAGAGAAAGGCATCGAGTACTCCGAGGTGAGGGTTCAAGAAAGGGAGCTTCTTGTCACCACGGCCATCGCCCGAGTACGGCGGATCGACGCTCGCGCGGAGGCGGGCGTCGGCTTCAGCGGATCCGAGGGCTGGCGGTGTGACCGGCAGCCCCTGACCTGTCTGATTCAGGACTCGACATGGGGTCGACTCTACCGCCGGGCGCGGATCAGCGGTTCATCCGGTAGCGCTTCACGTCTGACGACAGAAGCAAACATATTCAGAAGTCGCCTTCCGCGACCTGGAAGCAGACGAGTCCGCGGGACCGCCACATCTCGACCACGCTGCGGCGGTCGTCGACGACACCGATGACCTCGAAGTGCGGGGCGATGTAGGTGTCGTAGATCTCGGCCTTGACGAGGTGGTCGGCGCGCTGATCGCCCTTGCGGCGAAGGAGCAGGCGGTCGAACGGGACGCCGTTGAACGTCAGCCACGCCTCCGTCGCGCGGCGGGCTGTCTCGTCGCGGCCGGAGACGACGATGAGCGTGTCGACATCCGGATGCGCGGCGAAGGCCTGGGCGGCGAGGACGACCGGATGGTGCGGGGTGTCGATCGAGACGTTCCGCATGTCGTACGGAGAGCGGTCGCCGATCAGCGCGAGGGTGCCGTCGACGTCGAAGATCCAGGCGCGCGGGAGGACGTTGGGCATGGGGAGAGAGTAGTGCGTCGGAACAGCCTGCTTCTCAGGACTGATTCTTCTCGTTTCGTCTGAGGGTGTAATCCGTGGCCAACAGCCAGCCCACGAAAGCGAGGAGGGGCACGACCGAGAGCGCCCCCACCCATTCCGGTGACCCGCCGTTGCTGATGTACACGATGTTCAACGCGATCGAGAAGAGGATCGCGGCGCCGAAGAGGACCAGACGAAGGGGCGAGAAGAGCACTCGAAACCGACGGCGCATCGACTTGCTGTACGGCAGGGTGTCATCTACTTGCATGCGTACGTTCCTATCACGGCACCCCGACGATCATGTCGAGTTCTCGCGCGCCCTGATCCGACGGAGATCCTCGTCGTCGATGTCTTGGAATCCGATCGCGATGGGGGCGAAGCGCAGGGACTTGGCGGCTCCGGTGCTGTCGGAGTAGTCGAGCGTGGGGCTGATGATGTGGAAGTCTGCCTCGTCGGTACACGACAGGGTGATGCTGAGGGCGTTGCTTTCTGGATCCAGCACAGCCCGCTCAACCTGCACGTCGGATGACCCGGTGTGGAACGTCTCGATGGAGGCCGTGGATGCAGGGACCGGGAGCTCGGCGCTCGTGCATCCTCGCATCGCCGCGACCTCGGACTGCGTGTCGGCGGTGGCGAACTCTTCAGGTGGCGCCTGGGCGAATGTCCACGAGCCGACGTCCACCGGAGTGGGTTCGGTCGAGTCGGCGTAGACGAGCCCGACGGAATCGAACGAGAGGCCGTGGGGCGGCACGTCGACGTCGAACGCGATGTTCCCCAGCCGATAGCCGTCCGCACCCTCCCCGCGGATGACGTCGAACTGGCCGGGCCCGACGGATGCGTCGTCGGGCAGCTCGACGCCGGTCAGGTCGGTCCAGATCGGATCGTCGGATTCCGCCACGAAGATGAGGTTGACGGGATACGCGCGTCCCGCGGCGGAGACCACGTCCGCGGATGTGAGGGCGAAGTGCGGCGGTGAGCTCACAGGGGTCGCCGGTTCGCATGACGTGGCCGTAGCCGTGATCGCCCCGAGTGTGATCACGGCTACCAACGTTCGTGTGACCGAGTGCACGTCATCGCTCTTCCTAGTGGCCTATGTGCTTGCGAGCAATGAAAGCGCACGCATGGGTACACAAGCAATATATTTGACGTCAGAAATTCGAGCGATCGCGAGTTCGGGGAACGCGCGCGAGCAGCGTCATCCCGTGGCGCGAGCGGATGCGCAGAATACTGCAGGGTCCTCATATGTGTGCTTCCATGAGGGGGCATTCGTACCACCCGATCGTCGAACCGCTCTGGCTGCACTACGTGCTGATCGTGTTGGTTCCGTTCGTGCTCGGGTTCCTCGGGCTGTCGCTGCTGATCGGTCGCGGATCGGGACGCGAAAGCGAGTAGCCTGCCACTCGCAGCGGGTTTGGTGGTGCCCGCGGTTGCGACCCGCCAGAATATCGATTCGACCTCGTACGTGTGGTTTCATGATCCGCATGGAGACTGAAACCGTCCTCGACCGGCAGGCGATCATTCGGCGACTGTCGTGGTCGATCGCCTGGGCCGTCCCGGTGATCGCCGCAGTGACGGGGATATCCCTCACCGCGGCGGGCACGGTCCAACAAGTGACCGACTACGACCTCACGATTCTCACGGTCTGGCCGGCCGGCCTCGTTCTGCTCGCGGTCGGGCTGCTCGGGGTGACAGCAGCAGCCATCGCCGCAGCGGTGACAGCGAGCAAGACGGAGGACCGCTCGTTAGCCTGAGGAGACGCCGGCGTCAGAGGTCCTGCGCGAAGCGCCCCTCGAGCCGACGGAACACCAGTTGCCCGATCAGCAGGGTGGCGACGGCGATCAGGAACGTCCAGAGCGTGTTCCACGCGAGACCGGGCGGCAGGGCGATCATCGCATCGCCGGCGTAGTCCGCGGCCGAGACCATCTCCTCGGTCGCCGGACGCCAGAACGCGTAGTGGAACAGCTCGACGGCCTGGGTGATCGGGTTGAGCAGGTAGAGCTCGACGATCCAGGACGGCCAGTCGAGGGTCTTCTCGACGGCGGTCTGCACCATGGTCCATGAGTAGAGCACCGGCGAGGCCCAGGTCGCGAGGAGCAACATCAGCTCGACGATGTTCTCAGCGTCGCGGAATCGCACGTTGACCGCGCCGAAGAACAGGCCGAGTCCGAGGCTGAAGACCAGCACGATAATGACGCCCGCGAAGATCGCCAGCACCGACAGCAGGGTGATGTGCGTGATCCAGCCGAGGAACAGGCAGGCGATGAGCAGCAGGCCGACCTGGGGGAGGAAGTGCACGAACGCGACGATGACGGATGACACCGCGAAGAGCTGCCGCGGGAGGAAGACCTTCCGCACCAGGGCGGCGTTGCCGACGATCGACGTCGTCGCGTTCTTGAACCCCTCGGAGAACAAGTTGATGATGACGATCCCCGAGAAGAGGTAGACCGCGTAGTTCGGGATGGCTCCGGCCGCGCCGACGAAGACTCCGAGGACGATCCAGAACACGAGGAACTGCGCTGCCGGCCGCACGTACGACCAGGTCCATCCGAGCACCGAGTTGCGGTAGCGGGTCGTCACGCCGGTTCGCACCAGCAGTCGCAGCAAGTAGCGCCAGTGGAAGACGTCGACGAGGCCACGCGAGGATCCGGGCTTCTGGAACGCGGTGCGGGGGAGTCCGGCGAACGGGTCGTGGTTCAACTGACGAGCTCCTCCGGTCGGCGACGTTCCACTCTAGGAGGTCGTCTCTGGGAGTGAGCTGTCGACGAATGAGGACAGAGCGGCGGATGCTGAACGCTGGGCTGACCCGCCGCTCGCTCGCTAGCCTGAGGCCATGTTCTCCGCGAGCCTCCTGTACCTGATCCTCATCTACGCCGCCGCTTCCCTCATCGGGCTGCTCGTCCTGTGGTTCGTGATCTACACGGCTGTGCGGGCCGCGCTGACCACGCATCGGCAGGCGCTGGCGCAGGAGCGGCGCGAGGGAGGGCGCTGAAGCAGCGGGACGAGCCCCGGTAAGTCACCTAGTGATTCACGCCCGGGCGTTGCTGTCGGTCGACGATCCCGGTCGTCGAAGCGCGAAGAATGACAGCAAGAACGCGAAGATGATCGTCACGACACCTGCCATCGCCCAGGACCCGGTGACGGTGACAGCGTTCGTGCCGCCCGTGTCACGGAAGCCTTCGAAGGTGGCGACGAGCGGGATGACGAAAGTGCGGGCAGTCGCGAACGCGGTGGCTGCGAGCAACATCCCCACGATCGCGATGAGCCCGATGGCGATTCCAAGGGAACACGCGATGAGGAAGAAGCGGCCGGCGATACCTGCGCAGCCACGTTCTTCACCATTCATTTCTGTCCTCTCTTTCGAAGCTCCGCCGATGCTTTGCGTCCCGGGAAACGAGCAAGGGCCGCCCGCAGTGACGAGACGGCCCTCGCCCGTTCGATCCCTTCAGAGCTGGTTCCTCTCGTTTCGTCTGATCGTGTAATCCGTGCCCACTGTCCAGCCTGCGAATGCGAGCAAAGGAACGACGGAGAGTGCGCCTACCCATTCAGGAGACCCGCCGTTACTTATGTACACGGCATTGAGTGCGATGTTGAAGATTATCGAAGCGATGAACAGGATGAGTCTGACTGGCGAGAACAGCACTCTCAGCCGCCGCCTGAACGACTTCGTATAAGGCATGGTCTCCATCATCTGCACGCGTAGGTTCCGTACCAGGGGACTCCGATGATCGCTCCGGAAAGCGGCACGAAGGTCATGAACTGTTCGAGGCAACGCTTGGGTCTTGAATTTTGTGCAACACCGGCCGTGTAAACCATCGCCCCGCTAGCGAGGAAACATCCGGCGGCGAAGGCGGCTGCTCCTGGCGGGCCGGCGACAGACGCCCCAGCTGCCGCGCAAACAGCCGTGAGGCCGGTAGCGTGCCAGCCTCCGCCGGCTATCGTGGCCGTTTCCGCGCGCGTGAAACGGATTCTTACCTGGACGGGGCTGGTGATGGCCCAGGTTGGGTCCGCTACGACAGGAAAGGCTGCACCCGCAAGGTCCACTGTCTGTGTGATCACACCGTTTGTGACGTCGTACTCGGTTCCCAACGCAACGCCGTCGGCGTCGATCGCCCATGCAGGCTCGATGCTTCCGATCGATGCAGTCACCTCCGCAGTGACGCCCTCCGCTTCGACAACCTCCGTCCGCGTCAGTTCTAGAGACCCGTCAGGCCGCGGGGTTGCAGCGACGCCTTCGGGAAGCGAATACGAGAACGCTTCTCGGGATCCATCCCAGAGCACCGTCGATACGCGAACGCCCTGCGTCACTTCTTCCACCGCAACGTCGACGCTGCCCCTGTCTGCCGGGTAAATCGTTGAACCGGAATCGGTGGTCTCCGCAACGTCCAGCGAAAGCCCCTCAGGAAGAGGGATGGTGAGCGGAGCCAGGTGGTCAGACTGGACGGTAACGCCGTCGGTGGCATCGGTTGCCGGAACGACGTCCAATTCACCGTCGGTCGAAGCAGCCGGGACGCCAGCGTTAGCGGTGGCCTGTTCCACGACCTCTTGAGTGCCCGGAGTCGGGTCGCTCTCGGCCGAGGCGGCCGGAACGCCCGAGAGGGTCAGCACGCCTATCGCGAGGGATGCCGCTATCGTTGCGGCCCTCTTCTTCATCTCCATGATCTCTCTCGTTCCTATGAGCATCCTCGCTCATTTGGCCCATGAAAGCTTACGCATGAGGACATAAGCAATATATTCGGCGTCAGCTAGCGACTCCTGACGTCCGCTTGACCGCTCCCGGAGCCTTGCGCGCCATCTTGTTGAAGCGGGTCCAGGCGGGGCGGTGCTCCTGCGACGGGCTGGATGCGTAGGCGTAGAGCTTGTCGACCGAGGACCAGTACTGCACGACGTAGGGTCCGCCGGATCCGAACAGCAGCTGATAGCCGAGCACGCCCGCGTCGGGGTGGGTGGACAGTTCGCGCAGAACGACCGCTCCACCGCGCAACACAGTGGCGTTGGCGTGGGTGCTATCGGGGGTGTTGCGCCGCCCTCACGACCCCATCCCAGCGCCCCTCACCCCAACGGCGCAGTACGGTCGGGTTCGGGTCCGAGGAGCGCGCCGATGATGAGCAGTGCAGACGCCGCGGCGAGCACGGCGGCCACCGCGGCGCCTACGCCGAGCGTGCCCTGCAATTCGGGCAGCCAGAACGGGTAGAGCGCCGGGACCACCATGGAGAGTGAGTAGCCGACCCCGTATCCGCTCGACCGCACAGCAGCGGGAAAGCGCTCGGCGAGGTAGGCGCCGACCGGGCCGTAGGCCGACACGGTGACGATCTGCACGACGGTGACGGCCAACACGGCGCCAGCGCCCTGCGAAGACATAGCCCACATGAGGGCCAGCGGAGCGGCGATGATCGCGAGGGCTCCGAAGACGACGAAGAAGCGGCGCCGTCCGATCCGCTGCGAGATCGCACCACTGGCGATCATCGCCGCGGCCGAGACGAGGGTGGCGACCAGCATGATGAGCGGCACGGTGGCCGGGCCGATCTGGGGTACTTCGGTCAACAGGCCGGTGAGCACGGGGATCGCCATCTGTGTGAACAGCCAGAGGGCGGTCATCAGCGTGAACACCTGCCAGAGCTGGCGGCGGAACGGTCCGACCAGGATGTCGGCCAGAGGTCGGGTGCGGTGGGGGACGCTCGTGGTGACCGGGGAGTCGTGGACCCCGACGGAGTAGTAGCCGAGCATCGCCACCGCGAGCAGGGCGCCGGCGATGAACGGCATCCGCCATCCCCATACCGCGTAGTCGTCGGCGCCGAGCAGCTGCAGGAGCGTCAGGGTGAGCGCGGCGATGAAGGAGTTCGCGAGCGGGGACATGGCCATGATGCCGCCGCTGAGCAGCCCGCGCCGGCGTGGGGCGGACCATTCCATGGCGAGCGGGATCGCCGCGGAGTATTCGCCGCCGAGAAAGATGCCGCCGATGAAACGGAGGGCGACGAACGCCCAGAGGGTTGCTTCACCAGCGACGTCGTGGTTCGGGATCAGGGCGATCAAGAGCGTCGTGATCGCGATGCCGGCGATCGCGATCTTGGTGGTGCTCGTGCGGCCGTAGCGGTCGGCAAGGCTTCCGAAGATGGCGGCTCCGAGCGGGCGTCCGAACAGGGTGGCGACGAAGATCAGGCCGGTCTGAGCGGGGTCGGGACCCAGTACGACCGCGGCCGCGGGGGCGAGCGCGATCACGGGCAGGAAGATATCGACCTGGTCGACGAAGTTGCCGAGCAATCCGCCGCGAACGGCCTTTCGTGCTCGGGAGGACGTTTCGGGTTCGGCGATGAGGCGCGACATATGACTCGACTTCCTACGGCGGCATGACCCGCATCAGGTGTGAGGGTCGGCGCTGCGTCAGCGCCCTCTCAGCCCCTGCCGGGACTCCCCTGTGGTTGGAAGGAAGTCTAGGGGAGGCGCGGTTCGCTCAAGATCTCCGGGGACTGCGCCTGGCCAGACACCGTCCGCCCTTCCGCAAACCGCGCCTGCGCCCGGTCCTGCCGCTTCCCCACCTCGACCATCTCCGTAGCCTTCGGCAGCCCCATCGGCTTGGTCGACACATACACACTCTCGGCGCGGTCGACGAGGAAGGTCTCGTGCCAGATGCCGACCGCTCCCGGAGCCTTGCGCGCCATCTTGTTGAAGCGGGTCCAGGCGGGGCGGTGCTCCTGCGACGGGCTGGACGCGTAGGCGTAAAGCTTGTCGACGGATGACCAGTACTGCACGACGTAGGGTCCGCCGGCGCCGAGGAGCAGCTCGTAGCCGAGGAAGCCCGAATCGTGGTCGGTGGCGAGTTCGCGCAGCATCCGTGGCATGGAGAAGAACGTCGGCAGCCCGATTCGATTGGCTCGGCTCGGAGAGCGGTATGGGCGGTTACCGCGGACGGTGCGTCTCATCGTTCCAGTGCGAAGCTGAGTGTGTACGCACCATCGTCCTCGGCTCGCGATAGCGTGCGGGCATGACTGACGATTCGAGCGCCACGTGGGCGGAAGAGGTGGCGAACGCTGATGAGCTGGGGCTCTTCGTGCCTGCAGACTCTCGAACGATTGAGTTCGACACGGACCGAATGCGCGAGGTCGTGCGTCTCGTCGACTCGATCCGAGATCTAGTCACCCACCCAGATAGTTGGGATGAGGCGTACGTTCCAGTTCGGCGTCATCCCGATGGGCGGTGGTTGTCCGCGCACACCCTCGAGGATCACGAGATTGAGATCCTCCGGCATGTGGCAGAGCGCGACCTCGACGCCCCCACTCGTCTGCGCGTGCTTGAGATGCTCGCCGCGCGAACCCAGGGCTTGGAGAAAGTGGAGACTCTCGCGAAAGTCGTTGAACACGTTCAGTCGAGCTACGCTCACCTCTCGCTTGACTACGATGTCCTCTTCGCGATCGGACGGGCCTTCGATATCGCACCCCGGTTCGGCCCTCTCACGATGGCTCCCGGGGACACGCTCGAGCAAACCCTGCTCTCCCGGCTGGTCGCGTCAAGGGACCCCGATGAGGCATTGCGTCTCGCGGGGAATCTGCGAAAGTATCGCCGTCCGCGATCGCGCGCCGCTGAAGTTGCAGAGCATCTAAGGGCGCTGGCGTCGGTCGCGCCTGACACGTACATGCCCCGGCTGCTTCGTGAGGAGGCTGGGGCTTGGTATCTTCTCGCCGGGGATCGAGAGGCTCACTACGACGATGTTGCGGCCGCAATCCTGATGCTGCGCGATCAAGCCGACGTGATGCTTCGCGACCACAAGAGCGACTCAGCCGCGCGCGCCGGCAAAGAGCTCGAGCTCGCGCTCGACCGCCTCGCTAGCATCCCCCGTGCTGAACGACGATCCCGCGGGGTAGATCAGCTTCATGGAGAGCTGACGAGGAAGATACGTCGAGCTGGAACCGCGACACTGTCCTTCATGAAATCTATCCGTCGAGAGATTCCACTCTCGGACGAGATGCCGGACCTTGCTGAAGCGATCGGGGGACGAGACCTCGGTGAAGCGTTGCACCTGTTCCTCGAGTGGTTGCCGCTGACCGACTTCGAGGCGAACAAAGCGAACAACCAGAAGCTGGTCAAGAAGTACCCCCTCACACACCTGTTCACCCATGTTCAGTTCTCCCGCGACGGCCGTGCGGTGGCGCGCTCCTCCGGCGACGATGACGACCGCATTTACGGTGTGCCCTCGCACTTGTGGCGGGTGATGACGAAAGAGCACGGGATACGTGTCGGCCTGTACGTCCGGCGCTTCCTTGCGCGCTCGTGGATGATCTTGTCGGCGGAACATCCGTTGAACGTCGCGGACTTTACCATCCTTGCTCGCGAGAGCCCCTTGGTGCCGTCAGGGCGGGAGTCCCTGGTCGCGCGCGGTCTCCACTACGGGTACGGTGGCGACTTTCTGACCGCCGCACACCTGCTGATCCCCCAGCTGGAGAACATCATCCGCGCGAAGCTTGCCGATGCCGGAGTGAGCACGAGCACCATTGAGGACGGCATGGAAACCGAGAACGGGCTCAGTGCCCTAATGAAAGGCGATGAGGTCGAGCAGGTGTTCGGCGTCGATATCGTCTTTGAGATCCGCGCGCTGTTCTGCAGCTCGCATGGCCCCAACCTCCGCAACGAGCTTGCCCATGGTCTTGTCGACGATGACCACATCAACTCGGCGACGTCCTTCTATGCCTGGTGGTTTATCTGGCGCCTTGTCTACTCGGAATTCTTCAATGCGCATCGCGATGAAGACGCATCCGATCGGGGCGGGCCGATCGTCTATGAGGATGAAGCGAATGAGCACACCGCTTCAAATCAGTAGAGCCGGTGCCTGCAGAGCGTTCGTCGACGTGAGCGACGTGCGCAGTCGATCCGGGGCCCGAGCTGAGCCGCTACTTCTGCCGCGGGCTCACGGCGCCGGCGCCGGTGCGCCCCTCCGCGAACCGCGCCTGCGCCCGGTCTTGCCGTTTCCCGACCTCGACCATCTCCGTCGCCTTCGGCAACCCCATCGGCTTCGTCGACACGTACACGCTCTCGGCGCGGTCGACGAGGAAGGTCTCGTGCCAGATGCCGACCGCTCCCGGAGCTTTGCGCGCCATCTTGTTGAAGCGGGTCCAGGCGGGGCGATGCTCCTGCGACGGGCTGGATGCGTAGGCGTAGAGCTTGTCGACCGATGACCAGTACTGCACGACGTAGGGTCCGCCGGATCCGAGGAGCAGCTCGTAGCCGAGGAAGCCCGAGTCGGGGTCGGTGGCGAGTTCGCGCAGCATCCGTGGCATGGCGCCGAAGACCGGAATCCAGAGGTCGGGGCGCCACCAGCGGTTGATCTGCATCCCGATGTGGAACACGACGAGCTCGCCCTCGTGGCGATGCGTCATGCGTCCCTTGATGACTCGCGACATGATGTCTCCTTAATTGGATAGTTGTACTATCCATAATGGATAGCGCTACTATCGAAGTCAAGAGGTGGCCATGAGAATTTCCGAACTGTCAGCCCAGACGGGTGTGACCGTGCCGACGATCAAGTACTACCTGCGCGAGGGGCTGCTGCCCGAGGGTGAGCGCAGTGCGCCGACCCAGGCCGCGTACGGCGAGAAGCATGTGGAGCGGCTGCGGGTGATCCGGGCGCTGCTCGACGCGGGGGTGAGTATCGCCGAGACGCGACGGGTGCTGGCGACGCTGGATGATCCGCCGGAGAATCCGCACGATTTGTTGGGGACAGCTCATGCGGCGATCACTCCGCCCGTGGACGAGGCGCTGGATCTGGCGGAGGCCGAGCTTCTTGTTGCCGGGCTCGGGTGGGCGCCGGGGATGTGCGACGCGGCGGTGCTGAACGCGGTGGCGCGGGCGCTGCAGGGGCTGGAGAGTGCGGGGTTCGTCGTGCCGGATGCGGCGATGGCGGAGTACCTGGGGAGTATGCGGCGGATCGCGGATGCCGAGATCGCCGGGGTGCCTGCGGAGTCTGCGGAGGCGGCGGTGCGGTATGTGGTGTTGGGCTCGGTGTTGGTGGAGCCGTTGTTATTGGCGTTGCGGCGGGTGGCGCAGCAGGTTAGTTCGGGGGAGAGATTTGGATCCGCATGACGTCAATCCGTTGTCGCACTGCTATTTCCCCGTCGGTGACCTCGTTCTCCGCCAGAATGACTAGCTCTGATCCTGCCCTCGCATGCCAACACCTGTTGGACTCCATACAGCACTGTCGGCCCTGAGTACCGGAAGATCTTTGGCGGAGCCAAACGGTGGGGCGATACCTCTTGGCAGGCTGACCAATGCCGGCTGGGGGAGGCTGGGTCGTTGAAAGCGACCTCCCAGAGGTGTGCCTCTTCCCCAGTGGGCCGGACTAGGCGCGATACGCTCGCGATATGCCGGAATATCTAGATGTGTTCGAACCGCTACAGGATCCTGCGCAGGATGAAGTGGCCGCAATGCTCCTTCGGCTAGATCCAGACGGGAGCCGTTGGGCCAAGGTCGTCCGCCACACCTACGACATGATCTACAACGGTGCAGAAACAGGTCGATATAAGTGGGCTGACCTTGCTAAGACCGAGAAGACCCACTTTGGGACGCTGTTTGAGATCAATTCGCAGCGTGAGTTCGACTTCGCTGACGGCGAAGGAGACCCCGACGATGCTCTGCACCGGGGCTTGGACTTCAGCATCGCTGGACACGACGTCGACGCAAAATGGAGCCAGAATGATGGCAGGTGGATGCTGCCGCCGGAGGTCTTTGGCAAGCTTGCCCTCGTCGCGACTGGCACAGATGTTGGGTCCCAGTTTTCAATCGGGCTCATTCGTGTTCGGCCCGAATACCTGACGACAGGGAGCGAAGGAAACCGGGATAAGAAGAGCTGGTTGAGCCCTCACGGGCGTCAACAGGTCCGCTGGCTGTGGCGACACGCTCCGATGTCGAGCAACATTCTGCTTCAGATTCCCGAGGTGGCGGTAGATCGCATACGCGACAGCAACTCGGGGAGCGAACGCCTCGCGCGACTTTTCCGCGAGGCGGAGGGCCGACTCGTGCATCGATCGGCTGTTGCGACCATCGCCCGGCAGCTAGACCACCAGAAGCGCGTACGGGGCAACGGAGGAGCCAGAGATAAGGTGCGCGCCGAGGGATATCTCATCATGAGCGGCGTCTACCACTCAAGTGTTGCCCGAGACCTCGGTCTCCCGGTGCCGGGTCGTGCGGAATACATTGCTGCGCGCGTCGTGCCTGCGGGTGATCAACGAGGCGCGTTTCTTGAAGGTCGGTGGTGGCGGCGCGCGGGAAGCGATGAATCATCGTCGATCCCCGCGCCGCTGCTACCAGACGAGGAGAAGCGCAAGAAAAAGACGAATCGCTGATCTCAGGCAACAATCCGAAGTGGACGCCGGGCCGCTGGTGATGCTCCGATAGCCGCACGAATCGCGGTGCCAACACCTTCAGCGACCGGCGGCGGGAACGCATTGCCGATCTGGCGATACACCGAGGTCTTACGGCCGCTGAACGTCCAGGACGCGTCGAATCCCTGAATCCGCGCAACCATTTGGTTGGTAAGGCGGGGAGTGTGGTCAAGCGCGTGTTCGGTCGACGGCGCTTCGTCAGCGATGCCTCGCCCGTCGACCCCAAGCTCTAGCCAGGCGCTCTTAGCTCGGGTCGGGCCGAGATCCGCGCCTCCATGCTTCTTCGACCCGCCGACTACTGTCGGAGCAATGCCGTTTGCGCCACGTGCCCATTGCGCCGCCCCCTCCCAGCCGTTGACGGCCATCAGTGGGCCTAGCGTCTCGCCAACGGTTGGGGGAGTGCCCACCGCACCCGGGAACTGGAATCGCTTGAACTTGGCTCGCTTAATAGCCACGAGGATGAACCGTGGCCGCAGTTGGGGCACACCGAACTCCGAGCTGAAAAGCAACTGCCAGTCGGTCGAGTACCCCATCCCCTCGAGTTCGTTGATGATCGCCTGGCGGTAGCTACTGAAGCGCGCTGAGGCTAAGCCTTTGACGTTCTCGAGCATGACAGCGGTCGGACGGGCCTCTCGAACTAGTCGGAGTGCCTCAGGAAAAAGGTCGCGTTCGTCGTTTGCGCCAAGCTGCTTGCCGGCCACGCTGAACGGCGGGCACGGTACCCCGCCAGCGACGAGGTCAACTCCTCTATAGTCGCGCCCGCTGACCTCGCGGACATCACCGGCGTGCACATCCCATTCAGGTCGGTTCAGCTTGAGGGTTGCCGCTGCGTCCTTGTCGATCTCGACTGCAAGCTCGTGCGCAAAGCCGGCTCGTTCAAGTCCAAAAGACTGTCCGCCGGCGCCAGCGCAGATCTCGAGGACGCTGAGGTTTGAGGTGCTCACGTTCTGGTTCCAATCTGGGCCGTTCAGACGGACCTAGCCCGCTACGACGATAGCTTGCCAGGGGGCTCCGACGTCGGGGGCGTGCCGTGGTACGGCCGCACGGCAACGTCGAGAACATGGGCACAGTAAGTAAGTGTTGTGTGGGCGGATGATTGAACGTGACCGCCGTGCAGTAGGATCGCCCCACGGAGGGCCAATGGGGACTGAACTGCAAAACGCTCTGGCGAGGGTCGGCTGGAGCGATCTCAGCCTGCCGAGCCTTGATGCGGCCTTTGCGCATAGCGAGAGCTGTATCGAGACCGCTAGGGCCCACTTGGCAAAGCAGCTGGATGACGCTGATCCAGCTATCGATGTGGTTGCCTTTGGATCGCTTGCTCGACGAGAGATGACGCCGGCATCGGACCTGGACTGGCTCGTCGTCGTGCACGCGCTGCCTGAGAGGCGAAGTTCCGTCCAAGACGCGGTCACGGCGGCTGACTCGCTCAGGATGGTGATTGGCGATGGCGCTGTTGAGGTTCGGGCGCCGGGTTCAAGTGGAGTGTTTGGCCAGATGGTCTCGGCAGTCGAGCTCGTAGAGGTCATCGGCCTCCAAGCTGACACCAACCACTCCCACACTCGACGAATTCTCCTGATCGAGGAGTCAGTGTCGCTCCGTGACGAAGAACTGCATAGAAAGCTGCTAACGACGGCCTTCCAGCGATACCTCGACGCGCATCCTCCAGCGACGACGGGCGTGCCGCGGTTTCTCTTGAACGATCTACTCCGTTACTGGCGAACCGTGACGGTCGACTACCAAGCTAAGAGTCCGGCGGAGTCGATGTACTCGCTCCGCTACCTCAAGCTGATCGTTTCGCGAAAGCTGACCTTCGCTGCCTCACTCCTTCCGCTTCTTACTCTTGCCCTCGAAGAACCCGAGCTCCCAGGCGACGCGTTCGCGGAACGACTGTGTGAGACCTACAGCAAGCCTGCCCTAGTCCGGTGGGTCGATGCCGCAGCTGTGATCGTTGCCCGTAACGACGCGATCGCTGATCACGTGAAGGATGTCTTGCGTATCGCGGAGGAGTTCAACGGGCTCGTTGGCGACAGCGATTGGCGCCTTCGAGTTGCCGAAGCGAGTCGACAACCTGATGCAAAGGATCAACCAGAATTTTCTCAGGCAAGAGACCTTGGGCGACGTTTGCAGGATAACCTGGAAGCCATCTTCTTCGCAGAACCACTGCTTCCGTTGACGCGGGGCATGTTGGTGTTCTAGAATATATGTACGAATGAGGATCGCATGACTCCAACGCCTGAAGTAACTACCTGCGCGACGTGCGGGTTTGGGTTGTGGCTTCCTGTCGGGTCGCTCACGTCTTCCCATATGGGTCTGTACAGTGACGCCCGTTTCCCCGGACGATGCATCGTCACCCTCAATGAGCACGCAGAGCACTTGGAGGACTTACCTCCGGACACGGTGTCCTCGTTCATGATCAACGTAGCGATGGCCTCCAGGGCATTGAAGATCGCGACCGGTGCGAGCCGCATCAACGTCGCTGTTCTGGGGAACCAAGAAGGGCACGTCCACGCGCATCTAATTCCCCGGTATCCGGATTCTGAGCCCCTACCCCATAAGGCACCATGGGAGGACACTCGCGCGCGCGGCAGTCTGAGTGCGGACAAGGAGAGCTGGTTCATCGAAAAGATTTCTCGTGCGCTGAATCAGGTCAAGGCAGCCTCGAGGGCGAACGCACAGGGAGGACAGGCGGCGCAGGGTATTGCGCCTCCTACTCTTCCCCTGTTGTCGCAGACGGATGACCCCAACTTGTTGGTCTAGATAGGTGACAACGCTGAAAGCTGCCGACCTTCTCATCGGCGCTGGAGGTATGGCTTGGGGTGTTGAGCGAGCGGGATACTCGCTGGCATTTGGAGTCG
This sequence comes from Microbacterium sp. PMB16, assembly GCF_051294855.1. Lineage (GTDB taxonomy): Bacteria > Actinomycetota > Actinomycetes > Actinomycetales > Microbacteriaceae > Microbacterium. The sequence goes on from NZ_CP145908.1 coordinate 1,535,596, forward strand.
ACAACGATCCTGCGGCAATCAAAACAGTTGCGGCTAATAGGCCCGAATGGCTCGTGCTGGAACGCGACATCTGCGCCGTGACGCCAAATGAAATCGGCGAACTCGATCTGATCGTCGCGGGTGTTCCTGCACCGAGCCAGATGCAAAATGCGGACAATTCTCACAACCAAGTGATTAAAAGCTGCGTAGAGCTTCTTGCCGGGGCCCGCCCGCGTGCAGTGCTATTGGAAAGCACGGTTTCTCTGCGTTACGCCTCGCATCGAGCGCTGCTCAGGTGGATCCAAGAGCGCCTCACCGACTCAGGATTTCAGCTGGATATGCGCGTACTTCATGCATCGGATCTGGGTGCTACTCAACGCCGTCCGCGTCTCTACATAGTGGGTCTGCAAACCGCCGCGTTTGCATCTTTCCAGTGGCCGCTCCCATCAGTACGGCCAAAAACCTTGGGCACGTTGCTTCGCGACGATATGGCCGCGAATGGATGGCTGGGTGCGGATCGATGGGCGGCAAGGGCGAATAGTCTCGCGCCGACCATCATAGGCGGATCCCGTCGTCACGGGGGCCTAGATCTCGGCCCATCTGGCACGAAAGCTGCTTGGTGGCGGCTCGGAGTTGATCCGACATCTATCGCCGATAACGCCCCAAACCGCGATGACCCGGTTGAACTCGCGCCGCGGTTGACCCTTCAAATGCTGGCGCGAATACAGGGAATGGCGGATTGGAGAATCTGGGGGACTAAGGGTCAGCAAGGGCGACTAATCGCTAGTGCAACACCTCCGATTGTCGCTGAGAGTCTCGCTACGTCAGTTGCGATGGCCCTCAGAGATCTGATGGCCTAGAGATTTTTGGTACGAGAACATTAACCATTCATCTTTAAGGATCACGCCGTCAGAATGTTTGAGATAAGCAGAGAACTTCGATGACGATTCGCAGGTCTTTTGGCGGATCAGTCTGCACGCCGCGTCTCGGACGTCGACATCTTTGCACGATTGTTGCTCGTTGCATCGGTAGAACCCTAAGCTCGACCTCGTCGTCGCGAGTGTGAACTAGTCAATCCGAAAGGGTCCGCATTGTCACCGCCTTGGCGACGTGTCGTGGGCTTCCAGCCCCATGCGCATGGGAAAGGGTGCGGTGGAGCACTTCGAGTCTGCTACCGATGCAATCGCATTCGCGAAATGCTTGCATCTGGACACCTTTGAGGCAGAGGCGTTGATAGATTTCGACGTGCACCTGTTTCGGGAGTTTGCTACCTGCGTCGTTGCAACAACCACCATCGCGCGGCAGGAGCCGCTAGCGCACGCTGACTTCCAGCGAGCCCTCGATCATGTCATGGGACTTACTCTGCTGCTCTCGGAAAGGCCCGACAAATCGTCCGTCCGACCGCGCGGTGAGCACTCCTCCGAGCAGTCGGCGGCGCCACATCGCTAGAATGCGGGAGGATTCGAGGGGGAAGCATGGCACGTCGTAGAGGGTTCTTCGCTGAGGTGCAGCACCAGGCAAAGTTGTCGGAGCAGCGTCAGAGGGCGGCGCAACGTCAGCATGATCAAGCAGTGCGCCAGGCGACCGCTGCGCAACGCGCGGCGGAGCGCGCACAGCTCGCTGCAGAGCGCGCTTCAGAGCAAGACCGGAAGCGTCTTGAGCGCGAGGCTGCTCAGGCCTACGCCGCGGCGCGCGTTGCCGAGGCCGAGGATATGACGTCGGACCTCCAAGCGAGGTTGGCGGAGTTGGATGGCTTGCTCGCCGCCACCCTCGCGGTCGACGACTTCGTAGACCTTGAGTCTCTGCGCGTCGTCGCCGAGCATCCTCCGTTCCATCGCCCGGAGCTCCAATATCCGCTTCCGCCGCCGACTCCGATTCCTGATCCCCCGCACCCCGTAAAGCGGGAGCCGGAGGCCGCAAAGGGGCTGTTTGGTCGCAAGCAGAAGCAAGAGCAGGCAGCGGCGGCTGCGGAGGAGCAGTACGCCGCCGACTACTGGGCGTGGAAGGCGATCTCTGACGCGCTCCCGGCGCAGCGCGCTGCCGCACAGGCGCAGTATGAAGAAGCGGAGCAGAAGCGCCAAGCTGATCTGGCAGCGGCCGTCGAGCGCTACAAGCAGGAGTCCGCCGAGCGGGAGCGTGAGGCCGCGGAGCAAAACGAGGCGCTCGATCAACTGATCGCGGGTTTGGCGTACGGAACCGTCGACGCGGTCCAGGAGTACATCTCGGTCGTCCTCGCAAACTCGGTGTATCCCGAGTGGCTCACCGTCTCGCACAGCGCTGATTTCGAGCCGAGTGACGCTGAGCTCAAGATGCGGGTTATCGTCCCGGGACCGGAGATCGTGCCCGCCGCGAAGCACTACAAGTACGTCAAAGCCTCGGATGAGATCGCGCCGGTCGCGGCAACTCAAAAGGAGACGAAGGACCGATACGCGTCGTTGGTGAACAACATTGCGTTGAGGTCGATCCACGAGGTCTTCGAAGCAGACCGTCGATCGTTGATCCAGTCGATCAGTCTCGAGCTCGGCACGGAGACGATTAGTCCAGCAACAGGGCAGCCCATCTACGTGCCGTTTGTCGCGGTTGCGGCGAGCCGCGAAGAATTCGAGAAGCTCGACCTTTCTGCGGTCGTCCCGCTCGCCACGCTCGAGCACCTCGGCGCCGCGGTATCGAAGAACCCGCATGGATTGACGCCCATTACGGCCGGAGGGGTACGGCGGGCGCGATGACTGACCGCGGCCCAGTCTTCAATCCGCCGCCAGGGTGGCCGAAGCCGCCTGCGGGCTGGGTTCCCCCCGCAGGGTGGACTCCCGACCCGACCTGGCCTGAACCACCGGCGGGGTGGCAGCTCTGGCTATCGGACAGACCCGGCGAACAAGCGCCCGCTGAACCCGCGGTTGACGCGCCCGATCAAGGCGAAGTTGCGCCTGCTCGGACTCGTGCTGAAGCGAGAGCAAGCTCCGCTCGATTCACGCCAAATGGCTCCAGTCCCCAAGCGGCTCCGGCGACCACAGAGCCGGGCCGGATCGCGTACTTGGAAGCGGAGAATGCTTCTCTTCGTGCCCAGATCAGTTCGTCAACATCGGGTGAGTACGTCGAGCTTGACGATGCTCGAGTCCTTCAGGACGTTGGGATTTACCGCTACCATCACCCGCTCGAGTCGGCCGCCGCGTATCAGGACGAACTTCGCGATCTCGAGAGCAGTGTTGCCGAGGTGATCAGGTCTGGGCGCGCGATTGTGCGCTCCGAACTCTTCACGCTGAACAACTCTCTCTCGCAGGGGCGCCGGATGACGGACGACCTCGCGAAGCTCATGCTCCGGGCATACAACGCGGAGGCCGACAACGCCATCCGCACGCTACGCGCGGGTAACGTCGTGACTGCAAAGAAGCGGCTGGATGCCTCGAAGAAGGCCATCGCGAAGCTCGGGCAGCTGATGGAAATGCACATCAGCGATGAGTTTCATGAGTTGCGAGTGCGAGAAATCGAACTGACCGCCGATTGGCTGATCAAGAAACAGCAGGAGCGCGAAGCTGAGCGCGAGGAGCGTGCGCGACTGCGCGAAGAGAAGCGGGTCGAGCGTGAACTGGCCGAGGAGCGCGCGCGCCTGGACAAGGAACGCTTGCACCTCGTCAACACGCTCGCGGCCCTGCAACAGACCGGAGAGGTTGACGAGGCACTCGTTGAGCGCTTGGCGGTGATTGATGAGGCGATCGTTCAGAACGACTTCCGTGCGGCGAATATACGCGCTGGCTACGTCTACGTCATCTCGAACCAAGGCGCGTTCGGGAAGAACGTCGTCAAGATCGGGTTGACTCGGCGGCTCGAGCCGCGCGAGCGGATCTTCGAACTGGGCGGAGCGTCGGTTCCGTTCCGGTTCGACACGCATGCGTTGTTCTTCTCTGAGGACGCCGTAACGCTTGAGGCTGACCTGCACCGTCACTTCGCTGACCGAGCGGTCAACCGCGCGAACGCGCGCAAGGAGTTCTTCTTTGCGACGCCGGCTGAGGTGCGTGACGTTCTACTCAGCAAGGTCGGAAACATTCTCGAGTTCACCGATGAAGTCGAGGCGACGGAATACCGTCAATCCGTGTCGCTGTGGCCGGCTGATTGAGCGCGGCCCTCTTACGCCGCCGCACCAGGAATCACCACTGTCTGCGGAGTATTTCGGAGACCTTCACCGTCTTTCGCTGCGCTACGGATGCTTTCATTCGCACCCCCATGCGGCGACGGCAGACGCGTGCGGTCTGACTCGTCGATCACCGCGCGCTCGGGATCGTTGGCCTGAACAAACGGCCTCGGATCACCGCGCGACGCGAAGAGGGGGGCCGCATCAACGGATATTGCAGCTCTCAACGGGTTGACCCTAAGACGTCGCCGGCGCGCTCTTGGTGAAAAGAAAATGTGCTGCGAGTTCACTCTGGTCCGGTCACCGGTCTCCTCGAAGTCTCCATCGCGAAGACGACCGAGCGGTCACCGGCGAGTGATGCCTGGATGACTCGCGTTATCTCCGCCGACGTCGATACCCTCGTGCCGATGAGCCCGGCAGCAACAAGTCTGGCGAAACCTGAGCCATGGAGCGCGCGGGACGACAGTTCCTCGTCGGTGACCTGCTGGCCGCCGTGTATCCCGGGAAAGCGAGAGAGATGAAGGCCAAGGTACTCATCTGCAACGTAGTACCCGGGCATCATTCGGGAGTCGGATGAATCGAATACCGCGTTTCGTTTGCAGAACTTGAAGTAGGTGACCGCCTCACTCAGCCGATATGACTCGACATCAAGTACGGCCGGGCGCAAAGAAGCGTGCGCGTCCTGGATCTGCCGAAGACGCGCACGTTCAGCCGCAAACTGCTCGTCTGGGCGATAGATCCATCGATCGGATGACCTGTTCATCATCTTGTACTGCACGAAAACGTAGGAGCCGAGTCCATGGTTGTAATAGATGAGATCGGCCCCCGTGAGCCTCTCGAGGGGAGCCTTGTTGGCATTCACGATCGTCAGGACCCGTCCATCATCCTGGAAGGTCATCGCAGACGCGTGCACCTCCTCGGCTGTGGCCCACCCCAAGAAGTTTCTTGCGTCGCTTGCCACGACGACATCTTCTAGCTGATGAGTCGTATTGCGGAGACCGGCGAGGAACGGTGCCGACGAGTCGGAAGGCGATTCATAGAATCGGAGCGCGGGACGGACCTCATCAGAATCGAAGATCTCCGCGGCAAGCATTACCGCGTCGCGTTGCTCTGCCAAGGCCGAACCGGCAGTACCCGTCACAATGACGCCGCCGTGCAGCTGGGATAGAAGGGTCTCTACGTCCGCCCTTTGAGTCCCTGCAGCAGACAGCACTGCCTCGAGAAGGTGGCGAGATGTCGCCGGCGGCAACTTTCGGCCATATTCAGCTCCATACGATATAGCGTGTCTTTGAACCACCGTGAGGGCTACGGCCTCGAGCAGCGTCGAGATTTCGATTGGTTCGTCGAAGCTGACGATCGGGTCCAGAGTCACCTGCGAGTCGATTGTTGTGATCGGACCGCGCGTCGTAGCCACAGCCACAGCCACGGCCACGGTAGGCCAATCAGCAGTCTCAAGAAAGTAGTCCGACCTATCGACTTCGCCGTCCGGAACAGTTATGAGACAAAGCTGCCGGCCAGAGAACCCTGCTACTTTCGCTTTCACAGCGAACGTAAATTTCGTCTGAGCACGGCTACGCCGTATCAATGCTTCGAACTCAATCTCGCCCGATACGGGATGAACAACGATCTCGGTCACAACGGCATGTTAGCGGCGCGCGTCGCCAACCCGTGAAGAATGTTTGTACGACACGGTGGACTCGCCTCGGCGCGCCAGGTGCTGGTCGGCGGCAGCTGCGCTCCTGCCAGGTCAGCTACTCGAACCCGCCGCTCAACCGCCCTCGCATCCGCTGACTGCTCTCGTTCATCCCGACGATCTCCACCGTCTTCCCCAACGCCACGTACTTCGTCTCAATCGCATCCAACGCGGCCACGGTCGACGCATCCCACACATGCGACCCCGACAGATCGATGACGACCCGAGACGGATCTGAAGAGTACGAGAACAACGTCGTCAGATCATTGCTCGATGCGAAGAACAGTTCCCCCTCCACGACATACGTCGCAGCATCCCCCGATGCCGACAGAGAACGAGTAACCGTCACGAAGTGCGCCACCCGCCGCACGAACAGCACCGACGCGACCAGCACCCCACCGACAACCCCGACAGCCAGATTGTGGGTGACCAAGACCAGCAAGACAGTAGAAACCATCACGAAGGTCTCGCTCTTCGGCATCCGCTTCAATGTCGACGGACGCACGCTGTGCCAGTCGAACGCTCCGATTGCGACCATGATCATCACGGCGACCAGCGCTGCCATCGGGATCGTCCCGACGAAGTCGCCGAACACGACCACCAGCAGGAACAGGAACACCCCGGCGCAGAACGTCGAGATGCGGGTGCGCGCCCCTGACGCCTTCACGTTGATCATCGTCTGACCGATCACGGCGCAGCCGCCCATGCCGCCGAAGATTCCCGACAGCACGTTCGACACTCCCTGCGCCCACGCCTCGCGACCCTTGCGGGAGTGGGTGTCGGTGATCTCGTCGACGAGCTTCGCGGTGAGCAGCGACTCCAGCAGTCCGACCACCGCGACCCCGAGCGCGAACGGCGCGATGATCGTGAATGTCTCCCACGTCAGCGGCACGTTCGGGATGAACAGCTCCGGAAGGCTGCGAGGCAGCTCGCCCTGATCGCCGACGGTCGGCACGGTGATCGCGAACGCCAGCACGACGCCCGTCACGATCACGACCGACACGAGCGGAGCCGGCACGATCTTGGTGATCTTCGGCATCACGATCATCACGATGATCCCGAGCGCCACCAGCGGATACACCAGCCACGGCACATCGACCAGCTGCGGGAACTGCGAGCTGAACACGAAGATCGCCAACGCGTTCACGAACCCGACCATGACGCTCCGGGGGATGAACCGCATCAGCTTCGCGACACCGAGCACCCCGAGGATCACCTGGAACACCCCCGCGAGGATCACCGTCGCGATGAAGTAGTCCAACCCGTACGTCGGCGCGACCGGGGCGATCACCAGCGCCACGGCTCCGGTCGCCGCGGTCACCATCGCCGGACGTCCGCCGAGGAACGCGATCGATACCGCCATGATGAACGACGAGAACAGCCCCACCTTCGGGTCGACCCCGGCGATCACCGAGAACGCGATCGCCTCAGGGATCAGCGCCAGCCCGACGACGAGTCCGGCCAGTACCTCGCGGGTCAGCATTCGCGGATTCTTCAGCGCCTGAAGCACCGTGGGATTCGCCCGATAGCGGGCACGATCGTCGACCGTCATTGCAGACATGGATGCTCCAGGGAAGGGCGCCCCGAGAGGTGGGGCAGACGTTCCAGCGTAGAGCGGATGCTGAAGACGGCAGACTTCAGGCTCAGCGTCTGCACGATGCGGGCTGGCGACGGCCGGGTGGCGAGAGACCCACTGAGGGTGCCGACCTTCTGGCTAGGCCGGCACCCTAAACGGCGGTGCGTGTTCGTCCGACTCTGCGAACTGTTAGGAGGCGCTGTCGGTCGTACTCTTCCGCTCGCGACGCCTGTCGTAATAGGACTGGCTGACGTAGAAAACAATGACAAACAAGACCGCAGCGACAACGTTCCACCAGGTGATGGGCAGCCCGGAGATCAAGGGTGCCAACAACAGGAACAACGCGAACGGGACCGCGATCAGGGCTCTGGAAAGTTGTTTCGACACAGTTACCTCCGGCAGTTGACAGTCGTAACGTTAATCGATGTCCAACCCACCGGTGGGCTGGAGATGGCGATCCACGGGTAGTTGATCGCGGCACACTTCCCCGCGTTGTTTGCCCTGTTGATGGGGTCGATGATCTTGAAGTACGCAGCCGCGATCGCGGCTCCGCACCCAACGACAGCGGGGGGCGCGGGTAGCGCGCCACAGAGAACACCAGCGAGCACGACGGGTCCCTGGTTGTTCGCGACGATCGTGGCCACCCGCTTGGTCTCGGTGCGGGTGAGCTGCACGTAGTAGCCCCACCATTCCGTACCCAGGTCAGGGTCCGCCGTTACCGGGAACGCCGTGTCCACAGTGAAATCGACCACCTGAACGAGTTCATTTCTATCGATACGGAACGATGTCTGAACCGGTGTACCGTTTGCGTCGACAGCCCACGGGGCACGGAAACCGCTAACGGCGGTCCCCGACGCATCCGAGACGATCACCGCACCGTCATCGAAGAGCGCGGCTTGTCCGCCCTCGGGAAGGTCCAACGGGAACCGATACTCAGTCGGCGCGTCCGCACCCGCGATCTGAATGAGGGTTTGCACACCGTCATCGGCGGCGAAACTGCTAAGCACAGCAGAATCCATGGTGGTATTCAGCAACGCAGCACCCTGCCCAGAGAACAGGTCGTCCGACACGAGCGATGTATCCACCGCTGTTGTCGTCGGCTCGCCGGGCAACTGGAGACTGATATCACTCGATTCCACCGTGATCGTCAGCGATGACGTATCCACGGTTAGGTCATCGGCCCCGCTTCCATCGTCCGCTGACGCGGGTAGGGCAGAAGCTCCCACGAACGCTGTGGCTACCAGAACAGTTGCCGTACCCCCAGATACCCAAGATCGTCCAGACATTCGACGCATTTTCATCAACCTCCGTATTGGTGCCGTCAGCGAGAAAGAAGCTCGCTGCCGGGACACGGTAGACAGGGTCCAACGGCACAACGACGGGGACACACCGAGGCCGCGCACGAGTACACCGGTATGCTGCTGCCCCGCCAGGCATCCGTTGCCGTTCGTGCAGAGCTCGAGCCGCGCCCAGAGGTGCTGCCCGGCGATGACCGGATGCACGGGCAACCTCGCCCAAATCCGCGCCCCTAGTGTCAAAAGCGACCGAGCATGAGGCTCGGCGGCGCGCACACGGGGACCGCTCATGTCGGATGACGACGTTCAGTACGAGACCAGAGAAGTGCACGCTGTGCGAGGCAAGGAGGGGCGGTCGAGAGCGAAGGCTGAAGCCGAGCGGTGGGAGTTCGTTTCGGAGCGGACGCGTTCCGCGATCCAGACGACGATGACTTTTCGTCGCCCGAAGACGGATGAACAGTTCCGATATATCGGAAGGAGCGATGCCTCGATCCGGTCGCCAACTGCTCCATGTAGCAGGACTGTTTTCGCGGGCTCCTGATACATGAAGTCGCGACATCGATCGCGACCGACCGGACGCGCCTATCGTGGTTTCATGCTTTCCATCCGCGCGGTGCTGTTCGACCTCGACGGTGTGATCCGTCACTTCGACTCCGAGTACACCTCGCAGGTCGAGCACCGGTATGGCTTCGATCCGGGAACCATTACCGCGGTCGCCTTCGAGCCCGACGTGCTCGCTCAGGTGACGACCGGCGTCATCTTGCGTCGCGAATGGGTTGCCCGGGTCGGTGAACTCCTTGGTTCCGCCGACGCGGCTGAGCAATGGGGGCGTCAGCCCTCCGACCTCGACCAACAGGTGCTCGCCGTCGTCGACGAGCTTCGCGCCGCGGACATCCGCACCGCCATCCTCACGAACGGCACAGACACCATCCAAGCGGAGGCCACCGAGCTCGGGCTCCACCATCGTTTCGAAGCGGTCTTCAACTCCGCGGAGATCGGCTGGGCGAAGCCCGACGTCCGTGCGTTCGAGCACGTGCTCGAAGTTCTCGAGCTCGCGGCATCCGAGGTGTTCTTCACCGATGACTCCGCCGCGAAGCTCACGGGAGCACAAGAGCTGGGGATGCCGACGCATCACTTCACGTCAGCTGATGGCCTCCGGGCTGCGCTGCGCGCGGCCGGCATCGAAATCTGAGGGGCGCGGTTCGTCGCTTCGCTCGCTCAACGACCGGCCCAACGACCGGGCTAAACCCGTGGCCGATACCTCTGCACCACCACCCCCGACCGGAACTCCTGTCGCTCGACGAGCTCGAGCTCGATCCGCTCGCGCAACCCGTCGAACAGTCGCGGCCCGTGCCCCGCAACCACCGGATGCACGGCGAACGTGTACTCGTCGATCAGGCCGAGATCGGCGAGTGCGAGGGTGAGCGTCACACCACCGACGGAGAGACCCTTGCCCGGTTCCTGCTTCAGCCTGCGAACCGCGTCGCTCAAATCACCCTGCACGAGCTCGGCGTTCCAGTCGACCTCGGCGAGCGTGCTCGACACGACGTACTTCTTCGCCCGATCGATGCGCTCGGCGAACCGGACCTCTGACTCATCCATCCAGTCGGGCCACACGCCATCCTCCGGCCGCCGCCACGCCGATTCCATCATCTCGTAGGTCACCCGGCCGTACAGCTCGGCATCGGACCGATCCATCTCGGCGGTCCAGAAGTCCATGAACTCCTCGTCGGGCGTGAGTCCCGCCTCGTGATGCACGCACCCGTCGAGCGTCACGTTGATCGCATACCGCAGTGGTCTCATCTCGTCGTTCTCCCTTGATGCGCAGCGGACTCTCCCGGACGGTACCAGACACCTGACCGCGAGCAGTACGCCGGTCGCTCAATTCCCGAGGCCGTCGAGCATCCAGTGGTAGCGGAGGCGCAGGCCGCGCTCCATGCTGGCCAGCGCCGCGCCGGTGCCGAGGGTGATGTTGAGCCACGGGGGGAGATGGATCGGGGAGACGAACGTGCCGAAGCGCTCCGCGATGGGTGGGATCTCGGAGATCACCTGCACGAGTTGCGGCACGTTCACCCCCACGCCGACGACCAGGACGACGATCGCGGTGGCGGCGATCCACCGGCTCGCGACCGGATGCGTCTGCTCGAGTCGCAGACGGCGGCCGATCGCCGATCTCGGATGCGGGGTGAGACGGCGCTCGGATCGGTCAGGCGTGACGTAGTGCATCCGCCGGAGACCGTACGACCCTGCCCGCACTTCGATCACGCCGCCCTCTACCGAGAATTTCGCCGGCAGCTTCGACACCAGGGCCTGCGCCCCGTCGCAATAGAGATGAGCACGAGGATCACCGTCGTCGTGAGACCGTACATCCACCGCGTAGATCGCATCCGGACCGCCCGGCCGGGGGACCGCCAGTGAGAACAGCTTTCGACCGGACACCAGATGCCACCAGCGGAAAGGCTTGAGCGGACTCCCGTCTCCGCGCTTCTGGCGGCGGGGCATCGTGCCGTCGTCGGCATCGCCGAGCATGCCGAGCGCGTCGACATCGTCTTCATCGAACATTGGCATCGTCAGAGCAGCAATTCGGCGAGCGGATGCACCAGGTAGCGCAGTGAATACGCCTCCCAGACGGCTCCGATGATGAGCAGCACGAGCGCCGGAAGCGCGAGCAGGCCCAGCTGCCGGAGGCCCCGCAGATACCCTTGCCGCCGGTTCTTCGCCCCCGCCGTGCGCGGGAAGAGCCAGTACTTGCCGATCAGGAAAGCTCCCAGCAGGAACAGCACGTAGGCCTGCAGCTCGATGAGGAAGGTCAGCGAGTGCGGGATGAGCGCGACCCAGCCCGTGTCCGAACTCGGGACGAGAGTGATCCCCGTGGTCACTGACCAGTATCCGAAGAATGCGAGTCCCGCGAACGGCACGATCAGCGACGGCAGCACGATGGTCAGGGCGCTCAGGCGGAAGAGATTCACACCGAGGATCGTCAGGGCGAACAGCGGAGGCGTGTTGACGAGCCAGCGCACCAGCTCGCCGGTTCCGTCCTCCTCCAGCCCTGCCGCTTCGGCGGCGACGAGATCGGGGAAGATCATCCCGACGACGAAGCCGAGGAGAGCCAACCCGTAGGCGGCCGCGTTGAGGATGAGGTAGACGCGCATGTTCTCACCCACTACCCGGAAGGGCTTCCGTCAGAAGCGCACGGGCTCGACATGAGCGATGGACATCTGCTGAGTGGACATCCTTCCATCGCACTCCATCATCGGCCGCGTGCCCAGTGCCCCCGTGTCATGAGAATGGGTGACCGGTGTCACCTCATTCCATGACAGTCCCCTTTCGCGGGGACGGATGCTGCGCCAGGATGAGCAGGACGAGGTCCGAGGAGGCCGCCATGTCCACTACTCTCACCCCGCAGCACGCCGCCATCGGCGCTGGCTTCGCCGGCGCAGCCGTGGTCGGACGGATCCGCCGCGTCCTGCTCCTGTCGGCGTTCGCGGCGCTGGTGTACTCCTGGATGCTGACCGGCAGCAGAGGTCTCTGCGTCGGCGGCGCGGACGGAGGCGGAGACGCCCGATGCGCGACGCTGAACCTCAAGCCCAGCTTCCTGGTCTACGTCGCCATCGCGCTGATCGTGCTGCTCGCGCTCGGACGTGTGATGAAGGCGGCTGACGAAACCGCGGCGATACGGACCCTCGACCGCGCAGCATTCGGCATCGCTGTGCTCGTGATCGCCGCGATCGTGATCTCTCAGGTGTGGTTCCGCATGATTCCGATCGAAGACTTCCTGGCAGGCACCACCTCCGTTTTCAGCCCCTTCCCCTTCGGGATCATCGACGTCGTGGACAGCATCTGACGAGGGTCTGACGCTAGACCAGCGCTCGGCTTTTTCCTCTTTAGATCGTCGACTTTTTCCTCTTTAGAGGACGCGAAGTCGACGCGATCGTCGAACTGCCAGATGGATCGTGGATCGCCATGGAAGTGAAACTCGCCGCGTCACGTGAGGACGAAGCAGCCGAATCGCTGGGGCGCTTCGTCGCCAACCTCGACCTCGCGCGCACCTCCGCACCCGTGGCGATGGCGGTGATCACCGGAGGACAATACGCGTACACGCGACCCGACGGAATCCACGTCATCCCGATCGGTACCCTGGGGGGCTGAAACCGCTACCGCCGCAACATCGTGCTGTAGAACCGGTACACATTCGCCCGGTACCTGGTGCTCCCGATGAGGATCGGCAGCCCGACCGCATCGAACGCCGTCTCGGCGTTCTTCCGGACCCGTCGCGGGGGTCCGGAAGACCGGCCTGCGCTTCGGAAGGGAGTGTGCGCTTCGCAAGGCCGCTTGCGCGGCATCCGTCCTCGCGAAGCGCGTTTCTCCTTGCCGCGGGCCGGACTGGCCAGATCGCGGCCGGAGCGATATGCAAATCAAAAACGCATGGAAGTGCGCTGCATGCGCGCTAAGAGCAAGTACGGGAGTGCGTTTTGATCCCAGATTTGGACCCGATGCTGCGTCGGGCGGATACTCTTGGCATTCGGGCTTCCCACTCCAGCCCGGGAATCGACATGCAGAACTCCTCCCTCCTCGCGTCTGAGACGACCATCGCCGTAATCGGTGCCGGACGTCTCGGCGGCGTTCTCGCGCGGGCACTTCGGGCCGTGGGCTTCTCGGTGCTCGGACCGCTCAGCCGGGACCAATCGATGCCGTCGGCTGACATCGCGCTGCTGTGCGTACCGGATGCTGCGATCCCGGCGGTCGCGTTCGTCGCGCGTCCGCATGTGCGCTGGGTCGGGCACGTCTCCGGTGCGACGTCGCTCGACGACGTCGACTTCAGCATCCATCCGCTGCAGACCTTCACCGGATCCGAGACCCCCGCCGTCTTCGACGGCATCGGTGCGGCGATCGCGGGGCGCACGGAGGAGGCGCTCGCCGTCGCCGACCAGCTCGCCCGGGCCCTCGGCGCCCGTCCGTTCGCGGTGGACGACGACCACCGCGCGACCTATCACGCGGCGGCATCCTTCGCCTCGAACTTCGTGCTCACCGTGCTCGACGCGGCCGAGCAGCTCGCGGGCACCGTCGGTGTCGACCGCGCCCACCTCGGCCCGCTCGTGCGTCAGACGGTCGACAACTGGGAGGCGTCCGGCGCCGCGAGTGCCCTCACCGGGCCCATCGCCCGCGGCGACGAGGCGACAGTGGCGCGGCAGCGCGCAGCATCCGGAGACTACGCTGACCTCTTCGACGCCCTCGCCGACGCGACCCGCGCGCTCGCCGCCAAGGGTGAGCAGGCATGAAGATCCTCCGTACGATCCCCGAAGTCCGCGCCGCCGTCGGCGACGCCCGTCTCGACAGCAAGACCGTCGGGCTCGTCCCCACGATGGGCGCCTTTCATGAGGGACACCTCTCCCTCATGCGCCGGGCCCGCGAGCAGAACGACCTCGTCGTCGTCTCGCTGTTCGTCAATCCGACCCAGTTCGGTGCGAACGAAGACCTCGGCGCCTACCCGCGTGACGAGGCGCGCGACGCGGAGCTCGCCGCGGCCGCGGGCGTCGACATCCTCTTCGCGCCCGCGGCATCCGAGATCTATCCCGACGGCTTCGCGACGAGCATCCACGTGACGGGCATCACCGATGTGCTCGATGGTGCGAGCCGAGGCGCGTTCCACTTCGACGGCGTCGCGACCGTCGTCACGAAGTTGTTCGGCATCGTCCGACCCGACGTCGCCTACTTCGGACAGAAGGATGCACAACAGGTGCTCGTCGTCCGCCGGGTCGTGCGCGACCTCGACCTCGACGTGGGCATCGAGGCCTGCCCCATCGTCCGTGAGGCCGACGGGCTCGCCATGAGCTCGCGGAACGTCTACCTCGATCCGGATGCTCGCGCGCAAGCGACCGCCCTGAACCGCGCGCTCGACGCCGCGGCATCCGTTCACGAAGCGGGGGAGCGGGACGGCGACAGTATCCTCTCGGCCGCGCGCCGCGTGCTCGAGGACGCCGGAATCGAACCCGAGTATCTCGAGCTGCGCGACGCCGAGATCCTACAGTCCGTCAGGCACGTCGAGGGCGACGCGCTCCTCGCCGTCGCAGCCCGCGTGGGCGCCGCGAGGCTGATCGACAACCACCTCCTCTCTGCACCGAAGGATTCCTGATGCGACGCACCATGCTGAAGTCGAAGATCCACCGCGCGACCATCACCGCCAGCGACCTCCACTACGTCGGCTCGATCACCATCGACCCCATCCTGCTCGAGGCCGCCGACATCCTCCCGCACGAGCAGGTGCACGTCGTCGACGTCGACAACGGCGCCCGCTTCGAGACCTACACGCTCGTGGGGGAGCGCGGATCCGGCGTCATCCAGGTCAACGGCGCCGCCGCCCGCCTCGTGCACACGGGCGACACGATCATCGTCATCTCGTACGCCGACTACTCCCGCGAAGACCTCGCGTCCTACGAACCGCGCGTCGTGCATGTCGACCGGGCCAACAGCATCATCCAGATCGACGACGCGGTCGACCGCCTGCTGACCGAGGCTGCGCTGTGAGCGCGCAGCCCGCTCCCCGCACGCGCGTCACTCTCGCGAGCCTCGCCGCGAAGAAGGATGCCCGGCGAGCCCATCGTCATGGTCACCGCCTACGATCACCCGAGCGCGCAGATCGTCGAGGAGGCCGGCGTCGACGTCGTGCTCGTCGGCGACTCCGCCGCGATGACCGTGCTCGGCTACGACAGCACGGTCCCGGTGACGGTCGACGAGATGCTCATGCTGACTCGCGCGGTGCGGCGCGGCCTGTCCGTTCCCCTGCTCGTCGGCGACCTGCCGTTCGGCTCCTACGAGGCGTCCGACGAACTCGCGATCGCGACCGCGCAGCGCTTCGTCAAAGAAGCCGGCTGCGACCTCGTCAAGATCGAACGCGGGGGCACGACGGTCGATCGCGCGCGGGCCCTCGTGCAGGCGGGCATCCCCGTGGTCGGTCACGTCGGTCTCACCCCGCAGACCGCCACCGCCCTCGGCGGCTACCGCGCACAGGGGCGTACCGCGGATGCCGCACTCGCCGTGATCGACGACGCCCTCGCCCTGCAGGGCGCCGGCTGCGCGATGCTCGTCGTCGAAGCCGTGCTGTCGGAGGTCACCGCGGCGCTGGTGCCCCTCCTCGACATCCCGGTCATCGGGATCGGCGCGGGAGCGGATGCCGACGGCCAGGTGCTCGTGTTCCACGACCTGCTCGGTCTATACGACGGCCCCGTGGCGAAGTTCGTGAAGCGGTACGCGGAGCTGCGCGGGGCGGCGATCGCGGGGGTCTCGGAGTATGCGGCGGAGGTGCGCGGTGGCGTGTACCCCGGGCCGGAGCACGGGTACGGGATGCCGGAGGCCGAGGTCGCGCGGATGCGGGAACTGCTCGCGGGGCGGTAGCCCGGGCCGCAGCATCCGCCTGTTCCGTGGGTCAACCGGTACATCTGCAGGCGGATTTCACGGATGCAGGTCCAGAAGGCGTTTTCTGGACCTGCATCCGTGAATCGTGCCGACAACTGGCCGAGCGGAGGCCGCCCCGTGCTCACACGTCGGCATCCGGGCTTCCCGCGCATGTCGGTGGCACATCTGCAGGCCGATTTCACAGTTGCAGGTCCAGAATGCGTTTTCTGGACCTCCACCTGTGTATCCCGCCGACAAAGTGACCAGCGGACACGGCGCCACGCAGCTCACACCGCGGCATCCGAAATCTGTCTGTCGGTCTCCTGATGCTTCAAACGACGTCTGGTTCTGCACTGCCGTGCTGATTCTGAAGTTGTTCACGGGGTCTGACTTTGTGGTCACGAGGAGTCCGTCACCCTGCCTAACGTGGCGCGCATGAACCTTCGCGAGCACATGATCATCCCTCCGTCCATCCGCATCGAGGTGTCGGTCGCCGGTCATCCCGACCTCACTCGTGTGATCGAGGTTCCTCGTCGTGCTCCCGCGCATTGGGTGCTCGACGCGCTTCGACTCAGTTTCGGCGTCGAGGGGGATGACGACGAATACGAAGATGCTGAGGACGAGGGGCCCACGTTCCTCGATCTCGACTATTGGGATCCGCAGGTTCAGGAGATCGAGCTCGTCGGCGCCCCGCCAGGCATGACGATGAAAGTGAAGGGCCTCTTCAGCCCAGAGGTGGGAGACGCGCGAGTGTCGCTCGTCGATTCGCAAGTCCTGGAACCGCCGGCATCCACCGCCTGGCAGACAGCCCCTCCGCCGTTCCGTCGTGAACACGTGAACCTCGAGCTCGCCCGTCGGTTCGGCACCGTCGTTCCCCAGTTCGATGACTCAGGCATCGCTGCGCCCGAACGCGGCATCCGTCATTCATCGCCGATCGCTCGACTGGCCAGATCGCTCTCGGCGGTGCGTCGTCTCGCGCTTCACGCGCACCTGGATGAGGCGGGGGTCCTCGACGCGACACCACCCGGTCGCGCGGAGAGGGAGTCGTCGACCCAGGCTCTGCGTGCGCTGCTCGGTCGCGTGGGTGACGATGGCGTCGCACAAGGCGACGCTGGCTGGATGCCGGCCGCGCTGCTCGCTGAAGTGGTCGAGTCTTTGCGGTGGACGGATGCTGGTGAGGTTTCAGGCATCGATGCGTCGGCAGCATTGATGACCGTCGCTCGAGAGGCGAGGCTGGTCCGTCGGCTGCGAGGCCGTGTCATGGTGACGAACCGGGGGCGATCGCTCGCCCTCGGGCAGGAGCACGCACTCGATGACGTGATCGATGCTGTGCGCGACTCCGGTCGCGGTCAGCGGTCGTGGGGTGGGCAACCGCGTGATGTGACCCTGGCTTTTCTTGCGGTCGCCGACGGATCGGCGCGCACTCTGGCTGACCTGCCCGATCTCGTCGCGGCCGGGCGGGCTGCATTCGATCCGAGTCAAGATCGGTTCGAGGCGTACCTCGAGTCGTCAGGCGGACAGCCGTTCGGGCACACGGCACCGGCGCACCAGCCGTCGTTGATGCACGTGCTCAGTGAGCGTCTCGCTGTACTGTCCGAACCGGGCGCTTTCGGTGTGATCAGCCCGGCGATGCGATCCATCGCACGGATGGCGTTGGTGTGAACATCTCCGCCTACGCGTCGGCGGGCTCCTCCGCCTCCCACCGCAGCAGATCCCCCGGCTGGCAGTCGAGCACCTCGCACAGCGCGTCGAGCGTCGTGAATCGCACGGCCTTCGCGCGGCCGTTCTTCAGCACCGCGAGGTTGGTCGGTGTGATGCCGATGCGCTCGGCCAGCTCGCCGACGCTCATCTTGCGCCGGGCCATCATCACGTCGATGTCGACGACGACGGGCATCAGATCACCTCGTTGTCGAGTTCGGAGCGCAGCGTCTGCGCCTCGGTCTCCCGCTCGATCGCCTGTCGCAGCAGCGCCTTCATCACCACGACCAGCAGCGCCATCCCACCGAGCACGAGCGCGGCTCCGCAGATGAGACCCACGACCCCGGGGGCCGTCTGTCCGGGGGCGAGCACGATCGCCAGCGCCAGTGCGAGCACGGCCGCCACGAGGATCGCGCCGATGATCACGTCGACGTAGCGGAACGACGACTCCGAGAAGATCGACCCGCGCCGCACCTTGTTCAGCAGCATCCACACGCAGATGCCGAACGCCTGCAGAGTACCCACGCCGAGGACCACGACGCCGACGAGGAAGATCCTGCCCAGCAGCTCCTCTTCGCCGAGGTCGAGCCACAGCAGCGGCGCGATCAGCGCCTGCACGGCCACCGAGCCCACCAGAGCCACCGCGATCACGACCTGCAATACCAAGATCGTCACTCTGTTCATGGCGTCCGCCTCTCATCGTAGAACAGCAGGAATCTATCGTTTATCGTTCGATTCTGCAATCGTGCTTGGTGGGCGGCAGGAGTGAGTGTACAGTCACTCATATGTCCACGACCCGCAGTTCCACCCTCTCCACGGCCGACGCCCGCCGGCCTCGTGGCCGCGGCAGCGCTCGCGGAGTTCGCGCGCGGCGGGTATCACGGCACGACGGTCGCCGACGTGGCGGGCGAGGCCAAGATCTCGCCGGCCTACGTCTTCAAGCTCTACGCGGGCAAGGAGGCGCTGTTCATCGCCGCGCTCGACGCCTGCTTCGATGCGATCCTCGTCGCTCTCGAGGAAGGGGCGGATGCTGCTGCCGAGCAGACTCCGGACGCGATCCTCGACGCGATGGGCGGCGCCTACGCGCACCTCATCTCGGACCGGAAGCTGCTCATGCTGCAGGTGCACGCGCAGTCGGTCGCCGAGATCCCCGAGATCGGCGCGGCACTGCGGACCGGACTCGGCCGCGTCACGACCTACGCACAGACCCGCTCCGGCGGCAGCGACGAAGACGTGCAGCGGTTCATCGCCTTCGGCCAGCTCTGCCACCTCATCGTCACGACCCAGCTCGACGGCCGCCCGGAGGAATGGGCGACGCTGCTGACCCGCGGCATCCGTCATCCCGACTGAATCGCACCCGACTGAATCGCCCCTGGCGGCTCAGTCTTTCGCTTGTCCACAAGAGTGAGTGAGTAGTCACTCATCTATCGAAAGGGAATCTCATGTCCACTCTCACCACCCCGTCCACCGCCTCAGAGGTCGCCCCGCGGAGTCGGCGCCGTTGGCTCGCTCTCAGCATCCTCGCGCTCGCGCAGTTCCTCGTGGTGCTCGATGCCTCGATCGTCAACATCGCGCTCCCCGTGCTCGGGCGGCAGCTCCAGATGGACACCGCCGCCCTCGCCTGGGTGATCACCGCCTACGTCCTCGCGTTCGGCGGCTTGCTCCTCCTTGGCGGACGCCTAGCTGACCGGTACGGCCACCGCCGCGTGTTCCTGATCGGGACGGCGGGGTTCGTCACGGCATCCGCTCTGGCCGGTCTCTCGCTGTCGGCAGAGATGCTGCTCGCGGCGCGTGCGCTGCAGGGAGCATCCGCGGCGCTGCTCGCACCCGCCGCCCTCGCACTGCTCACGCAGCTCTTCCCCGACGCGAAGGAGCGCACCACGGCGCTGGGCGTCTGGGGCGGCGTCGCCGGCATCGGATCCGCAGCGGGCGTGCTGCTCGGCGGTGTGCTCACCGCGACCCTCGGCTGGCAGTCGGTGTTCTTCGTGAACGTGCCGGTGGGCGCGATCGTGCTCGTCGCCATCCCCGTCCTGATCACCCGAGACGGCGCCCGTCGGCAGGGTCGGCTGGATGCTGCGGGAGCAGTCACCGTCACGGCAGCACTCGTCGCTCTGGTCGGAGCGTTCAGCGCGGTCGAGCAGCTCGGCTTCCTGCATCCGCTTCCGTTCGTGCTGTTCGCCGCCGCACTCGTGCTGGGTGCCGTCTTCCTCGGGATCGAGCGCCGCGCAGCCGAACCGCTCGTGCCGCTGTCGGTGTTCCGCAACCGCAGTCTCGCGCTCGGCAACGTCGTGATGCTGCTCGGCGGCGCCGCGATGGTCGCACTCTTCTTCGCGCTGTCGGTGTACACGCAGGCCGTGCTCGGATACGACGCCCTCGCCGCCGGACTCTCTCAGCTGCCGCTCGCCGGAGCACTCGTGCTCGTCGCCGGCGCGGTTCCGACGCTGATCGCCCGCCTCGGCACCCGCCCGGTGCTGCTCGTCTCGCTGCTCGTGCTCGCCGGTGGACTGGTCTGGATCGCGGCGGCACCCTCGGATGCGGTGTTCGTGACGCAGCTCCTCGGCCCGACGCTGCTGATCGGCATCGGTCTCGGCGGCGCGTTCGTCGCCACGACGCAGCTCGCGGTCGACGGTGTCGAAGGTGGCGAGGCCGGACTCGCTGGTGGTCTCATCAACACCAGCCAGCAGATCGGCGGCGCGGTCGGAATCGCGGTGCTCGGAACGATCGCGGGCCTGCGGACCGACGCACTCGAGTCGACCGGTGCCCCGGCGGCTGATGCCCTCACCGGCGGGTTCGCCTGGCTCTTCCTCGGGGCCGCCGCGCTCGCCGTGGTCGGAGCCGGCGTCGTCGCGGTGTGGCCGCGCGACTGAGCGGGCTGGCGCTGATCCGCGCCTCCGAATCTCGGACGATTGCAGGAATATCGGACGATCCCGTCAGGATCATCCGCAGAACCTGCAATCGTCCGAAATTCGTGCGTCGACGGCCCGTCGGCGCCGGCGGTCAGTCCGCCCGGCGCACCCGCGACACCAGTGCGACTACAGCCAGCGCGATCACCACGACGCCGTACCCGACGCACACGGCCGCAAGGCCGACGACGCCGACCAGCGCACCCGCGATCACGGCGGGCACGCCGAACGCGAGGTAGGCCAGCAGGTAGATGACCGCGAAGGTGTCGGCGCGCTGCGTCGCCGGGATACGCGGGGCGAGCGAGGCGACGACCCCCGAGAATGCGGTGCCGAAGCCCATGCCGGTGACCGCCGTCGCGGCGAGGTAGAAGGGGAGCGATCCGACGCCGAGCGCAACGAGCGACAGGGCGGTGCCGACGGCCAGTGCCGCAGTGCCGAACACGACCGAGGTGCGCGGCGACCGGCGCCGCATCACGAACGCGGTGATCGCCCCGACACCGGCGAGCATCGCAGGCGCGAGCCCCTGCCACAGGTGCGCGGTGCCGCCAAGCTCGTTGTGCACGATGTTCGCGCCGAGGGACAGGAACAGTCCACCGGTCGCCCAGCCCGCGACCACGGCGGGCGCCGCGCGCCAGAAGTCGGCGCGGATCGCCGAGGGGATCGACAGACGGAAGCTCAGCGAAGCCCAGGCGCCCGGCCGGAGGGGTGCCGTCTCGGGTGCCAGCAGGAACAGCGCGGCGAGCACCACGTAGGTCACCGTGAGCGGCGCGAAGACGTCGAGCAGGGGAGCATCCGCCAGATCGAGGATCACGCCCGAGAGCAGCGCGCCGACCGCGAGGCCGATGCCGGGGCTGAGCGCGTTCCACAGAGCGGCGGTGCGGGCGCGTCCGCCAGGGGCCAGATCGAGCACGGCGGCCGACAGCGCCGAGATGAGCAGACCGGTCGCGAAGCCCTGGAGGATGCGGGCGAGGAACAGCAGGGCGACGGCATCCGCGTGCCAGAAGAGGAACGTGCTCGCCGCGAGAAGAAGGAAGCCGACGATCGCCACCGGGCGGCGGCCGATGTGATCGGAGAGCGAACCGGCGGTCAGGAGTGTCAGCAGCAGGACGATCGCGTACACGGCGAACACCGCGGCGATCACGATCGCATCGAAGCCGATGTCCTGTGCGAGCACCGGGTAGAACGGGGAGGGAGCGCTCGCCGCGATCATCATCGCGATCTGGGCGACGATCGCCAGGACGAACCCGAACCGGATGCGGCGGGCAGTGGGGCCCGGCGTTCCGTCTCGCTTCGCTCGCTCGACGACCGGTGGCGTGGTGATCGGCTGGGTCGTGGTCATCATGCTCCTTCGGGGTTCGATATTTATCGAACTATCGGAGCGTACGCGCCATTCCCGGATAGTTCAACTATTCTCGAACCATGCCTGGCGATCTTCCGCATCCGGATTCCTCCGAGATTCAACTCACGGACGTGCTCTTCGCGCTCAGCGACCCCGAGCGCCTCGCCATCGCCCGCCAGCTTGCTGACGGCCCGCTCGACATGGCCGCCTGCCACGCCACCGACCCGAACCTCCCGAAGTCGACCAAGTCGCACTTCATGAAGGTGCTGCGCGAGGCGGGCGTGATCCGCAACGAGCCCAACGGACGCCGACGGATGCTGACGCTGAGGCGTGATGACCTCGACGCGCTCTTCCCGGGCCTGCTCGATTCGGTACTGCGGTAGGGGACTGCTCCCTGGCACCGCCGCTCACCGCGCTGGCACCTCCACCGTGCAGGAGGCCGCCGCGGCGCGAGCGAGTCGGTGATCGAGGGTCAGCAAGACGCATCCGCTGACCCCGGCCAGTGCGACGTACGCCGCGTCGTAGGCGCTGAGGTTGTGGCGCAGATCGAGCACCCGCGGCACGAGCGGCGTCGAGTCGTAAAGCTCGAGGCGGAGTCGGGCGAGATCGGATGCCGCCTGATTCAGCCGTTCGTCGCTGAGCAGGCCGCCACGGTTCAGACCGCGCAGCGCCGAGGCGACCTCGATCGGGAGAGTGTCGGGAGCGATCAGACTCTCGCCGCCGAGTCGTTCATGGAGTCGGGTCGTCCCCTCTGCTGCGGTCAGCAGGTCGACGACGACCGAGGCGTCGACGACGATCATCCGGCGCGTCGGCCGTCGTGGATCGCGGACACGATCGCGCTCGCGGGGATCTGCGGCTGCGAGGGGCGTCGGGCGAGCTCGGCGAACAGCTCGCCGAGTGTCGGCTGCCCGGCCAGGCGGGTCAATTCGGTGGTCAGGAACTGCTGCAGCGACTGCCCGTGTGCTTCGGCCCTCGCGGTGAGGACGGCGTGCACGGCGGGATCGAGGTCGCGGATCAGCACGTTCGGCATGCTTACAGTATGCATGCGTGGGCGGGTATGGGAAAGAGTGGAGAGATGTGCATGGCGTCCACTCTCGCCCAACACTGCGAGTCACCAGCTCCGGAAACCCGCGATCTGCGGGGAACTGCGTGAGACCCGCTCCTGTGGAGAAGAACTACGAGGCGATGCGCGCAGCCCGCGCTCCGGCATCCGCGCCGATCTCCGCCCACACGGCGTCCAGCGAGATCTCGAGCACGCCCGCGATCGCGGCGATCGTCGAGAAGGCGGGCGTCGCGACGCGGCCGGACTCGATCTTGCGCAGTGTCTCCGGCGAGACGCCGGCGTCCAGCGCCACCCCCAGCATCGAACGGTCGCCGCGCGCTCTCCGCAGCAGGGCGCCGAGGCGTTCGCCGCGTTCGACCTCGGCGGGGGTGAGCGGCATCCGGACCATCATGGTGCCCATACTAATCCCGGGATAGTATTACCGGGATAGTTATTGGAACCAAGCGGGAGAAAGCCATGATCGAGATCCTGACCGCCGCCGAACTCGACCGCGCCAGGGGAGCCGGCGCCCTCGTCGGCGACATCCTGCAGGCGCTGAAGAAGCGCGCGGCTCCCGGCGTCAACCTGCTCGACCTCGATCGTTGGACGAAGCAGATGATCACGGATGCCGGAGCGCAGTCCTGCTACGTCGACTACGCGCCCTCGTTCGGTCGCGGTCCGTTCGGGCATTACATCTGCACCGCCGTGAACGACGCCGTGCTGCACGGCATGCCCCACGACTACGCGCTCGTCGACGGCGACGTCCTCACACTCGATCTCGCCGTCACGCTGCGCGGGGTGTCGGCCGACGCCGCCATCAGCTTCATCGTCGGCGGTGGCGGCGCGCCGGAGGACGTCGCCATGATCGAGACCACCGAACGCGCCCTCGCCGCGGCCATCGACGCCGCCCGCCCGGGCGCTCGCATCGGCGACATCTCCCACGCGATCGGCTCCGTGCTGACCGCGGCCGGTTACCCGATCAACCTCGAGTTCGGCGGGCACGGCATCGGATCCACGATGCACCAGGACCCGCACATCGCGAACGACGGCCGCCCCGGTCGCGGATACAAACTCCGCCCAGGGCTGCTGCTCGCGCTCGAGCCGTGGGTCATGGCCGACACTGACGAGCTCGTCACCGATGCTGACGGCTGGACGCTGCGCAGCGCGACCGGATGCCGCACCGCCCACAGCGAGCACACGATCGCGATCACCGACAGCGGCGCCGAGATCCTCACCCTGCCGCGAGGCTGAGCCTGCCGAGCTCCTGAGCCATCCGCGCGGCCCGGCCGCAGCATCCGCCTGCCGTCGGGAGGAGATCTGCGGTTCGGAGGATTGAATCGTGCGGATGCATCCTCCGAACCGCAGATTCCCTCCGCCCGGGGGCTGAGAGCCGCAGCATCCCCCGCGCTGAGAGCTGCAGCATCCGCCGGCCCGGCTGCAGCATCCGCCTGCCGTCGGGAGGGGATCTGCGGTTCGGAGGATGGAATCGTGCGGATGGATCCTCCCGACCGCAGATCCCCTCCGCCCGGCCGCGGCTTAGAGTGTCAGCATGCCTGGCACCGCGCCCCCCGAATGGACTCAGATCGATCTGACGAGCCGCCGCGGCGGCACGGGACAGCGGATCACGGCGGTGATCCTCGCCGTGGTCGGTGTGGCGGGCTTCGCGACGAGCTTCCGCTCGCTGGGGCCGTGGTGGTGGGAATTCGCGCTGATGGCTTTCGGGTGCGCGGTCATCGTGCTGCTCGCCGCGGGGCTCTGGATCAACGCGGGGACGAGCGTCGCCTCGACGGTCACGCTGAAGGAGACCGGCACTCCCGTCGCGCTACCGGTCGTCGCCGCATTCGAGACCACGGATGAGGGCCTCCGCTACCAGCTGCAGCTGCGCCTGCCGACGGCCGAAGAAGAGTACGTGGTGCACGCCTGCGGCGACCCCCGTTGCGTCGCCGCCGGACGCGCGGCCCCGGATGCCGAACTGCCCGTGCTG
This sequence comes from Microbacterium sp. PMB16, assembly GCF_051294855.1. Classification (GTDB taxonomy): domain Bacteria; phylum Actinomycetota; class Actinomycetes; order Actinomycetales; family Microbacteriaceae; genus Microbacterium. The sequence continues at coordinate 1,560,623 of NZ_CP145908.1, forward strand.
CTCGACGCCTCGAAGAAGACCTGGGCTGTCGTCCATGGCGCCCAGGGGGCGTGACCGCCCGAAACTCCCACCTCGCGTTCAGGGTTAACGATATATCGTTGACTATCGTTCGACACTCGAGCATGGAGGCATCATGAGCAACGCATTCCCCTTCGGTCCCGCCGGCAGCAGTGACGGCACCAACAATCTCGGCGGCCTCTTCGGCGGCGCGAACGGCCCGGCCGGCGCGATCTTCGAGGCCATGGAGCAGCTCCGCAAGTCGTTCGAGCAGCGCCCGAGCGGCGGCTCGCGCATGGCCCGCGGCGACGTCCGAACGGCGGTGCTCTCCCTGCTCGCCGAGAAGCCGATGCACGGCTACCAGATCATCAACGAGATCGCCGAGCGCAGCGGCGGAACGTGGAAGCCGAGTGCCGGCTCCGTCTACCCGACCCTGCAGCTGCTCGCCGACGAAGGACTCATCGAGGCCGACGAGCAGAACGGCCGCAAGACCTACTCGCTCACCGAGGCCGGCCTCGCCGTGGCGCACGAGTCGTCCGAGACGAAGGCTCCCTGGGAGTCGTCCGCCGACAAGGACGGCAACCGCAACGACGCACGGTTCCACGCCCTCCCCAAGGCGGGCGTCGATCTCGCCGCTGCCGCCGCGGCGGTCGGACGCAGCGGATCTCCGGAGCAGGTGCAGAGCGCCATCGACATCCTCGACGACGCGCGCCGTAAGCTCTACTCGATCCTCGCGCAGGACTGATACCGGGGTGAAGAAGGGGACACACCGATGACGGATGCTGCGCCCCAGGGCGTCCACCGCGCCCGGTACCGTCGCATCCTGTCGTTCGCGGCACGCGAGTTCGTCAAGATCTGGTGGTTCGAGCTCGTCCTCCCGCGGTTCGGGATGACCAGGGTCGCGGAGCGCACGCGCGGACCGCGGATGCAGAAGTTCGCCCGCCGGTTCCACGTGCTCGCGATCGAGCTCGGCGGGCTGATGATCAAGGTCGGCCAGTTCATGTCGTCGCGCCTCGACGTGCTCCCGCCCGAGATCACGGCAGAGCTCGAGGGGCTGCAGGACGAGGTGCCGGCCGTGCCGTTCGCCGACATCCGTGTCGTCGCGGAGGCCGAGCTCGGCATGCCGCTGGCTCGCGCGTACTCGTGGTTCGACGAGAATCCGGTGGCCGCGGCATCCCTCGGTCAGGCGCATCGCGCCCGGCTGTCCGAGATCGACGCGTCCGACACCGGGCTCGAGAACGTGATCGTGAAGGTGCAGCGTCCCGGGATCGATGAGATCGTCGCGGTCGACCTCGCCGCGCTCCGCCGTGTCGGCCGGTGGCTGACCCGCGTGCGCCTCGTCGCCGATCGGGTCGATGCGCCGGCGTTGGTCGAGGAGTTCGCGCACACGAGCCTCGAGGAGATCGACTACCTGCACGAGGCTGCGAGCGCTGAGCGCTTCCGTGAGAACTTCGCCGACGACGCCCGCGTCGACACCCCGGAGATCGTGTGGGAGCGCTCCACCCGCCGCGTGCTCACCCTGTCGGATGTCACCGCGATCAAGATCAACGACGTCGACGCGCTGCGCGCCGCGGGGATCGACCCGTCGCAGGTGGCCGACGTGTTCGCCGAGGTCATGTTCGACCAGGTCTTCACGCACAGCTTCGTGCACGCCGATCCGCATCCGGGCAACATCTTCGTGACGCCGGTCTCTCCGGGCCCTTCGTCGAGCTCAGGGACCGGAGAGCGGAACTTCCGCCTCACCTTCATCGACTTCGGGATGATGGCCGAAGTGCCGGACAGCCTCCGCGACGGACTCCGCACGCTCCTCATCGCGGTCGCCGGGCGCGATAGTCGCGGGCTCGTCGCCGCCGCGCAGGAGATCGGCGTGCTGCTGCCCTCGGCAGACACCAACGAGCTCGAACGTGCCCTCACCGCGCTGTTCGCCCGCTTCGGGGGGATGGGTTTCGCCGAGCTCAGCAAGGTCGATCCGCGGGAGTTCAAGGACTTCGCCGACGAGTTCGGTGACATGGTGCGGTCGCTGCCGCTCCAGCTGCCCGAGAACATGCTGCTGCTGATCCGTGCGGTCTCGCTGACCTCGGGGATGTGCAGCGGGCTCGATCCCGCCTTCAACGTGTGGGATGCCGCGGAGCCGTACGCCGGCCGATTGCTGCGCGACGAATCGGGGAACCTGATCCAGGACATGGCGAAGCAGGCGATGGAGACGGCGGCTGTCACGATGCGGCTGCCGAAGCGCATCGACGCGGTGATCAGCCGCATCGACGACGGCACCGTGTCGTTCGACACCTCGCGCCTCGAGCGTCGCCTCGATCGGCTCGAGGGCATCGCCCGCCGCATCGCGTCCGGTGTGCTGTTCGCCGCGATGCTGATCGGCGGTGCGCTGCTCGTCGCCCCGCTGCCCCCGCTCGGCATCACCCTGATCTGCGTCTCGGTGCTGCCACTGCTGCACTCGGTGTTCGCGGGCGTCGGGCGGCGCGGGCCGCGCTGACGCGGCATCCGGGCACCCGGAAGCACGCGCTCGCGCGCCCGCTCCGGCGACCCGAGTACCGGAATACCGGCATGGGAGAATGGACTCCCATGGAGACCCCCGACGAGAAGCCGCCCGCACGCTCCGACGGAACCGCACCGGGAACGGGCATCGTCCCGACCGCGAAGAAGATCGTCCGCGACATCGCGAAGGTCCCGCCGCGCAGCGTGCACCCGGCGCTCGTCCCGGGGCTCTCGGTCGAGGAGACCGGCCGCTCGTACCGCACCGATCCGCTCGTGTTCGGCATCGCGGTCGCACTGACGGTCGCCTTCATCGCGTGGGGTGTGTTCGCGGGGGACAACCTCGCCGGCACCACGAAGACCGTCCTCGACGCGGTGGTCGAATACACCGGCTTCTTCTTCACCACGATCGCCACGGTCATCCTGGTGTTCATGCTGTTCGTCGGCTTCAGCCGCTACGGACGCATCCCGCTCGGTCGCGACGACGAGGAGCCCGAGTTCTCGATGTTCTCGTGGATCTCGATGCTGTTCGCCGCCGGCATGGGCATCGGCCTCGTCTTCTGGGGCGCCGCCGAACCGCTCACGTTCTTCGAGAGCCCGCCGCCGGGCACGGTCGAAGCGAACACCCTCGAGGCCATGCACACCGCGCAGGCGCAGGTGCTCTATCACTGGGGGCCGCAGGCCTGGGCGTTCTACGCGCTCGTCGGAGGGGCGATCGCATACGGCGCCTTCCGCCGTGGCCGCACTCCCCTGATCTCGTCGATCTTCGCGCCGCTGCTCGGCGAGAACCGCACCACCGGTCCGCTCGGCCGCACGATCGACGTGTTCTCCATCATCGTCACGCTGTTCGGCACCGCGGCATCCCTCGGGCTCGGCGCCCTGCAGATCGGGCACGGGGTCGAGATCGTCACCGGCATCGGCGAGCTCGGCAACGGCATCCTGATCGCGGCGATCGCCGTGCTCACCGCCTGCTTCATCGCCTCGGCGGTGTCCGGCGTGTCGAAGGGCATCCGCGCGCTGTCGAACATCAACGCGGTCGCCGCTCTGCTGCTCGCGTTCTTCGTGTTCTTCGTCGGCCCGACGCTGCTCATCCTCAACGTGATCCCGTCGGTCGCGGTGCAGTTCCTCGGGGACCTGCCGACGATGATCGCGCGCTCCGCCTCTCAGGGCGACGAAGCGCAGACGTTCCTCTCGTCCTGGACGATCTTCTACTGGGCGTGGTGGATCTCGTGGTCGCCGTTCGTCGGCATGTTCATCGCGAAGATCTCCCGCGGACGCTCGCTCCGCCAGTTCGTGTCAGTGGTCATCGTGGTGCCCTCGGTGATCTCGCTGGTCTGGTTCTCGATCTTCGGCACGACTGCGATCCAACAGCAGATGGACGGCGCCGGCCTGAACGTCGACCCGCCGGAGGAAGTGCTCTTCGGAGTGCTCGAGAATCTGCCGTTCCCGTTGATCACCAGCATCCTGCTCATCCTGCTCATCTCGATCTTCTTCATCACCGGCGCGGACTCGTCTTCGCTCGTGATGGGAACGCTGTCGCAGCAGGGTCGCCCGGAGCCCGCGCGGTGGGTGACCGTCGTCTGGGGTTCGCTCGTCGGCGTGATCGCCGCGGTGCTGCTGATCTCCGGCGAGGAGGGGAGCGGCCTGCGCTCCCTGCAGAACGTCACCATCATCGCGGCGCTGCCCTTCGCGGTGATCATGGCGTTCATGATGGTCGCGTTCATGAAGGACCTGCGGCGCGATCCGCTGATCCTGCGCGACCGGTACGCCCGCATGGCCGTGCGCCACAGCGTCATGGCCGGGCTCGAGGAGTACGGCGACGACTTCGCGCTCGTGCCCGTCGAGTACGACCACTCCGAAGACGACCTGGCCTGGATCGACGAGGACACCGTCGACGACAGCCTCGCCGAGGTCTACGGCGCCGCCACCGAGGCGATCGACATCATCCCCGAGACGTCGGGCGATGCCGGGACGGATGCTGCCGCATCGGGCACCGCGACCGCCGGGCTCGCCGAGCAGACGGCCGAGGCGGCGGACGGTCCTGGTGCGGTGGAGGGCGAGCCCCCGCGCCGCGAGGACCGCCCGATCGACTGAGGCGCGCGTGTGAGTTCACGCCGGATCAGGCCGCTACGCCGGATCAGGCTGTTGTTCGTTGGATCGGTGTGATTCCGCGCGTTCGCCGGAGTCTGTGTGTTCGCCGGAGTCCGCGGGCTCACCACCCTCCGCCGCGCCCGTGATGCGCGCGGCCATGCCGGCGAAGATGAACCCGTGGAACGGCAGTACGGCGAGCCAGTACAGCCGCCCGCCGAGCCCGCGCGGGAAGAACACCGCACGCTGCTCGTAGCGCGCCCCCGCACCGTCGGCGATCGCCCGCAGTTCGAGCCACGCTTCGCCGGGCACCTTCATCTCGGCGCGGAGCCGCAGCAGGCCGGCATCCTCTTCTCCCGAACCGGGCTGCGACACCGCCTCTACGCGCCAGAAGTCGATCGCATCGCCGATCCGTGCGGCCGTGCGGCTGCGCCGACCGCGACGCAGCCCGACGCCGCCGACCAGGCGGTCCATCACGCCGCGGACCGCCCAGAGGAACGGCGACGAGTACCACCCGTTCTCCCCGCCGATCCCGATGATCACGCGCCACAGGTCGTCGACGGATGCCGTCGTCTCCAGCGACCGCGCATCGGTGAAGACGGTGCGTCCGGCCCAATCGGGGTCGCTGGGCAGCGGGTCGCTCGGCGCACCAGACACTTCGGCGTCCTGCCAGCTGGTCTCGATCGTGTCGGCGTCGAGGCGACCGAGTGCGAGCGCCACGGCGCGACGGTACGGCGTCAGTCCGTCGGCGGGCGGCGGGATGAGGTCGTCGACCGCGCGGTCCTTCACGACGCACTCGTTCTGCAGCGACGCGACCAGCGGCCGAGCGATCGACCGCGGCACCGGCGTCACGAGGTTCACCCAGTGCGAGGCCAGCCACGGGGTGAGCACCGGCAACGACGCGATCGCCCGCTGCGGGAGTCCGGCCTCGACCGCGTAGCCGTTCATCATCTGCCCGTAGCGCAGCACGTCGGGGCCGCCGATGTCGACCGCGCGGTTGACGCTCTCGTCGACGCGGGCGGCTCCGAGCAGGTAGTGCAGCACGTCGCGGACGGCGATCGGCTGGATGCGGTTGCGCACCCATTTCGGCGCCGGCATGTACGGCAGCACGTCGGTCAGGTGGCGGATCATCTCGAACGACGCCGAACCCGACCCGATCACGACGCCCGCCTGGAGCACGAGCGTCGGCACCCCCGACTCCTGGAAGATCTCGCCCACGCGCACCCGCGAGCGCAGGTGCGGCGACAGCTTCGCGTCTTCCGGATGCAGCCCGCCCAGGTAGACGATGCGATGAACGCCGGCGCGCGCCGCAGCATCCGCCACCGTCGTCGCCGCGCGGTCGTCGCTCTCCTCGAAGCCCTTGCCCGCGGTCATCGAGTGGATCAGGTAGTACACGACGTCGACATCGGCGACGGCTTCGGCGACGGCATCCGCATCGTCGGCCGATCCCTCCACGATCTCGCAGTCGGCGCCCCAGGGGAAGGATGCTGCGCGCACGGCATCGCGGGCCAGCACGCGCACCCGGTACCCGGCGTTCAGCAGGCGGGGCGTCAGCCGTCCGCCGATGTAGCCGGTCGCGCCGAGCACGAGGGCGCGGGGTGCGGATCCGTCTTCGCGGGGGATGGCGCGGAGCGCCTCTTCCCGTCCGGTGGGCTGCGTGAGGTCGGTCATAGGGCGAGCGTATGCCGGGGGAGCGACAGCGAGAAGCGGGTGGCGCTCGGCGCGCAGACGTGCAAGAGGGCCGGTCGTATACCTGCAACTCGGGGGTTGCAATGACGGACAGCTTGTGCAACTCTGTAATTGCAGGTGAGTGGCGATCCGGCCGCTCCTCCAGAAAGGAAGCATCATGGTGAACATGACTGAAAACGCAGGCTCCGTCGTCGACGAGGAGACCTTCTCCGTCCGACGCACGATCCGCATCGCGGCCCCGGTCGAGAAGGTCTGGCGCGCGGTGGCCGAACCCGAGCACATCTCGCGGTGGTTCGGGCGCACCGAGCTCCACGGCCGCGGTGTCGGCGCGACCGGAACGATGACGTTCCCCGACTACGACGTCATCCCCCTCCGCGTCGAGGCCCACGACGAGCCGCACCTCATCAGCTACCGGTGGAACAACGACGACGCGCTCGGCGATCTGCCGGACGCCGTCGACGAGAGCACCTCGACCGTCTTCACCTTCACGCTCGAAGCCGTCGACGGCGGCACGCAACTCACCGTGGTCGAGACCGGCTTCGAGCGCACGTCCGACCCGCTCGCGAACCTCGAGAGCCACCGCACCGGGTGGGACGCGGAGCTCGACAAGATGGTCGCGCTGGTCGAAGCGGATGCCGCCGAGGAGACAGCGTGACAACAGGAACCCTGATCCCGATGTTCGCGGCACTCGCGGATGAGACGCGGTGGAGCATCCTGACGGCTCTCGGCGAGGGAGATGCCTCGGCATCCGCCCTCGCCGGGCGCCTGCCGGTCAGCCGCCAGGCCATCGCCAAGCACCTCGCGGTGCTCCAGGAGGTCGGCCTGGTCGAGCCCGTGCCCGTCGGCCGTGAGCTGCGGTTCCGGGTGGTCGGCTCCGAGCTCGCCGCCACCGCCGCGAAGCTCGACGCGATCGGACACGAGTGGGACCGCCGGCTCGCTGCGATCAAGGAGATCGCCGAAGGGCTCTGACCGCGGCATCGTGGCGGAGGTGCTCTGCTTCGCGCGGAAGCACTGGATATTCCGCCCCCTTCCCGATAGCAATGGATCAAGCTGTCCGTGTGCATCGACTGAAGGAGAAGTGATGGCCGTTTTCGGAGGTCGCCGCCGCGAAGAGAACCCTGATCTGCCGCCCGGTCAGCACCTGACGGACGGGTTCCCGGTGCTGTCCGCCGGGCCGACGCCGCAGATCGAGACGGAGGACTGGGCGTTCGTCATCCGCACCGAGACCGGGGTCACCCACCGGTGGAGCTGGGATGAACTGCTCGCGCTTCCCTCCGAAGACATCACGGTGGACATCCACTGCGTCACGAGCTGGTCCAAGCTCGGCACCGGGTGGCGCGGAGTCTCTCTGGACACCCTCTTCGCCGATGTGGAGACGAGCCTGGAGTTCGTGATGGTGCACTCGTACGGCGGATACACGACGAATCTGCCGCTCGAGGAGATCCTCGACGGGAAGGCGTGGGTCGCCTACGAGTACGACGGCGATGCCCTCGACCCCGAGCACGGCGGCCCCGCCCGTCTGCTCGTGCCTCACCTGTACTTCTGGAAGAGCGCCAAATGGGTGCGGGGCCTGGTCATGCAGAACGACGACGAGCCGGGTTTCTGGGAGGAGAACGGCTACAACCTGCACGGCGACCCGTGGCGAGAAGAGCGCTACGCGTGAGCAGCCCGGGGTGGCTCAGCGGTGTCCTGGCTCGTGCGCGCCCGCTGACCGCGTCGGCGCGGAGTCTGGTGTTCTCTGTCGAGGGCTGGCCCGGGAATGAGGCGGGGCAGCACGTCGACGTCCGGTTGACGGCGCCGGACGGATATCAAGCGGTGCGCTCCTACTCGATCGCGAGCGTCGGATTCGGCGAGGGCGGTGCCGGCCGACCCGAGATCGAGCTCGCCGTGGATCGTCTGCCCGACGGCGAAGTGTCCCCGTTCCTCGTCGACGAGCTCGAGATCGGCGACACGGCCGAGCTCCGCGGCCCGCTGGGCAGATGGTTCGTGTGGAGTCCGCAGCAGACTCGGCCCGTGCAGCTCATCGCCGGCGGTTCCGGCATCGTGCCCTTCGTCGCGATGGCGCGGGCGCACGCTGCGGCCGAGACCGCGGCGCCGATGCGGCTGCTGTACTCGCTGCGCGGCCCCGCCGACGCGTTCTTCCGTGAGGACATCTCCGGGCCGACCGCCACGATGGAGACGACCTGGCACTACACCCGCACCACGCCGCAGGGCTGGCCGCGGCCGGCGGCTGGCTCACCAGCGCGGATCTGGAGCGCGAGACCCTTCCTCCGAGTGAGAACCCGCTGATCTACATCTGCGGACCCACCGGTTTCGTGGAGACCGTCTCGCGGGCCATGATCGGCCTCGGGCATGCCGACGACGACATCCGCACCGAGCGATTCGGAGGAATCTGATGGATCATCCGAATGGCAGGGCGCTCGACGGCAACGTCCTCGCCGGTCTCGTCAGCACACTCGTCCCGTTCGAGCCCACCACGGCCCAGGGGCAATGCGACTCCTGCGACGCCATCGCCGTGCTGGCGCAGGCGGCGGTGTACCCGCACCCGATGGGATTCGTCGTGCGCTGCCGCAGCTGCGACAGCGTGCTCATGGTGATCGTCGAGCGCGACGGTCACGCCTCGTGGAGCACGCGCGGTCTTCGCTGGCTGAGAGCGGCGGACGCTCGCTGAGTCGCGCAGGGCCGGGCATTCCCTGGCCTGCCCGCAAGGGGCTCGGAGGAATCGTTACGTATACGTATTCATCGGGAATATATTCCGCGAAAATAGGCTTCCCTAAGTTGACTGCATACGTATACCATCGCCCTATGGGACACATTAAGCATCGGGCACTGCCGGTTCTCGCACTCGTAGCCGTGGGCATCGTCGCTCTCACCAGCTGCGGCGCGGGCTCCCGCACCGACAACGAAAACTCGACAACGGTGTCGTGCGACTACACGGCGCCCGAAGGCAAGACGACGGTCAACGTCCTCGCCTACAATTCCTCCGCGATCGACCCCTTCACCGACACGATGGTCTCGAGCTGCACGACCGACGACGTGACGCTGAAGCACGACCCGATCGACTTCGGCGGACAGGTGACCAAGACCACGGCCACGCTGGCCGGCGAGACGGGCACCTACGACATCATCGAGACCTACGGATTCGTCATCCCCGGCTTCGGCGAGGAGGAGAAGCTCGTTCCGCTGAACGACCTCTGGGACAAGTACGCCGACGACTACGGCCTCGGCGACATCAGCGAGTCGATGGTCGAGGGCATGTCCTACGACGGCGACATCTACGCGATCCCGATGCAGGCGCAGATGTTCGTGATGGCGTACCGCACCGACATCTTCGAAGACCTGGGCCTCGAGGTCCCGACCACCTTCGACGAGATGATCGACGCCGCAGAGGCCATCAAGGCCGAGGGCCTGATGGACTACCCGATCGCGCTGCCGTGGCTCGCCACAGCCGACGTCACCACGGGCTTCCAGGGCGCGATGAACTCGCTCGGCGGCGACTTCGTGACCGCCGAGGGCGACGTCACGCTCGACACTCCCGAGGCCGAGCAGGCGCTCGAGGCGATGCTCGCGCTCAAGCCCTACATGGACCCGCAGGTCACGACCTTCGACCAGCCGAAGGTGCAGCAGCAGATGTTCAACGGCACCGCGGCCATGTCGATCATGTTCTCCGGTCGCATGTTCGACCTGACGCTCGAGTCGAACTCCAAGCTCTTCGAGGACTTCGGGTTCGCCGGGGCGCCGAAGGTCTCGGCGGATGCCGAGTACTCCTACAACCGTCTCTCCATCGACGGCTGGTCCATCCCGTTCAACACGAAGCTCGACCACGACATGCTCTTCCAGATGATGGCATCGGCCGTCAGCGAAGACGCATCGAAGGCATCCGTCCCTGCGGCCTACCCGGCCCGCGAGGGAATGGTGACGGAGAAGAACTCGCCGTACGGCACCGCGGCCAACGACTCGATCGCCAGCGCCATGCCGCCGATCGTGTCGCCGATCGTCGCCGACATCACGAACGAGATCCGTCCGATCCTGGTATCGGTGCTCAACGGCCAGATCTCCGTCGAAGACGGAATGGCGCAGATGCAGGCCGCAGGCGAGAAGATCGCCGGCTGACCCGGACCGACCGTCCATGACTGTGGCCTGAGCGCGAGTTCAGGCCACAGTCCGTCCAAGGGAGGACGCACATGAAGGCACGCGAATTCTGGCTGCTCTTCGCCCCGAGCCTGCTGGTGATGGGTGCACTCCTCGTGCTTCCGCTGGTGCGCACGGTGCAGTGGAGCTTCGAGCAGGTCCGCTACGGCACACCCGGCACGTTCATCGGGTTGGAGAACTTCACCGACGCTCTGACGGATCCCCGGTTCCACAAGGCGGTGCTCTTCACGGTGGCGGTCACCGTCGTCACCACGGCGATCCTGTTGGTGTTCGGCTACATCATCGCCACCGGGATCAACCGCATCACCACGTCGCGGCCGCTGGTGCTCGGCATCATGCTCGTCTCGTACGTGCTGCCGAACCTCGTCGGCGCCGTCGCGTTCTCGTGGCTCTTCGACGACAACTTCGGCGGCGTGGTGAACCGGCTGATCGGCTTCTTCGGCGGATCGCAGGTGCTCTGGTTCACCGACCAGGTGCCGAACGCGATCCTCGTGATCGCCAACACGGTCTGGCACATGCTCCCGTTCGCGATGCTCATCATCCTCGCGGGGCTGCAGGGCGTGCCGAACGAACTGAAGGAAGCCGCCAAGATCGACGGCGCCAACGCCTTCCAGACGCATATCAGCGTGATCATCCCCACCATCCGCGGGGTGCTCGGGTTCGTCACGCTGATCACGATCATGGATGTGCTGCGCATGTTCGACAACCTGATCCCGCTGTCGCCGCAGGCGCAGAACATCGGGAACGAGTCGATCATGCTCTACGTCTACTCGGTGGCGTTCGCCGACGGTGCCGAGAACCTCGGTCTCGGCAGTGCGATCAACGTGCTCACCATCCTCCTGATCCTCATCATGCTGATCCCGTTCATCCGGGGCATCTTCAAGGAAGCGAAGGCCGAACGATGAGTCTCACATCCGCCGAGCTCTCCACGAGGGCCATCGTCACCAAGGGCGCGCCGAAGCGCAAGCGTCGCGGACCGAATCGCCCGCCCTACATCACCGGTCTCCTGCTCGGCATCCTCTGCGTCGTCGTGCTCAGCCCGTTCATCTGGATGACGCTCTCGGTGACCAAGCCCACCGACGTCGCGTTCTCCAACCCGCCGGTGCTCTGGGACTATCAGCCCACACTGCAGGCCTTCGTCGACCTGTGGGAGACCACCTACTTCTCCGACTACCTGATCAACACCCTGGTCGTCGCCGTGGTCTCGACGGTGATCGCCCTGGTCATCGGCATCCCGGCCGCCTACGCGCTGTCGCGGTTCCCGAGCTACGTCTCGGCCATCCTGCTCGTGCTGGCACTCATCTTCCGGGCGCTGCCGCGCTTCGCGGTCGTGCTGCCGATGTATGACATTAGCCGAGCGCTGGGCATCTACGACACCACGTTCGCTCTCGCCATCGCCCTCGTCGCGATCAACCAGCCGTTCACCATCTGGCTGCTGCGCAACTTCTTCGCCGAGATCCCCCGAGAGCTCGACGAGGCGGCGATGATCGACGGCTGCACGAGGATCGGGATGCTGCGCCGGGTCATGATCCCGCTGATGGGACCGGGCATCCTCACCGCCGGCATCTTCGTGTTCCTGTTCGCATTCCAGGAGTACCTGACCGCGCTCGTGCTCACCGACACCTCGTCGAAGACGGTGCCGGTGTTCATCGCCACGCAGCTCGGGCAGACGCTGCCGATGCTGCAACAGGCGGGAGCCGCGTCCATGCTGCTCACGATCCCCGTGTTCGTGATCGCGTTCGTGGCGCAGAAGTATCTCGTCGCGGGACTCGCAGACGGCGCCGTCAAGGGCTGACGTGTCACCGCTGGTCCTGCTTGCCGGCATGAACTGCACCGCTGACCTGTGGGCGGATGCCGGACTCGACGGGGCGGTCCGGCCTGTGCTGGACCGCCCGACCATCGCCGGGCAGGTCGCGGCGCTGCTGGCCGCGCTGCCGGAGCGGTTCGTGCTCGTCGGGCATTCGCTCGGGGCGATCGTCGCGATGAACATGGCGCTGACCGCCCCGGACCGGGTTGCGGGGCTCTGCCTGGTGTCGACGAACGCGAAGGCGCCGACGGATGCGCAGCGCGCGGGGTGGCGGGAGTGGCTCGACGCCCTGGCTGCGGGGACGGATGCGGTCGAGTTGCAGAGGAGGATCCTGCCCGCGCTGCTCGGACCGGATGCCGTGCGTGACCGTCAGGATCTGGTCGAGCGGACGCTCGCGATGGGGGCGGCGACCGGGACCGCGCTGCTGCAGGCGCAGCTGGAACTGCAGCTCGACCGCGGGGATCTGCTCGGGTCGCTTCCCGGGCTGGCGGTGCCGACCCTGGTCGTCTCAGGCCTCGACGACACGATCACCCCGCCGCACTTCCACACCGAGATCGTGACGCGGCTGCCCGACGCGCGGCTCGTGTCTCTCGATGCCGGACACCTGCTGCCGCTCGAGCGCCCGCAGGCTTTCGGCTCGCTGCTGCGCTCATGGCAGACGCAGCTGGCGGATGCTGCGGAGGGGGTCGCGCGGCGCTGAGGTGGAGCCGGCAGTCACCAGCGCGAAGACAGCGAGCACCTGTGACCACAGCGGAGGAGATCTGCGCTCGGGAGGAGCGGATGCTGCGCAGGAGACCTCCGCCGTGCCGAACTCCTCCGCTGTGCCGCAGCGAAGTGCGCGGATGCCGCGCGTCTCAGCGCTCGGGCGCGGCCAGGTCGCGCAGGTGCCGCATGAGGGATGACGCGAGGTTGTAGACGACCAGGTCGGCGCCGGCGGCGAAGGATGTTTCGGCGGCGGCGCGGGTACCGACGATGTCCATCCGCAGCGAGCCGGCCGTCGCCAGGGCCGCGTGCACGGCGGCGATCGCCTCGGGGACCGGCTGATCCTCCGGCCCGGAGCTCGCGGCGAGATCCGCCGGGCCGACCATGATCCCGTCGAGCCGCGGCGTCGCCACGATCTCGTCGACGTTCGCGACTCCGCCCGGCGACTCGATCATCCCGAGCACGAGCGTGTTCTCGAGGTACCACTCGAGGTGGTCAGCGGGAGCGACCTCGCCGAACCGGCCGGCACGACTGTACGTCGCGAACCCCCGCGAACCGACCGGCGGGTAGAGCGACGCGTCGACCAGTGCCGCAGCATCCGCTCCTGTGTCGAGGTGCGGCATCAGGATGCCCTCGGCGCCCTGATCGAGCACCCGCAGGATCTGTCCGCGATCGTTCTCGCCGACCCGCACGATCACCGGAACGCCGTGCACGGCCGCGAGGGCGATGTGGTGGCGCAGCGCCGTGATGTCGGCCGGGCCGTGCTCGCAATCGATCAGCACGAAGTCGAATTCGGCCACCGCGAGCATCTCGACGAGCTCTTCCGACGGCATCCGCAGCAGGGCCCCGAGCAGCTTCTCTCCGGCCCGAGCCCGCGCGCGCAACGACGTCATCACGCGACCATACCGGCGGACAGATCGACGTCAGCCCCGCACATCCCGGGCATCGCCAGCATCGCGAGCACCGCCGCGCCGACTTCTTCCTCGGTGACCATCCGTCCGAGGGCCGCCCGCGAGACGAAGACCTGCTCCGCATCGTCGACGGTCGTGCCGGACCGTTCGGCCTCGAGCCGGAAGTTCCGCTCCATCCGAGGGCCGTGCACCGGGCCCGGAGAAAGCGAGTTGACGCGCACACCCGCGGGCCCGACTTCGAACGCGAGAGTCGAGGTCAGCCCGATCACGGCCATCTTCGAGGCGCAGTAGGGCGTGCGATGCGCGAGCGGTCGCTTCCCCGACACGGATGCGATGTTGATGACGTCGCCGTCGCCGCGCGCGATCATCCCGGGCAGCAGCGCCTTGCAGAGCAGGAACGTGCCGCGCACGTTCACGGCGAACACCTCGTCCCAGTCGTCGACGCCGATGTCGGTGAGCGCCGCGACCGGGCCGGGGATGCCGGCGTTGTTCACCAGGATCGAGACCTCGGTACCGGCCAGCCCCGCACGCAGGGCGTCGACGGATGCCGCATCCGCCACGTCGCACGCCACCCCGCGGGCTCGCGAACCCAGCTCCGCGGCGACCGCGGCGAGCTTCTGCTCATCCCGTCCGACGAGGACGACCTCTGCGCCGGCGGCGTGCAGCGAACGGGCGATGGCCGCCCCGAGCCCGCTACCGCCGCCGGTCACCACGGCCACGCGGCCCGCGAGGTCGGTCATCGCGCAGCCGCGACGGCCTTGTGGCTGGCGTCGATCCAGTCGAACTCCGTGCCGGCGTGCCGCCAGGCGCGCGCGTCGCCGGAGCGGGCGTGTCCCTCGAACAGCTCCACACGGGCGGCACGACCGCAGACGGCGCCCAGCTGGGCCGACGACTCCGTGTTCTGCACCTCCTGGTAGGTGACGGTGCGCAGGTACTTGCCCACCCAGAGTCCGCCGGTGTAGCGGGCGGCACCGAGCGTCGGCAGCACGTGGTTGGTGCCGATGACCTTGTCGCCGTACGAGACGCAGGTGTTCTCGCCGAGGAAGAGCGCGCCGTAGTCGTGCATCTTCGTCAGCGCCTCGCGCGGGTTCTCGGTGAAGATCTGCACGTGCTCGAACGCGAAGTCGTCGGCGATGCGGTACGCCTCGTCGAGGTCGTCGGCGACGATGACCTGACCCCAGTCGCGCCACGCGGGGCCGGCGTAGTCGCGCGTGGGCATGTCGGGGAGGATCTTCTCGATCCAGTCCATGACCTCCTCCGCGAGAGCCTGCGAGGTCGTCACGAGCACGGCGGGGGAGTCGGGTCCGTGCTCGGCCTGCGAGAGCAGGTCGACGGCGGTGAAGAACGGGTCGGCGTGCTCGTCGGCGACGATGAGGATCTCGGTGGGGCCGGCGAACAGGTCGATGCCCACCTCGCCGAACAGCTGGCGCTTCGCTTCGGCGACATACGCGTTGCCGGGGCCCGCGATCATGTTCACGCGCTCGATCGACTCGGTGCCGACGGCCATCGCCGCGACCGCCTGCACGCCGCCGAGGAGATAGATCTCGTCGGCGCCGGCCATCTTCATGGCGGCGATGGTGGCGGCGGGGATCTCGCCGCGGATCGGCGGCGTGCAGGCCACGACGCGGGGGACGCCGGCGACCTTGGCCGTGATGATCGTCATGTGGGCGGATGCCGTCAGCGGGTACTTTCCGCCGGGGATGTAGGCGCCGGCGGCCTGCACCGGCACGTGCTTCTGACCGAGGAAGACCCCGGGGAGGGTCTCGACCTCGATGTCGACGAGGGAGTCGCGCTGCGCCTGGGCGAAGCGGCGGACCTGGTTCTGCACGAACTCGATGTCCTGGATCACCTGAGGTGCGAGTGTGCCGATGATCTCCTCGATCTCGGCATCCGAGAGGCGGTAGGTGTCGCGGCTCCAGTTGTCGAACTGCTCGGCGTACTGACGGACGGCGGCGTCGCCGTTCTCGCGGATGTCGCCGATGATCCCCCGGACGCGCTCGGCGACATCCTGCTGCGCGGTGTCCGCGAACGTCTTCGTCGGGGCGGACTTCAGATGCAGGGGCATGGCCCCTCCTTTCATTGCATACGTATGCTCTGATTATGACCGCGTATGCATGCAGGCGTCAAGGCACTAGAATTTCCCGCGTCGAGGGGGAGGCGTCACATGGTCGTCACGAGTCGGGATGTCGCGCGGCTGGCGGGGGTGTCGCAGCCCACGGTGTCGCGGGCGCTGCGTGACGACTCCCGCGTGTCGGAGGCGACCAAGGTGCGCGTGCGAGAAGCGGCGCAGCTGCTCGGCTACGTGCCGAGCGAGGCGGGCCGCGCGCTGTCGTCCGGGCGCACGCGCCGCATCGGCCTGTTGCTGACAGATCTCGACAACCAGTTCTACTCGCACATCATCGCGCCCGTGCACCGCGAGCTCGAGGCTCTCGGCTACCAGCTGATGCTGCACACCGAGAGCGCCGACAATGACACCATCGTCGAGCGTCTGCTCGCCAACGGGCTCGACGGCCTCATCCTCGCGACGACGACCGTCGAGTCGGCGGCTCCGCTGCGGCTCAAGGATCGTGGGCTGCCGTTCGTGTACTTCAACCGCACCGGGTCGCTCATCGAAGCGGATGCCACCGTGGTCGACCCCGTGCCGGGATACCAGCAGGCCGTGGATCGTGCCGTCGAGCTGGGGCACCGCCGCATCGGCGCCGTCCTCGGTCCCAGCAACACCAGCACGGCCCAGGCGCGGGAGGCGGCGCTGCGCGCGGCCCTCGACTCGCATGGGCTGTCGCTCGCCGAAGCCGATACGCGCCGGGTGCCGTACAACGCCGATGAGGGCGAGGTGGCGGCGACCTCTCTCCTCGGGCGCGACGACCGGCCGACGCTGCTCTTCTGCGGTAACGACGTCGTCGCATACGGCGTGCTGAACGCCGCGCACCGGGCGGGTCTGCGGGTGCCCGAAGACCTCTCGGTCATCGGCTTCGACGACCTTCCCGAAGCCTCCTGGCCGATCGTCGAGCTCGCCACCGTCGGCTACGACATCGCCGGGATGGCGGCGGCGGCCGCCGACCTCATCGTGCGGCGCATCGAGAACCGCGAGGCGCCGATCGAGAACACGCGCTTCGTGTCGGCGTTCGTCCCCCGCCGCAGTCTCGCCGCCGCGCACGCCGGCTGACGCGGCATCCG
Organism: Microbacterium sp. PMB16; assembly: GCF_051294855.1. Classification (GTDB taxonomy): domain Bacteria; phylum Actinomycetota; class Actinomycetes; order Actinomycetales; family Microbacteriaceae; genus Microbacterium. Next base: position 1,577,633 of record NZ_CP145908.1, read on the forward strand.
CTCGGGACACCCGTGTGTCCCGAAAGTCTCCCTTGCACTCGATTGTGCATACGCATACACTGGCGACAGAAGCCCGCGCTCATCGAAGAAACGCGGGTTCATGTCTAAGGAGTGAAACAGCGTGCCTCTCGATCCGGTCGCCTATCTGCCGTACAAGGACCCCGATGACTTCATCCGTGAAGTCACCGACCTGATCTGGGTGGATCGGTCCATCCACTACATCCGCGAGAACTACGAACCCGATTCGATCGTGCACGGTGCCTACGGCACCTCCACGACGCGCGACGAGGTCATCGAGGGAACGCTCATGCGCATCTCCTCGACGCCCGATCGCACCGGCCAGGCCGCCGACGTCATCTGGGAGGCCCGCGGCGACGACGCGTTCCTCAGCTCGCACCTCGTGCTCTCCGGGCACCTGCAGAGTTCTGCCCACAGCTACACGATCGCCAACTGCCTGTACCGCAAGGGCCGCATGGTCGAGGAGTGGGTCGTGCGCGATTCGCTCGCCGGCGCGCTGGAGATCGGCGCCGACGTCGACGAACTCGCCCGGGCCCAGGCGTTCCGCGGGTACACCGGTTCGTGGACCGAGCCCGCTCCCTCCGACGTGATCGCGAAGGGCGACTCGGGCGTCCGCCCCGACGACTACCGCTCCGAGGTCGAGACGGTCATCGACATGATCCAGACCGTCTGGAACGACCGCGACCTGCAGAAGGTCGAGAAGTACTTCCACCGCGACCTGGTGCTGCAGACCGTCGGCAACAAGGTCATCATCCGCCCCGAGGGCTACCGCCGCGCGCTGCTGCACTTCCTCGAGGCGTTCCCGGGCGGACAATTCGAGATCCGCGACATCCAGACCAACTACGACGTACGCTACGCGGGCCTCCGCGTCGCCGTCACCTGGAAGTTCACGGGCGCCTACAACGGCAAGCCGAACTACGGCCCGCTCACCGGCAAGCCGGTCGACGTGCTCGGCATCTCGCAGTTCACCTTCCACAACGGCGCCCTCGTCAAGGAAGTGCGCCTGTGGGACGACATCGCCCTCCGGGCGCAGATTGCCGGCATGCGCGGCGACGAACCGGTCGGCCCCACCAACATCTACTGATCAGCTGCTGATCACCAAGGAGAAGAAGAAATGAGCAACGCCATCATCGACGCGGCCGACGTGATCGTCGATGCGTCCGAGGTCGAGCGCCGGACGATCCGCCGGTCCGACTGGGTCCCCTGCAACTCGGCATTCATCGATTGCCGCACGCCCGGTTCGGACCGCAAGGAGAACTACGCCTTCATCGGCGCCGGCGTCTCGCAGAACGCGAACCAGTACGTGAACCTCGAGGAGAACCACGGGTTCAACACCGGCGCCGCCGGCATGCCCAACGGCATCTCGAACAACCTGCACCTGCACTTCACGGCCGAGGTGTTCATCAACCTCGGTGGCGAGTTCCGCCTCCGCTGGGGCGTGGACGGCAAGCAGGGCGAGTACATCAGCCACGACGGCGACATCGTCACCATCCCGACCTGGATCTTCCGCGGCTTCACGAACGAAGGACCCGACGAGGGCATCCTCTACACGGTGCTCGGTCGCGACGACAACGGCGGCATCATCTGGGGCCCGTCGGTGCTCCGCGAGGCGGAGTCGTACGGGCTGCACCTCACCGCCGACAACCAGCTGATCGACACGGTCGCCGGTGATGTGCTTCCCGACGACGTCGCGCTGATCACGCCGATGAAGCAGCACTACATCGACGAGCTCACGACCTACACGGTCGAGGACATGCGCTCGCGCGTCATCCAGCCGGGCGACCGCAAGTACTCGAAGGCGGCACTCCTGTGCGCGGCCGTCGATGGCGGACGGGTCGAGCTCGCCACCGCGATCGGCTACGGCATGAGCGAGAACCGCCGTCAGGTGCCGAACGTGCACGAGCCGCACTCCTTCAACCTCGCGTGGGTCAAGGCCGACGTCGGACAAGGCGTGCTGCGTCACCGTCACGACAAGACGCAGGCGCTGCTGTTCAAGACCGGTCGCTGGGAGGTCACGCTCAACGACGACTCGACGACGACCGTGAACCTGGGCCCCGGCGACGCGTTCTCCGTGCCCGAGGGTGCCTGGCGCTCGTACACCTGCGTCGAAGGTGACGAGACCGGCGCCGGCACGGTGCTCGTGATCAACGGCGGCGACGACCGCGTCTACCTCGAGTGGGCTCCGGAGGTCGTCGAGGCGGCTGCCGCGGCCGACTGGACGATCGACCCGAACGGCTACCTCGCGCCGCTCGGCGTGATGGTCACCGCGACCGAAGACGACTGAGAACACGGAAGCGCGAGGGGCTTTCGGCCCCTCGCGCTTCGTCGTCTCCCAGGGGAGGATGAGAGCCATGCCCGAAGCATCCGATGGACTGCGCGTCGCCGCGCTGTCGCCCGAGATCGTCATCGGCGATCTCGACGGGAACCTCGCCCGCATCCGTGACGCGATCGTCGCTGCGGGCCGCCGCGATGCTCGGCTGATCGTGCTGCCCGAGCTCGCCGTGAGCGGCTACGTCTTCGCTGATCGTACGGAGGCGGAGACGATGGCGATCACGGTGGACGATGAGCGGTGGGATGCTGTGCGCGCGGTGATCCCGGCGGATGCCGTGGTCGTCGTCGGCTACGCCGAGAAGGTCGGCGGGCAGCTCTACAACTCGGCCGCCGTGCTGACCCGCGATGCGCGGCTGGCCGACTACCGCAAGGCGCACCTCTGGGGCGCCGAGAAGCTGGTCTTCGACCACGGCACCGAGGCGGGGCTCGTGGTCGACACGTCGTTCGGACGGCTCGGCGTCGCGATCTGCTACGACAACGAGTTCCCCGAGGTGCCGCGTCGATTGGCGCTCGCCGGCGCCGACGTGCTCGCGCTGCCGGTCAACTGGCCGCTGGTGCCACGCCCCGAGGGTGAGCACGCGCCCGAGCTGATCCAGGCCATGGCATCCGCTCGCTCGTCGAGGCTCCCGGTGGTGATCGCCGACCGATGGGGTTCCGAGCGCGGCGTGGACTGGACCGATGGCACCGCCATCATCGACGAGCGGGGGTGGATCGTCGCATTCCGGGCCGTGATGGGCGCGACGGCCACGCTCTCGCGCGCGGCCGTGCGGGAGAAGTCGCTGCCGCCGCACAACCACCTCTTCGACGACCGCCGCGCCGACCTGTACTGACTCGATCCGCCCCGGAGGCGTGGTGGATCAGAAATGCGGCTAGCGAGGCATCCCCAGCGGCGTTTCTGATCCACGCTGAGGCTCGGGCGGGCGGGCGGCGGGGTCAGGTGAGCGGGGTGCGGCCTTCGTGTTCCGGAAGCCTCTCGCGCAGCATCCGCTCCGCCAGTTCGGCGAGCCGCTGGGTCGCTGGCGACAGCAGCATCCCCTCCCTCTGCACGAGGGCGATCGTGTCGTGCATCGGTTCGGCGAAGGGGAACGTGCGGATGCCGGACGGGAAGCCCTCCGACTCCGCGATCGACCGCGACACGATGGTGTCGGCCGCGCCCGCGGCGACGAGGCTCAGCGCCGTCTCGACGTTCTCGACCTCGACGGCGGGCTCGATCGAGAGTCCACGGAGTCGCGCGCGCTCGAGCAGCTGGCGTCTCGTCGGATCGTCCCACCCGGCGAAGGCGTCGTAGAGCACGAGCTTGGCCGCGGCGACGTCGTCGATCGCGACGGGACCCGCGTCGCGCGGGCGGGTGGCCGAGGCGTAGAGCACCTCGTCGCGGAAGAGCGGGCGCACCTCGAGGCCGTCCTCGTCGATCGGCAGCACCAGCAGTCCGGCCTCGAGCTCACCGCTCGCGATCGACCGTGCGACGTGCGCGGAGTTGATGCCGACCAGGCGCAGCCGCACGTTCGGATGCCGGTGGTGGAAGGTCTCGGCGAGGTCGGCGAGGGCGTAGTAGGCGGCGTTGCGGAGCACCCCGAACGTGCAGGTGCCGCGGTCGAGGGAGGTCAGCGCCTGGATCGTGTCGATGCCGTTCTGCACCGCGCTCACCGCCTGTGTCGCGTGCGGGCGGAGTTCGAGGGCGGCCGCGGTCGGCACGAGTCGACGGCTGCCGCGCGTGAAGAGCGTGACTCCGAGCTCGCGCTCGAGTCGGGCGACGAGCTCGGAGACGGATGCCTGCGTCATGGCCAGATTCGAGGCGGCGGCGGTGAATGAGCCGTGCTCGAGGGCGGCGAGGAAGGCGGTCAACTGGGTGATGGTCACAGCCAATGGTAAACCCGATGAGTGGCCCCGGATCGTCCGGCTTGTCGGATGGTTAGGATCGATCTAGCCTTCCTGCATGCGTTACTCCTCTCCCGTCCTCGCGCACTACGAAGGCGCTTTCCACCACCTGAAGACCCCGCTCATCGACGCGCCGGCCGCGCAGCGCGATCCCGCCGTGATCGAGACCGTGACGAACATGCTCGCCGACATCCGCGAGCGCGGCCTCGACGCGGTCCTCGACTATGCGCGCACGCTCGACAACTACCAGGGCACCGAGCTCGAGCTCACGGCCGAGCAGATCGCGACCAGCGGCGAGCGCCTCGCCCCCGACCTTCGCGCTGCGATCGAGCTGGGTGCCGAGCGGACCCAGGCCTTCGCCCGTGCCTCGCGTGAGCACCTCACCGACTTCGAGACCGAGTTCGTGCCCGGCATCGTGACCGGTGCCAAGTACATCCCGGTGTCGCGCGTCGGCGCGTACCTCCCCGCCGGACGCTTCCCGCTCACCGCGAGCGCCTTCATGACCGTGGGCGTCGCCAAGGCGGCCGGTGTTCCGACCGTCATCGCGTGCACGCCCCCGCAGCCCGACGGAGGGGCGAACGACGCCGTCGTCTACGCCGCGCACCTGTCGGGTGTCGACCGGGTGTTCGTGATCGGCGGTGTCCAGGCGCTCGCCGCCATGGCCTACGGGCTTCTCGGCGACCTGCCGGTCGACATGCTCGTGGGCGCCGGCAACGCGTTCGTCGCCGAGGCCAAGCGTCAGCTGTTCGGCACGGTCACGATCGACCTGCTCGCCGGCCCCAGCGAGGTCGCCGTCATCTCGGACGAGACCGCCGACCCCGAACTCGTCGCCGCCGATCTGCTGGGTCAGGCCGAGCACGGCCCGAACTCCCCGGCTGCGCTCATCACGACATCCGAAGAGCACGGTCGCGCGGTGATCGCCGCCGTGGAGCGTCAGCTCGAGACGCTCGCGACCGCCGAGATCGCGGGAGCCGCCTGGCGCGACTACGGCACGGTCACCGTCGCGAAAGACCGCGAGACCGCGGCCGCGCTGATGGACGACCTCGCGCCGGAGCACCTCGAACTGCTCACCGCCGACGACGACTGGTACCACGAGACCCTGCGCAACTACGGCTCGATCTTCCTCGGTCCGTGGAGCACGGTCGCCTACTCCGACAAGGGGATGGCAGGCACCAACCATGTGCTGCCGACCGCCGGCGGCGCCAAGCACAGCGCCGGTCTCTCGGTCTCTCGCTTTCTCAAGCCGTTGACCTACCAGCGCATCAGCCGCGAAGCGACGCCCGAGCTGGCGAACGCCGTGCAGGTCATCTCCGACTCGGAGGGAATGGCCGCACACAGTGCGACCGCGACGATGAGGCTCGACCGCCTCGGCTGAGCGCGCCGCTCGTTCATCGTTCTCGTTCATCGAGCCGCCCCTCTTCGCGCGAGCCGCCCCCTTGAGTGCGCACTCAAGGGGGCGGCTCGCGTCCAAAGGGGGCGGGTCGCGGTCGACGGTCGGGCCGGCCGCACGGACCCCGGACCGTGCCGGGGCCTCTCGACGCAGGCGAGACGTGCCCACCTAGTCTGGTGGCATGAGCAGGCGCAGCCGACAGAAGACGTGGACGTACGCGGGCGCTGGTCTCATCTTCTGCGGGGTGGTCGAGGCGGTGCAGACCAGCCTCAACGGAACTCTCGGAATGGCCGCCTTCCAGGTCATCACCGGCTTGGCGTTCGCGGTGTCGATCCTCCTGTTCGCGTTCGGGTTCACGCCTGATGCGAGCGTTGTCGCGCGGAGGCCGCTCGGAGTGACGGCGCTGACGATCGTGGCCGTCTGGCCCTTCGCCGCGTTCGCGATCACCCGCGGCCTGATGCCTCTGGCCGGCGAGGCCGTCTGGAGCATCTACGGCTACGTCGCGCTGCTCATCCCTGCTGCTGCTGCCCTCGTCGCCGCCGCTCAGATCGGCCGCAACGGGAAGCTTCCCCGGCCCTGGCGGTGGGCGCCGATGTGGGTGCTCGGCCTGTACGCGCTGACGTGGGCGATACCGCAGATCATCTTCGTCACCGAACGGCCGGAGACCATCCAGGGCTTCGCCGACCTGTTCCGGATGTTCGGATCGCTCGCGTCCCTCGCGGGGACCCTGGGCCTCGGCATCCTCGCGATCGTCCTCGCGGCGAAGCAGCGACCGGAGAGCGTCGAGGTGTATCCGGCCCGCTGAGCCGTGCGATAGATCCGCAGCCGAATCGCGCTGCGTCGCTCTCGCCCTCCGTCGCCGCGAACGGGAATCAGCCGACTCACGGGTCGACGAAAGGTGCCCTGCGGGTACACCCCATGTCAGGGACTCCCTCCCCTGCCGCGCGGCGAACATGCTGGTGGCATGTCCGTTCGTTCCTCCTCGTCTCATCGTGCGCCGGGCCGCACCCTGCCGACTCTGTTGCTGCTGCTGACGGTCTTCGGTCCCATCTCGATGGACCTCTACCTGCCGGCACTCCCCGCGCTCACCGCGGATCTCGGAGCAGTCACGTCCGTCGCGCAGCTCACCGTCACGGCGTGCCTGATCGGACTGGCAGCGGGCCAGCTCATCGCGGGTCCGCTGTCGGATCGATTCGGAAGGCGGGGGATCCTCCTGGTCGGCGTCGTCGCCTACATCGCGACGTCGGCACTGTGCGCGCTCAGCCCGACGATCGAAACGTTGATTCTGGCCCGGTTCGTACAGGGTCTCGCCGGTGGTGTGGGAATCGTCATCGCCCAGGCGGCGGGCCGCGACGTCTACTCGGGCGGCGCACTGATCCGCTTCTATGCGCGACTCACGGTGATCGGCGGCGTCGCGGCGGTCGTCGGTCCGCTGCTCGGCGGGGTGCTCAACTCGTTCACCGACTGGCGCGGCCTCTTCGTGTTCCTTGCGTCCATCGGTGCGGGAATCCTGATCCTCGTTGTGTTCGCGTTCCCTGAGACGCTTCCGCCGGATCGTCGCACGCGGGGAGGGTTCCGACAGACGATCGGTGACTTCCGCACGCTGCTCTCGGATCGGACGTTCGTCGGAGCCGTGCTGAACCAGGGGTTCCTCTATGCGGCGCTCTTCGCCTACCTGTCCGGCGCGACTTTCGTGCTGCAGGACATCTACGGCCTGTCACCGCTGGGCTACGCCCTGGCATTCGGGTTGAACTCCACGGGGTTCATGATCTTCGGCTATCTCGCCGGTCGCGGAGCAGAACGATGGAGCATCCGCGGAACGCTCACGATCGGCATCCTCGTCGCCGGGTGCGGAGCACTGGGTCTGCTGGCATCCGGAATCGTCGCGATGCCGCTGTGGGTGGTGATCGTCTCGCTGTTCCTGCTCGCCGGCGGGGTCGCGATCTCCTCGCCGCCGGCGACGACGCTCGCTCTTGTCGGGTATCCGCAGATGGCGGGTACCGCGTCATCGCTGCTCGGGATGGTCCGCTTCGGATTCGGCGGCGTGGCGGCGCCCCTCGTGGGTGTGGCCGGAGCGCTCAGCATCCTGCCTCTGGGCATCGTCGTGACCGTCGCCGTGCTCTCGGCGGGGCTCGTATTCGCGATTCTCGCTCGTTCCCCGAAGACGGTCGCGTCGAATCCCGCCGACGACTCGATTTCCACCAGTGCACACAGATGAAGGAGAGATCATGCGTGGAGTGAACATGTACGCACCCGGCGACGTCCGGGTCGAGAACCGGGAGGATCCTGTCCTCCTGGAGCCGACGGACGCGATCATCCGCCTCGCCGCGTCCTGCATCTGCGGGTCAGACCTCTGGCCGTACCGCGGAGCCGAGCCGTTGTCCGTCACACCGCAGCCGATGGGCCACGAGTACGTCGGCGTCGTCACCGAGATCGGCGCCGACGTGGAGAACGTCGCTGTCGGCGACTTCGTCGTCGGTTCATTCGTGGCATCCGACAACACCTGCGAGATCTGTCAGGCGGGCTACCAGTCCCGCTGCGTGCACAACGTGATGATGGGGGCAGTCGGTACCCAGTCCGAGTTCGCGCGGATCCCGCTCGCGGACGGCACCCTCGTCGCCACACCAGGGCAGCCTGAACCCGATCTGATCCCTTCCCTGCTCGCGGCTTCCGACGTGCTCGGTACGGGCTGGTTCGCTGCTGTCGCCGCCGAGGCCGGCCCAGGGAAGACCGTCGCGGTCGTCGGCGACGGCGCAGTGGGTCTCATGGGCATCCTCGCCGCGCGAGAACTCGGTGCAGAGCGGATCATCGCGATGTCTCGTCACGCCGATCGTCAGGCGCTGGCGCGGGAGTTCGGTGCGACCGACATCGTCGAAGAACGCGGCGACGCCGGAGTGGAGCGGATCAAGGCGCTGACGAATGGCCTCGGTGCGCATTCGGTCATCGAGGCGGTCGGCACACAGGAGTCGATGGAGCAGGCCATCCGCGCCACCCGCCCGGGCGGGCACATCGGCTACGTCGGGGTCTCCCATGACGTCGCGCTCGACGGCCTCGAGCTGTTCTTCTCCGGCGTGCACCTGCACGGCGGCCCTGCCCCGGTGCGCCGATTCCTGCCGCACCTCATCGAATTGATCTGGGACCGGAAGATCGATCCGGGCGTGGTCTTCGACCTCACCCTCCCGCTCGAGGATGCCGCTTCGGGCTACGCGGCGATGGATGAGCGCCGCGCGACCAAGGTGCTGCTCACCGTCGATCAGGAGTCGGCCGCATGATTCGAAGGATCGCTGCGGGATTCAGCGCAGCGTCGATCGAGATCGTCGAGTGAGAAGCAGCCTCGTAAGGGGTGCCCTGAGAGGGACTCCCCGGCCGAGGCGGCCGCGCGTAGCCTTCGACCATGGACAATCGAGCTGAGGTACGCGAGTTCCTGATGACTCGGCGCGCGCGGGTCACGCCTGAGGCGGCGGGCCTCACCGCAGGGTCGAATCGGCGTGTGGCCGGTCTGCGGCGCAGCGAGGTCGCGAGTCTGGCCGGGGTGAGCGTGGAGTACTACGCCAAGCTCGAACGTGGAGCGATCGCCGGAGCGTCGGCATCGGTCCTGGACTCGCTGGCCGGCGCCCTGCAGCTCGACGATGCGGAGAGAGCACACCTGTTGGATCTCGCGCGAGCGGCCGACGGCATCCCGACAAGTGGACGCGGCCGCAAGCGCACTGCGCGAGCAGCGGTGACGCGACCCAGCCTGGCGTGGGCGCTGGACTCGATCTCCGAGGGGATCGCCTTCGTCCGAGATCCTCGCCAGAACCTGCTCGCCACGAATGCGCTCGGAAAGGCGTTTTATTCGGTCGTGATCGGAGACAGCGGTCGAACGCCCAACCTCGCCCGCTTCCAGTTCCTCGATCCGGTGGCGCACGAGTTCTATCCGGATTGGGAGATGTTCGCTGAGATGTGCGTCGGCATCATGCGCGCCGAGGCGGGCCGCGACCCCCACGACAAGGGTCTGCAAGACCTCGTCGGTGAACTCTCCACCCGCAGCGAGGTCTTCCGACGGCTCTGGGCTGCGCATGACGTGCGGACGCACGGGGCGGGCACCAAACGCTTTCAGCATCCGGTCGTCGGCGAGCTGACGCTGGCCTATGAGGAGCTGGCGATCACCGCCGAGCCCGGTAACGTCCTGATGATCTATACCGCCGAGCCCGGTTCCCCCACGGCCGAGCGCCTGCGGATTCTGGCTTCCTGGGCCGCCGAGCGCTCTCACTCGTCAGAACCCGATCGATCGGCCACGCACGAAGCACCGTGAGTCGTCACCGGTAAGTCAGTGGCATTCGCCGGGAAATGAATCCGATGTCGGGAACGGATCGGGATGACACGGAATGCCACTCGACTGAGACTGTTTGGCGCCCGCGCGCTGTCCTTTGCCGTGACACTTTCCGGATCGCTATTGCTGCTGTTGCATCGATGCGATGGCGACGGCTGTCGCCATCGAACTGCAACACGCTCCGGGCCAGCGGCGTACCATACAGCCGATAGGTGTGTCTGTAGGCCAAAGAGGCGACAGCGGATAGGAGCGCTGAACCGGTACCTTGAGTGAAGTTTCAGTTCACCCAGGGGGGCAATCATGGTTTCACTCAAGCGGAAGTTCTCCGCACTCGCACTTTCCATCGTTCTGATCGGGGGCGGTATCGCTGCCGGTGCGCCCGCATACGCGACAGACCCCCCAGTCGACAAAGAGGCTGCGCTCACGCAGTTCCGCGCCGTTCTCGTCACACGCGGAGCAGTAGACGACGTGGCAGAGTTCGACGCGTTCAATACGCAGCAGCGCGCTGATCTCGCCAGCTACCTGGTCGGCGAAACCAACGTGAGCCTGGACCCGCCGGCGGACGCGACGTGGGATACCAACGGGGTCGCTACGTACGGGAACTTCCGGTGGGGTCTGCCGGCGGAGACGGAGACTGCCCTGGCACGGAACAGTAGCAACGACGTCTCGATCTGGGGCACCCAGTGGTTCTCCTTCATGGGAATCAAGCTCATCGAGGTGAAGAACTCCATGACCTACACCCTCACCTACAACTCGTCGACGGGCACACGGCCAACAGCGATCAAGAATCACTCCTGCCTGGTCACCCTCGACACAGACATCTTCGCGGAAGTTACCTCAGAGAAGAACTCGTCCTACCCCGATGGATGGGAAGCGCGTGCCCAGTGCAAGGTAACAATCAAGCGAGGTCTTCCAGTGCCGTGGGGGATCATCGTCACCTCAACGACCGAAGGACTCCACACGATCCGGGGCGATAACATGGGCAGCGTGGTCTGGAATTCCTTCACCGTCAACTAGGGCCATCTGAGGCCAGAGGAGGCGCCGAATGGTCAACCCACTCGTCCCTACCCCTTTCGACATACTCGTCAGCGCATTCGCTGTCGTTGTCTGGGTCTACACGGCGGTCGCGTTCGTCTCGGCGATTCGGAACCGTCACGTCACGGGGGGTCGATTCCTTGTTTGGTTCCTTGTGATCGTTTTCATCCCGATTGCTGGGGCCACGGCCTGGTTTGTGCTGGGCCGAGACCCCAAAGGGAACCGGTCCGATCCCGAGGCGTATGCCCCTAAGGTGAAGACGTAGAGGGGGCAAAGAGTCATACCGCTCTCGCCTCAGCCATGAAACAGGCGCGCAGTTGCATGCGAATACGCCGGTCTCGATTACGCCAGGTCACCTGTCGCATGTTTTGCGACTGTCCGAGAATGCGGTCACGAGTCGATGCCTCGCGCTCGTTTGCCCCCTCGCCCTTCTTGGTTTCCATCACGTGACCGCAACTGGGGCACTTTCCACCTAGCGGTGTTCCGGCATACTGTGCTCATGACGCTCAGCGCAGATGTTGCAAGGATCCTCGACGCGATCGAAGGTGTCTCCGGACCTGGTCGCGGCACGGTTTCTGAGGCAGTTGCGTCAGGTGTCGAGCAATCGGGCATCATCCAGGCGATTGCCGGGGTGAGCGCAGACAATCAAGCAAGCATGACCGCGCTGGCCGCAGCAGTCGGTGTGGCCACGGATCGCATCGTCGGTGAGATCCGCCTAAGCAACCTCTATCTGTCGTCGATCTCAGAGATGCTCGCAAGTCCACTCGACACAGCGGCAAGCGAGCGATTCAGACGAGGTGTGCACGCTTTCGAGCGCGGATGGATTGAAGAGTCGCAGACTGAGTTCGCCGCTGCGGTGGAAAGCAACCCGTACATACCCCAACATCATCTGATGCACGGGCTCTCGTCGATCGCAGCAGATGACAATAACTTCGCTGTCGATTGCTTGCGCAAAGCCGCTCGCTACGGCATGCCAGACCAACCAGATCTCGCGGCAGGGGCCGCGTTGCTTGCCGTCAGTCTCCTGGAGCAGCTCAACCGTCTCGACGACGCGCGAGATGAGGCTCAGCTGGCCCAACGCACCCACCCCACGGTGCCCGAGGTGCAACTCCTTCACGCAAGACTCTTCTGCGACAGAGAATCAGCAGGTTTAGCCGTGTCTCTCGCCCCGGAACTGGCGCTGGTCGCAGATTCTCTGCCACTGGGATTCACCGCAACCGAAGCGATCCAGAGTGCGAAGCTCCAGGACCCGATCGGCGTCTCGCAGCGTATACGTAACGCAAGCGAGGCGTACTTCGCTGAGCAGTCAACCATGCAGAGTCCGGTCTGGCGCTTCCGTCTGGATTCTGGGGGTGGGGACAGATGGCTCGCAGCGGCCGAGACTTTCCGCTTCGTTCGCGAGCACGGCTCTGCTTTGGAGCAGAACCACGCCCGAGAGCTTGATCTAGCTCGCATGCGCGAGAACCAGTTCGAGCAACAGAGCAGGGAAACGAGCGAAGCGAGAGCTAGACACGATGCTGCGCGAGTCCCGGAAGCTGAGCGCCTTGCAGTAGCTACTCGCACGACCAGGAGTGCCCAGAGCCTGGGGTTCGGACTCGGTGCGCTGTCAGTGATGCTCCTAGTCGCCGGCTTTGTCAGCTTCTTCGCCGGCGAACCGCCGTTCTGGTTCCCGGCCTGGTTGATGGCTGCGTTCGCGGGAGTTGCTGCTGTGGTGAATCTGGCCGTGCTACCAACGCGTGTGAAAGAAATGAACGATCTTCGGCAAAGACTCTGCACCTACGATTCAGTTTCCCACCCCGATCCCGTGCGTGGCCCTGCTCATGACAGCCAGAAGCGTGAACGCGCGCTCAGTGAGCTTATGAGAGCGAAAGATGCGGTACCCCGGGTGGTGCCTTGGCAGTCGGCTGGCGCGCCTAACCTAAACCCTGGGACTTCGTCGCAGTCATCTGGCGCGACCCCCCGATTCCCGGGGATCTTTCCGTACGACGGTCGCTGAAATCCTCAGTTCTGCTCCTAAAGCGCACTAGCCCGCTCTTTGAGTAAGACTGATCTCGACGACGTCACTTCCAAGGGAAGTGACGTCCGGATATTCTTCGTTCCTGTTCTCAGGGATCGCTCTGACCGAGGCTCCAGAGAACTGACCACTGTCGCACGTGAACATATAGAGCTTCATATCCAGTTCGAGAGGAGCACCGCCGAGTTGCGCACACCCCACCGATTCGAGCTGCCGAGCAACGGCGAACCCGACTTCTTCCCCACCCTCGAGGATACAAGCTCACCTTCCGCCCCGCGTGATACATAGCAGGCTGAGCCCAGCGGGCTCGCGTCCCCGCCACCTGGGAACGGAGTGTCGGATGGCCGAACGCGCGAGGCCGACCGGCGTCGTAAATGTGAATGAATCGCTGGACGAGAAGGGCTGCGTGTCGATAGTTTTGGGGCCAAGTTCACTCGAGAGTGCTGGGGGCAACATGGGGTACACGTATTCAAAAGGGCCGGTAGGAACGAGCAAGGGGGTTCAGCAGGTTGCTGCGGCTCTTCGTGAAGTCGGGGAAGGCAAGCGATTCATGGGGCTCGCTCGTCGTATAGGTACGAGTTCAATGGGGGCGAGTCACTTCGAGGCCTTCGCACCGGCCGCATCCGACGATCCGTTCAGCGTCGGCCCCGCGCCTGACTATCAGGTCGGGTTTCGTTCCGGTCTATCCGTCACGAACTCAATGAACATGACGCTCACGCAGGGATACCAGGTCCTGTTCAAAGTCTTCGACCGGGGCGGACAACGCGAAGTCGTCGCGCAGGTCACCGGAGCAGGATTCCGGGGCGAGACGGAGAAGCTTGTCAAGCACGCCTTCGCGCTGTTGTAATGGCGCCATCGGGAGAGCTCGCTGAGCAGTTTCTCCGCCTCCTCGCCGCGGCAGGGTTACCAATCGCGATCGTGGTGCTCATCGGGACCGCGATTGCTCTCTACCAGTTCTGGCGCACGCAGGACGACTCCGCCGTCGAAACGGAGCTTGGTGTTGTGCGTGCCTTCGCGCGTGCGCCGCGACGGGTGCGAGCGCTCGTCATCGCTCTCGTCTCCCGGGCGATCGCCGTGCCAGCCACGATCGCGCTGATTGGTGCAATCGCTGCCGACCCTGTCTTCGACGGAATCTTCACGACGGGGCGCGCTCCATTCATCATGAGCGTGCAGGCAGGCACTGCGGCCTTCTTCCTCGTGGTTGATTGGTGGAGTTTCCGTCAGGGGGATGAGTTTCCTCGGATGGGAACGTTCTTTGTCGGGGGAACAATCCTCGCGGGTGCGCTCGGATATGCCCTCTATAGGGGGGTTAGCGAGGCCAGTTGGCCGGCAGGACTGATCTGGACGGGCGTAGCGATCGCGTGGTTCAAGTCCGTCGATTGGGCGGTCGACTCTTCCGCGGGTCTCGCTCGGGCTGTCCAACGCGGCTGATTCGCGCCCGCGGCGACTTCATCGGCGGTGGTGCTGTGGATGTCATGGGCTTGGAGGAAGTCGCAGAAGAGGGGGAGCGTCGGCGTGGTATTTCCCTGCCGGGTTGCTGAAGCACGGACTGCCCGATGTCTCGTGCCCGTACACTCGAGCGCAAACGATTGATGAGTACTCCTATGTTGAATCGAACGTCAGGGACCCCCTGCTGGCCCCTCCGTGCTGGCGCCAATCAGGCACGACTTGGATCCGGGCGATGAGTCAGCGCTGTGCTTTCTGCGGTTCGAGTGAGCCACTCACGCTCGAGCACGTCTTCGGGCAGTGGCTTGGGCGCATTGGCTTGCCTGTAGAGAAGGCGCTCCACGCTGCGGGGCAGCTCAACGAGATCGGCCGTCGTATGGGCGAGCGGAAGCCGTTCACTCAGACCGTGAAGAGTTTCTGCGGGTCCTGCAACAACGGTTGGATGAGTCGGTTAGAGAAAGAGGCGCAGCGCATTCTCACGCCGTTCGTTCTCGGTGAGCCCGGCACCCTCAGCAGTGCAGATGCGGGCACGGTGGCGTTGTGGACTCATAAGACCGCGCTAACTGCACTGCTCGTCTCGAGTCAGAGGGAACGAGACGATGGGCATGGGGTACCAGCGTCAGAGTACCGCGCACTCTTCGATTCGAAGGCCCCTCTGCCTGACTCGACGTTTTGGGTCGGGAAGACGGCGATTGCTGGCGCATGGGGTGCCCGGGTGGTGCCTGTGTCGGTGCAGCCTGGCGGCGTGAGCGTTGACGCCGTCCCTCAGGGGTACGTGATGACCGTCACTGTCGGTGCGCTCGTTCTCTACGGCATCCGCTTCACGAGCCCGGAGCTCGCTGTCGAAGTGGACACCGGGTTTGGCTTCCCTGCCCTCTGGCCGGCGACAGCCGACGTCACGTGGCCCGCCGGCACGGAGGTGGACGGGCGTAACTATATGACTCTGGCGAACGCGCGGTCCCTGAGCGCACGGCAGAATGGGGTGGAAGTCGGACCATGGACTCCAGCTGTTGACCTGCCCCAAAGCGAGCACGTCGGCAACCTCGTCAAGCTTCCCGTGATGTGCGGCAAGCACCACGTGTTCTATCCAGCCTCCCTCGTTGCCGAGGCCCAGCGTGGGAGGTTCTACTACTTCGCCACAGTCTGCGAATGCCCACATGCATACCTTCTCGAGACACACGACCGCGGTGTGCGCTGCATTGATGCCGATGACTCTGATGTCATCGATGAACGGTACGAATCTCTGCCAGGCGATGAGTGGACCATCGACTCCGCGTTCTGGGTGAAATCGGTCACTGCGGCAGGACCTGGCACGCCTCTTCGCTGACGGGTGGAGGTGGCGCCTTCTCGCACAGCGATCTCACCGGTCGCGTTGATAGCGGCGGAGCTGGGCGCGATGGTCGACCAGGTACTGCTCGATGGCGAATCTCACCTGCTGGGCTAATGTCGCCATCGGATTTCGCACCACGAGCTCGCGTTCCTTCTGGAAGCGGCTCTCGGATCTGACAGATCTCCACCAGATCGCCCATATTCCGGTGCATCCCCGTGCCTAGGGGCCATCATGGTGACGTAGCTGGAGCCAACCGCAACCGCTTCGGCATCGCTTGATGCCGACAATCTGGGGAGACCACATGCTGATCCTGGGCGTGACAGCCGACGACAAAGGCACACAACTCGAGTCGTTGGTGAAGTCGGTTCTACTTTCTCAGGGATACGCAGATGTGCGCACCAACGTCGTCACCGCTGGCGGGAACGAGCTGGACATCACCGCAGTCCGTTCCGACCCGGTTGTCACGTCCTCTCACGACACTCCTCTGCTCGGCGAGGCTAAGGCATACGCCGATGCCGTGTCGACTCCCGCGTGGCAGCGCTTCCTCGGGAAGATGCTCCTCGCGCGGCTGGACAAGCCGCATACGCATGGCCTGTTTATCGCGCTCAACGGTGTCAATGGCAACGTGCGAGGCAGCTTCGACCATCTGCGAGAGCGCGAGAGTGCCATCACAATCGTTGACGGTGATGACCTTCTCACAAGGGCAATCGAGGCACACGAAGCAGCGACGGAAGCACGCATTCTCGAGCGCGCGGTTGAGCAGTTTTCAAAGAGCCCCACCCGTATACAAGCCGCTTACTATGGCGGCGGCTACCTGTGGGTGCTCCACTGGGATTCTCGAAGCTACTCGATCATGGATGGACGGGGGGCGCTGATGTCGGCGGGACGGGTCGAGCAGCTCCGCCCTGCCCTCGAGGCCTCGATCACCGGCAGCCTCGTGGCCTATGCGGAGGCCCTTGCTGCGGTCGAAGAGCTCCATCGGGCACGCGTGGAGGTCATCAGTAGTCTCCTGCAAGGCGCTGCCCTACCGGGCGATATCCCGGACGGAGTCCTCGACGAGCTTCGCGCCGAACCGTTCTGTACCGCCGTCGGTGAGGACGGCATCGCCTTGACCGATCCGGCAGAGTTGGACCCGGAGGCAATCACGCGCTTCTTCCTGAGCATGTTCCAACACAGGCTGCACGTCGATGTCTTGTCGTTCATGACCAACGGTCACCATCTCGCCCACCTCAATCGACTCATCGACGTGCTTCCTAAGATCCATCCATGGCTTCCCGACCCCGAGGACCTGGCAGAGCGGTTGCGGACCATCGCGCCGTCATTCCCCAGCGTGTGGACGGTGATCTCGACGCCCCTCGCGTATACCTCACTCGACGACGACCCCACGCCTCAGACCGCCGAGATGCAACGCCACGTCCTCACCGAAGCAATCATCGAAGCCATCCGTGGCGACTTCGCAAACGTTGCTCTGCGTGGATACCTACACGATGTCCTCGGCGTCGCTGAGCTCGAAGACGAGACGACATTGTCCGTGAAGTCCGAAACAGGCCCGCTCGGAAAGCTCGACGTCCATACCCGTCTGCGGATCGGGCGTCTCGACGATGAACTTGTCGGCGAGGCGGGCACCCGTCATGTCGTGATCCGTCTCCTGCCGGACATTGCTGAGCCTTGGGAACCGGTGCGGACCCGCCGAACTGTCGAAGAGGAAACCGAGCTACCGATGAACTAGCCGGCGGAGACAGATGAGGGAGGGGAGTGCTGCACGGATTGGTGACAGGTAAAGTCACGCCGCCAGTGCGACGGTCGTGTTCATGATGGTCTCGAACTCGATGGGCGTCAAACGGCCCAGGCGGGCCTGTCGGCGACGGCGGTGGTAGGTCCGTTCGATCCAGGTCACGATCGCGATGCGCAGCTGCTCGCGGGTGGTCCAGGAGCGGCGGTCGAGGACGTTCTTCTGCAGGAGTGCGAAGAAGCTCTCCATGGCCGCGTTGTCTCCGCTCGAGCCGACCCGACCCATCGACCCGACCATGCGGTGACCGGTCAGTGCGCGCAGGAACTTCCGGCTTCGAAACTGAGATCCTCGGTCCGAATGGACCACGCAGCCGGCGACGTCACCGCGCATGGCGACAGCGTTCTCGAGCGCTTGGACAGCCAAAAGGGACTTCATCCGGGAGTCGATCGAGTACCCGACGATCCGACCTGAGAACGCGTCTTTGATCGCGCAACAGTAGAGCTTGCCTTCTGCTGTCTTGTGCTCCGTGATGTCCACGAGCCAGAGCTCGTTCGGAGCATCAGCCGCGAACACGTGCCGTGTCCTGCCGTGCTCGTCGACCATCGTGCAAAGGTCGTCGTGGACGGGCGGGCCGGGCTTGCGGCCGTTGCGGCCTCGTTTCTTCCCGAACGCGCTCCACCAGCCGTTGCTCGCGGTGATCCGCCACGCGGTCCGGTCCGACATCGCTTCGCCGGCATCGCGGGCCTCGTCCGCAAGGAGCCGGTGCCCGAACTCGGGGTCATCCTGATGAGCGTCGAACAGCGCGTTCGCGCGATATGCCTCGACCACCTCGCTGGGGGTGATCGGGGAAGCCCACCAGCGGTAGTAAGGCTGGCGGGAGAGCTTGAGCACCCGACACGTCACCGCGACGGGGACTCCGTCAGCGGCGAGCTCCGTCACGAGCGGGTAGAACCTTTTCCCGGCAGATTCGCCTGCGACAGATACGCCGCCGCCCGCCTCAGCACCTCGTTCTCCTGCTCGAGGAGCCGGATCCGTTTCCGCGCCTCACGCAGCTCGGCGCCCTCGACACGGGACTGGCCAGGCTTGGCGCCCTCATCGATATCGGCGCGACGCATCCACTTCTGCAGCGTCATCGGGTGGCCCCCGAAGTCTTTCGCGATCTGCTCGATCGTCACTCCGGGCTCGCGGTTTCTCGCGACGCGCACGACGTCGTCACGGAACTCGGACGGGTAAGGCTTAGGCACAGCAACATCCTTCCAGGCCCACCCCTGCGGGCAAGCCAGATCAGATGTCACCTATCCGTGCAGCAGTCCCGTTCCCGGCGCTCTTCCTGTGACTCGCACCAGACATGAGACCTGGTGCGCTGCCAGTAGTACATCGCTGGCGTGAACCGGTGACGAACGCCCACCGAGCTTCGCACGCGAGCGGGATCAATCTCTACCCAGTTCAACTCCCCGAGGGTTCGGTCTGCGACCCCCCATTCGTGACCGCGCGTCCGAGCGTCGCTTTTGCTCGACCCCCGAACCCAGTGCAATTCGGTGTGCGTTGTCCTCGGTCGCGGAGAGATACGCCATGCCTCTACTACAGGCCTCATTCCAGCCCCCTTGAGGGTCGTCGTCATCGACCCTGGGTCAAGTTGCGAGAGCGTCGTTGCTTCGCTTGCGGGAGATACTCCTTTCAGGTAGCTGCCCGGGACGTCAAGGACACGGCATGTCGTGACACTTCGTGTCAGGGAGGTGCGCTGGAGTGTCAGCTAAAGCGTGTTTGTGTCACGCGAACGTGTAGTCGACATCCGACCCCTTGACACGGCGCCCGCTTCGCCATAACCTACAACCAAATGGTTGTACAAAGAGAACTCAGCGAAGCGGAGGTCGACCGTGTGTTCCACGCATTGGCGACGTCGACCCGGCGCGACATCCTGCGCCGGACGATCGAGCGGGAGCAGTCCGTCTCGACCCTCGCCTCCGAATACGAGATGTCGTTCGCCGCGGTGCAGAAGCACGTGTCCGTGCTCGAAGCCGCGAACCTCATCGTCAAGCGCGCCGAGGGACGCGAGCGGCTCGTCCGCGCGAACCCCGAGATGATCGCCCGCGCCAGGGCGCTCCTCGCCCGATACGAAGAGCTGTGGCGGTCGCGCATCGCCCGGCTCGACGACCTGCTGGCTGAGCCAGCGCCCACGCAGAACGAACCCAAGGAAGAAGACTGACATGCCTGTGACCGACGTCATCACCGACACCGAAAATCTGACCATGACGGTCATCGCCGACCTCGCTGCACCCGTCGAGCGGGTCTGGAACGCCTACACCGACCCGGCGCAGCTCGAGCGCTTCTGGGGTCCTCCCGGATGGCCGGCGACCTTCACCCACTGGGACCACACCGTGGGCGGCACGGCCAACTACACGATGAACGGACCCCGCGGCGAGCAGTCCTCCGGCACGTGGGAGTTCATCGAGATCGACAGCCCGCGCAGCTTCTCCGTCCTCGACGCCTTCGCCGATGAGGACGGGAAGCCGAACGCCGACCTGCCCTCGATGCGGATGACGTTCACCTTCGCCCCGTCCGAGACGGGCACCCGCATGGTCAACACGAGCTACTTCTCGTCGATCGAGGCGCTCGAAGAGATCGTCGCCATGGGTGCGGTCGAGGGCACGAAGCAGGCGATGGCGCAGCTCGACGCCGTGCTGCAGGATCTCCGCGACTATGCGCAGGGCAAGGGTACGGTCGTCGAGATCCTCGACGACACCCACGTGCGCATCACCCGCCTGGTCGAGGGTCCGCGCGAGCTGGTCTGGCGGGCCCACAACGACCCCGAGCTGATGAAGCAGTGGCTGCTCGGCCCCGACGGCTGGGAGATGACGGAGTGCGTCGTCGCCACCGAGGTCGGCCAGAGCTACCGCACCTCGTGGGCGCCGATCGGCGACACCGAGGGTCAGGCGTTCGGGTTCGAGGGCGAGGCCCTGCTGATCGACGGCCCGCGCCGGTCGGTGCAGACCGAGCGGATGGTCGGGATGCCGGTCGAGACGCTCAACGACCTGAACCTGTACGAGGAGGATGGTGCGACCCTCATCACGCTCTTCATCGAGTACCCCGATGCCGAGACGCGCGACATGATCCTCGCCACCGGCATGGCCGACGGCATGGAGACGTCGTACGCCCGGCTCGAGAGGGAGCTGCTCGCCGTCTGAGTGTGCACAACTCAGCAAGAACCGGCCGATCCCGTTGCGGGTCGGCCGGTTTTTCGCGGGCAGGCGACCCGTTCCGCGGCGTTCTGGAGGAGTTGTGCACGCCGGTCGGAGGTGCCCCGACCCGCGGATGCTGTCGCCACCACCCCCGCGCCGGGATAAAGTGGCGACACGATGAGGATCACGCGCCGCACTCTGCTCATGGGCGCCGGAGTCGGCGCCGTCTCGGTGCTGCTGGCGTCATGCACTCCCGATCCCGAACCGACTCCGACCCCCACTCGCACCCGTGAGCCGCAGCCGCAGCCGGGCGTTCCGCAGCCGGCCGACAGCATGCGCAGCTCCTGGACGACCGACCCGTTCTCCTACGGCGCCGTCAGCTTCACCCCCGTCGGTGTGCTCGCCGAGACCCGCGAGCAGCTCGCCCGTCCGGTCGGCGCCCGCGTGTTCTTCGCGGGCGAGGCGACCGATGCGGATGAGCCCGGCACGATGCGCGGCGCGATCCGTTCCGGTGCGCGTGCCGCCGATGAGGTCGAGGACAAGGCCGAGCCAGGAGAGCGCGTCGCCGTCATCGGTGCGGGTCTCGCCGGTGCGACGGCGGCAGCCCGGCTCGCCGCGGCCGACCTCGAGGTCACGGTCTTCGAGGCGCGTGATCGCATCGGCGGCCGCATCCATTCCGTCACCGACGACTCCTGGCCGGTGCCCGTGCAGCTCGGCGCCTGGCTCTTCGGCGAGGCCGACGACGACCTTCGTCGGCGCATGGAGTCCTGGGACATCGGAGTGGTCGATCTCGCCGGTGCGCGGTGGCTCAGCCCCGAGGGCGACATCGATCCTGTCGACGTGCAGCCGCTGCAGGCCGCGATCGAGAAGGCGCAGGCGGCCGAGGCCGATATCCCGCTCTCGGAGGCGCTGGTCGAAGCGGGCGGAGACCCCGAAGACCCGTCGACCGCGGCGTTCCTCGCGTTCCTCGCGACGACGACGGGAGCGGATGCTGCGCAGCTCTCCAGCTGGTTCCCCCCGTTGCTCCCGGCGACCACGGGGGAGACCACGATGGAGGGAGCGCGCGACGACCTCACGCCTCTCGTGGAGGATGCGCTCGACGGGGTGAAGGTCTCCTTGTCCTCGCCGATCAGCCGCATCGCGCACGATGACACCGGCGTGAGCGTGCGCCTCGGCACCGGTGAGGCGCTGTCGTTCGATCGGATCATCGTGACCGTTCCGCTGGGCGTTCTGCAGGAGCAGGACATCGAGTTCTCTCCGGCGCTGCCGTTCGTCAACCGCACCGCGATCACCGCCCTCGGGATGGGGCGCATCGAGACGATCTGGCTCCGGTTCGACGAGGAATTCGGAGACTCCGACGCGGCGATCTGGCACACGGTCGGCGCCGATGTCTCCATCCGCACCTGGATCAACCTCCGCCCGGCGACGGGGGAGAACGTGCTGGTCGGGATCGTCGGTGGAGACGAGGCAGCGGAGTTCGCCGAGCTCGACGACACGGCCGCTCTCGAGTCGGCCATGGCGTCCCTCGCCGTCTACGCCCCCGCGGGCTGAGCGGCGCGCCACTTCTTCCGTGTCGGCATCCGGCTGATCAGCACGAGGGTCGCGGCCACCGCCGTGAAGGTCGCGAGGGCGATCCCGGAGAACGCGAGGAACTCGACCGGGCCGCTCACCTGTCGCGGGTCGAGGAAGTAGTACGGATACCACCCGATGAGCGGACCACGCCACAGCGTGAACACGCCCCAGATCAGCGGGTACGCCAGCGTGACCGGAACCACCCGCCAGGGCACGGAACGATGCCCGGGCGCGAGTGCCCAGGCGACGATCGTGCAGGCCGGAAGCCAGAAGTGCAGCACCTGATCCGACCACGGGACGTCGATGCGGATGCCGCGCTCGCCGCCCTGCCACACCATCACGGCGAATACGATCCCGGCGGTGATCGTCCAGGAGAGGACGAGCGCGAGCGCGACGGTGAGCCACCGCGGATCCTCCGCGCGCCGCAGCGCGATGACCCCCGCCACGATCAGCAGCACCACGAACGCGATGTTCGACTGGTTGGTGAGGTAGGCGAAGAAGTTCTGGCTGGCGATCGTGTTCGACGCCAGCCCCCAGCTCAGTCGATGGATCAGGGCGATCAGGCAGATGGCGGCCGAGCCGAGGCGGAGCAGGCCGAAGACGGTGCGCGCCTTCACCGCTGCGTCGCCGTCCGTTCCATCAGCCGAGTCTACGGAGCCGACGCGGGGAGCATCGCCTGCTCCGGCGCGACGCGCGACTCAGCAGCACGAGTGAAACGTGGTCGGGCCCGTTCAGATCAGGCGGCGGAGCGCCTCTTCGAGCGTCACGCCCTGCGCCTCGGCGCGATCGCGCAGGCGGGCATGCTCATCGCCGGAGAGCGCGAGGCGCACCTCGATCGGGTCGTCGTAGGGGGCGTCGAGTCCGTCGAGCAGATCGGATGCCTCGGCCCACAGCGGCTCAGCCGGCGCAGGAGTCGAGACCGTCGAGACCGTCGCGGCGGGAGCTTCGTTTGGAGCGGATGCCGCGCTCGCGGCGATCGGAACGGATGCTGCGACGGCAGCCCCGGCATCCGTCGCTCCGGCGAATCCGGGCCCGCGTTGCGGCTCCTGCTTGTTTTTGTACGCGGTCGCCGCCGCGTTGGCGCGCTCGTCGGCAGCCTCGTTCAGGTCGTCTCCCGCGTGCCCCTTGACCCAGGAGAACTGCACGTCGCGGCCACGCATAGCCTCATCGATGCCCTCGAGCAGGTCGCGGTTGAGCACGGGGCCCCCGTCGGACTTGCGCCATCCCTTGCGCTTCCAGCCCGGCATCCATTTGGTCACGGAGTCGATCACGTAGCGGCTGTCGCACCAGATGTGCAGCTTCTCGTCGGAGCCGGCCGTCGCCTTGAGCAGTTCGAGCACCGCCTGCAGCTCGCCCTGGTTGTTCGTGCCGTGCGGCGACCCGCCGGCCGCCCAGTTGTCGTCGTCGATGTACCAGGCCCACCCGTTGGGGCCGGGGTTGCCCAGGGCGGAGCCGTCTGCGGCGGCGGTGATCGTCATCCCTCCACCGTAGCTGCGGGCAGCGACGCTGCCGGACCGGTGTGACGGGTGTCAGCCCTCGTCGTCGTGCGGCTCGTGGTTCTCGATCGAGACAGCGGCGGGAGGAGGCGGCGCGACCGGGAAGACGATCGAGCTCACGTCGACGCCGAGCCCGAGCGCCATCGGGTCGACCACCGGGGCCTCCTCGAGCACGTCGGCGCCCTCGCGAACGAGGGGCTCAGACGGAAGCGTCCACTGGTTCTCTTCTTCGTCCTTGCGGTGCTGGAACAGTCCCATGGGCACCATTCTCTCCCGCCGTGCGGGGACTGCGGCCGGATTCACACCGGATTGACAATCGTCCGACGGCGGGAGCGCCCGCGAAGGTCAGGCGATCGTGCGGTAATGGAAGTAGTACCCGCTGGCGGTGAAGCCGCCCTGCTTCGGGTAGTACGTGCAGCCCTGGGTGATCTTCGTCCACGACGAGATGTAGCCGAGCTTCGCGCTCTCGCACGCGGCCTTCGTCGAGAACGGTCCGACGCCCCACTGGCTGCCCGCGGCCTGAGCCGGAGCCACCCCGCCGAACATCAGGACCCCGGCAACCAGCGCACCGGCGGCGACTGCGGACATCCGCTTCTTTGCAATAGTCATACGCGGATCGTAACCACCGCCGACCGCCGAGAGTAATGGGCAGAGCTGCCCCGGGAGGCCCCCGCGCCGGCTCAGTCCTCGCGTCGGGACGCCTCGCGGACGGCATCGACGAGAGCCCGCCAGGGGCCATCGACCGCCGAGTCGGTGAGTTCGCGTTCGCGCTGCTCGACGGGCGTCCGCGCGCGGATGTGCCACACGAATCGGTCGGCGCCGGTCTCGGCATCCGCCTCCTGGTCCCAGGGGCAGCTGTCGATGAGGGTGATCCAGTCGTCGGCGTCTGGCGCCTCCGCCTCCACCCGCCACTGACGACGGATGCCGGCGATCCCGCCTGTGCGCACCACCGCGATCACGACGCGCAGGTCAGTCGGTGGAGGGGACTCGCTCATCTTCATAGACTCCCACGGTGGTCCACGCACGTCGAGCGGCAGCTGCCGTCTCGTCGTCGACCTTCGCCGCGGCCTCGAGGGTCGCGTCGGCGAACTCCGTGAAGGTCGCGGTGCTCGAGAGGCCTCCGGTGAGGGCGCGGTACCAGACGGTGCCGGCGCGCTCCCAGGCGTTGCCGCCGAGGTCGATCGCGAACAGGGCGAACGCGCGGTTGGGGATGCCGGAGTTGATGTGCACCCCGCCGTTGTCTTCGGTCGTGCGCACGAAGTCGCTCATGTGCGCCGGCTGCGGGTCCTTGCCGAGCTCGTCGTCGTCATAGGCCGTTCCGGGTTCGATCATCGACCGCAGGGCGCTGCCCTCGACGGCCTCGGTGAAGATCTCGGCGCCGATGAGCCAGCTCGCCTGATCGGCCGTCTGCCCCTTCGCGTACTGCTCGGTCAGAGCACCGAACACATCGGCGATCGACTCGTTGAGCGCGCCCGGCTGACCCTGATACTCGAGGTTGGCGGTGTGCTGCACCATGCCGTGCGCGAGCTCGTGGCCGATGACCGTGGCGGACCCGGTGAACCCGCGGAAGACCTCGCCGTCGCCGTCGCCGAACACCATGCGCTCACCGTCCCAGAACGCGTTGTCGTAGTCGACGCCGTAGTGCACCGTCGCATCGAGGGGTGCCCCGGCGTCGTCGAGAGAATTGCGGCCGAAGGCCGTGAGGAGCATCTCGAACGTCGCCCCGAGGCCGTCGAACGCCTCGTTCGCCGAGGTATCGGCCACCGGACCGTCGTCTTCGCTGCGCACCACGATGCCGGGCAGCTCCTGCGTGTTGCCGGCATCGCTGATCGTGCGGTTCGGAGCATCGGAGAGCTGCGCGACCAGGTCGCCGTTCTCGTCGATCGAGAGGTCGATGCGCGCACGGAAGGGCGGCCGACCGGCCGTGAGCGTCTGCCGGGCGGCGGCCGCTGCCTTCGGGAAACGGCCCGACTCGGCCAGGCGCGCGAGCAGGTAGGAGGGGACGACCCCGTGACGATTTCCGAATGCTGTGCTGCTCATGCTGCGACCCTACGCCGGGGCGCCGACGTTGGCATCGGACGTTCGGCCACAGCGAATGCGACGTGCGCCCCGGAAGGAGAAGTGCGCCTCGCAAGGCCTGATTCGCCGCATCCGTCCTTATCGAGCGCACATGACCTTGCCGGGCGAGCGACGGCGACCCCCCGCTCGCCAGACCTATCCCCCCGATTTGATAGTGAGAATCGTTATCAATAAGGTGAGAGTTCTATGAGTACTTCCTTTCCTCGCCGCCTCGCACCCGCGGTCGTGCTCCTGCTCGGCATCCTCGCCGCGCCCGCCTGCGCGACGCCGGCTCCCCCGAAATCGGATGCTGCAACGTCCCCCGCATCCGATGGTCACGGCGTCGATGCTGGCGCCGCGGCGGAGGTCTCCGCGCCCGCCCTCGCCCTGGTCGTCGCCGATGAGAACGGCGAGATCACCCTGCTCGACCTCGCGACCGAGGATCGCACCGTGCTCGCCGAAGCGCGCGATGGCGTCGAGTCCGTCGAGAGCGACGGCCGCCTGGTCTACATCGCGCACGGCAGCGGCGCCGACACCTCCGTCGAGGTGATCGACACCGCGCGCTGGACTGTTCCCCACGGCGACCACACCCACTCCTTCCGCGGTGAGCCGCATCGCGTCGGCGCCCTCGACGGCGAGGGGGAGGCCCGCGTCACCGCCGGTGCGCAGCGCGCGACCGTGCACTTCGGCGACGGCGAGCTCGTCACGATCGCTCACGACGAACTCGACGACGGCCTCGACGACGCCCCACGCGACGCCGTCGACGCCGACGGGCCGGTCGTGCCCTTCGCCGAGCATCTCCTCGTCGCCACCGCCGACGCCACGATCGAGGTCGCCGACGCGACCGGCGTCACCGAGCCCGGATCCGCGACACCCTGCGCCCCGGCGACGGATGCCGACATCACGCGCGTCGGCGCCGTCGTCACCTGCGCCGAGGGCGCCGTGCTGTTCACCCGCGAGGTCGGCGGAGCCATCGAGGCGGAGACCCTCCCCCTCCCTGCAGGCGCCCCTGCCCCGGCGACCCTGTCCGGACGCGCCGACCGCCCCGACCTCGCCGGAGTCGCCGGCGATCAGGGTGCCTGGCTGCTCGATGTGCGTGAGCGCCACTGGACGCTGATCCCCACGGACGTACCGCTGCTGCGGGCATCCGCCCTCGGCGACGACGACAGTCGCACGGTCGCGATCGACGCCGACGGCCGCGTCCGCGTGCTCGCCCCCGACGGGACTGTGCTCGCCCGCACGGAGCCGCTGCTGGCAGCATCCGTCGCCGACCCCGCTCTGCGCGCTCGCGTGCAACTCGTCGTCGACGCGACGCACGCCTACGTGACCGATCCCGCTGGCGGCGCCGTGATCGAGATCGCGATCGACGACGCGTCGGTCGCCCGCACGTTCTCCGACCTGGACCCCTGGCTCCTCCGGCACGTCGGCTGACCCCGCCCGCAACCACACCTGCACGCACCACAGAAGAAAGAGAGACACCATGTCCCGACCTGTACGCAGCCGCCTCGCGGCCGGCGCACTCGCCGCACTCGCGGTCGCCGCGCTCGCCGGATGCGCGACCGCTTCCCCCGCGGCATCCGGAGGATCAGCCGCGCCCGACGACACGCACGAAGGCGACACCCGCGTCGCCGTGACCTATGACGGGGGTGTCCTCGTGCTCGACGGCGAGACCCTCGAGACCGTCGACCAGGTCGAACTCGACGGCTTCCTGCGGGTGAACGGCGCCGGCGACCACGACGGCCACGTCTTCATCACCGCGGAAGACGGGTTCCACGTGCTCGACTCCGGTCTCGCATCCGGAACCGTCGAGTTCACCGGCGAGGTGTTCGAGGCGACCGCCGCCGGGCACGTCACCCCGCACGGCGGACGGACGGCCCTGTTCGACGACGGCACCGGCGACGTGCGCATCTTCGACACGGATGCCGTCGGCACCGGCACCCTTCCCGAGTTCGACACGATCACCTCGGATGCCGCGCACCACGGCGTCGCGATCGAACTCACCGACGGCACGACGCTGTCGACGATCGGCACCGAAGAGGCGCGCACCGGCGTGCGGCACCTCGCCGCCGACGGCACGGAACTCGCGCGCAACGAGCAGTGCCCGAGCGTGCACGGAGAGGGTGCGCTCAAGGGCGAGGCCGTGATGTTCGGCTGCGAGGACGGCGTGCTGCTGTTCGCCGACGGAGCGTTCACGAAGCTCGACGCCCCCGACGAGTTCGGCCGCACGGGCAACGCCTACGTCACCGACACCAGCGCGATCGCCTTCGGCGACTACAAGACCGATCCGGATGCCGAGGGCTACCTGCTCTCGCAGCTCGTGCGCATCGACACCGACGCGCAGAAGCTCTCGGTCATCGACCTGCCCGACGGCGTCGAGTACACCTGGCGCGGGGTCGGCCGGGATGCGCACGGTGACGTCGTCGTGCTCGGAGCCGACGGCACCCTCTCCCTGCTCGACGAGACCGGTGAGGTCATCGACCAGTGGGACGTCATCGAGCCGTGGGAGAGCCCGACGGAGTGGCAGCAGCCGCACCCGGGCCTTCACGTCGTGGGCGACATCGCGTACGTGACGGAGCCGGCGGCCGAGCGGATCCTCGCGATCGACCTGCACACCGGCGAAGAGGTCGCTTCGGCCACGCTCGACGTCGTGCCGAACGAGTTCGCGGTGGTCGGCGCAGCCGGTCGCTGAGAGAGTCCGAAGGGCGGGTCCGCGGGTGGCGGCCCGCCCTTCGGCGTGTGCGGCTGTCCCGATCTGCGCACGGTGTCCCGATCTGCGGATGCTTCTGGGCAGAACGTGCGCGAATCGGGACAAGCTCCGCAGATCGGGCGGGGCAGGGATGGGCCGGGCGGGGTCGGGCAGGGCGGGGGCGTCAGTCGCGGTCGATGCTCAGCACCGTGGTGCGCATGCCGTCGGACTCGTACTGCACCGGCATCCCGGGGTGCGTGATCGAGAACCAGAAGACGCCGTCGTCGGTGTCGTACTTCCGGCAGGTCAGGTCGCCGAGGGGTGTGGTGAGCGACACGGTCGAGACGCTCGTCGTGGCGGCGTCGAACGCGGCGTGTCCCTGCAGTTCGGCCCAGGTGACGCGGCTCGACACGACCGCTTTGGGGTCGTCAGCGTCCCAGCGGTCGAGGGTCGCGCCCTCGGCATCCGTCTCCCGGAACCGGTTGACGTGCTCGCCGAGCGGGAGGAGTCCAGGTCCGAGCACGTGCGGGTCAGTGGCGTCCATCCGGCCATTCTCCGCTCCTCGGCGCAGCGGCGCGAGCGAGCACGGCTTCCCGACGGCATCTTGACAGGATTGCGTTCTGTATACAGAATACGAGAGAGCCCTGAGGGGTGTTCCCGACACGATCTTCCAATGATGAAAGAGGTAGCGAGATGGCACGTGCGAACGTGACGCGGTATCTGGCACTGGGTGCCGCCGGCGCTCTGGCACTGGGACTCGCCGCGTGCAGCGGCGGCGCAGGAGGCGGCGGTGGCGTCGACGCCGACGGCAACGCCACGGTCGTCTGGTCCACCTGGGGGACCGCCGACGAACTGACCCGCTACGAGGAGTTCAACAAGGACTTCATGAAGCGGCACCCCGACATCAAAGTCAAGCTGCAGCCCGTCGCCGACTACGGCGACTACCACTCCAAGCTGCTCGCGCAGCTCACCAGCAATACGGCCCCCGACGTCTTCTACGTCGGCGACGACAAGATCGGCCAGTTCGTCGACTCGAAGCGCCTGATGCCACTGAGCGACCTGATGGACTCGAAGGACAGCAAGACCAAGAAGGACGACTTCTTCCCCGGGCTCTTCGGCGCGGCCGAGAACGACGGCGAGGTCTACGCCGCCCCGAACGACTCGAACCCCGACGTGTTCTGGTACGACAAGCAGGCGCTCGCCGCGGCCGGCATCACCGAGGATCCGGCGACCCTGGCCGAGAACGGGGAGTGGACGACCGACACCTTCCTCGAGATGAACGCGAAGCTCCACGACGCCGGCCTCACCGGAACGATGTACTGGAACTACTGGGCCACGCACTGGAGCTGGCTGTCATCGCAGGGCCTCGACGCCCCGTACGACGACTCCGGCGCTTTCGTCGCGAACAAGGATGCCGACACGGTCGAGTCCGTGCAGCAGCTCGGCGACCTGTTCGCCGACGGGACCTTCGTCGTGGCCGACAGCCTGCCCGACGGCGCCGGCGCCGACAGCGTCTTCGTGACGCACAAGGCCGGCTTCTTCGTGCAGGGCCGTTACACGATCGGCACCGTCGATGCGACGGGCGAGCAGGACAGCTACGACATCGTGCCCTGGCCGACCCCGGACGGCGAAGCTGCCCCCACCGGTGTGGCGACGAGCTTCCTCGCGATCAACGGCAAGACCAAAGTGAAGGATGCCGCGTTCACCTTCTGGACCGAGTTCCTCTCCGCCGAGGGGCAGACGTTCCGCCTCCAGGGCGGCGGCAACGCGGTCCCGTCGATCAAGGGCGCCGACGACGTCGTGCTCGAGGGTGACTACCCGGCCCACGCGCAGACGTTCCTCGACATGCGCGACATCGGCTTCGAGGACTACCCCGCCGAGGCCATGGTCCCCGGCCTGCCGACCGCCATCGCCGACGAGTTCCTGAAGCTCTACCAGGGCAAGGCCGACGCGCAGACGACGCTCGACACCATCGCCGACGTGGTCAAGGAACGGTCGGAGTAAGAGGAGTGACCACTCTCACCGAGAACGGACGGATGCCGCAGGCCAGCCCTGCGGCATCCGTCCCGCCCCTGCGCAAGGAGGCGCTCTGGCGCCGCCGCGATCGCCTGTGGGGGTACGTCTTCGTCGGCCCGCAGATGATCGGCATGGGGCTGTTCGTGGTGCTGCCGTTCGCCGCCAGCCTGGTGCTGGCGTTCGCGGACTGGGACGGGCTGACGGATCTCACCTGGGTGGGCTTCGCCAACTTCGTCGACCAGCTGCAGGATCCGCTGCTCGGCCGCGCCATCCTGAACACGCTGTTCATCGCGATCGTCACGGTGCCGATCGGTCTCGGTCTCTCGGTGATCGTGGCCGTCGCGCTGGAGAAGCTGAAGACGCGCACGCTCTACCTGATCCTCTTCTTCGCGCCGGTCGTCACCTCGACGGTCGCGGTCGCGATGATCTGGCAGCAGATGTTCCGCGCCGACGGCCTGCTCTCCACGACGATCTCGAAGGTCTTCGGCATCACGCCGCCCGACTGGCTGCAGGATCCGAAGCTCGCGCTCCTCGCGGTCTGCATCGTCACCATCTGGTCGTCGATGGGCCTGAACGTCGTGATCTTCCTCGCCGGGCTGCAGAACATCTCGCCCTCGGTGATCGAGGCCGCGCGCATCGACGGTGCGGGGCCGTGGCGTCTGTTCGCCAGCATCCGCCTGCCGTTGCTCTCGCCGATCGTCTTCTTCTCGTCGGTCGTCGCGTTCATCTCTTCCCTGCAGACGTTCGACACGGTCTACGTGCTCGTGCAGGACGCCGGACCCGACAACGCGACCCGCACGATCGTCTACCACATCTTCGATCTGGGCTTCGGGCGGTTCGAGTTCGGGCCGTCGAGCGCCGCGAGCATCATCCTGCTCGTGCTCACCCTGATCATCACGGCGATCCAGTTCGGAGCGCAGAAGAAGTTCGTCCACTACGAGGATGACCCGGCATGAGCGCCCACACCCCGTCCCTGACGCAGCCGGCCGCCCCCGCGACCGACTCCACCATCGCGATCACCGCACCCGGCTACCGCCAGCGCGGCCGTGGCGGGCCCGGCGCCGACCGCGCGCGCCGCCGGTTCGGTGCGACCGCCCTGCACGTGGTGCTCGTCGTCGCCGGTATCGCGATGGTCTTCCCCTTCATCTGGATGCTGCTCACGTCGTTCAAGACGCTGCCGCAGCTGCTGAAGAATCCGCTCGAGTTCCTGCCGAGCCCGTGGACGTTCGACAACTACACCGAGGCGTGGAACGCGGTGCCGTTCGGGCAGGCGTACCTGAACAGCGGCTATATCGCCGTGCTGGTCGTCGCCGGCACGCTGATCACCGCGTCGATGGCCGGGTACGCGTTCGCGCGCATCCGCTTCCGAGGCAGCCGCGTGCTGTTCATCGTGTTCCTCGCGACGCAGATGATCCCGAAGCAGGTGACGCTCATCCCGTTCTACCTGCTGATGTCGAACCTCGGCTGGGTCGACTCGCACCTCGCGCTCATCGTGCCCGGCATCATCGCGAACCCGTTCGCGGTGTTCCTGATGCGGCAGTTCGTGCTCGCGCTGCCGCGGGAGCTGGAGGAGGCGGCCATCGTCGACGGCGCCGGACGCTGGCGCATCTTCTGGAGCGTGGTGCTGCCGAACCTGAAGCCGGGACTCGCGGCGCTCAGCATCATCGTCGCGCTCGATGTCTGGAATGCGTTCCTGTTCCCGCTCGTGCTGCTGAACTCGCCCGACCTGTTCACGGTTCCGCTGCTGCTGAACGCGTTCGAGAGCCAGCAGGGATCGGTCAACTACGGCCTCGTGATGGCGGCCTCCGCGATCGCGACCGTGCCGATGCTGATCGTCTTCGTGATCGGACAGCGGAAGATCCTCAACAGCATGGCCGCCTCGGGGTTGGGAGGGCGTTGATGACGGATGCCGCTGCTCTCGCGGGCCGCCACCTCGACCTGGTCTCCGCGCCGTTCACGCTCCCGCGCTCGCGCGTGCTCGTGTTCCGCGAGGGCGACGGCCTGCGCGTGCACACCTCCGAGTATGAGCGGCGGCTGGTGGAATGCCGGGTGCTGGATGGATTGACGGTGGTGGATGCCGCGGGGCAGGTGCTTCCGGTGGGGGAGGTGCTGCCGGGGAGGGTGACCTTCGGGGGCGTCCGGTCGCTGAGCGAGGAGCGGAGCGACGAGACGAAGGGCGCCCATCGTCTCGCTGCGCTCGCTCAGGAACCGGACGACGTCGAGGCCACCCTGACATTCGCCGACCCCTCGACGCTGAGCATCGGCCCTTCGTCAGGCGCAGGAACTCGAGATCTGCTCACCGTGCGGCTCGAACTCCCGGACGGCAGTGCGTGGCGGTATCCGCTCGGCGACGGCATCCGGATCCGCATCGCCGCCGACCGCTCGGTGACGGTCGAGCCCGGCGACCATGAGGCGGCGCTCGCCGCGACCGCTCGCGTCTGGGACGACTGGTTCGCGAGGTGCCCGGTCGTGCGCGACGACCTGCGGGAGATGACGGCGTTCTGCTGGTGGGTGCTCGGTGCGAACATCGTCGAGCTGCCCGCGCTGGGAGACGCGCGGGCGATCGTCCCGTCGAAGATCGGCTACGTCGGGCTCTGGCAGTGGGACGCCTACTTCATCGCGGTCGGCGTGCGGCACGGCGACCCCGAACTCGCGCGGGAGCAGCTCGAGATCGCCTTCCGGTTCCCGCAGCCCGATGGGCAACTGCCGGATGTGGTGCACGAGGAGGGCGTGCTCGCGACGAGCGACGATCTGCCCGAGAGCGACCGCGCCACCCTGCGTCGTGCCGGCTCGCAGATCGCCGATCCGAGTTCGCCCGTGCCGCTGACGAAGCCGCCGCTCGCGGCCTGGGCGCTGCGCAAGGTGCTCGAGGTCGAGGATGCGCCCGAGTGGGCGCGCGAGCAGCTGGCCCGAGTCATCCGCTCGCAGGACTGGTGGTTCACCGGCAGCGACCTCGATCACGACGGGATGCCGGAATACGGGCATCCGTACTCCTCCGGACTCGATGACAGTCCGATCTTCGACGGACCGCTGCCGACCGCGGCGCCCGACCTCGGCGCCTACCTGGTGCGACAGGATCGGGAGATCGCCGAGCTGCTCGCGCGGTACGCGCCGCCGATCGATGCCGCTCCTTTCCGGGCGCGGGCGGTGGCGACGCAGGAGCTGCTGCTGAAGATGTGGGATGCCGAACGCGGCCGGTTCCTCGCCACAGGCGGCGGCGAGGCGCAGCTCAGCGACACGATCGTCGGGCTGATGCCGTTGCTCACCGGGAGCCTGCCTGCGCCGATCGCCGAGGCGCTGCGCGCTGCGGTCGACGACCCCGGGCGGTTCGGCCTGGAGTGGGGACTGCCGACTGTGGCGGCATCCGATCCCGATTTCTCGAGCGAGCGGATGTGGCGGGGCCCGGTGTGGGTGAACACCAACGCGCTCATCGCGGAGGGGCTCGAGGCGTCGGGTTACGCCGAGCGTGCACGCGAGCTGCGCGAGCAGACCGTGGCGCTCGTGATCCACGGCGGCGGTCCGCACGAGTACTTCAACCCGCGCACCGGGCAGAAGGCCCGCACCGCGACGACCGCCTTCGGCTGGTCGGCCGCACTGTTCATCGACCTCGCAGTACAGCTCTCGCGCTGACGCGCGGTCAGGTGTGGATGAGGTCCTGCCAGTTGGCCGGAACGCGGCCGGCGGGGCCGGGCACCGGCTGATCGGCGGGGTGGCTGGTCGGTTCCGCGAGCTCCGGTCCCTCGAACGTGGACTCGTCGACGTAGTCCCAGTACCACTCCTCGCCGGGCTCGAAGCTCTGGATGAGCCGGTGGCCGCTCTCCCGGAAGTGGGCGGTCGCGTGCTGGCCCGGGGACGTGTCGCAGCAGCCCACGTGTCCGCACGCCGCGCAGCGACGCAGGTGCACCCAGAATCCGCCGTCCGCGTCGCATTCGGCGCATCCGGCTCCGGACGGTGCCGCATTCGTGTCGATGTCGGAAGTCATGTCTTTCCTCTCTCAGTAGGCCAACGCGCGATGGACGGATGCCACGGCGCTCGATCCTTCGCCGACGGCGGCAGCGACCCGTTTCATCGACCCGCGCCGCACGTCTCCGGCCGCGAACACCCGCGGCGCCGACGTCTCGAACGGCAGCGGCTCGCGGCGGCCGAGGCCCTGCCACTGCTCAAGGGTCTGGATCCCCACGTCGGTGCCGGTGCGGATGAAGCCCTCGGCGTCACGGTCGAGCGTCGGCAGCCAGGAGGTCGCCGGCGTCGCGCCGATGAAGCAGAACAGGCCGTGCGCGTCGACCTCGCCGACGGTGTCGATGCGCACCGATTCCAGCGTGCCGTCGCCGTCGAGGCCGACGACGTTCGACGAGGTGTGCACCTGCACGCGCGGATCGTCGGCGAGGCGGTCGGCCAGGTAGCTCGACATGCGTGCGCCGAGGTCATTCCCGCGCACGACGAGGTGCACCGGCGAGCCGTTCGCAGACAGGTAGAGCGCGGCCTGCCCGGCGGAGTTCGCGCCCCCGACGACGACGACCGGCTTGTTCTGCACCTGGCGCAGCTCGAGGGGCGTTGCGGCGTAGTAGACGCCTGACCGCTCGAAGTCCTCCCAGCGGTCGAGTTCGAGTCGGCGGTACGCGGCTCCCGAGGTGACGATCGTGCTGCGCGCGCGGATCAGACGACCGTCCGACAGGGCGACATCGAGGAGGTCGGGCCCGACCCGGGTCAGGCCCACGGCCTCGCACGGGGCGTAGACGCGCACGCCGAACTTCAGCGCCTGCAGGATCGCCTGGCCGATCAGATCGCCGCCGCTGACGCCGAACGGGAACCCGAGGAAGTTCTCGATGCGCGACGTGGCCGCGGCCTGGCCGCCCGGGGCGACGGCATCCAGCAGCACGGTGCTCAATCCTTCGGAAGCGCCGTAGATGGCGGCCGCGAGTCCGGCGGGGCCGCCGCCGACGACGACCAGGTCGACGATCTCGTCGGCCTGCGCCTGATAGCTGAGTCCGAGCCGCTCGGCGACGAGTCCCGGTGTCGCACGCAGCAAGGTCTCGCCCTGGATGAACGCGACGGGGAGGTCGTCGAGCGTGAACTCGTGCGTGTCGAGAGCCTCGAGGCCACCGGGCGGGAGGGCCACGGCCTTGTGCACCAGGTCGAGACGCTCGGCGAAACGGCGCAGCGCCAGGAAGTCGCTCGACGTCGTCGTCCCGAGGAACTTCAGCGTCATCGCCGCAGGTCCCGTGCGGAGGGATTCCCGCCGCGCCCACAGCGCGTGCAGGATCACGTCGCACACCTCGTCGTCCTCGTTCATCAGGGTGCGAAGGGCTGCCCGCGTCACGCGGTGCACCCGTCCCGGCTTCGTGACGCGAGCCGTCAGGAACGCCCCCTGCCCGTTCAGCAGCCCCAGCTCGCCGGCGAAGGTGCGCGGACCCATCGTCGTGATGACGACCTCGCCCACCCACCGCAGGGCGTCGCGCACGATCTCGACCTCGCCGGACTCGATGACGATGAGGTCGTAGCCGGAGTCGCCGGTGCGGAACACGTGATCCCCGACGGCGACCTCTTCGGGCGTGCCGGCCGCGACGAGCCGCTCCCACTGGTCGTCGGTCAGCGTCGGCGACATGACCGGATCCATCTCGACCTGCTCGGTCGGCTCTTCGATTCCGCCCACGCCCGTGCCCTTCGATGCTCGTGGCGTCAAAGGTATCCGCTCCGAGGGTGCGGACTCCAGTGCTTCGCGGCCGGATATCTAGGCCCCGCGCCGCGACCCCCGTGTCGTCCCGACGATCGCCGCGATCAGGTCGGAGTGCCGCGCCTCCTGACCGAACGATCCGTTGTTGCGTCCGTGGCGCAGCACCTCGACGCGATCGGACACCGCCTGGATGTCGCCCAGGTTGTGGCTGATGAAGATCACGCCGAGTCCCAGGTCGCGCAGTCGCTCGATGTGGGTGAGCACATCGGCGGTCTGCGCGACGCCGAGCGACGCGGTCGGTTCGTCCAGCACCACCAGGCGCGGGTGGCTGATCAGGGTGCGCGCGATCGCGACCGCTTGCCGTTGCCCGCCGGACAGGGTGCTCAGCGGTACGCGGAGGGACGGGATGCTGGCGCCGAGGTCGTCGATCGCATGACGAGTCGCCGTCTCCATGTCGGCGTCGCGCAGCATCCCCTTCGCCGTGCGGAGCTCACGTCCGAGGAAGACGTTGGCCGTCACGTCGAGGTTCTCGCAGACGGCCAGGTCTTGGAACACGGTGGCGATGCCGAGCGCGTGCGCATCGGCGGGGGAGCCGATCTCGACGCGTTCGCCGTTCAGACGGATCTCCCCGTCGGTCGGGGTCAGCGCGCCGGCGATGATCTTGGCGAGCGTCGACTTGCCCGCCGCGTTGTCGCCGATGAGGCCGACGACCTCGCGCGCATTGACCGTGAAGTCGACATCGGTGAGTGCTTCGACCGCGCCGAAGCGCTTCGTCACTCCGCGCAGCGTGAGCAGTGGCTCCGCCTGGGACGCCGAGATGCTCATGAGTGATCCTCGAGCAGCTGGGAAGGATCGGTCGACTGCAGGATGTGGATCGTGGCACCCACGAGCACGGCATCCTTGCCGAAAGACGACGGTACCGGATCGCGGTGCGGGCTGCGGCTCTGCGGCGCATGCTCCCGCACGGCCGACGCGAACGGGAGGAGGAAGATCGGGCCCGCCTCGACGAGCTCACCGCCGACGGTGATGACCTCGGGCGCGACCGACTGGCAGACTCCGGCGACCACGCGGCCCAGCAGGGTGGCGGCATCCGCGATCACGCGTGCACTCCCGGGATCTCCCGAGGCGGCCTGTGCGATCACGTCGCGGAACGTGACCTGGCCGTACGTCGCGCGGAGCGGTGCGGTGATCGCCTCCGCGCCGACGAACGTCTCCAGGCAGCCGCGCTGCCCGCACGTGCAGATGGACCCCGTGGGGTCGACCTGCACGTGTCCGATCTCCCCCGCAGTGCCGGACCGCCCGCGGTACAGGCGTGAGCCCAGCACGATGCCGGCGCTCGTCGTGTAGGAGGCGTGCACGAAGAGACTGTCCGACACGTCGCGGGCCGTGCCCAGAGTGGCTTCGGCGAGGGCCGCGAGGTTCGCGTCCTTCTCGACCAGCACCGGGCAGCCGAGGCGCTGCTGCACCACTTCGGCGACCGGCTGGTCCTCCCAGCGGCGCATCACCCCGCGGTAGGCGATGTGCCCGGACTCGGGGTCGACCGGCGCGGGGACCCCGATGCACACGCCGATCAGGTCGTCGGCATCCGCCGCGATCATCGCGAGCATGTCGATGAGGAGCAGGGTGATGCGGTCGAGCACGGTGTCTTCGGCGTGATCGGCAGGCAGGGGCATGGAGCGGTCGGCGAGCACGTCCTGTCCGACGTCTGTGAGTCGCACCCGCATGCTGCGGCTGCCGATCTGCACCGCCGCCACGAGCCCCGCGCGACGGGCGATCGTGACGAGCTGCGCCCGCCGTCCGCTGCGGGACGTGGGACGCGTCTCGACGAGCCCGGTCTGGGAGAGCTCCTTCACGATGGCCGACACGGTGGCCGTCGACAGGCGCGTCGCTTCGGCGAGCTCGACCTGAGTGAGCCCGCCGAAGCGCTTGACGGCATCGACGATCTTCGCCGTGTTGGCCTCGCGCAGTCCCGACTGGGAACCGCCGGGCCATCTGCTCATAGCGGGAGCCTACCGCGAGCCGCCGTCGCCGCCGCGGTCAGCGGGTCGCCCCGGCCCGACGCTTGTTCCAGACGTCGAACGCCACCGCGATCAGCAGCACCAGACCCTTCACGACCTGCTGCGTCGCCTGGTCGAGGCCCATGAGCTGCATGCCGTTGCTCATCACGGCCATGATGAGCCCGCCGATGATCGCTCCGCCCACGCGTCCGACACCGCCGGTCACCGCCGCGCCGCCGATGAAGCACGCGGCGATCGCGTCGAGTTCGAACATGTTGCCCGCGCCCGGCTGCGCGCCGTTGGTGCGCGACGAGAAGACGACACCGGCGACGCCGGCCAGCAGTCCCATGTTCACGAAGATCCAGAAGTTGATCTTCCGCACGTTCACACCGCTCAGCAGCGCGGCGTGCAGGTTGCCGCCGATCGCGTACACGTGGCGGCCGAACACGCTCTTCTGCGTGACGACCGAGTACGTGATGATGAGCACGGCGAGGAGGATCAGCACGAACGGGAGGCCGCGGCTCATCGAGAGCTGGTAGCCGAACCACATCACGACGGCGGCGATGAGCACGATCTTCGCGATGAACCAGGGGAGCGCCTCGATGGTCTGCTGGTGTGCGATCTTGCCGCGGCGCGTGCGCACCTGCCAGACGGCGTATCCCACGACACCGATCGCGAAGATCACCAGAGTGAAGACGTCGACGCCGTACCCGCCGAACAGTCCGTTGAAGAATCCGTTCGCGATCGAGTAGTAGGTGCCGCCGAACGGCGAGAGCGAGACGTTGCTCAGCACGAGGAAGGTGAGCCCGCGGAAGAGGAGCATGCCCGCGAGCGTCACGATGAACGCCGGGATGCCGACGAACGCGACCCAGAAGCCCTGCCAGGCGCCGACGAGGACGCCGACCAGGAGCGCGGCGATCACGCCGACCCACCAGGGCTGCCCGCCACGGATCACCAGCACCGCCGCGACCGCACCCGTGAGGGCCACGACCGATCCGACCGAGAGGTCGATGTGCCCGGCGATGATGACGATGACCATGCCGATCGCCAGGATCAGGATGTAGGAGTACTGCAGGACGATGTTGGTGAGGTTGCCCGGCGACAGGAATGTCGGGTTGAGGATCGCGAAGAAGGCGACGATGGCCACGAACGCGACCAGGATCCCGCTCTGACGCAGGTTGCGGGTGACGAGGTTGAGGAGATTCGTGACGCCGGTCATGGCGCGGCCGTCCTTTCGAGGGTCATGAGCTGCATGAGGTTTTCCTGGGTCGCTTCGGTTGTCGGCACTTCGCCGGTGATCCTGCCGAAGGCCAGGGTGTAGATGCGGTCGCAGATGCCGAGGAGCTCGGGCAGTTCGGAGGAGATGACCAGAACGCCCTTCCCCTCCGCGACCAGGCGGTTGATGATCGTGTAGATCTCGTACTTCGCACCGACGTCGATCCCGCGGGTCGGCTCATCGAGGATGAGGACGTCCGGTCCGGTCTGGATCCACTTGCTGAGCACGACCTTCTGCTGGTTGCCGCCGGACAGGTTGCCCACCATCTGCAGCACCGAAGGCGACTTGATGTTGAGCTCCGCCTTGTACTGCTCGGCGACCTTGAGTTCGCGGTTCGCATCGATCCAGCCGCCCGGGCTGATCATGCGGAGCGACGCCATGGTGATGTTGTGGCGGATGTCGTCGATGAGGTTCAGGCCGAACTTCTTCCGATCCTCCGTCGCGTACGCGATGCCGGCGCGGATCGCGGCGCTCGTGGTCGAGGTGTTGACCTCTTTCCCGCGCACGAAGACGCGTCCACTGGCGTTCCGCCCATAGGTGCGACCGAACACGCTCATCGCGAGCTCCGTCCGCCCTGCTCCCATGAGCCCGGCGATGCCGACGACCTCGCCGGCGCGCACGGTGAGCGAGGCGTTGTCGACCATCACGCGGCCCGGCTGCGTCGGGTGGTGCACCGTCCAGTTCTCGATGCGCAGGACTTCCTCGCCGAGGTCGGGGGTGCGCTCCGGGTAGCGGTTGGCGAGGTCGCGGCCCACCATGGCGCGGATGATCCGGTCCTGGGTGGATGCCGGATCCTTCATGTCGAGCGTGTCGATCGAGTGGCCGTCACGGATGACGGTGGTGCGATCGGCGATCGCCGCGATCTCGTTGAGCTTGTGCGAGATGATGATCGACGTCATCCCCTCGTCGCGCAGGCGCCGGAGCAGGTCGAGCAGGTGCGCCGAATCCGTGTCGTTCAGGGCTGCTGTCGGCTCGTCGAGGATGAGCAGCCGCACGTTCTTCGACAGGGCCTTCGCGATCTCGATGAGCTGCTGCTTGCCGACGCCGAGCTGTGAGACGGGGGTCGTCGGATCTTCGTCGAGCCCGACCTGCGCGAGCAGCCGGCTCGCCTCCGCGTTCGCCCGGTCCCAGTCGATAAGGCCGCCGCGTCCGCGGCGCTCGTTGCCGAGGAAGATGTTCTCCGCGACGCTGAGGTACGGGATCAGAGCCAGCTCCTGGTGGATGATCACGATGCCCACCTGCTCGGAATCGTTGATGGAGCCGAACCGGGCCTCTTCGCCCTCGTAGATGATCTGGCCCTCGTAGCTGCCGTGCGGGTAGACCCCGGACAGCACCTTCATGAGCGTGGACTTGCCCGCGCCGTTCTCGCCGCAGATCGCGAGGATCTCGCCGGCCTTCACATCGAGGTTCACTCCCTGCAGGGCCTTCACGCCCGGGAAGCTCTTCTCGATGTCGCGCATCTCCAGGATGGCTGTCGTCATGAACCCTGGTCCTTTCACTGAGACTGTCGGACGCGCGGTCGTCGACCGCGCGTCCGACAGGGAGGGGGACTATTCGGCGACGCCCGAGTCGACCTCGGCCTGGGTCCAGTAACCGGAGTCGACGAGGAGGGACACGATGTTGTCCTTGTAGACGATGTCCGACTGGAGCAGGTACGACGGCACGACCTTCACGCCGTTGTCGTAGGTCTTCGTGTCGTTCGCCTCGGGTTCGTTGCCCTCGAGGATGTCCTCGGCGGCGACGACGGACTGCTCGGCGAGCTTGCGGGTGTCCTTGAAGATCGACGCGAACTGCACGCCCTGGTTGATCAGGCTGACCGAGCCGATCTCGGCATCCTGGCCCGTGACGATCGGGAGGCCGTCGGCGATGTTCGGGCCGAGGCCGCCGGTGCCCTGGAGCGCGGTGATGATGCCGCGCGAGAGACCGTCGTAGGGCGAGAGGACGCCATCGAGCTTCGTGCCGTTGCCGTAGGTCGACGTCAGCAGGTCTTCCATGCGCTTCTGCGCGGTCTCCTGCTGCCAGCGCAGGATCGCGGCCTGCTCGATGTCGGTCTGGCCGGACGGCACCGCCAGCACCTTCTTGTCGATGTACGGCTGCAGGGTGTCCATCGCGCCCTGCCAGAAGAAGTGCGCGTTGTTGTCGTCGAGCGAGCCGGCGAAGAGCTCGATGTTGAACGGACCCTTGGCGTCGGTCTCCTTGCCGTCCTTGTCGAGCACGCCGAGTCCGGTGAGCAGCGAGGTCGCCTGCTGAACTCCGACCTTGTAGTTGTCGAACGTGACGTAGAAGTCGACGTTCTCGCTGTCGCGGATCAGTCGGTCGTAGGAGATGACCGGGATGTTGGCGGCGGCCGCGGCGTCGAGCTGCGACGACAGCGCCGTGCCGTCGATCGCGGCGACGATCAGGAGGTCTGCGCCCTTGGTGATCATCTGGTCGATCTGCTGACCCTGGGTGGGGATGTCGTCGCCGGCGTACTGCAGCTCGACCTGGTAGCCGGATTCCTCCAGGCCGTCCTTCACGGCGCTGCCGTCGGCGATCCACCGCTCAGAGGTCTGAGTCGGCATCGAGACACCGATCAGGAGGTCGCCCTTGTCGACCTCTTCGCCGCCGCCGGTGCCACCGGTGGACCCGGCGCCGCCGCCTCCGCAGCCTGCGAGGGCGAGCGCCCCGACCAGGCCGAGGGCCGCGAGTGCGTACTTCTTCTTCATTCCGAGCTCCTTCGCTGTGAACGGCGGCGTCTCTGTCGACGCCCGTGCGGAGTCCGCTTCTCTGTCGGTTCCGCTTGAGCCACTTTCTTGAGTTCGAGACTCGAAGTCAAGACGTCGTGACGGTTTCGTTACTTTTCCTGTGCGTCCGAGGTTTCCCGCAGAATCACCACTCTGGACGCCGATGAAGCGTTCGAGACCCGAAGCCAGGGAGCGCCCGCGATCCGGTGCAGATCGCGGTAACTCTGCCAGTATGTTGACGTCACCATGTCAACGTCAACAGCAAACCCGAGGTCACGGCGGCCGCCGGCCTCGCCCGGCTCGGCCCAGCGGAGAATCGGAGTCGCGAGAAAGCAGCCGAATCGGCCCGAGATGGCTGCGATTCCGCGACCGGAACTGAGCCGGCCAACCGATACGGCGGCGTTGGGTTAGGCGGTGAAGTAGGTGCTCGACGCGTTGTCGAGGATGCGCTGCATGCCGTGCACCCAGTTCAGCTTCAGCGCTTCGACGGCGCCGGGGATGTCGCCGTCGGCCAGGCGCCGGGCGATCTCGGTGTGCTCGGCGGCGACGCGCTCGACCTTGACGTCTTCCGGCACGAGAAGCGATTCGTAGCGGTGGAACGAGCTGCGTACGCTCTCGATGACCGCGAGGAGGCGGGTGTTCGGGCAGGCCGACAGCATGACGCTGTGCCACTCGTCGTCCTTGGTGATCACGAGCTTGTGCTCGACCAGTTCGTCGGCGAAAGCATCCGCCATCGCCTTGAGGCGCACGCCGATCTCACGCAGTTCGTCGAGCGGGCTGAGTTCGAGGGCGAGGCTCTCGAGCGCCGCCATGACGGGCGCGAGGTCGCGGAACTCTGAGGCGCTGAGCGGGACGAACCGGAAGCCCTTGCCGTTCTCGCTCTCGATCTGCCCCTCGGACTCGAGAGCGATCAGGGCCTCGCGCAGCGGGGTGCGACTGACGCCGAGTTCGGTGGCGAGCTGCACCTCGTTGATGCCCTCGCCGGGTTGGACGAGGCCGGAGCGCATCCGCTCCAGAAGCTCCGCACGCACCTGCGAGCGCAGGTTCTTGCGTTCGATCGCCATGCCTCTCCCCATCTGCCGACTCGTCGCCAGCCTATGGCTTGACGACCTCGAAACGACGTTCTACTGTGTGTATACAGAATACAGGCAGGATGGTCGAAGCGCCAGCGCAAGACCGGATCGTCGGAAGATTCACGACAGCCGAAGACTCAGAGAGGAGCCCCCGTGCCCGTACCCGATGCCGCCCAGCCGATCCGGCCCGTGCGACTCGATGCGCTCGCCTTCGGCGGCGACTACAACCCGGATCAGTGGTCGGAGGAGACCTGGCACGAGGACATCCGCCTCATGCGCGAGGCCGGCGTGAACATGGTCAGCCTGCCGATCTTCAGCTGGCCGCAGCTCGAGCCCGAATCCGGTGTGTACGACTGGGGCTGGCTCGACCGCATCATCGATCTGCTGTGGGATGCCGGCATCGCGATCGACCTCGCGACGGCCACCGCGACCCCGCCGTCGTGGCTGCTGCGCGCGCACCCCGAGATGGCGCCGTGGGATGCCGATGGCCACCGCCTCGAGTTCGGCTCCCGGCAGACCTATTGCCCCTCGTCGCCGATCTGGCGCGAGAATGTCGCCCGGATGACGCGTGCCATGGCCGAGCGCTACGGCGCGCATCCGGGGCTTGCGATGTGGCACATCTCGAACGAGTACGGCGATCACGTCTCCCGCTGCTGGTGCCCCGAGACGGCGCGGCACTTCCGGCGTTGGCTGCAGAACCGCTACGGCGACCTCGACGGACTCAATGCGGCGTGGGGCGTGAACGTGTGGGGCCAGCGGTACACCTCGTGGGACCACATCGAGACGCCGAAGAAGGCGCCGGGACCGCTCACCCCGACCCAGCTCCTCGACTTCGAACGCTTCTCCTCCGACGCGATGCTCGAGCTCTTCCAGGTCGAGATCGACGTGCTCCGCGAGGTCAC
Organism: Microbacterium sp. PMB16; assembly: GCF_051294855.1. Classification (GTDB taxonomy): domain Bacteria; phylum Actinomycetota; class Actinomycetes; order Actinomycetales; family Microbacteriaceae; genus Microbacterium. Next base: position 1,621,771 of record NZ_CP145908.1, read on the forward strand.
CCCCGACATCGCGGTGACCACGAACTTCATGAGCATGTTCCGCGATCTCGACTACTGGGACTTCGCGTCCGTCGAAGACGTCGTCACCGACGACGCCTACCCCGAGCCCGCCGACCCGACCTCGCACGTCGGCGCCGCCCTCAACTACGGGCTGATGCGCGCGCTCAAGGGCGGGCAGCCCTGGCTGCTGCTCGAGTCGTCGGCGAGCGCCACCAGCTGGCGCGACGTGAACGTGCCGAAGGCGCCGGGCAAGATCCGCGTCGAGAGTCTGCAGGCCGTGGCCCACGGATCCGATGCGGTGATGTTCTTCCAGTGGCGGCAGGCGAAGTACGGCCAGGAGAAGTTCCACTCCTCGATGCTCGGCCACCGCGGCGAACGCTCCCGCAGCTACCAGGAGACCAAGGCTCTCGGCCTGGAGCTGAAGAAGCTCGAGCCGGTGCGCGGCACCCGCGTGCGCTCCCGCGTCGCGCTGGTCGTCGACTGGGACTCGTGGTGGGGCACGAGCGCGGTCGAGTCGCTGCCGTCGCAGCGGCTGCAGTGGGCGGAGCAGACGCGCGCCTGGCACCGTGCCCTGTACATGCTCGGTCAGCCGACGGATGCCGTGCGAGCTACGGGTCCGTTCGACGCGTATGACGTCGTCGTGGTGCCGAACCTGTACATCGTCGAGCAGCCGCAGGCCGATGCGCTCCGCGCGTTCGTCGAGCGCGGCGGGCACCTGGTGGTCGGGCCGTTCTCCGGAGTGGTGGATGCCGCCGAGAAGGTGCACGACGGCGGAGCGCCCGGCCCGCTGCGCGACCTCCTCGGCATCGAGGTCGACGAGCAATGGCCGATCGCGGACGGCCTCACGGCGACCATCGACTACGCCGGGGAAGCCCTCACGGTGCCGCACTGGAGCGAATGGCTCGAGGCCGATGACGATGTCGAGGTGCGGGGAACCTACGCCGGCGGCGAGCTCGACGGCCTGCCCGCGGTGACTCGCCGCGCGGTCGGCGCGGGGTCGGCCTGGTATCTGAGCGCGATGGTCGAGCCCGCCGGGATGCTGCCGGTCTTCCGTGATGTGCTGCGTACCGCGGGACTCCCCGCCCGCGCAGACACCGATGTCGACGTCGAGGTCGTCACCCGCGCCGACGAGACCACCGACTACACGTTCTACCTGAACCACGGACGCGCGCCCGTCGCCTTCGAGATCCCCGGCACGTCGACGGACCTGCTCACCGGCATCCGTCATTCCGGCCGCCTGGAACTCGGGCGTTACGGCGTCGCGGTGTTGGCCGCACCGCGGTCGGAGACCGTCCCTTTCGCCACCCTGACCATGCCTCTGCGCACCAACGATGTGAAGGAGGACGCATGACGAGCGACAGCTTCGTGCATCCGTACATCCCCAACACGGCACCCGAGTCGCGGGCAGCCATGCTCGCGGCCGTCGGTGCCGCCTCCACCGACGAGTTCTACGCCGACGTGCCGGCAGCCCTCCGGCTCGGCCGTCCGCTCGATCTGCCGGCGCCGTTCGTCGCCGAGCAGGATCTCGCCCGTCACGTGCGGGGGCTGCTGGCGAAGAACCGCTCGACGCAGGACCGGCTGAGCTTCCTCGGTGCGGGTGTCTACAACCACTACGTGCCGGCCGTCGTCGACGAGGTCATCGGGCGCAGCGAGTTCCTCACCGCCTACGCGGGGGAGCCGTACGAGGACCACGGCCGCTTCCAGGCGCTGTTCCAGTACCAGTCGCTGATGGCCGAACTGCTCGCGATGGACGTCGTGAACGTGCCGACCTACGACGGCTATCAGGCGACCGCGACGGGACTCGCGATGTCGGGCCGGATGACCGGGCGCTCGCGCGTGCTCGTCGCGAGCGACGTGCTGCCGGCGAAGCTGTCGAAGGTGCAGGATTTCGTGCGTGCGCACCTGGCGCTCGACACGGTCCCGACCGTGGACGGCACCGTCGACGTCGCCGCCGTCGTGGCGGCGCTCGCGGACGACGTCGCCGCGGTCTGGGTGGAGACGCCCAGCGCGACCGGAGCCGTCGAAGCGGCGCTGCGGGAGATCGCGGATGCCGCGCACGCGGCCGGCGCCGTGCTCGTGGTCGGCACCGATCCGATCGGCTACGGCGTGCTCACGCCGCCCGCGCTCGCAGGTGCCGACATCGTCACCGGCGACATCCAGTCCCTCGGACTGCACCAGTGGTTCGGCGGCGCGCACGGCGGCTTCATCGCGGTGCACGACGACCCCCGGTTCATCATGGAGATGCCGTCGCGGCTGTTCGGGCTCGCGACCACCGACGTGCCCGGTGAGTACGGATTCGGCGACGTCGCCTACGACCGCACCTCCTTCGCGCACCGCGAAGAGGGCAAGGAATGGGTCGGCACGGCCGCGGCCCTCTGGGGCATCGCTGTGGGCGTCTACTTGTCGCTGATGGGTCCGGCCGGCATGGCGGAGCTCGGCGAGGTGCTGCTCGCCCGCACCCGCTACGCGCAGCGCGCGCTCGCCGCGGTTCCGGGCATCACGCTCGACGACGATGCCGTGCATCTGCGCGAGTTCACCGTGACGTTCGCCGACGTCACCGCGGCCGAGGTCGTCACAGCGCTGCGCGCTCAGGGCATCGAGCCCGGCGTGGTCGTCGACACGCATCGACTGCTGGTGTGCGTCACCGAGCTCACCTCCCAGGCCGACATCGACCGGCTGGCGTCCGCGCTCGCCGCCGTCGCGGCATCCGACTCCCCCTCCGATCTCGCTGCGAAGGAGCAGAACCGATGAGTCTTCCCGTCGCGCCGAAGCCGGCGCTCCGCCGGTTCCAGCAGGCCCGTTGGGACGAGCCGATCATCTTCGAACTCACCACCCCCGGCGAGCGCGGCGTGCTGGTCTCGCAGGTCGAGCCCGGCGTGCGGAAGGTCGTCGGTGACGTCGTCGCCGACCTCCCGGCATCCCTGCGGCGTCCATCGCGACCGGCACTGCCGGAGATGGGGCAGATGCGCGTGCTCAAGCACTACCTGCGCCTCTCCCAGGAGAACCTCGGCGCCGACTTCAACGTCGACATCGGCCAGGGCACCTGCACCATGAAGTACGCCCCGAAGATCAACGACCAGCTCGCCGGCACCCCGCAGCTCACCGCGATGCACCCGCACCAGGATCCGGCCGACGCGCAGGGGGTGCTCGAGATCGTCTGGCAGCTGGAGCGGATGCTGGCGGAGATCTCCGGCATGGACGAGGTCTCGCTGCACACGCAGGGCGGCTCGGCCGCGATCTGGGCCAACGTCGCCATGATCCGGGCGTACCACGAGGCGAACGGCGAGGCCGAGCAGCGCCGCGAGGTCATCACCACCATCTTCAGCCACCCCTCCAATGCGGCGGCGGCGAAGGCGGCGGGCTACGAGGTCATCACGGTGTTCCCGGATGCCGACGGCTACCCCTCCCTCGACGCGCTGAAGGCCGCGCTCTCCCCGCGCACGGCGGCGATCATGGTCACCAACCCCGAGGACACCGGCATCTACAACCCGGCGATCCGGGAGTGGGTGGACGCCGCGCACGCGGTCGGCGCGCTGGCGTCATACGACCAGGCGAACGCGAACGGCATCCTGGGCATCACGCGTGCCCGCGACGCCGGCTTCGACGTGTGCCACTTCAACCTGCACAAGACGTTCGGCACCCCGCACGGCTGCGGCGGACCGGGCTCCGGTGCGAACGCGGTCAGCGCTGCGCTCGCGCCGTTCCTGCCGGGGCCGCGGGTCGTGCGCGCCGACGACGGGACCTTCGCCGTCGGAGAGCTGGGCGAGCGGTCGATCGGCACCGTCGCGCCGTTCTTCGGGGTGATCCCCGCGCTCGTCAAGGCGTATTCGTGGATCATGGCCCTCGGTGCGGAGGGGCTGCTCGCCGCCGCCGAGACCGCGGTGCTGAACAACAACTACCTGATGGCGCGCGTGCTCGCGATCCCCGGAGCATCCGCTCCCTACGCCACCGGTCGCCGCCGCATCGAGCAGGTGCGGTACTCGTGGGAGGAGCTGTTCCAGGACACCGGCGTCTCGTCCGAGGAGATCGGCATCCGGATGAGCGACTTCGGCATGCATTACTGGACCAGCCACCACCCGTACGTGGTGCCGCAGCCCTTCACCCTCGAGCCGACCGAGTCGTATTCGATGTCCGAGCTCGACGAGTACGCGGCGACGCTCGCCGAGGTGGCGCGCGAGGCGCGGGAGACCCCCGACGTCGTCCGCACCGCCCCGCACAACCAGACCGTGCACCACACGCACCACGACGACCTCGACGACCCGGAGCGGTGGGCGATCACCTGGCGCGCGTATCTGCGGAAGTACCCGGAGGCCGTGAGCGGTCAGCGATTCCCGGGGGAGTCCGTCGCGTCGTGATCGGACTGGTCGTCAACCCTGTCGCCGGAGTCGGCGGGCCCGCGGGCCTCGCCGGCTCCGACGGTGCGGACGTGCAACGCCTCGCGGTCTCGCGCGGTGCGCGGTCGCGCGTGCAGGAGCGGGCGGCCGCGGCGTTGTCGGTGCTGGCGGCGCAGCATCCGGGCCTCGTGGTGATGACCGCGGAGGGCGAGATGGGGGCAGATGCCGTGCGTGCCGCCGGCCTCGTGCCGTGCGTGGTGCACGCGCCGTCGGGGTCGTCGCCGACCCGGGCGGAGGACACCTCGCGCGCTGTCGCCGCCATCGCTGCGGCGGGGGCCGACCTCGTGCTGGTCGTCGGGGGCGACGGGACGCTGCGCGATGCGGCGGCGGGCGTCGGTGTCGCCGGTCGCGCGTTCACAATTCAGCAAGAACGTGTCGCACCGGGCGCCTCGAGCGGCGAATCGGGCCTGCGGACACCGTTCTGGCTGAATTGTGAACGCGAGGACCGCGAGCCCGAGCCGCGCATCCCGGCCGTGCTCGGCATTCCGGCGGGCGTGAAGATGTACTCCCCGGTGTTCGCGGTCAGTCCGCGGGCCGCGGGCGCACTCGCCGCCGACTGGGTCACGCATCACGGGCTGCCGACCGCCGACCGCGAGGTGCTCGACATCGACGAGGCCGCGATGCGGCGGGCCCGCGTCGACCCCACGCTCTACGGAATGCTGCGGGTGCCGTACCGCGCCGGTCGCACGCAGGCGCGCAAGGCCGCGACGCCTGCATCCGAAGCCGCGGCCGTCGAAGCCGCCGCCCGCGGAGCCGTCGCGCGCATGCAGCCGGGCTTCCGCTACCTGCTCGGCCCCGGCGGCACGACCGCCGAGATCGCCAGACAGCTCGGGATCGAGGGCAGTCCCCTCGGCGTCGACGTGGTCCTCGACGGCGCGGTCGTCGTCCCAGGCGCGAGCGAGCAGCAGCTTCTCGCCGAGATCGCCCGCGGACCCGCACGCGCCGTGGTCACGGTGATCGGCGGCCAGGGCTTCCTCCTCGGCCGCGGCAACCAGCAGCTGTCGGCATCCGTCCTCCGCGCCATCGGCGACCCGCTCCTCGTCGTCGCCCCCGAGCAGAAGCTCATCGACCTGCAGGGCCGCGCGCTCCTGGTCGACACCGGAGACCGCGAGCTCGACGCTCGTCTCGCCGGACACATCCGCGTCATCACGGGTGTCGGCAGCAGCAGCCTGTACCCCGTGACGGCTCCCGAACTCACCCCCGTCTGAACGAACCCGAAAGGAACCCCATGCGTCTCGAGAACAAGAAGGCCATCGTCACCGGCGGAGCCGGCGGCATCGGCCGTGCGACGTCCCTCGCGCTCGCCGCGGAGGGCGCGTCCGTCGCCGTCGTCGACCTGAACGCCGAGGCGGCGGAGGCCGTCGCGGCCGAGATCCGTGAGGCGGGTGGCACCGCCGTCGCGATCGCCGCCGATGTCGCGAGCGAACAGGACATCGAGCGCGTCGTCGCAACCGCGATCTCCGAGCTGGGCGGCGTGAACGTCGTCTTCAACAACGCGGGGATCATCCGCCGCACGACCGCGGTCGAGACGACCGTCGAGGAGTGGGACCGCGTCTTCGGCGTGAACGTGCGCTCGATCTTCCTGATGTGCAAGCACATCGTGCCGGTCATGGAGGCCGCCGGCGGCGGTTCGATCATCAACACGGGCTCCGGCTGGGGCCTCAAGGGCGGAGGCCAGGCGATCTCGTACTGCGCGTCGAAGGGCGCGGTCGTGAACATGACCCGGGCGCTGGCGATCGACCACGGGCCGGCCGGCATCCGGGTGAATTCGGTCAACCCGGGCGACGTGAACACCGGGATGCTGCGCGAAGAGGCCCGGCAGCTCGCGCAGGACACGAATGCGTTCCTCGCCGAGGCGGCCGACCGCCCGCTGCGCCGGATGGGCGAGCCGCACGAGGTCGCGCAGGCCGTGGTCTGGCTCGCGAGCGACGACTCCTCGTACGTGACGGGCTCGGCACTGGTGGTCGACGGCGGCGGGATCGCCTAGCGGCTGAGTTCTTCTGCTCTCGACGATTCTCGGACGGATGCAGCTTTTTCGGCTGATCTCGCCGGGATCATCCGAAATTGTTGCGATCGTCCGAAAATCGGGGGAGGGATGCCGACGACCGGAGCGGACGCAGACGAGCGTGCTCGGCGGCGAGGTCGTCGACGGCGAACTGGGCGAGGGGGATGCCGTCTTCGACGAGCGCATCGCGACAGAGCTTCACGGCGGGGTGGCCGGACGGCTCGAGCAGCAGCTCGGGACCGTCCGATGCCTCGGCGGACCGGCTGACTCGAGCGCCGCGAGGTGCAGGGAGATGGTTGCATATCAAGCGGCGGGCGCACCGAACCCCCAGGACACTCGCGTAAAATCGGGACAATGACCGACGCACCCGGACCCTTCGACGAGCTCAGGGACCCCGCGGACGAGGTCGGTGCGGGCGATCAGCTCCGCGAGGTGCTGGGCGGCGGGGTCGATCCCGACGATCTCGCCACGACCCTGCGGGTGCTGTCGCAGCTGCATGAGATCGACAACGAGCATCCGGACTTCGTCGCTGTGCGACACGCGACGGCGGCGATGTTCAAGGCCGTCAAGCGGGTGCGCCGCAAGGAGATCCGCGACGCGATCGCCGAGGCCGACAAGGCGGTCGTCGCCCGCACGGCCACCGGCGCACCTGACCGCATCGACGACGAGACCCGCGGCGCCGACCTCGCGACGAGCGTCGTGGATGCTCCGATCGCGGGCGAGCTGCTGAAGCCCCGCAACTGCTACATCTGCAAGCAGCCGTACACCGTGGTCGATGCGTTCTACCACCAGCTCTGCCCCGACTGCGCGCGCTTCAGCCACGGCAAGCGCAACGCCCGCACCGACCTCACCGGCAAGCGCGCGCTGCTCACCGGCGGCCGCGCGAAGATCGGCATGCACATCGCCCTGCGGCTGCTGCGCGACGGCGCGCACACCACGATCACGACGCGCTTCCCGCGCGATGCGGTGCGTCGCTTCTCGGCGCTGCCCGATTCGGCCGACTGGCTGCACCGGCTGCGCGTCGTCGGCATCGATCTGCGCGACCCCGCCCAGGTGATCGGTCTCGCTGACTCGGTGGCAGCCCAAGGGCCGCTCGACATCCTGATCAACAACGCCGCGCAGACCGTGCGCCGCTCGCCCGGTTCGTACTCGCTGCTGGCGGATGCCGAACTCCAGCCGCTGCCGGACGGGCCGCTGCCCGAGATGGAGACCTTCGGGCACACCGCGGACCCGCACCCGCAGGCGCTGCAGGCGTCTGTCGACGCGCATCCGCTGCTGTCGGTCGCGGCGCTCGGCGGCACTGTCGCCGAACAGGGCGGGCAGGCGCTCACCGCAGAAGACCTGGCACGACTCGCGATGGCCCCGGGCTCGTCGTCGCTCGAGAAGCACGCCGACGGCACCGCGATCGACGCGGGGGGTCTCGTGCCGGACGTGAACCGCACCAACAGCTGGGTGCAGTCGATCGACCAGGTCGACCCGCTCGAGATGCTCGAGGTGCAGCTCGCGAACACGACCGCGCCGTTCCTGCTGATCAGTCGCCTGCGCGCGTCGATGGCGGCATCCGGAGCCCACCGCAAGTACGTCGTGAACGTCTCGGCGATGGAGGGCCAGTTCTCCCGCCGCTACAAGGGGCCGGGGCATCCGCACACGAATATGGCGAAGGCCGCGCTGAACATGCTCACGCGTACGAGCGCGGGCGAGATGCTCGAGACCGACGGCATCCTGATGACCGCCGTCGACACCGGCTGGATCACCGACGAGCGCCCGCACTACACGAAGGTGCGTCTCGCGGAGGAGGGCTTCCACGCTCCACTCGACCTGGTCGACGGGGCGGCGCGCGTGTACGACCCGATCGTACGAGGCGAGGCCGGCGAGGACATCCACGGAGTTTTTCTTAAGGACTACGAACCCAGCCCCTGGTGACCTCGCCGTTGCGCTGAATCGTCCATGCGATCGCGCGGATTGTCCTCTCGACATCAAAATCGATCGCGATACCTTCTCGGACAGCAACGATGCTGAACGAAAGGCACCCTCATGCCGGCAGTGCGCGCGATCTCCGCGTTTACCTCTCTCCTGCTCGCGGCGGCCATGCTGACCGCGACCCCGCTTCAGGCCGCGGCCGCGGAACAGATCGTCGACGTCACGACCTTCGGAGCCGACAAGACCGGAGCGACTGACAGCGCCGCCGCGGTCAAGGCGGCCCTGGTGCACGCGAAAGGCCTGACCGGGCCGGTGCGGGTGGTCTTCCCGACGGGCACATACTCGCTCTACCCGGAGAAGGCCGAGCAGCGCGAGCTCTACATGTCCAACACGGTCGGGGCCAATGCGAGTCTCCGCGACAAGCGGCTCGCCATCCTCGTGGAGAAGATGAAAGACGTCGTCATCGACGGGAAGGATTCGAAGCTCAGTCTGCACGGCTTCCAGACGGCGTTCGCGGCGATCGATTCGAGCAACGTCACGTTCCAGGACTTCAGCTTCGATTACGTCACCCCGAAGGTCATCGACGCCACGGTCGCCGAGACCGGAGTCGCGAACGGCAAGGGGTACCGCATCCTCCAGGTGCCGACCGGCACCCTGTACTCGGTCGCGAACAACCAGGTCACCTGGCGCGGCGAGAACCGCCCGGGCACGAGCACGCCCTACTGGTCGGGCGTGAACGCGTTGACCTACAGCCAGACGAAGGATCCGGCCCGGAACATCACCTGGCGCGGAGGCAACCCGGTCTTCAACGGGATCTCCTCGATGACGGATCTCGGCGGCAACCGCATCCGCATCGAATACACGTCGGCGAGCCGGCCGGGCGACCAGGGCATCGTCTATCAGATGCGCGAGGATACCCGCGACACCGCGTCGGCCTTCTTCTGGCAGTCCCGCGACGTCACGGTGCGCAACGTCGACGCGCAGTACCTGCACGGCTTCGGCTACCTGGGGCAGCTGAGCCACAACATCACCATCGAGGGCAACAACTTCGCCACGCCTGTCGGCAGCGGGCGGTCGACGGCCGGATTCGCCGACTTCGTCCAGATGTCGGGAGTCTCGGGCACGATCACCCTGCGCGACAACGTCTTCGACGGGGCTCACGACGACGCCATCAACATCCACGGCACGTACCTGCAGGTCGTCGGTCGATCCGCCGACAACAAGACATTGACGCTGCAGTACCAGCATCACCAGACCGCGGGCTTCCCGCAGTTCTATGCGGGAGACGAGGTCGAGATCGTCGCCAAGGGATCGATGGCACCCGTGGCAGGACTCGCGCCGGTCGTCGTGTCGGCGACCGGGCCGTCGGGGCGAGACCATGACAAGAACCTGACGCAGATCCAGGTCACCTTCGACCGCGCGATCCCCGCGACGGTCACGAACAACAACTACGTCGTCGAGAACACCACGTACACCCCCACCGTGCTGATCGAGAAGAACACCTTCGTCAACATGCCGACCCGCGCGATCCTCGTGACCACACGCAAGCCCGTCGTCATCAAGGAGAACGTGTTCGACGGTCCGCAGATGTCGAGCATCTTCATCTCGTCGGATGCTGCGCAGTGGTACGAGTCCGGACCGGTGAAGGACGTCACGATCCAGAACAACGTGTTCAAGCGACCCACGACCGGGTGGCCCGTGATCTTCATCGAGCCGACGAACCCGAGCATCGATCCCGCGGCGCCCGTGCACAAGAACATCAAGATCCTGAACAACGAGTTCCAGATGGGCGACGGCCAGATCGTCAACTCCAAGAGCGTCCAGGGGCTGACGATCAGCGGCAACAGATTCCTGCGCCTCGACCGTGAGTCGATCGTCTCGGTCTCGGTGGCCGACACCTGCCCGGCGGTCGGTCAGCAGTTCTCCGCACGCGCCGCGTCATCCGCCTCTCCCTACGGGTCGAGCGCGTTCGTCCTGCACGGCGACACCGGAGTCACGATCTCGAACAACACCTACGATCCCGGCTTCAATCGACGCGTCGACGCGAACAACGGCACCACCGCCGCGAACGTGACGATCAGCAGAGAGGACACCAGGATCGGGCAGAGCAACCCCGCACCGCTGCCTTCCGCGACATACACGTCGGCGAACCAGAGCGTCGTCGCCGTCAACGCAGACGGAACCCTACGAGCTGTGGCCGCGGGCACGACGACGATCCGCGCTCAGGTGCAGACCGCCAAGGGTGTGCTCCAGTCCGCACCGGTGTCGGTCACGGTCGGCGGAACCAGCGGCTGTGTGGTCACCCCGCAGTTCGGCCCGGACTGGACCGTCGTGCGGGACATCCCGGCAGATCGACAGTTGACCGCCGATGGCGGCCTGACCCTGACGCCGGGCGACGGATGGCTCTGGGCCGACCAGAACACCGCGACCACCGTGGTGGTACGTGCCGGCGGATCGGGAACGGGCACCGGGTCGGTGAAGATGACGGGACGTACGAACCAAGGGTGGGCCGAAGCGGGACTGCTGCTGTACAAGGATGACCGGAACTACATCGCCCTCCAGCGCAAGCACAACAACGGCACCCCCACGATCACCGTCGTCACTGAGTTCAACGACGTTCCGGAGGAGAGCCGCAAGGTCGCCGATCCGACGGCGGCGACCGTCTGGCTGCGGCTGCGGCCCGTGAGCAGCGGCGTCTACGCCGCGGAGTACTCCACCGACGGCAGCGCGTACACGCAGATCGGATCGAACATCGCCGTGCCGGCCGGCGCCCTCAGCGGAGCGCACTTCGGCGTGATGTCGGAGGTCGACGGCAACAGGGCGCAGCCCGCCTTCACCTTCACGGACTTCACCGAGGACGGCGCCGTCCGTCCGTTCTCGTCGACGCCGGCGCCGACGCTGAACTCGTCCTGGACGGTGACGCGGGACAACCCGGCGGACCGTCGCCTCACCGTGGGCGGCGCGCTCATCCTCAACCCGGGCGACGGATTCCTCTGGGGCAGCCAGAACAATGCCACGACGGTGGTGCTGCGGGCGTCGAGTCCTGCCAACGGCACGGGTGCGGTGAAGATGACCGGCCGCACCACGAACCGGTACGCGGAGTCGGGTCTGCTGCTGTACGGGAGTGACAACAGCTACATCGCCCTCCAGCGCAAGCACAACAACGGCAACCCGACCATCACCGTGGTCACCGAGTTCAATGGCTCTCCGGAGGAGAGCCGGCGCGTCGCCGACCCTTCGGCATCCGGTGTCTGGCTGCGTCTCAGGAACGTGAGCGCCGGGGTGTACGCCGCCGAGTACTCGACCGACGGCACGACCTACACGCAGATCGGGTCGAACGTCACGGTGCCGTCCGGGGAACTGGCGAACGCCCGCTTCGGCATGCTGTCCGAGATCGACGGCAACAACACGCAGGGCGAGTTCACCTTCGAGAACTTCACCGAGAACGGGACGGCGGTGGCGTTCCGGTAGTCGGCGGGCCGGCGAGTCGTTACAGATGCAGGTCGAAGTCACATGTGCAGGTCGTCATCGGCCATCTCGACCTGCATCTGTCGTTTCGACCTGCAGATGGATCGGCGATGCCGGAACGACGGGTGCGCGGACAAGACATGTCGGGACGAGAGGGCAGGATGCCGGGCGGCTCAGCGGGCGCGCTGCTCCAGGTTCGTCGAGGCCCAGGCGCCCAGCTGGTCGAGGATCGGCAGCAGGCCCTCGCCGCTCGCGGTCAAGGCGTACGACACGGTGACCGGCGGGCCGGCGTCGACCGTGCGCGCGACGAGTCCGGTCTCGGCGAGCTCGGCCAGCCGGTCGGACAGCACGGTGTCGCTGATGCCGGCGACGGCGCGCCGCAGCGCGACGAAGGTCGATGGGCCCCCGCCGAGCGAGGCGATGATCATGCCGTTCCACCGCTTGCCGAGCACGCTGAAGGCCAGTGTGACGGCAGCGTCGCACTGCTGCACAGCCTCCTCGAGTTCGGGCATGCCCCCATCCTACCCGTGCTACGTTAACCGTTGCCGCTAAGAAAAACCTAGCGACTACGAAAACGAGAGGCTCGTCATGTCCCTGTTCCGCCTGGATGCCAGCATCCTTCCTGCGTCGTCCGCCAGCCGCGCACTCGCCGACCTCGTCGAGGCCGAGTGGACGGCATCCCATCCCGACTCGACGGTGACCCGTCGCGATCTCGCCGCCGACCCCGTGCCTGCGACGGCGTGGGCGGATGCCGTCACCGGCGGCTTCGTCGACGCGGCACAGCGCACCCCGGGGCAGAACGAAGCCCGCGCGCTGGCGACGTCCTTCGCCGACGAGCTCATCGGCGCCGATGCGCTGCTGTTCGCCGTGCCGCTCTACAACTACGGCGTCTCGCAGCACTTCAAGACCTGGTTCGACCTCGCCTACACCGACGCGCGCATCGACCCGACGGGTACGGCGCTCCGCGGGAAGCCCGCGACGCTGGTCACCGTGCTTGGCGGCAACTACGCTGCCGGGTCGCCCAAGGAGGGCTGGGACCACTCGACCGGCTGGCTGCGCCGCGTGCTCGAAGACGTCTGGGGCCTCGACCTGCGCGTCGTGCAGCGTCCGTTCACCCTCGTCGGCGTGAACCCTGCGCTCGACGCCTTCGCCGACACCGCGCAGGAGCTGAAGGAAGCCGCCGAGACGGATGCCGTGACCTACGGCCGTGAGATCGCCGCACTGCGGGGGGCGCAGGTCGCCTGACTCGCGGCGGCATCCGCTCGTCGGAGTCCGCGCGTCTCGGAGTCCGCGAGCCCCGTTTGCAGGTTGAAATCACGGATGCAGGTCCGGAAGGGGATTCCGGACCTGCAACCGTGAAATCGACCTGCAAAGTGGGGAGCAGCCCGGGGCTATCGCAGCGACCGCACGAACTCCTGCACGTCGGCGACCAGCATCTCGGGCTCCTCCATCGCGGCGAAGTGCCCGCCGCGGCCCTCGACGTCGGTCCAGCGGACGATGTGGTTCGACCGCTCCTCGGCGAATCGCAGACCCACGTCGTGGGCGAACACGATCACGGCGGTCGGCACGCCGGAATTCTCGGGCTCGGCACCCCAATCGCCCTGCTGTGCGTAGCCGACGAAGGCCGACGTACCTGCCGTGGCGGTGAACCAGTACAGCGCCGCGTTCTCGAAGACGAAGCGCTCGCCGAGGACGTCGGCGGCCGAAGCCTCGGCCGGGTGGGTCCACGCCTGCAGCTTGTCGAGGATCCACGCGAACTGCCCGACCGGGCTGTCGGCGAGCACCTGTCCGACGAGGCCCGGCCGCGTGGACTGGATCGCGATGTAGCCGAACTCGTTCTGCAGGAACTCCCGGATGCGCCGCACGCGGTCCTGTTCGAGCGTGGTCAGCGACGCGGCCGTCTCGTCGTCGAGATCGCCCGCGAAGTTGCCGAGCGATCCGTTCACGTGCACGCCGATCACGCGCTCCGATGCGAGTCTGCCGATCTCCGGTGCGACGCCGGCGCCGACATCGCCGCCCTGCACGGCGAATCGGTCGTAGCCCAGGCGCGTCATCAGCTCGAGCATCACCCCCGCCATCTCTCCGCGGCCCCACGCCGCGCCGACCAGCGGCATCGAGAAGCCGAAGCCGGGGAGCGAGGGGATCACGACGTCGAAGGCATCAGCCGCCTCACCGCCGTGGGCGACGGGATCGGTGAGGGGTCCGATCAGCGCCTCGAACTCGAGGAACGATCCGGGCCAACCGTGCAACAGCAGCAGGGGCGTCGCATCGGGATGCGGGGAGCGCACGTGCACGGCGTGGATGTTCTGGCCGTCGATGTCGGTGATGATCTGCGGCAGCGCGTTGAGGCGCTCCTCGGTGGTGCGCCAATCGTGCTCCGCCCAGCGGGAGACGAGGTCCTGCAGTTCGGCGGAGGGGATGCCGGTGCTGCGGTCGTCGACCGGCAGGGGCTGCGGGACTCGAGCATTCCGCAGCCGCGCGCGCAGGTCCTGCACGGCGTCGTCGGAGATCTCGATGCGGAACGGCTGGACGCGGGCGTCGATCTGGTTCGTGTTCATGACTTCACTCTCTCGACCAAAGCGGCCACAATATGACCTGATACCGAAAGAGATTGGGGAGCATGACCCGCACCACCGGACGCACCCTCGAACTCCTCTCCCTCTTGCAGGCCCGACGCGAGTGGAGCGGCACCGAACTGCAACAGCGGCTCGAGGTGAGCGCCCGCACCCTGCGCCGCGACATCGACGACCTCCGCGAGCTCGGCTACGGCATCGAGGCGACGCGCGGCAGGCACGGCGGATACCGCCTCGGCGCGGGTGCGGCCGTGCCGCCGTTGACCCTCACGGTCGACGAGTCGGTCGCGATCGCCGTCGGCCTCCGCGCCGCCGCCACCGGCGTCGTCACCGGGATCGAAGAGGCCTCTGCTCGTGCCCTCGCCAAGCTCGAGCAATCGCTCTCATCGGCGACGCGACGGCAGATCGTGGAAGTCGAGCAGGCGATGGTGCCGCTCAGCACCCGGCACGACGACGTCGATATCGCGGTCGTCACGACCATCGCCACCGCGATCGCCGAGCAGCGGCGGATGCAGGTCGACTACACGCGCCACGACGGCGAGGAGGTCCGCCGGATCATCGAGCCGCATCGGGTCGTGCACACCGCCGAGCGCTGGTATCTCGTCGCGTGGGACCCGGAACGCGAGGCTTGGCGCACCCTGCGGGTGGATCGGATGCGGCATCCGCTCGTCCTGCGCGAGGGATTTCCGCGGAAGGACATCCCCGACGAGGCGCTCCGGCAGTTCACCACCCGCAGCATCACGACCGCGCCCTACCGGTACCGCGCGCGATTCCGGATGCAGGCGCCGGCCGACGTCGTGGCGCGCCACTTCGACGCGACGGTCGCCGAGGTCGTTCCCGAGACCGATGGCACCAGCATCCTCACCGCCGGATCCGACTCGCCCGCGGAGTTCGCGCTCTACATCGGCATGTGCGGCATCGACTTCGAGCTGCTCGAAGGCGAGGAGGTGCGGCAGGCGATGGTCGAGCTCGCGAAGCGGTTCGTGCGGGGCGCCGGGGCGGGCTGACCTCGCCCGCTCGGCATCCGCTCGGCATCCGCTCGGCATCCGCTCGGCACGGATGCAGGTCGAAAACACGGATGCAGGTCAGAAACCGTGTTCTAGACCTGCAACCGTCAGATCAACCTGCAGATGTAGCGGGGGCGCGCCCCGGTCAGCCCAAGGGCGCCGGATACGGATGCGGCAGCCACACCGTCACGATCAGGCCGCCCTCGGTGCGCGGGGTGAGCACCAGGTTCCCGCCGTGAGCCTGCGTGATGCGCTCGGCGATCGCGAGTCCGAGGCCGAGCCCGGGATGATCCTCGCTGCGGGTGCGCTCGGCGCCGCGCTGGAACGGTTCCGTGAGGGTCGCGACGCGATGGGCGGGGACGGGTTTACCCGTGTTCTCGACGACCAGCGCCACCGCGTCGGGCATCGCGTGGGTGCGGACCGCCACCGCACCGCCGGTCGGGAGGTTGTGCACGATCGCGTTGAGCACGAGGTTGGTGACGAGCTGCTGCAGGAGGGTCGACGAGCCGAGCACAGGGGCCGCGGCGCCGCCGACCTCGACGGCGATCCCGCGACGGTCGGCCACCGGCAGGAGCGCCTCGACGGCCTCTTCCGCGAGCAGCGACAGATCGACGATCTCGCGGGTGAACGACCGGCGGTCCGCACGGCTGAGCATCAGCAGCGCCTCGGTGAGGTCGATCGCCCGGCTGTTGACGACCTCCAGCCGAGTGATCAGCGCATCCACGTCGCGCTCGGGGTCGTTGCGGGCGACCTCCAGCATCGCCTGTGAGATCGCGAGCGGGGTGCGCAGCTCGTGGGAGGCGTTCGCGGCGAAACGCTGCTGCTCGGAGACGTGCGCCTCCAGCTGCTCGAGCATCGAATCGAAGACGTCGGCCAGGTCGCGGAACTCGTCCCTCGGCCCCTCCAGAGCGACCCGATGCGACAGCGACCCCTGAGCAGCGAGGTGCGCAGCGCGACCGATCCGTTCGAGGGGCGCCAGCATCCGGCCGGCGAGGATCCAGCCCCCGGCCAGGCCGAGCGCGAACAGCACGATCATCACGATGACGGCGGAAGGGACGAAAGCCTTGGTCAGATCCGTGCGGTTGGGGAAGAAGTCGACCGTGTCCGGCACGTAGCGCAGCAGATACAGCGCCACGGCCGCCAGCAGCAGCACTCCCGACACGACGACGATGCCCGCATAGCTCAGCGTGAGCTTGAGCCGGGCGCTCATCCCGCGCCGCCTAGGCATCGGCATCCGCATCCGTGCCGATGCGATACCCGACGCCCGGCACGGTGAGGATCAGCCACGGCTCGCCCAGTCGCTTGCGCAACGACGACACGGTGATGCGCACCGCGTTCGTGAAGGGGTCGGCGTTCTCGTCCCACGCGCGCTCGAGCAGCTCCTCGGCACTGACCACCCCGCCCTCGGCGTCGACCAGCACCTCGAGCACGGCGAACTGCTTGCGGGTGAGAGCGACGTAGCGGTCGTCTCGGTAGACCTCGCGGCGGAACGGGTCGAGACGGAGACCTGCGACCTCGAGAACCGGAGGGCGCGAACGGTGGCGCCGGCGGTCGAGCGCCCGCAGCCGCAGCACCAGCTCGCGCAGCTCGAACGGCTTCGTGAGGTAGTCGTCGGCGCCGATCTCGAACCCCGACGCCTTGTCGTCGAGCCGATCGGCGGCGGTGAGCATGAGGATCGGGATGCCGCTGCCGGAGGCCACGATCCATCGCGCGATGTCGTCGCCGGACGGGCCGGGAACGTCACGGTCGAGCACGGCGAGATCGTAGGAGTTGATGCTCAGCAACTCGAGGGCCGTGTCGCCGTCGCCCGCGATGTCGGCGGCGATCGCCTCCAGACGCAGCCCATCGCGGACCGCCTCGGCGAGGTAGGGCTCGTCCTCGACGATCAGCACACGCATGGCTCTGCTCTCATGTGCTCCGATCCTACGCACCCGCACATATCGCGAGCATATGGAAAAGCGCATACGCCCTGGCAACCGGCATCCGCCTTCACTGGAGACATGAACACCAGCATCATCTCCACCTCCCGCAGGACACGGCGCCGTCGACGACTCATCGTCGCGGCGATCGCGCTCGCCGCCGTCGTGATCCTCGCCTTCGCCGTGCAGCAGTCGATCGTCGCGGCATCCGCTGCCGTCTCCCCGCAGACGTCCTCGTCCGCCCCCAGCGACACCCCGGCGGGGGAGCAGGTCAACGGATCGTCGATCGCCCCGAGCGAGGCCGACGGCGTGATCCGCGACGGCGACCAGCCCACGGTCTTCGACACCGACCGGGTCTCGGTCGGCAATCTCGACCCCGCGCTGCTCGACGCACTGCAGCGTGCCGCGAACGATGCGGCCGCCGACGGCCTCGAATTCCGGGTGAACAGCGGCTGGCGATCCGCGGCCCTGCAGGAGCATATGCAGCGCGAGGCGATCACCCAGTACGGCTCGGAGGCCGAGGCGGCGCGCTGGGTCGCGAGCCCGAAGACCTCCGCCCACGTCTCGGGCGATGCCGTCGATCTCGGCCCGCTCGCCACCCTCGACTGGCTGGCGCAACGAGGCTCGCACTACGGGTTGTGCCAGATCTACGCGAACGAATCGTGGCACTATGAGCTGCGGCCGGATGCCGTGGACCAGGGGTGCCCTGAGATGTATGCGGACCCCACCGAGGACCCGAGGATGAAGTCATGACCCCTGTAACGGATTCGGTGGAGACCGCGCGCGCGCTCCTGCCCGCGCCGACACTCGCCACGCTGCCGGATGCCGTGGGCGCGAACATCCGCCGCGTGCGGGCCGCGACCGACGGGCTCATCATGGCTGTGGTGAAGGCCGACGGCTACGGGCACGGCGCGGTCACCGTGGCCCAGGCGGCCGTGGCCGCCGGAGCGGAGTGGCTCGGCGTCACCGACCTCGCGGAAGCCGCCGTGCTGCGCGAAGCCGGGTTCACCGTGCCGATCCTGTCGTGGCTGAATCCGGCGGGGGTGGATGCCGCCGCTGCCGCCGCGTACGGCGTCGACATCGCGGTCGGGTCGGCCGAGGAGCTGCGTCACCTCATCGCCGATGCGACGTCGCCGGTGCGCGTGCACCTGCACATGGACACCGGCATGTCACGCGGGGGAAGCCCGCTCGACGAGTGGCCGGAACTCCTGCGCGTCGCGCGGCAGGGCCGTGGGCGGGTCGAGGTCGTGGGCGTGATGGGGCATTTGCCACACGCGGACGATGGGGATCCGCGGGCGAACGCCGCCGCCGTGCTGCGGATGCGGCAGGCGCGCGACGCGGTGCTGCGGGAGGGCTTCGGCCCGGTGCTCGTGCACCTCGCTGCGACGTCCGGCGCGCTGACCGATCCGGCGACGCACTTCGGGATGGTGCGCATCGGGGCAGGGCTCGTCGGGATCGACCCGTCTGAGACGGTGGCGCTCGCCGGTGCCGGGAGGTTCACCGCTTCGGTCGTACACAGCTCGTTCGTGCAGGAGGGGACCCCGATCGGGTACGGGGGAGCGCACGTCACGGCGGAGGCCACGAATCTCAGCGTCGTCGGGGTCGGGTACGCCGACGGCATCCCTCGGGAGGTCGCGGAGGGCGCGGCCGTGGAGATCGGTGGCGTCCGGCATCCGCTGGTGGGTCGCGTGTCGATGGACCAGATCGTCATCGACACCGGTGAGGCGCGTTATCCGCGAGGGACGCCCGTCACGGTGTACGGTCCCGAAGGCGGTGTGGTGCCGTCCGTGCAGGAATGGGCACGGTGGGCCGGAACCATCCCGCACACGATCGTCACTGGAATAGGCACTCGGGTGCAGAGGAGCATCGCATGACAACGCACGTCCTGGTCATCGGGGGAGGGCAGAACTCCGAGCATGAGGTGTCGCTCGCCTCTGCCGCCGCCGTCTCTGCCGCGCTGCGGATGGGAGATCACACGGTGAGCACCGTGACGATCGACCGCGACGGCTTCTGGCGCGCCGACGGGATCCCGCCGTGCACGACTCCGGCCGAATCGCTGGGGCTCGCGCTGCGGCTGATAGCCGAGGCCGACGTCGTCTTCCCCGCGGTGCATGGAGCACTCGGCGAGGACGGGGCGCTCGCGGCACTCGCCGCGCTGTCCGGCGCCAGGGTCGTGGGCTCCGACCTTCGTGCCGGAGCGATCGGCATGGACAAGTGGACCACCAAGCTCGTGGCGGATGCCGTCGGCATCCGCACCGCGCGCGGCAGACTGGTCGCGGCGCACGACATCGGCGATGTGGAGTTCGAGGGCGAGGTCGTCGTGAAGCCCGTGTCGGCGGGGTCGAGCTACGGCGTGAGTCTCGTGACCGAGGCAGAGCAACTGCGGGAAGCCCTGCGCACCGCCGCGCGCTTCGACAACCGGATCCTGGTCGAGGAGGTCGTGCGCGCGCGGGAGATCGACGTGGCCGTGCTCCGCGAGGCCGGCGGTGTCCGTTGGGCGGCGCCGCCGCTCGAGATCCACGCCCCCGGGCTCTTCGACACGGCCACCAAGTACGACGGGAGTGCCCGGTTCACGGTGCCGGCCGACCTGACCGCAGCCGAGACCTCGGCGCTCCAGCGTGCCGCGATCGCGATGTTCGACGCGCTCGGCTGCGACGGCGTCGCCCGGATGGACTTCTTCCTCACGGAGGACGGTCCGGTGCTCAACGAGGTCAACACGATGCCGGGGCTGACTGCCGCCTCGCAGGTGCCGCGGATGTTCGCCGCCGCCGGCGTGGACTACACCGAACTCGTGGCCCGGCTGGTCGCGGGGGCGCGCGTTCCGGGGGTCATGAACTCGACGGTCGGTGTCGTGGGATCCTAGGAGGCATGGAGGGCCGCCCCGTTCCGCGCCTCACCTGGCGCCCCGTCGTCGAGAGTGATTTCGGGCTGCTCGGAGACTGGCTCGCGCGGCCGCACGTGCACCGCTTTTGGCATCACGACTTCTCGCCGGAGGGCGTCGCCCGCGACTTCGGGCCGGGCACGCGCGGCGAGGAGCCAGGGGAGGATCTGCTGGTGTCGGTCGACGACGTGCCGGCCGCTCTCGTGCAGCGTTCGCGCATCGCCGACTACGCCGAGGACTTCGAGGAGCTCTCGGCGATCGTTGAGGTGCCGCCGGAGGCCGTGACGATCGACTACCTCATCGCGGATGCGGCGAGCACCGGCCGTGGTCTGGGCTCGGCGATCATCCGCGCCGTCGTGGCGGACACCTGGCTCTCGTATCCCGCCACTCCCGCGATCATCGTGCCGGTCGTCGCCGGCAACATCGGTTCGTGGCGTGCGCTCGAGAAGGCGGGATTCCGGAGGGTGGGGGAAGGCGACATGGAGCCGGACAACCCGATCGATCCGCCGCTGCACGTGGTGTCGCGGATCGATCGGCCGGCCGATCGAGGTCTTGGTGGGCAGGGAAGCACACGTATCGGACTAGGGAGTGCGTGATCGCCGTCTGCTGACGAAGCCGAGAAGAGTGTCGAGGAGGAGGAAGCCGAGGAGTGTCCACCCGACGAGCGGCAGCCAGAATCCGACGACGATCGACGTGACCCCGACGGCCGCGACGCCCCACCACGGCGCGCTCGAGAGGGCCCGCCGGGGAGGCTTGCCCATACGGGTGCTCGGGTCATGCGCTGGCCGCCGTTTCCACCACATCAGGTAACCGAGAACGACCATCGCCGCGAGCCCGATGGCGACGACGAACAGGACGAGCTGGTTGGCGAGTCCGAACATGACGCCCATGTGGATGCTGATGCCCCAGCTGGCGAGCTTCGCCGGCAGGGAGAGGTCTGCGAAATCGATCCGGTCGACGACCTGCATGGTCGTGCCGTCGATCGCCAGAGAGTCGCCCTCGGTGGGGAAGCTGCTCTTGATCTCGCGGATCGTCCATGCGGTTCCCGGTTCAGCCGGCGGTTTGATCTCGACCTGACCGGTGTTCACGTTCTCGCGTTGCGCGATGGCGAGGATGGCGTCGAAGGTCGCGGGGTTGGCGGCTCCGGTCGGTGCGGTCTCCGCACCGTGATGGTGCGCGTGGTCATCCGTCCCTGCCGTCTCGCCGCCGAGGGTGGTGTCGATCGAGGGGGTTCCCCAGTCGAGGGCGGCGCGCAGGCTGCCGACATTCGCTCCCGCGTACTGCGACCAGGTGATACCCGTGGCGGAGAGGAACAGGGCGCCGAGGAGCACCCAGATTCCGATGCTCGTGTGCCAGCCGAAGAGACGGCGGTAGCCCCTGTGGGTGCGGTTCGGTCGAACGAAGTCCTTCCTGGCGCGGGACGTGCGGATGCGGACGACCCACAGCGCGAGGCCCGCGGCGGCGACGATCCCGAGCCAGGAGGCGGCGAGTTCGCTGTAGAGGCGTCCGGCGTCGCCGAGGTGCAGGTTGCGGTGCAGGTTGCTGATCCACGTGCGCAGCGGCGTGGAGCCGCTGGTGCCGTACACGACCAGGTCGCCGCGGATCTCTCCGGTACCGGGGTCGACGAACACGGCGCGGGATTCGCTCGGGCCGAGCCCGTCTTCGGCGTACATGATCCGTGTCGTGTCGCCGGGCTCGGGGGCGGGACGCACGGCGAAGAGCCCGGAGGAATCGCCACGATAGACGTCGGCGGCCTCGATCTGCTCCGCGAGGGTCAGCGACGTCTCCGTCTCGGGTGCGTGCAGCTGCTCCGAGTACACGGCCTGCTCGAGCTGCGGCGTCAGTGCGTAGAGGGCGCCGCTGATGGCGGCGATGAGGATGAACGGGCCGACGAGGATGCCGGCGGAGAAGTGCAGTCGTAGCAGCAGCGGGCCGAGCCACCCTCGTCGACGTGACCTGGTGGTCGAGGGCGGCGAGTGCGGGGTGGTCTCGGATGTCGTGAGAGTCATGGTGGGGCTTTCAGGAGAGGAGGGAGTCGCCGATGAAGCCGTCTTCTGCGCATCCGGGCGGGATGGCGAAGACGGCGGAGCCGATGGGCACGGTCCATTCGTTGAGCAGGTCGAGCTCGTCGAGTCGTCGTTGCATCGGGATGAACTGGCGTTCGATGTCGGCCTGATAGGAGACGAAGAGGAGCCCCGATTCGGAGACCTCTGCTCCGAGCGGGCGCTCGTCGTAGTTGTACCCGCGGCGGAATATGCGCTCGCTGTCGTCGCCGCGCGCCCGGCGGATGTGGGCGAACTGCGGGATCACCGGGAATCCGATCGCGGTCTTCGCGTCGAAGTCCGGTTCGTCGAACTCGTCCGTCCCCGTCAGGGGTGCCCCGTTCGCGATGCTTCTGCCGACGGACGCGTCGCGTCCGCTGCGGTCGAGACGGTCCCATTTGTCGAGATCCATCCGGATGCGGCGGATCACCGCGCCGGTGCCGCCTGCGAGCCAGCCTTCTTCAGCCCAGACGACCCGGTCGAAGTCCTTCGTCCCCGGTTGCGGGTTGGTCGTGCCGTCGACCTGGCCGAAGAGGTTCCGCATCGTGGTCCCGGGTCGCTCGGTGCCGTACGCGCGCCGGAATCCCTGCTGTGTCCACCGGATCGTCGCGAATCCGCGTGCGTCCTTCAGCAGCATGCGGGTCGCGTGCGCCACCGTGAGCGGATCGTCGCCGTTGATCTGCAGCAGCAGGTCTCCGTCGGAGAACTCCGGCTGCAGCCGGTCGATCCCGAACGCGGGAAGCGGGGCGAGCCAGCTCGGTGCCGCACCATCGGCCCGGGTGACCAGCCCGGGGCCGAACCCGAACGTGACCGTCAGGCGAGCGGGCGACAGTGCGAGTTCCGGCTCGGAGTCGGCCAGGGCCGGTGTTCCCTGCGTCAGCCGCGCCGCATCGTCCGTGAGGATCCGCATCAGACGAACGAGGGCCGCCGCACCGACACCGTCGTTCAGGTCCAGGCCGACGAAGACACCGTGCGCCTGCGCGGCCGTGTCGATGCCTGCCTGGTGTGCGCCGAAGAAGGGGACCTTCTCATCGCCGTTCATGGGCGCAGACGCGGCCGTGGTCTCGTCCGTGTCCGGACGGTTGAGCGCGAAGTCCGCACCGATCGCCGCGGCCGCGCCGATCCCGGCGACAGCCCCTCCGAGGAGGAACTGTCGCCGGGTCGACCGACCGTGATCGGTGCGCGCGCCCTCAGCGGGCGCGGGCATCAGTGATCCATGCCTTCGTGCTCGTCGCTGTCCTCGTAGTTCTCGTTCGCACCCGAGTAGTCCTTCACCGGAGCGGTGAACTCGTACGTCGAGTCGTCGGAGAAGGTCAGCGTGAAGGTGGCCTCATCGCCCGCGACCAGCGGGCTGGCGAGATCCATCAGCATGATGTGGTTCGCGCCGGGCTCGAGGGCGAGCTCCGCACCCGCGGGGATGACGAAACCTCCCTCGATCTCCCTCATCACCATCTCGCCGGCTTCGTTCTCCACCGTCTCGTGCAGCTCGAGCATCGATGACGCATCGGATTCGACGGAGACGACCGTCACATCCTCGTCGCCGGCGTTCTCGAGCATCCCGAAGGCGGCGGACATGCCGTCCGGAGCGGATTTCACCCATGCGTCCTCGATCGTCACGACATCGCCGGCCGGCTTCGGATCCTCGGATGCCGGCGGAGCGGTTGCGGCGCAGCCGGTCAGCGCGAGGAACGAGACGGCCAGCAGTGCCGCGGCTCGAGGGAGGGTCTGGGAAGTGTTCATCGTGTGGTGCCTTTCACAGGTTCTCTGCCGCATCAGCGCCGGATTCCGGCGGGGCGGCTGTCGCCCTGGGGCGACGAAGGTATCGATAGAGGGCGAAGCCGGCAGCGGCGATGGCCGCGCCGCCCGCCCCGATGAGCAGCACCCGAACGGGGCTGCTCGATTCGTCTGCGATCTGATCTTCTGAGGCGCGGGCGTCACCATCCGTGCGACTGTCGCCCTTCTGGTCCGTGTCCATCGGGTCGGCGTCGCCGATCGTGAACGGGATCATTCCCGAGATCGGATGCCCGTCCTCGGAGACGACCTGCCACCGCGCCTGATATCCCGCGACCGGCATGCCGGACGTGAGCTGCGCGGTCACCGTGTTCCCCTGGACGTCGATCTCTCCCGACGCCCAGTCCTTCCCGGACGCATCGACGACCATGACGACCGCGCCCGTCATCGACGCATCGAGGACGATCAGATCGCCGGAGAACGTCAGCACGATCTCCTTCGGAGCCGTCGCCAGCGCTTCTCCTTCGCGGGGTGTGCTGGAGGTCAGTTGGTCGTGGGCGGACGCCGGTACCGCGGTCGCCAGGACGGCGATCAGGGCCAACGCCAGCCCCGCACCGATTCGGCGCAGTGCAGACATGAGGAAGCCTCTCGTCGGGCGCCGACAGGCGACGCCAACGGTTGTTCAGGATGCCCAGGGCGCGCAGAAGCGCCCGAGCGGGAACACACCGGCGACAGACGAGAGCCGGTGCGGATCAGATCGCGGAGGCCACCGGCGGTCCGCGCCCCCGAAGGGTCGCCAGAATCCGCGACTCGAGGGGACGTCCGGTGTCCGGTGCGATGCGGACGTCGCGCGCGTCGAGCAGCTCGGGAGCGCCCAGCGCAGCATCCACTCGCCGGCGCACCCAGAGAACGACCTGGACCGCGAGCGCGCGCAGCGCGTGCAGCATCCGCTCACCGCGATGAGCGACGGCGATGGTGGTGACCGCCGCCAGCAGGTGTCCGAACCACATCGTGCCGTCCGCGACGACGGCTTCTGACAGACCGGTGCTCGCGGGCAGGACGATCGGAGCGCCGTGCACGTGACCGGCCACATGCCCTGAGGGCTCGATGGTCCCGAGGACGAACAGGACGTGGAACAGGAACTGGCTGATCGCCACCGAGATGCTCAATCGGATCACCGAGAGCGTGCGCCCTGCGAGCAGCACGCACACCATGAACGAGAAGATCCAGGGCACCACGATGCCCAGCGAGCCCGGCATCTGCCCGCCGCCCGTGACGTGACCCGCCAGCGCGGCGAACGTCGCGAGAGACGCCGCCGCGAAGCCGCGCACAACGGCAGGCTTCCTCGACGGGGTCATGCCCCCATCCTTCCATCACCGCGAGGGGTTCCTCTGCGTCGCAAACGATCGATTCCGGCGAATCGGCACGAGCGGCTGGCGTCTTGCGCGTCGTCGCGTGCAGAGTGGAACTCATGAGTGATCTGCGCATACGAGAGGCACGGCCCGAGGAGCATGGCGAGATCTCCGCGCTGGCGTTGCGCTCAAAGGGTCATTGGGGATACTCGGCCGAGTTTCTGGAAGCATGCCGAGATGAGCTCACCTTCGATGCGGCCACCTGCGGATCTGGACTGATGTGGGTCGTGGAGCAGGACGCGACGGTTCTTGGCTTCAGCCTCGTGAGCGGTGAGTCGGAGGACGGCGAACTATCGGCGCTGTTCATCGATCCGCCTGCGATAGGAACGGGCTGCGGCCGAATGCTGCTCGAGCACACCCTGCGCGCCGCGCGGGCCGCAGGGTTCACTCGCCTGGAACTCGATGCTGATCCCGGTGCGGAGGCGTTCTATCTGCGCTTCGGTGCCCGGCGGATCGGTACCGCGCCCAGTGGCTCCGTTCCTGGCCGCGTGCTTCCCCGTCTCGAGATCGCCCTGACTGAATAGCTGGGGACCGCGGTCGGAGACGCGCCGGTCGGCCCGAGCGAGGGGCGCTCGGGCCGACGTCGGTGACAGGGGGCCGTCGACGCCCCGTCACCCTGGTGGGATCAGTCGAATGCGGCGTCGGGGTAGAGCGCCTCTGCGATCTGCGTGACCGCCGAGACGTTGCCGAGGGTGCCGGGGAACAGATCGGCGGACGGAACCGCGATCAGTCGGCCGTCGCGCACCGCGGGCATCTCGGGGAACGTCTTCGCGAGATAGGCGCGCACAGCCTCCTCGTGCGCCGGGTCGGACACAGCGAAGACGAGGACGTCAGGGGCTTCGGACGCCAGAGACTCGGGGGTGATCTCGGCGGCGAAGAAGTCGGCGAACATCGGGTCTTCCGGGGTGAACACGTTGTCTGCGCCGGCTCGCTGCAGAATATCGAACTCGATGCCGGCGCCGATCGCCGTCAGGGTCGTCCCTTCGACGAAGATCTGCGCGACGCGCGGCCGATCCTGGTCCTCGATCGCGGCGGCGACGGAATCGAGTTCGGCCTGGGACGAATCGATGAGGGCGTCCGCCTCGTCCGAGACCCGGAAGATCTCACCGAGATTCTCCAGATCGGTGAAGAGGTCGGTGACGGTGCCCTCCATGCGGCGGTCGAAGCATCCTCCGGTGGCCGTGTATGCCGTGACCCCGGCCTCATCCAACTGCTCGATGCTGGCGAAGCCCTGCTCGGCGGTGAACTCGTAGGTGGTGGGCGAGTAGACGAAGTCGGGCTCGACGGCGAGCAGTTCCTCGCGGCTCGGAGGGGAGTCCCCTCCGATGACCGGCACGTCGGCTGCGAGCTCCGCGACGTCGGCGGGAAGGTCCTGGGCCGTGGCCTGAGCCTGCCCGACGAGAGAGTCGGCCAGACCGAGGCGCAGCAGCAGCTCGGTCTGTGACGGGTGCATCCCGACGACAGCGGTGGGGGTGGCCGGGATATCGATCGTGCGGCCGCAGTTCTCGATCGTGATCGTCTCGTCGGATGACGCGGAGGGTGCTGCCGTGGTGACGCCTCCGCCGCAGGCGGAGAGGGCGAGGGTGCCAAATCCGACGGTGACGGCGGCGAGTGCACGGGTTGTTCGGGTGCGGGGTGTCATTCTTCTTCTCCTTGGTGCGGATTCGGTGGTTCGGTTCTCAGTGGTTCAGCGACGGGTGCGCGGACGCGGGTGGAAGGTCATCGCCCTTGCTCCCGTGTCGACCTCGATCGCGATGCGCGCGGTGACGTGGAAGACCTCGTCGACGAGTGTCGGCGTGAGCACCGCGTCGGGCGGACCGAACGCCACGAGCCGTCCCTCGTCGAGCACCGCGACGTCGTCGCAGAACGCCGCCGCGATATTGAGGTCGTGCAGCGCCGCGATCACGGTCGTGCCGAGTCCGCTCACGACACGCATGAGGTCGAGCTGGTGAGCGATGTCGAGGTGGTTGGTCGGCTCGTCCAGTACGAGGATCTCGCCGCCCTGCGCGAGCGCACGGGCGAGCATCACCCGTTGGCGCTGACCACCCGAGAGTGACCGCACCAGCCGGTCGCCGAGATCGTGCACGTCGGCGGTGCGCAGCGCCTCGTCGACGATGCGCTGATCCTCAGGGGTGTCCCGGCTGAACGGCGCACGATGCGGGGAGCGGCCGACGAGCACCGTCTCCCGCACGCTCAGGTCGAACTCCGACGGGGAGTCCTGCAGCATCACCGACACGGTGCGGGCGAGTGTGCGTGGAGGCAGCTGCGAGGCGTCCGCGTCGTCGATCAAGACGCGTCCGCTCAGCGGGCGCTGGCCGGTGAAGAGCGCGCGCAGGAGGGTGGACTTGCCGCTGCCGTTCGGCCCGAGGAGTCCGACGATGCGCCCGGTGCCGACCTCGAGGTCGACACCGTGCAGCACGGTGCGACCGCCGCGCGCGACGCTCACGTCGTCGAACAGCACGCTCATCGGTCGAACCCCGCCCGCTCGCCGCCGCTGCGCATCAGCCACAGGAAGAAGGGGGCTCCGACGAAAGCGGTGAGGATGCCGAGCGGGATCTCCGTCGGCATCGCGACCGTACGGGCGAGCAGGTCGGCGATCATGAGGAACAGCGCTCCGCCGAGGACCGTGATCGGCAGCATCCGTCGGTGATCCGAGCCGACCAGGAGTCGGGCCATATGCGGGACGACGAGGCCGACGAAGCCGATGCCCCCGCTCACCGCCACGATCGCACCGGTGAGGAGAGAGGCGAGCACGAGGAGCAGCCCGCGCAGCCGGCTCGTTCGCACGCCGACGGCCATGGCTGACTCGTCACCCGAGAGCAGGGCATTCATCGATCGCGAGAGCCCGAAGACCGCGATGCACGCGATCACGAGCGCGACCGTGGGGATGAGCAGAGACGACATGTCGGCTGCCGACACGCTGCCGAGGAGGAAGAACATCACGCTCACGACGTTCTGGGCGTCGGTGGTGAGGGTGAGGTAGCTCGTCACGGCGCTCAGCAAGGCGCCGAGCGCGACGCCCGCGAGGATCATCCTGGTCGGGGACAGCTCCCCGCGGATGCGCGCGAGCATGGCCACGAGGAGGCAGGCGACCATCGCGCCGACGAACGCCGCCCCGCTCATCGTGAGGCCGAGGAAAGTGGCGCCGCCGGAGACGATCACCAACACGGCGCCGACGCTCGCTCCGGACGAGACTCCGAGGATATACGGCTCGGCGAGCGGGTTGCGCACGACGGCCTGCATCATCGCTCCGGCGAGAGCGAGCCCGGCGCCCGACAGCGCGGCCAGGAGTGATCTCGGTACTCGGAACTGCCAGACGGCCTGGTCCTGCAGCGGCGTGAGGGTGCCGTCGGACATCCAGGGCATTCCGGGGAGCAGATGGCCGATCACGATCTTCGCGGCGTCGATGGGCGAGACGGTCACCGGGCCGACGGATGCGGAGAGCACGAGGATGACGACGGCAGCGACCGCCATCGCCGCCATGGTGGGACCGACCGACAGCATGCGCCGGCCTCCGCCGCGACTCCTGCTGCGGTGCGAGATGTGCTGCCCGCTGCGTCGCCGCAGGGAGCGGAGACGTCGTCCGAGCAGTGCGGTGGCGGTGCCGGTCGATTCACTCACCGGGGGCCTCCCGCCGTGACTTCGGCCGCGAAGTCCAGCACGGTGAGACCCAGGTCGTGCAGCGCGATGGTTCCGTTCGCGCCGTGTCCGGCTCCGGTGGCCGTCCACAGCCGGGCGGGGCTGCCTGCCCGTCGCAGCGCCTCGACCATCCGGTGCGTGTCGCGAGCGAGGACCCTGGTGTCCTCGTCGAGCACGACCCCCAGGTAGGAGGGGATCAGAGCGCCTGCCGGAAGCGCTTCGGCACCGGCAAGCGGCGAGAGGGCGCGGAGTCGCGCGCGGGATTCCGGGGTGCCGTCGTCGCCGAACTCCGCTCGCCAACGCGAGCCGAGCGGATGATCGTCCAGCGCGAGCAGATCGAGTGGGGCAGCGGTGGTCACGAATCCCGCACACAGCTCCGGATTCTCGATCGCGCACCCCGCCGCGACGACCCCACCCAGGGAGGCTCCGACGAGGACGAGCAGATCGGGGCGAGTGATCCCTGCCTCGATGAGCCCGCGCGCGACGTCGGCGAGGTCGGAGATCGTGCGGCGCTTGCCGGCTCCGCGCCCCGCTTCGCGCCAGGCTTCTCCGCGCTCGCCGCCCCCGCGGAGCTGCGCGGAGGCGTATGCGCCGCCGTACTCGACCCACGCGGGCACGGTGGGTTCGAAGAGCGGGAGGTGGGGCACGCCGAAGCCGCCGTAGCAGGCGAGGATCAGCGGCAGGGGACCCGTCGTCCCGCTCGGCGAGGTCACGTGGACGGTCAGGCTCGTGCCGTCGTCGGCCGGCAGGTCGTATCGCACGGTGGTGCCGAGGGTGTATTCGGGGGACGGCACGATCGTGGTCCCCTCCCGCGTGCGCGCCACGACCTGCGGTGGAGTGAGCGGCCCCTCGACACCCAGACGCAGCACGCCGTCGTCGACACCGATCATCGTCGTGGTGAGCGCATCGGAGGCGGTCCCGGCAGCCTCGGTGCGTTCGATCTCGACACCGTCGGCCAGGTCGATGAGCAGACTCCGTCCGTCTGCGACGGCGAGGATGACGACACGGTCGCCCTGCACTGCGACATCGATGATCTGCGCGTCGGGATCGTGCCAGCGCCAGAGCGCATTGTCCTCGCCCACGCCGCCGTTCCCCACGCCGACTTTTGCCACGGCGTCGAGCCCGCCGTCGTGCCACACCAGCACTCCCGCGCCGAATGGCATGGCGCGGATGAGTGCCGGCCACCGACCCAGCGGCATTCCGGTCGCGCGGTCGGTCAGCGTCGTGCCCTGCACGCCAGAGCTGAGGGCGCTCAGGCCGTTCTCCCCACCCGGGAACAAACGCAATCGCACCTCGGGGTCGACCGGATCCGTCTGCTTTTCGCCGGTCTCGAGGTTCAGGGTGACGAGCATCCGGTCGCGACTTGCGACGACGTCGACGCTCCGTGAGTCGGTCGCCCAGAGCACGGTGTCGTAGCGCAGACGGACGTCGGGGTGAAGGCGCAGCGTGCCGGCCGCGACGTCCACGATGCCGAGGACGGCGTTCTCGTCGGCGGTCGGCGCCCACTCGGCGGCGATGAGACGGCCGTCGGGGGAGGGGAAGATCCGGTGGAGGTGACCGTCGGGTTCGATCACGGTCGTGCTGTCGAGGCGGTGGATGCTGCGGCGGAGGCGATAGTCGGCGCGCCCCAGCGTGAAACCACCGACCGGTAGCCCGGGGCGACCATGGCGCTCGGCGCGCGCGAGGGCCTCGTCGAGCATGGCTCGGTGCGCGTTCATCGGCCCACCAGGTCGTCGACGCGGTCGTCGTCGGCTGTCCACAACAGGTGGCCGCCCTCGTCGAGCGGGGTGGGGAGTTCGATCCTGGAGATTCCATCGTCGCCGATGAGGTGGATCGTCCCGTCTCCTCCGCTGGTGACGGCGATCGTTCCGGTGACGGGGTCGATCGCGATGGAGCGGCGCTGTGCGGGGCGACCGTCGACGCCGTCCCACGGCAACTGCCCTGCGCGGGGCGGGTGCGTCATCGCCGGGATCGGGACGACCCGCGAGACGCGCGCGTCTTCACGATCGATCGCGACCACCACGTCGCCATCGGGGTGGATGACGGAGACTGCGGCGGCACCCGGGGCGAGAGCGAATCGGAACGCGAGCCCCGGCGGAAGGGGTACCGCACGGGATGCTCCGGAAGCGAGGTCGATGTCGACGAAGGTGTTGGTCCACCCTGGCCACGATCCGGGGGCGGCCGGTCCTCCGCGCACGATGCCCGTGGCTCGTCCGGTGTCGCCGGCGAGGCGCAGGTAGTACGCGCGCCCTTCGACGGGCCACCGCAGGACCCCGATGGCGCGGGGCGCGCCCGCGTCGACGACGAAGCGCTCCAGCCCACGGCTCGTGGCGATCCCGACGATCCCGGAGGCCGGATCCAGCACATCGCCGTGGCCGTCGGGTGCGAGGTCGTCGAGGAGCTGCCCGCGCAGGACCGGCGCGTGCGGTCCGACCTCGAGAGCCGTCGTGAGGGGTAGCGCTTCGACGGCACCGGGTTCGCGATGGCGGAGCAGGATCGTCGGCTCTCCCGACGCCTGATCCGGAGTGATCGCGACGCCGGGCTCTCCGGTGCGCGCGCGGAACCGCACGGAGGAATCCGCGACGAGATCGACGACCGACACCACGTCGCTCCACGCTTCTCCGCTCATGCCCAGACCCGTGGTGACGACCACGTGGCGGCCGGTGGCATCGCAGGCCAGGTGCTCTGCCGGGATGGCGATCGGAATGCGCCGTACGGATTCTGCATCCCCGACGACCAGAGCGCCGCCGCGGTCGTCGGCGAACGCCCAGCGTCCGTGAGCTCCGATCGGGAGACGGAGGAAGCCCGCGTGCTCGGCGAGCCAGCTGTTCGCGACGGCGACACGCCGGGAGGCGTCGCGAATCTCGTAGACGACTCCGGCCCGGTGATCAGCGGCGAGGAGGGGTGTGGTGGAGGGCATGTGAGAGATCCTAGTAGATATTGAGAATCATTCTCATTTAGGGTCATCAGTGTTCGCACATCGTGAACCCGCCTCGCACACCGCGGGACGGACCACCTCGAAGAAGGAGCACGAAATGGAAAAGCAGATCCTCGCAGAGATCGAAGAGTCCGAGCAGCTGGCGCACCTGTCGGCATCGCACTCGAACGCACTGGTCGAGAACCCCTTCGACTGATCGCGGATCCTTCCGTCGCGCTTTCGAGCGCACTCCCGTCCGGCCGGGCGTTCGCGCCCGGCCGGGCCCACCACCGAGAGAATCCATGACATCCGAACCCCGCATCCTGGCGCTCCCCGACTCCGGCGCGCATCTCGTCGTCGGTAGCGACGGTCGCCCCCGGATCCGCCTGCGCACCGGACGATTCGCCCTGGTCGACATGCCGCCCGCCGACCTGTTCGACGCCCTCGCGAGCGGAATAGACGGCGAGACCTCGGCTTACCGCGACCGGCTGGCTCTGGAGGTGAAGGAGCGCGAGGCCGCGGACGCTCTTCGGCGCTGGCCGGCGGAGCGCCGCGACGTCTGCGTCCTCGGAACGGGCCGGCTCGTCGACGGGCTCGAGCGCGTGCTCGCAGCCTGGGGTGCACGGGTCACCATCGCGGAAACCGCATCGGACGTGTCGGACGACGCAGCCCTCGTGGTCGCCTACGCCGAGGAGGCGCGCGACCGTCGCCGCTGGGCCGAGCACGACCTCCTTCCACAGCGCGGCATCGCCTGGCTTCGAGTCCGCCGGGAGGGCGAGAGCGTCCTGATCGATCCGCTCGCTCTCGATGCGAACGACCCGAGGTCCGTTCACGTGGCCACGCGCCGAGTGGCCGCCAGCAGCGCACCTGCGTCGGCCGAGGCCTGGCAGCAGACTGGTCCGCCCGCCGCTGCTCCTCTCGACGACGCGACCACGGTGCTCGTCCTCGCCCGTCTGCTGCACGTCATCCACGCCTGGGCGCAGGGCGACGCCGAACTCGATCGCCTGCGCACGACGCTCTGGAAGCTGGTGCCGGCGACCGGTTCCGTCAGCGAGCACACCGTGCTCCCCTTCCCGGCGGCCCCGCCTCGGGTGATCCGATGACACCGCCTCGCGGAGCCCGCAACCACACCGTCGTCGCGGATGACGGCACCCTGCTGCGCGGTTGGAACTGGGAGCCCGCAGAGCCGCGGGGCGTGGTGATCATCCGTACGCCCTACGGGGCCTGGCGTCACGGCGACACCGCCAGGGCCTGGACCAGTCGGGGCTACCGCTGCGTGATCCACGACGTGCGCGGACGGCACTCCTCCGACGGCGAATGGCACCCCTACCTCTTGGAGTGCGGCGACGGACGCGCGGTGGCCGAGGCGGTCAGGGCCGAGGACCCCGGGCTGCCGCTCGTGCTGTCCGGCGGCTCGTACGCTGCGCACACCGCACTCGAAGCCGCCAGGGTCGTCGACGTCGACGGACTCGTGCTCCTGGTCCCGGCGCTCGGGCTCGCCGAGACCGCGTGGGATGAGAACGGGCGCCCCCAGCTGCGCGACCGTATCGGGTGGTGGCACCAGCACGGCCGCGGAGCGCGTTCGCTGGCGCCGCTGACCGACGACGAACTCGCGGCGCGTATCGAACGGACGACCGCGGTCGGCGTGCACCGGGCCGCCGAAGAGTGGGGGTGGTCGCAGGAAGTCCTCTCCGGATGGCGGCGGCTCTGGTCTGCTCCCGCCGTCGACCTCGAACGCGCGTACGGGGCCATCCGTGCTGCGCTCTTCCTGGTCCGTGGCGATCACGACTTCTTCTTCGCCGACGCCGCTCGGCTCGCGGACGCCTGGCAGGGCGCCGTCCACATGGTCGACGGTCCGTGGGGACACCGGCTGGCCGCCGACATCGACGACGACGAGGTCCGCTCCCGGCTGCGCCGTGCGGGCGGCATCGGAGGCGTGCTCGATACCTGGCTCGCCGACAACGGTCTGCCCTCGGAGCGATCAGGGCCCGTGTCCCCGTCGGCATCCGCTCCGCGGGAGCGGGATCTGCCCGTGATCCGCCGCACCAGATCCGCCTTCGAACCCGAGACCGGCCGCTGGCGATACGAGAGGACCGCATGACCCCGCACGACATCCTGGACCACGGCGCTGACCGCGCTCAGGGCCGCGCGACGCTGCCGGCAGAGGCACTGGTCGATGCTGAGACCGGCATCATCCGCTCGGTGCGGGAGGTGCCGCATCCGGTCGGTGCTCCCGAGCGGTACCTGGCGCTCACGGCATCGGTCGCCGATGCCCGCATCCTGGGCGAGTGGCCGGCCGACCGGGTCTCGCTCGGCACGTCGTTCGGCGATCCCGCGCAGGCGCGCATCGCCGCGATCGGCGAAGGAGTGGAACGGTACTGCGGCAACTGGCTGCCCGACGTGCTCCCTCGCGACGAGCTCCGCGTCGGCACGGCAGAGGAGCTGCGCGCCGACGGCGAGACCGTCATCGGCGAAGCGGAACTTCCCTGTTTCGCCGAGTGGCAGCTCGCGCGGCCCGGCTTTCCGTACCAGCGGCTGCGGCCCTCGACTCCGACGCTGTGGGCGCGCTGCGACGAGCTCGGCGGCGGCTCGGTGTGGATGCCGGACTCGCTCGTGCACCTGAACTGGCGGCAGTCGCGATTCCGCTCCCTGCCGCGGACGCATCACTTGAACTACGCCGGCATCGCCACGGGAGCGGGCTTCGACGACGCGCGGGACCGCGGGGTGATCGAGGTGATCGAGCGGGATGCCCTCGAGGTGTGGTGGCACCTCGACGGGCCGACGTTCGGCATCGACCCGGCCACCGTCCCCGGTCTCCTCGACGACCTGCGGGGGAGCAGTCTGCGAGTGTGGCTGGTCGCGATGCCCTCGGAGTTCGCCCCGGCGATCGGCGCCCTCGTCCACGACGAGGAGCGGGGGCTCTACGCCGCCGGTTTCTCGGCCTCCCTCGATCCGGCGCGCGCCGCACGAAAGGCAGTGCTCGAGGCCGTGCACACCTGGATCTATACGCAGGGGTGCACGTCGGCCGACGGGTGGGTGTTCCGAGCCGTCGCCGAAGGGTTGATGGCGAAGGGGCTCACTCTCGACTTCCATCCGGGTGCCGACTACAGGGCCGCGGCAGGGGAGCAGTTCGAGAATGTGATCGATCTCGGCGCGCACGTGCAGGTGTGGCTCGACCCGGCCGTGCACGACGAGGCGCGCCGGTTCCACTCGCCGGAGCACGGCCTGCGCCCGCTGAGCGCGATGAGTCCGGTGACGATGGGCGAGGTCTACCAGCGCCTGCGCGTCCGTGCGCACCGCGCGCTCACCCGCGATCTCACAACATCAGACGTGCGGCGCACGGACCTGCGCGTGGTGCGCTCGATCGTGACGGGTCTCGTACCCAACGCGCCAGCGGCATTCTCCTACCTCGGGATGCCGCGATTCCGAGAGGCGGCAGAGGAGCGCGGCTGGCGCACGACCTGGACCGGCGGCCGGGAGGACTTCACGCTCCTCCCGGCTCCGCACATGTGAAGCCGCTCATGCGCCGAGCGAACCGAGAATCCCCTGCTCTGCCCGCCCCGCTCGCCGAGGCCCAGACCTCTCGCATGCCTGCCGGCCCGGTGCCGCCAGGGCCGCGGACGAACGACTGGGAACGGGCCGGCGCCGAGGTCGCCGATCCGCCACGGGGTGTGCGGGAACTCGTCGACGGCCTGTGGCACCCGGGGGAGTTCCATCAGACCGCGGACGGCCGGGTGGCGAGCATCCGTCGTCGTCCTGTGCCTTCGGCCGGGGCGTGCTACCCGGTGCAGACACATCTGATCGACGCGACCGGTGTGCGCTGGACGGTCGATGCCGAGGACGGCGTGTTCCGGCGCCGCGACGCCGCGGCCGATCGGGCGGACGGATGGCCTTCGCCCGCTGCGGACGACGGCATCGCGCGCGTCGTGTTGACCGTACTGCCCGGCCGGTCCTTCGGCCGCTACCGGCATCGGGCCTGGCCGCTGTGGATCGCCGATACCGCCTACGCAGTCGCCGCCATCCGATTCTTGTTGGGGGAGCACACCGGTCGGGTGGAGGTCGGTCCCTCGGCCCGGCTGCGCTCGCTGCTCCGTGTTCCCCGCGCTTCCGATGCCGAGGCCTGGATCCGTCGCGGACTCGCGCCGGAGATCCCGCTCGCCGCGGTAGAGATCCCGAACGATCCGGTGCCCGATGCCACGGCTCGGCGCGCTCTCGCAGGCCGTCGCTCGCCGACCACCGCAGAGTTCGCCGCCCGGATCGGTGGCGCCCACGCGCCCTCAGTCGAGCGCATCGCGAGAGCGTCGGGTCAGTCCTGGGTGCGTGGTGCGACCGCAGTCCGCTCCTGGGCCGTGCCGACCGCAGCCCCCGCGGAGATCGTCGCCGCCGCGCTCTGGGGTGCTCATCTCGCCGCAGCCCGTCTCTGCTACAGGACTGCGCTCACCGGAGAAAGGCGCGCGCGCCCGGTCTCCGGCTTCTCTGCGACCGGCGACCGGTGGATCCTCCACGCGGTGGCCCTCCTCGACTCCCCCGGAGGCTCACGATGATGATCGTCCCCGAACTGTGGCGCGCGGCGCGACGGCACCCCTGGACTCTGACGGGGAGCATCCTGCTCCTTCTCCTCGTCTTCGCCACGCACCTGCTGCAGGCACTCGCGCTCGCCTGGTCGCTCGCCGCCTTCGTCCGCGGCGACGTGGCGGGCGCCGGTGCCGGCATCGGTGCGATCCTTGCGATCGGGCTGACGCGGGTGCTGCTGACTCTGGTGCAAGGCGACACGGCCGCCCGCCTCGGCGGAAGGGTCAGGGCGGATCTGCGGGGCGCGGCCGTCACGGCGGCGCTCGTGCCGGAACGACTGCACGATGCCAGCCTCCGCGACGGTTCGACCCAGCTCGCGCTCGGTGACGGGATCGACGGCACCGACGCCTACGTGTCGAAGTACATCCCCGCCGTCGTGCAGCTCGCGGCCGGAAGCCTGATTGCGGTGTGCCTCGTCGCGGTGCTGTCGCCTCTCGTCGCACTGTGCGTCGCCGCGGGAATCCTGCTCGCGGTACTGGGCCCTCTGCTGTGGAAACGGATGCTCGCCCGACGCGGGTTCGCCCACCGGGACAGCTACGAGGCTCTCAGCGGCGACCTGCTCGAGTCGCTCCGGGGCATGTCGACGCTGCGCGCGCTGGGAGACGTCCCCGCGACGCGTTCGCGCCTGCAGGCGCGAACGGAGGCCTTGCGCCTGGCCACCGAACGCGTGATGCGGTCGTCGCTCGCGGAGACCGCCATCACCGACTTCGCCGTGCAGGCAGGGGTCGTGATCGCCGCCGGACTCGCGGTCGTCTCCGTCATGACCGGGGAGCCGCCGGCCGTCGAGGTCTACGCGCTGCTCCTGCTGTCGTCGGAGGCGTTTCGTCCGGTACGCGAGCTCTCGCGCCACTGGCATGCCGGATTCCTCGGGCTCACCGCCATCCCGGGACTGGCCGCGCTCGGAGCGTTCGATCGCTCCGCGGCGGCCGCACCGGAGCAGGAGACGGTGTCGGCTGCGGGGGGACAGGTGCTCCGCATCTCCGGCCTCTCGTATCGCTACCCTGGCGCCGACGACGATGTCCTCTGCGGTGTCGATCTTCACGCCGAGCGGGGCGAGGTGCACGCCATCGCCGGACCTTCCGGTGCCGGCAAGTCCACGCTCTTCGACCTCGTGCTCGGCTTCCTGCCGGCGACAGCGGGGACGATCGAGCTCGACGGGCGCCCGCTCCGCCCGTGCGACGTGGCCGTGGTCTCGCAACGGCCCGTCCTGTTCGCCGGGACCATCAAGGAGAACGTCGATCTGTTCGATGCCGGGCAGGAGGCGCTGGAGGATGCGTGTGCCGCGGCCGGTGTGCTCGACGAGATCAGGGCGATCCCCGGAGGGTTCGACGCGATGGTGGCAGAGGCGGGAACGAGTCTGTCCGGCGGGCAACGGCAGCGCCTCGCCCTCGCCAGAGCACTGCTCGCACGCCGTCCCGTGCTTCTCGTCGACGAGCCGACCAGCGCCCTCGACGACCACAACGCCCTGACCGTGGCGGAGACGCTCGAACGCGTCGCCACCGAGAGGATCGTGCTCATGATCAGCCACCGCCCCGAGGCTCTCGCCAGGGTCGCCGACGTGCGGGTGCTCCGCGACGGAATGCTCGTGAAGGAGCCGTCATGACCTCCTCCGGTGCCATCCTCGCCCGGCTGCTCCCCTCACTGCGACCGGAGTGGCGGCGCATCGTCGGCAGCTACCTGATCTCCACCACGAGTCTGTGCGCACTCGCCGCCATCGGGGTGCTCAGCGCGCTCGGTGTCGGCGCGGCAGTCGTGCACGGTGAGTGGCCGCCCGTCGTGTGGGGGGTCGCCCTCGGAGCCCTCGTGCTGCTGCGCACATTCCTCACCTGGCGCGAGATGGACGTGTCGCACGCTCTCGCCTACCGGGTGCTCGCCCGGCTGCGGATGGCGCTCTTCGACGCCTACTCCCGCAGCGTGCCGGGACGCCGCCGAGAGCACTCCGGACGTGCGGCGTCCGTGGCGATGACCGATATCGAGAAGCTGGAGTTCTTCTACGCCCACACGGTCGCACAGATCGGCGCGGCGCTCACGTTGTTCGTCGGAGCACTGATCTGTGCGTTTCTCGTGATGCCGGTGACAGCCCTCGTGATGATCGGGGGTGCTGTCGCTGTCGCGCTCACAGCCTGGGCGGGCGCGGCTCCTGCCCGACGCATCGGTGCGCGCGAACAGCAGGAGCGGGAAGAGCAATCGGAGCGGCTGGTCGACGCGCTGGGCGCACTGCGCGAGATCCTCGCCTATGGTCTGCAGAGTCGGATCGTGCGCGGGGCGGTCGCAGGGACCCGGCGCTCGGCAGGAATCAGCCGCCGCCGCGAGCTCATCGCCCATCTCGTCGACGGGATGCGCGAGCTGATCCTCACCGCCGTGGTGATCGCCGTGATCGCTGCGTCTCTCCTCGGCGGCGTGATGGGCGGCACACCGGCGGCGTTGCTCCCCGCGATGATCGCGCTCGCGGTCGCCGGAGTGGCCGCGGTCGCGGATGCCGCGCACACCGTGTCCGAGCTGCATCCGCTGGTCGCCAGCGCCGATCGTGTCGGCGCGGCTCTTCACCGCCCACCGGTCGTCGCACCGGTCGACCGTCCGCTCCCACTGCCGGACGGTCCGCTCGGGATGCGCTTCGAGCGGGTGTCGTTCTCCTATGACGATCAGAAAGAGGTGCTGCGTCACTGGTCGATCGACGTCGACGCCGGGGAGCACATCGGGCTTGCCGGGCCGTCCGGAGCGGGCAAGAGCACGATCATCGCGCTGGCCGCCCGACTGTGGGATCCTTCAGCAGGCACGGTCGCGCTCGTCGACGCGGAGGGTGTCGCGTACCCGCTCGGCCGCATCCGCGATGACGATCTCCGCGGGACCGTGGCCGTGGTGGAACAGGACGCGCATCTCTTCCACGGCAGTGTGCGCGACAACCTCGTGCGCGGTGCGGACGGCCGCACCGATGACGAGCTGCGCCGTGCGCTCACACGGGTGGGCGCCGACGGCTGGATCAGCCTCGACGACGAGCTCGGCGAGCACGGCGTGCGGCTCTCCGGCGGTCAGCGTGCGCGGCTGGCACTGGCACGCGCACTGTGCCGCGAACCTCGGGTGCTCATCGTGGACGAGATCACCGCGAGCCTGGATGCCGAGTCGGAGCGCATCATCTCCGACGTGCTCGAAGACTTCAAGGGAACGGTCATCGCCGCCTCCCACCGGCGGGAGACGCTGCGGCGGTTCGCCCGGGTGGTCGGTGTGGGGACAGACGGCCTCGAGCGAGCGCGGCGCGAGCGCGGGGAGGCCGCCGCTACAGCCGGTCGACGCCCGTGACAGTGAGCACGGCCTGACCGGCCTCATCGGATGCTGCCAGGTCGACGGTCGCGGAGATGCCCCAGTCGTGGTCGCCGGCCGGGTCGTCGAAGATCTGTCGGGCGGTCCACTCGGAAGCGCCCTCCGTGAGGATCAGCAGCTTCGAGCTGCGGGCATCGCCCCCGGTGAGGATCTGGTCGTGATCGGCGAAGTACCCGTCGAGCGCGGCGTTCCAGCCGTCTGCGCCGAACTCCGGGTCGAGCTCGGCCAGCGTCTCGACGTCTTCCCTGGCGGCGAGCTGCACCCGGCGGAACAGCTCGTTGCGCACGAGGATGCGGAAGGCCCGCGTGTTGCTGGACAGGCGCTTCGGCGCGGGCGGGACGATCGGCTGCTCTGTGCCGTGCTCGTCGAAACGGCCGTTGTCGATGCCGGCGCGCAGTTCTTCCCACTCGTCGAGCAGGCTCGAGTCCACCTGTCGCACGAGCTCGCCGAGCCACTCGATCAGGTCGCGCAGGTCCTCGGTCTTCGCCTCCTCCGGAATGGTCTGCGAGGCCGCGCGATAGGCATCGGAGAGATACCGCAGCACCACTCCCTCGGAGCGGGCGATCTTGTAGTAGGCGACATATTCCCCGAACGACATGGCTCGCTCGTACATGTCGCGCACGACCGACTTCGGATGCAGCTCGAAGTCGCGGATCCACGGCTGCGCGGCGCTGAACGTCTCGAAGGCGGCGGTGAGCAGCTCGTCGAGCGGCTTCGGATACGTGACCTGTTCGAGCAGCTCCATCCGCTCGTCGTACTCGATGCCTTCGGACTTCATCGCGCCGATGGCCTCACCGCGGGCGAGGAACTCCTGCTGGCTCAGCACCGCACGCGGGTCGTCGAGCGTGGACTCGACGATCGAGATCATGTCGAGCTCGTAGTGGCCGGTGCCCGCGCCGACATCCTGGGTCCCTGAGCCCGACGAAGGGTCGAGCAGCTCGAAGGCCGCCAGGGCGAACGGCGACAGCGGTTGGTTGAGGGCGAAATTCGGCTGGAGGTCGACGGTCAGACGCACCTCGCCGTCGACGGTCTCCACGATCCCCGATTCGCGCAGGGTGCGGTAGATGCCGATCGCGCGGATCGCGAGCTCGCGCTGCCGGGACCGCGGCTCGTGGTTGTCATATACCAGCGAGCGCATATTCGCGAAGACGTCGCCTCCGCGGGCGATCACGTTGAGCATCATCGCGCTCGTGATCTGCATGTGCGAGGTCAGGGTCTCGGGTGTCGCCTCGATGAGCTTGCGGAACGACGGCTCACCCCAGGAGACGAAGCCGTCGGGCGCCTTCTTGCGCACGATCTTCCGCTTCTTCTTCGGATCGTCGCCGGCCTTCTTGACCGCCGCGACGTTGTCACTCTCGTGCTCGGGCGCCTGGGCGACGACGGTGCCGGCGGTGTCGTACCCGGCTCGCCCGGCTCGACCGGCGATCTGGTGGAACTCGCGGGCGTTGAGCTGCCGCATCCGTGTGCCGTCGAACTTGGTCAACGCCGTGAGCAGCACCGTGCGGATCGGCACGTTGATGCCGACGCCGAGCGTGTCGGTGCCGCAGATCACACGCAGGAGTCCGCGCTGCGCGAGCTGCTCCACCAGGCGACGGTACTTCGGCAGCATGCCCGCGTGGTGCACGCCGATGCCGGCGCGGAGGAACCGCGAGAGCGTCTTGCCGAACGCGGTCGTGAACCGGAATGCGCCGATCAGGTCGGCGATCGCGTCGCGCTGCTCGCGGGTGGCCACCTTGGTGCTGGACAGGGCCTGCGCGCGTTCCATCGCGGCGGCCTGCGAGAAATGCACGACGTAGATGGGGGCCTGCCCGGTGCCGAGCAGGTCGTCGATCGTCTCGTGGATCGGGGTCGTCTCGTAGAAGAAGTGCAGGGGTACGGGCCGCTCCACCCCGGTGACGGATGCGGTCTCCCTACCCGTGCGCCGGGTGAGGTCGGCCGCGAGTTCGGTCACGTCGCCGAGCGTCGCCGACATCAGGATGAACTGCGCCTGCGGCAGCTCGAGCAACGGCACCTGCCAGGCCCAGCCGCGCTCCGGGTCGGCGTAGAAGTGGAACTCGTCCATCACGATCTGCCCGACGTCCATGTCGGTGCCCTGGCGCAGCGCGAGGTTCGCGACGATCTCGGCCGTGCAGCAGATGATCGGAGCATCCGCGTTGACCGCGGAGTCGCCCGTGATCATGCCGACGTTCTCTGCCCCGAACACGTCGACGAGGGCGAAGAACTTCTCGCTCACGAGGGCCTTGATGGGCGCGGTGTAGTAGCTGCGGCGGCCGGCGATGAGAGCTGCGAAGTGCGCGCCGACCGCGACGAGCGACTTCCCGGTGCCGGTCGGGGTCGACAGGATCAGGTTGTTGCCCGAGACGATCTCGATGACCGCCTCGTCCTGAGCCGGATACAGCTGGATACCGGTGGATTCCGCCCACTCGACGAACGCCAGGTAGACGGCATCCGGGTCGGATCTGTCCGGAAGGGTGGCCGCGTCGAGGAGCGAAGACATGATCCTTCGATCATCCCCTACTGCTGCCGTGAACAACTCCTCCGAAATGCGCGTTCTCACGCGTCAGACGGCCTGAATGGGCGAATACCGTCACGATCCGGAGGAGTTGTTCACGCCTGCGGGCGTTCACAATTCAGCAAGAACTGGCCCCAGGCCGGCGAGGCCTCGATCCGGGTGAAACCAGAAGAACTGACTGAATTGTGAACACGGCGGCGGCCCGCCTCGGCCCCGCGGCCCGCTCAGCCCGCTGTCGCCGCCCGGAGCGCGATGCGGATCATGTCGCCGAAGGTCTGCTCGCGCTCGACCGCCGTGGTCTCCTCGCCGGTGAGGATGTGGTCGGAGACGGTGCAGATGCTGAGCGCCCGGCGGCCGTAGTAGGCGGCGAGCGTGTACAGCCCGCTGGTCTCCATCTCGACGCCCAGCACCCCGTGCTGCACGAACGGCTCATTGAGCTCGGGGCGGGTGCTGTAGAACTGGTCGCTCGACAACAGCAGGCCCACGTGCACAGCGGATGCCAGTGGCTCCGACTCGCTCGCCTCGACCGCGGCCCGCAGGAGCGAGAAGTCGGCGACCGGCGCGTAGTCGAGTCCGTGGAAGCGCACGCGGTTGATGCCGGAGTCGGTGCATGCGCCGTTCGCGATGATGATGTCGCGCACCTTCAGCTTCTCGGTCAGTGCGCCGCAGGAGCCGACCCGCACGACGGTCTGCACGTCGTAGGAATCGAACAGCTCGTTCGCGTAGATCGCCATCGACGGCTGGCCCATCCCCGATCCCTGCACGGAGACGCGGTGCCCTTCCCACGTGCCGGTGAAGCCCAGCATCCCGCGGGTCTGCGAGTAGAGCTCGGCGTCGTCGAGGAAGGTCTCCGCGATCCATCTCGCCCGCAGCGGGTCACCGGGGACCAGGACGATGGGGGCGATCTGACCGGGCTCGGCGGCGATGTGCGTGCTCATCGCACCAGCGTAGTGACGACCCGACCCGGCGGCACGCCGCGGTGGCCCTAGGCAGCGGCATGTTTGTTTGCGATCATCGGGGCCACGACCGGAAGCGGTGACGAGCACCGCGAGGGAGGGACGACGATGTCCGACCAGATCTTCACGTTCGCAGCTCTCGGGCTGTACTTCGCCGGAATGCTCCTGATCGGATGGATCGCATTCCGCCGCACCGACGACCACGAGGACTACATGCTCGGCGGCCGCAACCTGCCGCCGTGGGTCGCCGCGCTCAGCGCCGGAGCATCCGACATGTCGGGCTGGTTGGTCATGGGACTCCCCGGCGCGATCTACGTGTCGGGGCTCATCGAGGCCTGGATCGCGGTCGGCCTCACGATCGGCGCGTACCTGAACTGGCTCCTCGTCGCGCCGCGGCTCCGCGCGTACACCGAGGTGTCACGCAACTCGATCACGGTGCCGAGCTTCTTCGAGAACCGGCTGCGCGACACCTCGCGCCTGCTGCGGATCCTCTCGGGCGTCGTCATCCTCGTCTTCTTCACGCTCTACATCTCGTCGGGCATGGTGGCGGGCGGGGTGTTCTTCGAGAGCTCCTTCAACGGCGACTACCTCACCGGCATGCTGCTGGTCACCGGCGTCACGCTCGCGTACACGCTGTTCGGCGGCTTCCTCGGTGCCTCGTTCACCGATGTCGTGCAGGGGCTGATGATGGTCATCGCCCTGATCGTCGTGCCGGTGGCAGCGGTCATCGCGATCGGCGGGCTCGGGGAGACGGCCACGATCATCGGCGAGATCGCCCCTGATCACCTCTCGCTGCTCTCGGGCACCGCGCTCACCGGCGGGACGCTCCTGGCGATCGTCTCCGCCCTGGCCTGGGGT
Organism: Microbacterium sp. PMB16; assembly: GCF_051294855.1. Classification (GTDB taxonomy): domain Bacteria; phylum Actinomycetota; class Actinomycetes; order Actinomycetales; family Microbacteriaceae; genus Microbacterium. Next base: position 1,665,895 of record NZ_CP145908.1, read on the forward strand.
CTCGGCTACTTCGGCCAGCCGCACATCATCGTGCGGTTCATGGCGCTGCGCTCGCCTCAGGAGGCGAAGAGCGCTCGCCGGATCGGCATCTCCTGGATGGTCGTCTCGCTCGGCGGCGCTGTCATCTCGGGGCTCGTCGGCATCGCCTACATCGCGAAGTCCGGCACCGACCTGACCAACCCCGAGACGGTCGTGCTGCTGATGTCGCAGACGCTGCTGCATCCGTTCGTCGCCGGTCTCGTGCTCGCCGCGGTGCTTGCTGCGATCATGAGCACGATCTCGAGTCAGCTCATCGTGTGCTCTTCGGCGCTCGTCGAGGACCTGTACCGGGTGTTCCGGCGGACGCCGCCCAGCAACCGCACGCTGGTGATCATGGGGCGCATCGGTGTCCTCGCGGTCACCGTGATCGCCGGACTGCTGGCGATCAGCCCGAACGACACGATCCTCGGCCTGGTGTCGTTCGCGTGGGCAGGCTTCGGGGCCGCGTTCGGCCCGATCATCCTGCTCAGCCTGTTCTGGCGGAAGCTCACGAACTGGGGCGCCCTGGCCGGCATGTTCGTCGGCGCGGCGACCGTCTTCATCTGGAAGGCGTTCGACACGGCGCTCTACGAACTGCTGCCCGCGTTCGTGCTCGCGTTCGTCGCAGCGGTCGTGGTGAGCCTCGTCACCTACAAGCACGACGACGAGATCCAGCAGGAGTTCACCGAAGCGGATGCGATGGTCGGGCTGCCGAGGCCCCACGCCGTAGGAGACACCCCGTAGCGGTCGTTCGCAGGCTCGTTGCGGGCGCGTCTCACCGGAATCGGGTGAATCGTTCTTCAATGGTGCGGAGGACATCGAGCCGCTGGCGCTCCGAGCGATCGGAGACGCCGCTGTTGTTGATCCAGGTGAGGTTGTGCACTCCGATCTTGCGGAATGTGCCGCGGAAGGCGATCTTCGTCAGGGGGTTGCCGAACCACCATCGATAGATGGGTGCCGGGGTGCTCATGACGGTGATCAGTGTGACGCCTCCGAGTCGGGGCAGTTTGTTGACGAACGGTCGCCCGGGCTTGGGCTCGTCGTAGACGATGCCCTTGGTGAGCACCCGGTCGAAGAACCCTTTCGTGAGAGCGGGCATCGCCTCCCACCAGATCGGGAAAGCGAAGATGATGTGGTCGGCAGCGAGCACGCGCTGCTGGTAGTCCTGCACTTGAGGATCGATGGCGCGCTTCGTTCGCCAGGCGGACAGGTCCTGAGCGCTCATGACCGGGTCGAACCCGTCCTCGTGCAGGTCGATGGCATCGACCTCGTGTCCCGCAGCGCGGAGTCCGCGTTCTGCGGCCGCCGTCAGCGCGGCAGTGAAGCTGCGTCGATGCGGCACGTTCTCGGATGCCGCTCGGGTGTAGGGGTGGTCGAACACGATCAGTACGCGCATGGATGCTCCTCGATAGTTTGATACTCAACTATTACTGTCGGGATAGTTGAGTGTCAAACCGTTGCGCGCTAAACTTTCCTCATGATGACCGATGCGTCGCTGCCGGAGCAGCTGTGGTTCGAGGTCCGCAAAGCCGCCACGATGATGGAGCGCCGTGCAGAGTCCGTCGTCATGGCGAAGACAGGTGTGACGCTGGGGCTCTTCATGGTGTTGAGCGTCTTGCACGCGCGCGATACGCCGGTCAGCCAACAAGCGATCGCCGACCGGCTCGGGTTGACCAAGGGGACGGTCAGTCGCTTGCTGGAGTCGGCGCGGAGGGAGGGCTATGTCACCTCCGAGGTCGCGACAGCATCACGCAGGGAGCGCGCAGTCGCGCTCACCGTGTCCGGAAGAAAGGTCGTCGACGCAGGAGATGCCGCCCTGGCGCTGTCGGACCTCGCCCATTTCGCAACGGAGGAACCGACTGCGGCACTCGCGGTGATCGACGGCTTGCGCGCCTTCATCGCAAGCATGGAAGCGAGCCCCTGACGCCCTCGAATGCTCCTCAGTCGCGGAGTGGAGATGCCCGGCGGCATCCGCTCCGAGCGTTTCCGGACTCAGCCCTCGCGGCGTCGCACGATCTCCCCGATCCAGATCGGCGCGAACGGAGAGGTGCAGCCGGGAGCTGTCGGGTAGTCGGCGAGCACCTGCAGACGTTCGCCGATCTCCAGTGCCCTGGCGCGAAGTGCGGGATGGTGGATGCCGATGGTGGCGAGCGTCTCGTTCATCGACCACTGCAGCCGTGACGGCGCATCCTTCATGTCGCGTTCGATGAGGTCGAGCAGGTGGTCGAGGTCGAGACCGTCCGGATCCTTCGCGACGCGCACCGAGGTGAGCGACCAGGCGGCAGCGGCGACCGTCGGATCGGCGTCGTCGAACCAGCGCAGCCGCATCTCCTCGGCGAGGGGCGTCTTCTTCGCCACGTAGTTCACGAACCAGTCGTTCACCTTCGGTGGCCGGGTGTCGCGGATCATCGCGTCGAGCTCGTCGGCCGTGAAGGCGGCGGGCTTGCAGATGAGCAGGGCGAGCAGCTTCGCGGGCGTCTCGGCTGTCGCCCACAGCTCCTGCGCGAGCGGCTGATCGGTCTTGATCTTCTTCGCCACCCCGCGCAGCCGGCTGAGGTTCATGCCGTGATCATCGCCGCGCTTCTCGTTCGCGGCGCGCATCTTCGGATCCTCGAGGGCGGCGAGTTCCGCCAGCGCCTCGGCGAGCGTCGTATCGGGCATGGTCCCAGGGTAAGTCGGATCGACCGCGGCCACCGGTGGGTTCAGCTTCATGCAGGAGATCCGCTGCACGGACGCACGCAGTCGCCGTTACACCCGACGGAGCGGGACGCCTCCAATGTGGGAGTCTGGCTGACTCGAGTCGGTGACGATCGCGTCGAGACGGTCGGCGTCGCACACGTGAGCGAACGCCGGACTGTCGACCGCCGCAAGTTCGGCGAGGGCCACCGTGTGGCGCGATCGCGCGACAAAGGCGGCGAGAACCTCGGCATTTGCGTCGTCGCGCACGGAAGCACCCTCTTCGGTCACCCCGTCGACCTCGACGAAGAGATGGTCGAGACGGTACCGGCGGATCGCATCCTTGGCCGTCTCGCCGGTCATCGAGAAGGATCGTGAGCGAACGGCGCCACCCGTGACGACGAGCTTGATGTGGGGGCGGGTACTCAGCTCGTAGGCGATGTTCACCGCATTGGTGAGGACGGTGATCACCTCAGGCTGATCGATGAAGTCCGCCCGCGCGCCGAGCGCTCGGGCGGTCTCGAGGGCGAGCTGTCCGCCGGCGATTCCGACGACCTGACCGGCTTGGACGTACTCGGCGGCGAGGGAGCCGATCCGCTGTCGTGCATCGACGCTCTTGTCGGCCTTGTAGCCCAGCGGCACGTCGTACGCGAGCATGGCCACGGCCCCGCCGCGGGTGCGACGCAGGAGTTGACGAGACGCCAGATGGTCGAGATCGCGGCGGATCGTGGCACCCGAGACGCCGAATTCCTCGACGGCGTCGTGCACGCTCACGCGGCCCTGCTCGGTGAGCACCTCCAGGATCCGGTTGAGGCGCTCGTGCTGCTTCAGGTCGCCGGTCAGCTCACGAGCATCGTTCTCCGTCACAACCGATGCACCTCCATGCTTTCTTATGCTCAAAACATCGCAATCCATTCATGATAGATCACGAAATGCGAACTCGCCTGCGATGCGCTTCATGTACTCCCAGACGCCGGGAGGGGATGTCTCCCCGAGTTCGCTCATGTGGGATGCCGCCCCGAACGCCCAGAACCAGGTGCGCTCGGCGCCGACGTTCCGCGCCGCCTCCATGGCGGCGCGGAAGTCTGTCTCATCCGCGAGGTCGAGGCCGAACCCCTGCAACCAGCACTCCAGCTTGGTCGACTCCTCACCGATGGCGCCCCGCATCCGCGACAGCACGTCGCCGACGAACGGGAACGCAGGGAGGAACGCCGTCTTCCAGTACGGGTCCGAGGAGATCGCGGTGAGTGTGGGGATCGCGGCGATCTCCCTCCACGGCTGCCCGGGCGTCTGGGCGAGTTCGTCAGGCAGAAGGCAGACGGTGCTCTGGAGGCCGCGATCGTGGGCGGTCGCGGCGAGGTCGGAGACGAATTCCACGAGCATCCGCTCAGGAGAGACGTCCCTGCGATCAGTGCACGACGGGCACGTGCAGCGCCGATGATCTGTCGTGTCGAACGCCCAGCCCGGCTCATCCCAGAGGATCTCATCGAAGCCGACGTCGGCGGCATCGGCGATCCAGTTGGCCATCAGGGCGCGGGTCAGCGGGCTGTTCAGGCAGGCGGCGGGATGGACGAACCCGTCACTGTCCCGCTGGCGCTCGTTCGGGTGCTCCGTGAGGAAGAAGGATGCCTCCTCGCCTCCGAAGATGCCCGCCACGCCGAACGGGGCTGCGGCTGCGCGGAGTCCCCTGTCGTGCGTCGCGGCGACGATTCGAGCCATCTGATCGCGGTAGAACCGCTGGTCGACCTCGGAAAAGGTGTGCAGCACATGTCGGAAGCCCGCATGGGCGATCTCATCGAGATCGGTCTCCACGTGGGCGAGAAGCCGATTTCCGAAGTACGCGACGCCGATCTCCATCCGCCAGCTCCTTCCCGTTGCACAAACGATATCATCGCCCGTGCACATTTGATGTTGCTTCATGATCAAAACATGCCTATATTGAACATTATTCGACGCAGCGAAACCCGAAACTTCCTGCGTGGCCCTCTCAAAGGAGAAAGAGATGTTGCAGTCACACCGGCGATCGATCGTCGCCGCAGCAGTGGTACTCGGCGTGACAGCCACCGCGCTGAGCGGATGCTCGCTCAACGGCAGCGACAAGGGGAGCGACGAGAACATCGAGCTCACACTGTGGACCCACGAGTTCGAGCCGCTGCAGAACTCGATGGAGGAGAAGTGGATTCCGGAGTTCGAGGCGGCGAACCCCGGTATCACCGTGAAGATGACGAGCGTGCCGTTGGCCGGCGCTGTGTCGTACGACTCCAAGTTGCTTTCGACGCTGTCGAGTGGTGCCGGACCCGACGTCTGGGACATGGGGAGCTGGAACTTCCCCAGCTTCCACGAACAGGGGCTGCTGGCCCCGGTCGACCCGGCAGCCTTCGGCTACGACGACTCTGCCGACCTCGTGGCCGCCTATGAGCCCTCGACGCTCACGGAACTCCGCTATGACGATGAGCTCTACGGCATGTTCTCCGAGTTCAACACCCTGGCCACCTACTACAACGCCGATGTCTTCGCCGAGGCAGGCATCCCGGAGCTGCCGGCGGACAAGCCCGTCTCGTGGGACGAAATCGGTGAGATCGGTCAAAAGCTGCACCAGGAAGAGGACGGAGCCGTGACCCGGACGGGCTACCAGTTCGGGTTCTTCGCCAATTTCAAGGATGCGCAGTGGTACGCGCAGAACTTCTACACCCTGCTGCGTCAGCACGGGCAGGATGACGTGTACGTCGATGGAAAGCCTGCGGGCGACACGGAGGCAGTGCGCGACGCGCTGCAGGTCTTCAGTGACTTCGTGTACAAGTACAAGGCCTACGACCCGACCTTCCTCAACAACTGGTTCGCCGACGTCCCCGATGGGCGTGCTGCGATGGTGAGCGCGGGTACCTGGTACGCGGGTGCGGCCCTGGCCAACAACCCGGACTTCAACTTCAAGGTCGTCCCCAACCCGGTCGTGAACCCGGACGATCCCTCCACCTACAAGGACGTCTCCTACTTCTGGGGTTGGGCGGTCAACGCGAACGCGGAAGACGCGCAGCAGGCCGCCGCGCAGAAGTTCTTGGCCTTCATCCTCGGCAAGAAGGGCGAGACCGCCCAGGCCGACTACTGGTTCAGTGAGCTCGGCTACCTTCAGCCGACGAACACCTACCTGGAATCGGATGAGTTCACCACCGCGATCGCGGACGCGCCGTACCTCCAGACGTTCATCGACGCTCTCGACGACTACGAGGTGTCGCCGCCCCAACATGTCTACGACGAAGCTGGCGCCGCCATCGTTGCCGCGATCGATTCCGTCGTCTACAACAAGACCTCTCCGGAGGACGCAGCGGCAGAGCTGCAGGCAGCGCTCGAGCGCATCGAATGAGAGCTGCGGGAGTCGGCCAAAACCCAGCCAGGGCCGGCTCCGCATCATTCGTCCTTCCGTCACCGTTGGAGACCTCATGAATGATCAGAGACAGGCCCGCACCGGACTGCTCTTCACCTCACCCGCGATCATCGCGTTCCTCATCTTCTGGCTCTTCCCGGTCGGTCTGACGTTCGCATACTCGTTCACGCAGTGGAGGCTCGGTTCCGATCCTGCATTCGTCGGAATCGACAACTTCGTCGACCTGCTCGCCGATCCGCTCTTCATCCAGGCGACGGGCGCGTCGCTGAAGATCGCGGCATTCGCCGTCATCCCGAGCTTGATCCTCGCGCTGCTGCTCGCGCTGGCACTCGCGGACCCGCGCATCCGACTCGGACGTGCCTGGCGGGTGCTGTTCATGATCCCGGTGGTCACCGACTGGGTGGCGACCGGGTTGGTCTGGCAGCTGATCCTCCTGCCGAATCAGGGAGTGCTGGCGAGCATCGCCCAATCGCTCAACCTCGACTTCCTCGTGCGCGTCCCGTGGACATCGGACGCCACGCTGGCGCCGATCGCGATCGCGATCTTCATCATCTGGAAGCAGACATCGCTGTACATGATCTTCTTCTATGCGGCGATCCGCTCCGTCCCCGGCGATGTCATCGAGGCAGCCGCTATGGACGGCGCGACACCGTGGCAGTCGTTCTGGAAGATCCGGTGGCCGCTGATGCGACCGATCACCGTCTTCGTGGTGGTGCTGTCGTTCATCACCACGCTCGGCCTGTTCGAGCCGGTCTACATGCTCACCGGAGGCGGACCCGCGAACGCGACGCGCACGCTGCCGATCTTCCTCTACGAGAACTTCTTCACCTACGCGCAGAGCGGTTATGCCTCGGCCGCCGGGGTGCTGTTCCTCGCCGGATCACTCGTGTTCGCAGTGATCTGCTCCCGCATCATGAAGGACGAAGCATGACCTCCCTGCGCGCAACCAGAGCGAACCGTCGTCGGCCGGCGCACAGCCGTGTGACCGTCGGTCTGATCCTCCGATATCTGCTCCTCGTGGCCTACCTCGTGTTCGCCATGCTCCCGCTCGCCTGGATGCTGTCCGCCGCGTTCAAGGCGCGGGAGGACGTGCTCACGGTGCCGGTGCAGTGGATTCCTCCGAGCTGGCACCCGGAGAACTTCGCGCTGGCCCTCTTCGAACCGCGCTTCACCGGTCACTCGTTCGGTGAGTTCCTGCTGAACAGCACGATCGTCGCGACGGTCACCGCGCTGGTCGCGGTCGTTCTCTCGATCTCGGTCGGCTATGGATTCGCCAAGTTCGCTTTCCGCGGCAGGGAGGGGCTGCTCTGGACGCTGCTCGGCTCGACGCTCTTGCCGTTCTCTTCGATCGTGATCCCGCTCTTCCTCATCATCAAGTCGATGGGCATGTACGACACGCTCCTGGCGCTCATCGTGCCGTTCGTCGTATCCGGTCAGGCCATCTTCATCTCGCGTCAGTTCCTCCGCGGCATACCCGACGACTACCTGGAGGCTGCCCGCCTCGATGGAGCGAGCGAATTCCGCATCTTCCGCATGATCATCGTCCCCATGTCGGGTTCTGTCGTCACGACGGTCGCGGTCATGACCTTCATGACGTCCTGGACGATGTTCCTCTGGCCGCTCGTCGTGGAATCTTCCCAGGCGAACTTCACGGCCCCTCTCGGGCTGTCGCTGCTCGGCATCGGTGCGACCTTCCAGACCGACTACCAGGTGTGGATGGCGGGTGCCACGATCGCGATCCTGCCTCCGCTGATCTTCTTCCTCATCCTCGAGCGCCCGTACATGCGTGGGCTCGAGGCGATGTCGGGCCTGAAATGAGTGTGGCCCCGATGGCGTCCTTCGTCCCACACTCGACACTCGTGCTCACGGGCGATGATGTCCGGACGCTCGATGCGCACCGGCTCGGATGGCTCTTGGATGATGCCGTCGACCGAGGCATCGGCGACGTGATCGCCGAGGTCGACGACGTCCCGCAGGCCCTGATCGATGCCGTGCTGGCGCGCGACCTCCGTCTCCTGGTCGGCGTCACCTGTTTCCACGAGCACGGCGAAGTCACCTTCAGCGCGGAGTCCGCACGCCGCCCGATCGGCGCAGACGGCAAGCCGCGGGAGCGCATCGAATGGTACGTGGGTCTGCTGCCCACCGATCACCGCGTGGTGGCCGAGATCGTCGCCCGCTGCGCCAGGCTCGCCGCAGTTCCCGGCGTGAGCGGGCTCGTTCTGGACTTCATCCGGTGGCCGCTGCACTGGGAACTCGAACAACGCGAGGATGGTCGGCGGACTCCCGCAGCCTCGTACGACCTCGTGACGCTCGGGGACTTCTCCGACCGCACCGGCATCCGGGTGCCGACCGACCCCGCGGAGGCGGCCACCGAACTCATGGGTGTGCATGCCGAGCGTTGGCGTCGATACCGAGCGGAGACGATCACGCATCTTGTTCGGCTGATCGCTGATCTCGCGCACGATTCGGGTATCCATCTCGGTGCGTTCGTCGTGCCCATCACGCCCGAGGAGGTCGGACAGGACGTCCGCGCCTGGGAGGGTTTCGTCGATGTGCTCTATCCGATGACTTACCATGCGATCCTCCACCTCGAGCCGGAGTGGGTCGGCGATGTCGTGGCATCGCTCAGACAGTGCGTCTCGACGCCGGTGGTGCCGGTGATCCAGCTCACGGCGTCGGCTGAATACTCCGGAGGGTGGGACTGGGGCAACGAGATCCCACCGGCCGACATCGATGCGGCGCTGCGCGGCGCAGGCTCGTCCGCATCGGCGGCGTTCTTCCCCGGCACCGCCATCCGAGAACTCCCCCGCCTGGCGACCCCGCAGCCCGAGAAGACGCGGCGATGACCCGGCAGTTGCGGATCGGGATCGATGTCGGCGGTACGAAGACCGATCTTGTCGTGCTCGGCGCTGACGGCCGCGAGGTCGCGCGCCTCCACGCCCCCACGGTTCCGGGCGCGGACCCACTGATCCGCCATCTCACCAGCATGATCGACGCCGTGTCGACAACGTTCCACGGACGGATCGCCGGTATCGGGATAGGCATCCCCGGGCTTGTCGACTGGTCGACCGGGCACGTCGCCCACGCGGTGAACCTGCAGATCGAGGACCTCCCGCTGGGCGCGCTGCTCTCCGCGGAGTGGGGCGTTCCCGTCGTCGTCGACAACGATGTGAACGCGGCTGCCCTCGGCCTGGCGACGTTGAACGCGGATTCCGGCAAGTCGCTCGGTTATCTCAACATCGGTACGGGCCTCGCCGCGGGCATCGTGATCGACGGAGTCCTGTGGCGAGGTTCCGGCGGCGTCGTCGGAGAGATCGGACACGTCGCGGTGGACTCCTCGGGCGCGCGCTGTCCCTGTGGCCAGATCGGATGCCTCGAACTCCGGGCCTCCGGTGCAGCCCTGACCCGAGCGCTCCCCGCGGGGGTTGCTCCTTCCTCGGTCGACGCGCTGCTGCTCACGCAGCGAGACGACGTCCGGTACGCGTTCGAGACCTGGGCGCAGGGTGTCGCAGACGCGGTACTGATGCTGACACTGAGCGTGGGGAACGAACGAACGGTCATCGGAGGCGGTGCCGCCGCATTCGGGTCGCTCCTCACGGACGCGCTCGGGCGCGTCTTCGACACCCGCGCCGCCGAGTCTGCGTTCGTCGCCAGCCTCGGCCTCCGTGATCGCACCGAGGTCAGCGCGAACACGTCCGCTGCGTCCGTCGGGGCGGCGCTCCTGGTCAGCGCCGCGTGAACCTCGCGGCTCGCCCATCCCCTGTCACAACCCGCAAGACAGACACGAAAGGTACGACGCAATGGCACAACATAAGCAACGACGCTGGTCGCGATTGACCGCACTCACGGTGACGACGGCTCTGACAGTGGGGGTGCTCGTCGCGACCTCGACGTCCGCCGCCACCGCCGCAGATCCCGGAGTGCCGGTGGTCCCCCGGGTGGACAGCTTCACAAGCGGGGCAGGAACCTTCACTCTGACATCCGGCTCACGCATCATCGTCGATGTGGCCACGGCCGGCACGTCGTCGACCGGTCCCGACTCGAAGCTCTTCGTGGAAACAACGCTCCTGCAGACCGCCACCAGCCTCGCATCTCAGTTCCGCGCAGCCTCCGGTCTTGCCCTGCCGTTGGTCACCGGAGGCACGGCGGACGCCGACGACGTTCTGCTGTCCTTGGCGACCTCTTCGTCTCAGGGGGTCGAGGGCTACCGACTCACGACGTCCTCGACGACGGGCGCGAGTATCACTGCCGCGACCTCCGCCGGTGCCTTCTACGGCGGACAGACGCTCTTGCAGCGCCTGCGGGTCGGAGCCTGGAGCGCACCGGTGGGCACGATCGACGATGTGCCCGACACTGCGCACCGTGCCGTTTCGGTCGACGTCGCACGGAACTTCTGGACTGTGGCCGAACTGAAGGACCTCATCCGGCGGATGGGAGCGCTCAAGGTGAACGCGCTTCAGATCCACTTCAATGAGAACGAGGCGTTCCGTCTCTATTCGACGAATCCCGCTTACAGCGGCCTCGCCCCGTCGAGTGCGTCCTACCGCTACAGTCGCGCCGACATCGACACCCTCGTCGCGTTCGCAAAGGCATATCACGTCACGATCATCCCGGAGATCGATACGCCGTACCATGCCGGTGCGCTTACGCGGCTCGACAGCAGCCGGTCATTCGCTCCGCAGTGCGGGTCGCAGTTCTTCGACACACTCGACATCACCAACGCGAGCGTGCGCTCCTGGACCGTCGGGCTGTACGAGGAGTTCCTGTCGTGGTTCCCCGGCGACTACTTCCACGTCGGCAACGATGAAGTGCCCCTGACCCTCAACTCGTGCGGCTACGTCTCCGACACGGGCAAGAGCATCGAGCAGTGGCAGACGGAGTTCGTCAACCAGCTGGATGCAACGGTCAACGCCGCAGGCAAGACGACGATGATGTGGGCCAACGGTCCTGACATCCTCCCCAACACCGACGTGACGTTCGTGAACTTCGGGTCCGTGTCCAACGCCGCCTTCCTCCGCGGCGAAGGATACAAGGTGGTCGACACCGCGTGGGGCGGGAGCGGGTACCAGCGCTTCTTCATCATTCCCGGCATGATTCGTGACAGCAGGACGGCGTCTGAGGCCCAGATCTACGGCTGGACCTGGCCGGGCGGTACGAACAACCTCGGTCAGCAGCTCGCCATCTGGATGGACTTCGCGAACACGGAGGACAACTACTCCGCGGTCGATCTGTACAGTGCACGCTTGGCGACCTTCGCCGAACGTGTCTGGGCGACGACCTCTCCGTCGATCACGGCAGCGCAGTTCGCGTCCCGATGGGCTGCGATCGGCGATGCGGTGGGGGTCGCCGCGCGGCCCGCTGCAACCGTCAATACGACGACGCCCGCGTTGAAGTACACGTTCGATGCTGCAGTGCCGCTCTCGACCAACGAGTTCACCTCGCCGCCCACCGGATTCGCGTCGACAGGATCTGTGGCGTTGCACGCGGTGCGGGGCGCTGGCGGCACGCCGTCGACGGTCACCGGGCGGAGCGGCACCGGAAGTGCGGTGAAGTTCGGGGGGTCCGCACATCAGACGCTCACGATCGGCGATGGCCGGAAACCGAGTGCCTGGTCGGCATCCCTGTGGGTGAACCCGGCCACGTCCACCGCAGACACATCGCTGGTCAGCGGGTGGCAGAGCGCGCTGAAGCTCTCGCAGTACCAGACGACGAACAAGGTGGGGGTGACCGTCTTCGGAGTCGGAGACTACTCGGTGGACTACACCGCGCCGACGGCGACGTGGACGCACCTCGCGTTCGTCTCCACCGGTACGCAGGTGCAGATATACGCGAACGGGGCGCTCGAGGGCACGATCAACGCAGCGGTGCCGTACCCCGGGAGCGGTGGAATCGGGGGGCAGCGGTCGATCAACGGATCGATCGACGACGTCGCCGTCTACTACGGGGCACTCACCGCGTCGCAGGTCGCGGCGCTCGCCCAGCAGTAGAACGGGGCACGAGACCGCTCGCAGAGGTCTGCGAGCGGTCTCGTGTTTGACGCCGGATGCCTGAGGCCAGTCCCGACTCAGCTGCCGGGCTCAGTCCTCGCCGAGCAACCCGGCGCGGATGCGCCGCAGGTCTTCCATGAGCGAGCCGATCACGATCCAGTGCTGCGACGACGGCGGCCGGATCACGAGCGGCGCGGTCAGCGCGGGGATGGCCGAGGTCAACGTGGCGGGCTCTGGCACGACCTCGGCGACCTGCACGGCGAGACGCACGTCGTGGCCCGCACGTCGCAGCTGCTCGGCGATCGCAACCACGGCCGGCTCTTCGGCGATGGTGTCGTCGTAGTGGTCGAAGTAGGCCCTTGTCATGCCGATCGTCTGCGTCACGATCGGCGACAACCGGTCCAACAGCTGCCGCATCTCTCGGAGGTCTGCCCGGTGGGTGGATCGGCGGGGGTTCAGCGTCAGCGACTCCTCGCCCGCGGCGATGGACGCGTCGGCGGCATCCTTCATCGGACGCAGCAGCCGCACCTCCAGCATCAGCTCCTGCAGCTTCGCGGGGGACTGCGGCTCGGGCAGCACGTCGGCGAGCCGGTCGAGGCTCGCCGCCAACTCTCCGCCGAGCAGGCCGAGGTCGCGTCTCGCGGGGGCGATGAGCACCGGCGGCACGATCGAGGCGTTGACGATGATGCCGATGACGACCCCGATCAGGGTCTCGACGATGCGGGCGAACGCGTACTCGGGGCTCGACGACCCGAGCGCCAGCACGAGCATCGCCGAGATCGCGACCTGATTGCCCGTGCCAGGCGAGGCGCGGAACACCCACGCGACCAGCATCGCCACCACGATGGCGAGGAGCACGATCCAGCTCGGCGACCCGAAGAGAAGACCGAGGGCGACGGCGATCACCACGCCCGCGATGACGCCGATGCTGCGCTCGAGCGCCTTCGACAGCGACTGGTTGACGCTCGGCTGCACGACGAGCAGCGCGGCGATCGCGGCGAACACCGGCAGCTGGGCGGGGAACACCCAGCCCGCGACGAGCCATGCTCCGATCGTCGCTGCGGCCGACTTCACGACCTGCAGCAGCGGAGAGCGCTGCGAGGCGCGGATGGCGGCGGGGATGCGCATGCCTCAACGGTAGTCGTGCGCCGCCTCTCGCCGTGGCGGTGTCGTCAGGGAGTGGGCTCCGCAGACTTGCGCAGCGGTCCTTTCGAGATGTCGTCGATGAGCCAGACGCCGTCGACCTTCGTCAGCGAGTACTCGCGTGGTTGGGCGAATTCCGCGCCGGGGTCGACGTCGAGCTCGTGCAGATATCCCTCCGAGGCGTCGACGATGGCGAAGAGCGATTCGAAGCCCACGGTCGCGTGCCGGCGATCGGCGTCGATCGTCGATTGCAGCCACGCCACCCCGGTCTGTTCGATCGTCAGGTCGGCGTCTTCGTACATCGCGACCACGGCATCGCGGTATCCCTGCGTGGCAAGCTTCTCGCTGAACAGCGGTGTGAAGTACATCTCCTCTGCGGTCACCGACTCCGCGACCGTCGCCGGGGAGCGGTTGTCGGATGCTCCGGAGTGCCGCGCGACGACCTGTTGGAGCGCCTGCACGTCGGGGTCGTCGAGACTCAGGGGCTCGTCGGTCGACGCGATGGTCCAGAGGGTGGCGTCCGGGTCGAAGCGCGGAGTCGCCGAGGCGCTCGGGGCAGCGCTCGCCGCTTCGGTCGCCGCGGGTTCCGTGCAACCGGTGAGCACGGCCGTCACTGTGAGCGTCAGCGACAAGAACAGGGCCGCGGTGGGGCGGCGGCGGGTGGGAATCATCACGTCTCCTCTGCGTGGGAGGGGCCCGAAGTGCCCCTCCCACGGGTGTCGTCCTAGTTGGCGGGTGCCGCGTTCAGCTGCCAGTGCGAAGACCACCAGGAGCTCGACACGGTGCCGAACTCGACCTTCCCTGTGCCGTTCTCCACGTGCAGTGCTCCGGAGGCGTTCTGGATGCGGACGTATCCGCTGCCCGCCGACGGTGTCGACCATTCCGCGGCGGTTCCGGCCGTCGCCGCGGTGCCGTGTCGCACCGTCGAGCCACTCGTGTAGAGGTACTGGTTCGTCCACCGGTTGCGGTACTTGGTCGCGCCCGACGAGGTCGTCTCGGGCACCCACTGCGCGCTCCAGTACGTGCTCGGCACCTCGCCGAATCGCACGAGGCCGTCGTTCGGCTCGACGTTGACGGCGCCGGCGCGGTGCCGGTTGTTGATCAGCTTCCACGTCGGCGACACCGCCTCGGAGTATCCGGCGTTGTCCTTGAACACCCGCAGGTAGTCGACTTCCCACTGCTTCGGCCAGACGCTGTTCGGCTGTCCGGAGCCCGCGCCGGTGTAGATGTTCATGATGATGCCCATCGCGGTGTTCGGAGCATCGTTGAAGGTCTTCACCAGTTCGCCGTCGTAGTAGAACTTGAGTCCGGTGGGCGTCCAGTCCATGCCGTAGATGTGGAACTCCTCGGTGGGGGTCCCGGTGACGGGCACCTTGGCGCCCTGCCATGAGCTGAAGAAGTTCGGATCGCCCCACCCGTACATGTTGATGTTCCACGTCGTCGGCGTGCTGAAGAACGTCTCGATCATGTCGATCTCGGACTGCCCGCCGGTGGTGTTGGTGCCGACAAGCCAGAGCGCCTGGTGGCCACCCCCGCCCGCGTTCGAGTTCTTCGCCCTGACCTCGACGTACCCGTACTTGGTGGAGTAGCCGTTGAAGGTCGGCAGGTTGTTGCGGTTGACCGCCGAGGAGTTGAACGGGTGCCAGTTGTTCTGGTTGTAGGTCTGGATGGCCGATGAGACCACCGTTCCGTCCTGGTCGGGGTTCCAGGGCGGCTGGTTCTGCTCGACGCGGAGCTTGATGGTGCCGTCGGAGATCGTGTAGCGCGCGGCGGTGTCGGCGAAGTCGGCGGCGGGGACCCAGTGCGGCAGGTAGTTCGGCATCCACTTGTCGGTGTTCAGGGTCGTCCCGGAGAACTCCTCGGCGAAGTCCAGGGTGTAGCCCGGCTTCGAGTTCGGGTTGGGTGGCGTGTCCGCCGCCCAGGCGGCGGGCCCGGACAGGACCAGTGCGCCCACGGTCGTCGCGATGACGGCGGATGCGGCGAGTCTGCGGGTGCGGATACGGGCAGGGTTTCGGCGGGTCATGGGTGCTCCTCGGGATCGACTCTGATCGTTGATCTGGTCGCGAAAGACACTCATCGACCAGCGAGGACAATTAACCCGGACTCTGACGTAATTGTCAATACTCTTGCGAGAACAACCGCTCCCGCGCTGCGACGCTGCTGACGGCCAGGGCGCCGAGGCAGGGCGCGGCTGCCCCGAGCGACGAGGTGCGGAGCTCGGGCACGAAGAGTGCCCGTCCGGCGAGTTCGGAGCGCAGGGCATCGGCGAGTCGATCGGATGCTTCGGGGATGCTGCTGCTCACGACGACCGCATGCGGGTCGATGGCGAGCACGAGCGCACCCAGACCGTCGGCGATCCCGGCGGCGAACTCGGCGATCGCCTCCTCGCTGCCGCCGTGCCGGCGGAACAGAAGCTCCAGACCGTCCTCGGCGCGCGCGGAGAGGCGCTGCTGCGCCTGTGGCCAGGCCACTCGTTGCAGGGCACCGATCTCACCCGCTGCGCCGTGGGCGCCGCGCGCCACCCGTCCCTCGACGACCGACGCGGCGGAGATCCGGTTCCCGATGCGCAGCAGCACGGCTGTCTCATCGGCTCCGATCGCCCCGTTCTCGATCTCGGCGAAGGCGGCGAGCTTGGTGTCGTTGTCGAAGGTGATCGTGGCGTCGGGGAACATCCGCCGCAGGTGAGCATCGATGTCGACGGCCAGCCAGTCCGGAACGACCGTCGTCTTCACGGGGTGGCCGTCGGCGTCGACGATGCCGGGGATCCCGACGGTGAGCGCCGCCAGTTCGCGGGTCGACGCCGTCGATTCCTCGAGCAGTGCTTCGACGATCTCGGTGATGGCCGTGACGGCGTCCGCGCCGCCGGAGAGGTCCTGTTCGAGGCGTCGGTGCGGCGCGGTGACCGTACCGCGCAGGTCGCCGGCGATCCCGGCGATCCCGTGCGGGCCGATGTCGATCCCGACGGACACGCCCCGGTCGGCGGCCAGACGGTATCCGCGTGCCGGTCGCCCCGCGCCTCGGGGCCGCAGCTGCTCGGAGCGGATCAGGTCGGCGTCGAGCAGCTCGGCCAGGACGGCTTCGACCGTGGTGCGGGAGAGCTCGGTCGACGCGGCGAGGCGGCTCGCGGTGAGCGGGCCGCCCTCGTCCCAGAGCGTGGTCAACACGGCCTGACCGTTGAGTCGCCGCATGGCGGCGAGATCGGTTCCGAGTGCGGGTGAGGTCACGTGTCCTGACTACCACATCCGCTGACGGTGCGGCTTGACACGATCGGAGCGCTGACCTATCTTTGGGAATTACCCCGGAGAGTTGCAAAATAGAATCTCTCCTCCACCCGAAAGCGACACTCCATGCAAAGACGCACGCGACTCGTCCTCGCCCCGCTGGCGGCGGGCACCCTCCTCGGCCTTGCTCTCACGGCCTGCGCGCCCGGCGCGACCACGACCGACGCCGGCACCGGTGCCGACGCCAGCACCGAACTGACGACCGACGACATCACGCTCACCCTGATGTCCACGCCGGAATCCGGTGCGGCCATCGAAGCGACGATCGCCGCGTTCGAGGCCGAGCATCCGAACATCACCATCGAGTACTCGCAGACCAACTACGAGGACTACAACCAGAGCGTCAATCTCAACCTCTCCGGCGATCAGTCGCCCGACATCGTGCTCCTGAACGCGGTCGCCAACACGGTCAAGAACAAGCTCGTCCTGCCGCTCGACGACTACGCCGACCTCTACGGCTGGAACGACTTCTTCCCCGCCAACCAGCTCAACCAGTGGCGCGTCGCCGAGAACGGGACGACCCTCGGCGACGGGGGAGCTCTTTACGCGGCACCCGCCGGCTTCTCGCTCGTCGGCACCTACTACAACAAGGCGATCGCCGCCGAGCTGGGCATCGAGGCGCCGACGTCGCTGACCGAGTTCGACGCGGCACTGAAGACCGCGAAGGCGGCCGGCGCGCTCCCGGTGCAGCTCGGAAACGCCGAAGGGCACGCGGCCTTCGTCGTCCAGCTGCTGGGACAGGGCGCGTCGGGCGCAGACACGGCCAATGCGTGGGCGTTCGGGCACGAGGGTGCGACCTTCGACACCGAGGCGAACCATGACGCGGCCCAGACTCTCGCGGACTGGCAGAAGGCCGGCTACCTGGGCGACCCGACGACCGTGAACGGCACCGACCTCCAGGGCGCGGTGGACAACTTCATCGGCGGCAAGGGGCTGTTCCTCGTGGACGGCATCTGGGATGCCGGCAAGATCGGTGAGGGTTTGGGCGATGACGCCGGCTTCCTCCCCTTCCCGGGCGAGAACACCACCGGGATCGGTACGTCGGTCGCCTACGCGATCTCGTCGCAGAGCAAGCATTCGAACGAGGCCGCGGCCTTCCTCGACTTCCTGCGCTCGCCGGAGGCGAGTGAGCAGCAGTTCGCGCAGGGGTTCATGCCTGACGACCCGACGGTCGCCGTCGCAGAGGAAGGGACCCTGCAGGGCGACATCGTCGCCGCGTGGGCGGAGATCGCCGACGCCGACGGTCTCGTCGCATTCAACAACAACGCCACAGCGACGATGAACGATGCCCTCAAGGCAGGCACCCAGCAGCTCATCGCGGGGCAGCTGTCGGTGGACGACTTCATCGCGTCGATCCAGGCCGACTGGGCCGCAGCCCACTCCGGCTGATCCATGTCGAAACCGCTGACCCGCACACGGGGGGAGTCCGGTCGTGTGACCGGCTCCTCCCGGCGGACGCGCCGGGGCTGGAGCTCGCTGCTCTACCTGGTTCCCGCCTTCGTCTTCTACGGGACCTTCACGATCGCGCCGTGGGTCCAGAGCGTCTGGCTCTCCTTCTGGGAGTGGGACGGCATCGGAGCCGCGACCTGGGCAGGGATCGAGAACTACATCAAGGTCGCCACCGACGAACGTCTCGTCGTGGCGCTGCGCAACGGTCTCGGCTTCATCGTGTTCTACACGGTCTTCCCGGTCATCCTCGGGCTTCTCATCGCCGCGGTGATCGCGGCGCGTCCTCGCCGCGGATCGGGATTCGTGCGGACCGTGCTCTTCCTCCCGCAGATCCTGCCTCTCGTCGCCGTCGGCGTCGTGTGGCGCTACCTCTATGCGGCAGACGGCCCCATCAATCAGATGCTGCGAGCAGTCGGGTTGGGGGATGTGGCGAGGGCGTGGCTCGGTGACTTCACCTGGGCGTACCCCGCAGTCGGCGTGATCGGCACCTGGGTGACGACCGGACTGTGCATGATGCTCCTGCTCGCCGGCATCCAGAAGATCGATCCCTCGCTCTACGAAGCCGCACGCCTCGACCGCTGCGGTCCGGTGCGCCAGTTCTGGCATGTCACGGTTCCCGGGGTGCGAGCGGAGATCGTCGTGGCGGTCACTGTCACCCTCATCTCGGCACTCGCGAGCTTCGACATCGTCTACGTCACGACCGGGGGCGGTCCCGGCTATCAGACCATCGTCCCCGGCGTGCTGATTTACAAGCTCGTCTTCACCTCGAACGAAGTCGGACTCGCGTGTGCGCTGGCCACCGTGCTCAGCGCGATCATCCTCGTCTTCGTCGCAGTGATCGGCCGAATCGGAAGGAGAGGCGCATGAGATCCACCGGCTCCCGCATCCTGTCCGCTGCGTTCCTCCTGGTCGCCGTGCTCGGCGTCATCGTGCCCTTCTTCGCACTCGTCTCGGCGGCGCTGCAGCCGGCCGACACCCTGGCGCCGACGCTCACCTGGCCGACCGACCCGCAATGGGGCAACTTCGTGAGCGCCTGGAGCATGGCCGGATTCGGCTCGCTGCTCGCCTCGAGCGCGATCATCGCCCTGGTCGTCGTGCCCGTCTCCGTGGTGTGCGCCACGCTCGCCGGCTATGCGATGGGCACGATGCGGATGCCGGCGAAGGGGTTCCTGTTCGCGTTCTTCCTCGCGGGGCTCACGCTCCCCTACGAGGCGATCGTCATCCCGCTCTACTTCGCCATGCGATCGACGGGACTGATCGACACGTACTGGGCGGTCATCCTCCCGCTGGCCGGCGCGTTCATGCCCTTCGGGATCTTCTGGATGCGCACGCACTTCGAATCCGTCCCGACGGAGATGATCGAAGCGGCCCAACTCGACGGCGCCGGACGATTCCGCACGCTGGTGCAGATCCTGGTGCCGGGGGCCAAGCCTGCGATCATCACCTACGCCCTGCTGACATTCATGTGGGCGTGGAACCAGTTCCTGCTCGCGCTCATCCTCATCCGGGATCCCTCCCGGCGCACGGCACCGTCCGGTCTGGGGACGTTCGTGCAGCAGTACGGCGAGAACATCCCCCTCCTGGCGGCCGGAACGATCATCGTGATCGCTCCGATCGTGATCCTCTACTTCATCTTCCAGCGCAAGTTCGTCGCCGGCCTCGTTCAAGGAGCCCTCAAATGACCCTCTCGAATCCCGTCCGCCTCGCTGTGATCGGGGCCGGATCGCGGGGGACCGGCTATGCGCGGCGCGCGGTGGCACAGGGTGCGGCCATCACGGCGGTCGTCGAGCCCGACAGTGCGCGACGAGACGCCTTCCTGGCCGAGTTCGCCGGGCAGCGGATCGAGTGCTTCGCGACGTGGGAGGACATCGCCGCCCGGGATGAGCGAGTCGCCGACGCGGTGGTGGTGTCCACTCCGGATCGCCTGCATGCCGAACCTGCGATCGGTCTCGCCCGCGCCGGCTACCACCTCCTGCTGGAGAAGCCGATCGCGCCGACCGAGGAGGAGTCCGCCCGGATCGTCGAGGCCGCGGAATCCGTGGGCGTCATGCTCGCGGTGTGTCACGTCATGCGGTACTCGAGTTATTCGCGCACGCTCAAGCGGCTGCTGGACGACGGTGTGATCGGTCGTCTGGTCTCGGTCGAGCATCTGGAGCCGATCGGCTGGTGGCACTTCGCTCACTCGTATGTCCGCGGAAACTGGGCGCGCGAGGCGGAATCCGGTCCGATGCTGCTCACCAAGAGCAGCCATGACATCGACTGGCTCTCCTACATCATCGGTCTCCCGGCCGAGCGCGTCTCGTCGTTCGGGAGCCTCCTGCACTTCCGGCCGGAGAGCAAGCCGGTCGGCGCCACCGACCGCTGCCTCGACTGCCCGTTGCAGAACACCTGCGCGTACTCCGCGACACGGATCTACCGCGGCTTCCTCGGCGACGAGACCTTCGAGCGTTGGCCGCTCGCGGTGCTCACGACCGATGTCTCCGCGGAGGGCGTCGACCGCGCGCTGCGTGAAGGACCGTACGGGCGCTGCGTCTTCGACGGCCAGAACGACGTGGTCGATCACCAGGTCGTCAACATCGAGTATCAGGGCGGGGTGACGGCATCCTTCACCGTCACCGCGTTCACGGAGCTCGACTTCCGCAAGACCCGTCTCTTCGGAACGGACGGCAGCATCGAGGGTGACGGTCGCACGCTCGTGGTGCACGACTTCGTCCGGGACGAGAAGTACGACGTCGTCCCCGAGTCCCGCGGCAACGCGAGCGCGGCTGACGGACACGGCGGCGCGGATGACGCGCTCGTCGAGGCGTTCCTCGAGGCGGTGCGCACCGGCGACTCCACCGGCCTCCTGTCCGGACCGCAGGAGAGCCTGGCGACGCACCGGATCGTCTGGCTCGCCGAGGAGGCACGGACGCGCGGATCGGTGATCACCATCGGGCAGGCGCCCGTACCCGTCCACCCCGTCGCCCATCTCGCTGTGCCCTGACGGGAGAACACCGCGGGTCGCCTGTTCATCGAGAGCCGTGGCGCCGAGACCGGCGGTACCGAGGCCCGGGCGCAGCATTCCGCTGCGTCCGGGCCTTCGTCGTGCCCGAGGGGCGGACACCTAGGCATCGGCATCCGAAAGATAGGGCATCTGTCGGATGCCGGGAGGGGGCCTCAGAGCGGAGTGTAGGGATACAGCCACCGCCGAGGAGAAATCATGTTCGAGCACCCCTATCTCACCCACCAGTCGACCACTTTCGACCAGGAGCAGATCGTGCAGGCGGCCGAGCGTCGTCGTTTCCTGCTCGAGCACGCGGACCAGATCGTGCCGCGCCCGGCGGGGCCGATGACCCGGATGCTGCGCCGTGTGTTCGGCCGGACAGCGGATGCGGCGGGCCGCACGTCCGCCCCCGCTGCGCCCGCCGCGAGTGTGCGGACGAGCGACCGGGCCGCCGGCGCTCGGGCGTCGAAGGGATGCGAGCCGGCCGTCGCGACGGCGCCGTGACCCTGACGCTCGTGCTGCCTGCAGCGGAGGCCGCCCCGGATGTCCGTGGAGGGTGGGACGATGTTCCCATGCCCCCGTCCGCTCCGAGCTCCGTGATGGTCGGCCGCGATGCCGACCTCGCCGAAGTGCGCCGCCTGTTCGCCGGCGTGCGCGAGGGCATGCCCGCGGCAGTCCTCGTCGAAGGCGAAGCCGGCATCGGCAAGTCGCGCTTGCTGCGGGAGTTCGCGGGCGAGATCGCGAGTACGGCCGATGTGCACGTCGGCTGGTGCCTCGACCTCGGCGCCTCGCGCACGCCGTACGGCCCGCTCACCGGCATCCTCCGGTCGATCGTCACCACCATGGGCGTCGATCGGGTGCGCGAGTCTGTCGGCATCGGAGTCGAGGCCCTCGGGATGCTGCTCCCCGAGCTCGTGACCACCCCGACCGACCGCGAGCGCACCAGCCCGGAACGGCTGCGGGATGCGATCGCGTCGCTCATCGAGGCGGCCGCCGAACGCGCTCCGCAGGTGCTCGTCGTGGAAGACCTGCACTGGGCGGACGAGTCCACGCTCGCGATGCTCTCGTTCCTGCTGCGCGCTCTGCAGCGCGGGCGCGTGCTGCTGTTGATCACCTGCCGCACCGACGATGTGCGCCGTGGCGACGCGGTAAGTCGCTTCATCGGCGAGGCGACCAGGGCGCGCCTGCTCGAGCGCCTGACGCTCGAGAGGCTCGACGTCGATGCTGTGCGCGCGCTCGCCGAGAACATCGTCGGTCACCGGATGACCGATGCGGCGTTCGACCGCATGCAGGAGCGGGCGGAGGGCGTGCCCTTCTTCGTCGAGGAGATCGCCGGCTGCGCGAAGGGCCCGCTGCCCGACAGTCTGCGCGACCTCCTCTTGGCCCGTTTCGACCGGCTCGGCGACGATGCCCGCCGCGTCGTCCAGGTCGTCTCCGGTGCCGAGCGCCCTCTGTCGCATCCGCTGATCCTCCGTCTCGTCGACCTGCCGGAGGAGCGCCTCGACGAAGGCATCCGTGAGGCCACTCGCAGCGGCATCCTGGTCGTCGTCGACGATGACTACCGATTCCGGCACGCGCTGCTGCGCGAGGCCGTGCACGGCGACCTACTCCCGGGGGAGCGCGCACGTCTGCACCGCTCCTATGCCGAGACGCTCGAAGCGCAGTGCGCGGGCACCGACACGGGTGATGCCGCGGCGCTGGCGTATCACTGGCAGCTCGCGCAAGACGACCGGCGGGCGCTGATCGCGGCTGCTCAGGCGATGCGCCATGCGAAGGCGAGGTACGCGTTCGCGAGCGCCGCCCGCTTCGGCGAACTCGTGCTGGAGCTGTGGCCGAAGGTGCCCGATGCGGCAGATGCCGTCGGCGTCGAACGGCTCGAGGTCCTCCTCCAGCTGGGGTCGATCCTGCGCAACGCCGGCGATGGCGAGAGAGCGCTGGCCGTGGCGAACGTCGCTCTGGAAGAACTCGATCCGGCGACCGTCGCCCCTCGGGTGCACGCGCGGATCCTGCGCAACAAGGCGCTGTACCTGGTCAACCTCGGCCGACTCGGCGCGATCCCGCTGCTGCAGCAGGCCCTGGCGATCACCGAACAGCACATCGACGACGACGTGTTCCGCGCCGAGCTGCTCAACCGTCTCGCGAGCCGGCACATGATCGCGGGCGACCGCCGGGAGGCCATCGTCCTCGCCGACGAGGCCGAGCGTGCGGCGGCGGGGGCAGAGTCCACGGATCAGCTGTCGATCGCCGCGAACGTTCGCGGGGGCTCTCTCGCGCACCTGGGCGAAGTCGAGGCCGGCGACCGCGAATACGACCGCGCCCGCCGCCTGGCCACCGGCCCGGATGCCGAGCTGCGGTACCGGGTGAACTACTCGGATCTGCTCACGTTGCTCGGCCGCTACCGGGAGGCGGTCGATGTCGCCCAGGAGGGGCTGCGCCGTGCGCGCGAACTCCGTGTCGAACGCACGTCGGGGTCGATCATGGCGCAGAACATGATCGTGCCGCTGCTCGAGCTGGGGGAGGTCGACCGGGTCGAGGAGATGTTGTCGCGCGATTTCGTGCAGGGAACGCTGCGGGTGTTCCGCATGTACATGAACATGACCCGCGTGCGAGTGCTGGCCTGGCGGGGCCGGCGGAGGCCGACGAGATGCTGCAGGAATGGCTTCCGGCCTTCCACGAGACCGGTGTCTCGGAGCGGCAGATCTGGTACGACCGGGTGATGATGACGGTCGCGGTGGCCGCGAGCGCGGGCGACCCTCGCCGCGCGCTCGACGCGATCCTCGAGATGCTCGACGACGACAAGCCTGCCCTGCTGCACCAGCGCCGGCTGCTGCTGGAGGGCGGAGCGCTCATCGCCGAGCTGCGGGCCGAGGGCGGTGATGTCACGCCGGCATCCGCGGCCATCCGCTCGGCCTGGGTCGCGCAGCCCCCGCAGCTGCAGAACGACGCCTGGTCGACGATCCTCGACGCGCTGCTCGATCCGCGTCACGATGCCGTCGATGCGGCGCTCCAGAGTGCCGACGGCGACGACGTGCCGGTCACCTTCCGCGTCGTGCTGCGCCTGGAGCAGGCGCGGCTGCGGGTGCGCGACGGTGATCGTACGGCGGCGGCGGCAGTGCTCGCCGAAGCCGACACGATCGCCCAGAAGCTCGGGCATGCGCAGCTGCAGGCTGCGGTCGCCCGGCTCGCCACCGACGCCGGGCTCCGCCCCGCCGCCGAGAGCGTGTCGGATGCCGACTCGCTGACAGCCCGCGAACGGCAGGTGCTGGATCTGATCGCCGAGGGGCTGAGCAACCGCCAGATCGGCGAACGGCTCTTCATCAGCGCCAAGACCGTGAGCGTCCATGTCTCGGCGGTGCTGCGCAAACTCGGGGTCAGCACCCGCACCGAAGCCGCGATCGCGCAACAGAATCCAGCTTTCTCTGCTACTCGGCAGCCAGCCGTGGTACGTTGAGCGAGCGCGTGTATCGGATGTTCCGATTCGGCGTAGGCCGCGCAAGCGGCTAAGTCAAATAGAAAGTAGAAAACACATGGCCACTGGCACTGTGAAATGGTTCAACGCGGAAAAGGGCTTCGGCTTCATCGCTCCCGATGACGGCTCGGACGACCTTTTCGCCCACTACTCGGCTATCGCCGGCTCCGGTTTCAAGGAGCTCCGCGAGAACCAGAAGGTCGAATTCGACGCTGAGCGTGGCCCCAAGGGCATGCAGGCGGCGAACATCCGCGCTCTCTGAGCGCGCGCTGACTTCCTGAAACCGGTCGGATCCTCACGGATCCGGCCGGTTTTTCGTGTGCCCAGGGCAGATGTTCGAGGGGCCGACGCGCAGCTCGCCCGTTCGGGGGACAGTGACCGACAGGGGCCGGGACTGAGGCATACCTAACCTTCTGTTAGATTAGGCGAGGCTTACCAAAGCCTGACGCGCTCTGCGTCGACGCCCCCTCACACCCGAACTCGAAGGGAACGCCTGTGCGTACCTCCCGTCTTCTCGCCATCGGCGCCGCGGCCGTACTCGCCGTCGGCCTTGCCGCCTGCTCGTCCACGGCTCCGCAGTCCACCGCCGCTGTCGGCGCGAATCCGGCATCCGACGACGCCTTCCCCGTCACGGTGGAGCACGTCTACGGCGAGACCACGATCACGAAGAAGCCCGAGCGCATCGCCACGATCGCGTGGGCGAACCACGAGGTCCCGCTGGCCCTCGGCGTCGTGCCGGTCGGCATGGCCGCCGCGACCTGGGGCGACGACGACGGTGACGGCGTGCTGCCCTGGGTCGAGGAGAAGCTCGAAGAGCTGGATGCCGAGACCCCGGTGCTGTTCAACAACGACGACGGTCTCGACTACGAGGCCATCGCCGACACCCGCCCCGATGTGATCCTCGCGGCCTACTCCGGCCTCACCGAGGAGGAGTACGACAAGCTCTCCAAGATCGCTCCGGTCGTCGCTTTCCCCGAGGTCAAGTGGGGCACCTCGGTGCAGGACATGATCAAGATGGACGCGAAGGCCATCGGCCTCGCCGACGAGGGCGACGCCCTGATCGACGACCTGCAGAAGCAGGCGGATGCCGCGCTCGACGAGCACAGCGTGCTGAAGGACAAGAAGCTCCTGTTCGCCTTCGTCGACCCGGCCGACCTCAGCCAGATCGGCTACTACACGAAGATGGACACGCGACCGGGCTTCCTGCACGGCCTCGGTCTGCCGGTGCCCGCCATCGTCGAGGAGAACGCCGACACCAAGGAGTTCTACCTCCAGGTGAGCTCCGAAGAGGCCGAGAAGTTCGCCGACGTCGACGTGATCGTGACGTACGGCGACGAGTCGATCGTGGCGCTGCTGCAGGCCGACCCGCTGCTGTCGAAGATCCCGGCTATCGCCGAGGGACGCATCGCCGTGCTCGGTGACGCGACGCCGCTCGCGGCATCCGCCAACCCGTCGCCGCTGTCGATCCCGTGGGGGTTCAGCGACTACCTCGACGTGCTCGCGAAGCCGCTCGCCGGGGAGTGATCCACCTTTCCGCATCAGCGGGATGACGAAGTCGTGACCACCACCCTCGTGCCGACCAGCCTGAATCCGGGCGCCGCAGACCTGCGGCGCCCGGTGATGGTGCGTACGCTCTGGCTTTTCGCCGGGGTCGTCGTGATCGCCCTGCTCAGCATCCTCTCGATCTCGTTCGGGGTGCGGGCGGTGACGGTCGACGACATCTTCGCCGCGCTCGGCGGTCAGAGCGACACCGTCTCGCAGGCGGCCATCGTCAAGCGCATCCCGCGCACCGTGCTCGCGATCCTGGTCGGGGCAGCTCTCGCCCTCTCGGGGGCCACGATGCAGGCGGTCACGCGCAACCCGATCGCCGACCCGGGCATCCTCGGCGTCTCCAACGGCGCCTCGCTCGCCGTGGTGTTCGGGCTCGCCTTCTTCGGGCTGACCGATCCGTACGGTCAGATGGCGCTCGCGATCTCGGGTGCGGCGGTGGCGGCGGCCTTCGTCTACAGCGTCGGCTCGCTCGGCCGCGGCGGCGCCACCCCTCTCAAGCTCGCTCTCGCGGGGGCGGCGACCTCTGCCGCGTTCGCCTCTCTGATCAGCGCGATCATGCTGCCGCGGGTCGACCTGCTGCAGGCCTTCCAGTCGTGGCAGATCGGCGGGGTCGGAGGGGCAGAGTGGCCGCGCATCGCGATCACGGCTCCGGTGCTCCTGCTCGGCGCGCTCATCTGCTTCGCGAGCTCCCGTGGCATGAACTCGCTCGCGCTGGGCGACGACATGGCCGCGGGTCTCGGTGAGCACGTGTTCCGCACCCGCCTGCTCTCGGCCGTCGGCGCGGTCATCCTCGCGGGAGCCGCGACGGCGATCGCCGGTCCGATCGGCTTCGTCGGACTCGTGATCCCGCATGCCTGCCGGATGCTGGTCGGCACCGACCACCGCTGGCTGCTGCCGTTCTCCGCGCTGGCGGGCGCCGCACTCCTGACGGCGAGCGACGTCATCGGACGGGTGATCGCCCCCTCGTCGGAGGAGATCCAGGTCGGCATCATCACCGCGGTCATCGGCGCCCCGTTCTTCATCTGGATCGTCCGTCGGCAGAAGGTGCGTGAACTGTGAGCGGCATCCGCACCGCACCGGGCCAGGCCGCCGGGGATCACCGTTCCGACGCGGCCGCGATCATCGCGGGCCGCAAGGCGCGCCACCGCACGCACGCGACGACGACGATCGTGCTCGGCATCCTGGTGTTCGCGCTGTTCGCCACCGTGCTCATGGTGGGCAAGACGTTCTACGGCCCGGGCGACGTGATCCAGGTGATCCTCGGGCAGACCGTGCCGGGAGCATCCTTCACCGTCGGCGAGCTGCGGCTGCCGCGCGCGGTGCTCGCCGTGCTCTCGGGTCTCGCCTTCGGCATCGCGGGCGTCTGCTTCCAGACGCTGCTGCGCAATCCGCTCGCGTCGCCCGACATCATCGGGATCTCCGGTGGCGCCGGGGCGGCCGCGGTCATCGGCATCATCGTCCTGTCGCTGAACGGACCGATGGTCTCGCTGCTCGCCCTCGGCGGGGCGCTGCTCACCGCCGGGGTCATCTACCTGCTCTCGATCAAGGGCGGCTTCGCCGGCACGCGACTGATCCTGATCGGCATCGGCGTCGCGGCGATGCTGCAGAGCGTGATCTCCTATCTGCTGTCGCGCGCCGCCCAGTGGGACATCCAGACCGCGATGCAGTGGCTCACCGGCAGCCTGAACAACGCTTCGTGGGAGCGTGTGATGCCGCTCGCCCTCGCCGCCGCCGTGATCGTTCCCGTCATGCTCCTGCGCGGACGCGCGATGGGGGCGATGCAACTCGGAGACGACTCCGCGGCCGGACTCGGCGTGCGGGTGAACTCCACGCGGCTGCTGTTCATCCTCGGCGCTGTCGCTCTCCTCGCCTTCGCCACGGCGGCCACCGGCCCGATCGCGTTCGTCGCGTTCATGGCCGGTCCCATCGCCGCGCGCCTCACCGGGCCGGGCGCGAATCTGCTCCTGCCGTCGGCGTTCGTCGGTGCGGTGCTGGTGCTCGGCAGCGACATGATCGGGCAGTTCGCCTTCGGTGAGCGGTATCCGGTCGGCGTGATCACGGGCGTGCTCGGCGCCCCGTACCTGATCTACCTTCTCGTCCGCACCAACCGCTCCGGGGGTTCGCTATGACCGTCTCGCACACTCTGTCGGCAGAGGGGGTGACCCTCGCCTACGGCGATCGCACCATCATCGACGGGCTCGACCTCCAGATCGCGCCGGGCAAGATCACCACGATCGTCGGGGCGAACGGATGCGGCAAGTCGACGCTCCTGCGTTCCCTCGCGCGTCTGCTGTCGCCGACCGAGGGCCAGATCGTGCTCGACGGGAAGTCTGTGCACGCGCGACCGACCAAAGAGGTCGCGCGCATCCTCGGGCTGCTGCCGCAGTCGCCGGTGGCGCCCGAGGGCATCGCCGTCGCCGACCTCGTCGGCCGCGGGCGGCATCCGCATCAGAAGATGCTCGCGCGCTGGAGCGCCCACGACTACGAGGTCGTCGCCGACGCCCTGGCTGCGACCGGCACCACCGACCTCGCCGACCGCAGCGTCGACGAGCTCTCCGGCGGGCAGCGACAGCGCGTATGGATCGCGATGGCTCTCGCGCAGGAGACCGACATCCTGCTGCTCGACGAGCCCACGACGTTCCTCGACGTCGCCCACCAGATCGAGGTGCTCGACCTGCTCACCGACCTGAGCGTCTCGCGCGGCACGACCATCGTGATGGTGCTGCACGACCTGAACATGGCGGCCCGCTACGCCGACGAGCTCGTCGCGATGAAGGAAGGCAGGGTGCACGCCACCGGCACCCCGCAGGACGTGGTCACCGCCGGCCTCGTCGAAGAGGTCTTCGGCCTCGCCAATCAGATCACCATCGACCCGGTATCCGGCAAGCCGATGGTCACACCCATCGGGAGGCACCATGTCCGCTGAGACGACCACCACCGAGCGCCCCACCTACATCCTCGCCCGCGCCGAGGTGCGCGCCGTGTCCCGCGTCTCGCCGAACTTCGTGCGGGTGACCTTCGGGGGTGACGAGCTGTTCGAGTTCTGCACCCCGGGTGAGGTGTTCGACTCCCGCATCAAGCTCGTCTTCCCGCCGGCATCCGGCATCCTTCCGCCGCTCGATCGCGAGACGGACGACTGGTGGGGCTCGTACCTCGCCGTGCCCGAGGAGGAGCGCGGTTCGATGCGCACGTACTCGGTGCGCGACCTGCGTGTCGACGGTGCCGACACCGAGGTCGACGTCGATTTCGTCCTCCACCTCGCGCCCGGACTGACCGGTCCGGCGTCACTGTGGGCGAGTCAGGCCGCGGTCGGCCAGGAGCTGTTCGTCGTCGGACCCCGCCGCGGAGTCACCGATCACGGCGGCGCCGAGTACGCGCCAGGCGCGGCTCCTTCGGTCGTGCTCGTCGGAGACGAGACGGCGGCCCCCGGGATCGCCCGCATCCTCGAAGACGCCCCGCGTGACCTGCGCGGCATCGCCTTCCTCGAGGTGCCGAGCGCCGACGACGTGCTGGCGATCGATGCGCCGGCCGGTGTCGAGGTGCGTTGGCTGCCCCGCGCGGTCGATCAGCTGCACGGTCTCGAGCTGATCCCGGCGGTGCTCTCGTACCTCGGCGATGTCGACGCCTCGGAAGACATCAGCGTCAGCGACGTCGACACGGAGGATCTGCTCTGGGAGACGCCGGACTATTCGGGGCTCGGTGAGGAGATCGCGATCACGGATGCTCCGGCCGACCGATACTTCTGGATCGCCGGCGAGAGCGGCGTCGTCACCACGCTGCGCCGCCACCTCGTGAAGGATCTCGGGATCGATCGTCGTCAGGTGGCCTTCATGGGCTACTGGCGCCGCGGCGTCGCCATGCGCGGCTGATTTCTCCGCCTCCTCGCGTGCATGCGAGGGGTTATGTAAAAGAATATCAATATATCGCCGTCCGGGCGCGATATGTCTGCAAGCATGATCCGGGGTTCGTCCCCGGAGGGGTAGTTCCGTCATGCAGAGAAACAGGTTCATCCGGTCGATCGCCATGGCGACGGGCGCATTCGTGGTGGCCGCAGGGCTGTTCGGTGTGCAGGTCGCCGGCGCCCCGGCATCCGTCGCCGCCGAGCAGAACGACTACGTCTTCAACGATCCGTGGGTGCTGCAGGCGCCGGGGTCCGCGACCGGCCGATTCACGCCGACGGAATACTCGGCGCAGGCGACGGGCCGCGCGACCAGCGTGCTGCCGACCTCGACGGGGCCGGTTGCGGTCGAAGCGCGTTTCGCGCCCGGCGCAGGCCGCACTCCGGGCACCAGCTTCCTCGCCACCGGCACCAATCAGTCGAGCTATGGCGCCCAGCCCGGAACGTTCACCGGTGCACCGACCCCCGCCACACTGCCGGCGCTCGGTATCCTCACGAACGGCTCGGAAGGCTGCGGTGGCCGGCTCGGCAGCGCCGCCCACCAGAACTTCAACGGCGTCTGCAGCATCGGCACGCTCACGGTCACGTTCTCCCAGCCGATGACCGACATGGTTCTCGATATCTCGGGTCTCGGCGGGTGGTCGGCGGCAGGCGTCGGCGCATATCAGCGCGGCTCGTTCAACAGCACGATCTGGACGATCACGAGCGCGGGGGCGTCGTTCGCCCAGCCGTCGAGCGGTGCCACGAACCTCTCCGTCACCGACAAAGTCATGCAGGTCCGCAACCGCAACACGAACGCCCGGTGCGACTCGAATGCGGTGGATCAGCCGGCGCGCGTACGCGGAGCCCGAACAAGGAATTCGCCGGGTGCGGATCTGTGCTCCTCTCCGGCACGTACACCACGGTCACCTTCGACCTCACGTCGGAGGTGACGCCGTACAGTGCCTTCCCGGCGGCGACGTTCGGCACCGGCACCGCCTACTTCGCGAACGACGGCACCACCAGCGCCGACGGCATCAACGGACGGAACGTCGTCTTCACCGAGGCCCTCCTCGTTCCCGGCAACCCCGGCGACAGCCACAACTCCGACCTGCAGCGCATCTCGTTCCGCCTGCCCGAGAAGGGATCCCTCGGCGACCGGGTGTGGAATGACGTGGATGCCGACGGCGTGCAGGATGCCGGCGAATCGGGAGTCGGCGGCGTCACGGCGACGCTGACGGATGCGACCGGTACTCCCGTCCGCGACGCCACGGGCAACCCGCTCACCACGGTGACGGCCGCCGACGGCTCGTACCTGTTCACGGGTCTTCCGTTCGGGGACTACCGCGTGCGGTTCACGGGGCTCCCTGACCGGTTCTCGTTCACCCGACCGAACGTGGGAGCCGACGACGCCGATTCGGATGCGGATCCGGCGACCGGACTCTCGAGCGTCGTGCGGATCGACACGGCAGCGCCGGTGAACCTGACCGCTGATGCCGGAATCGGTGAGTTCGGATCGATCGGCGACACCGTGTGGCTCGACGCTGACCGCGACGGCGTGCAGGATGCCGCTGAACGCGGCGTCTCGGGTGTGACCGCGGTGCTGTACGGCAGTGGAGGCGCGGAGATCGCGCGCACGACGACCGACAGCGCCGGCAAGTACCTGTTCTCGGTGCTCCCGCTCGGCGCGTACTCGGTCGGTTTCGAGGGGTTCCCGGCGGGAATGACCCTGACCTCGCGAGACGCGGGCGGCGACGACGCGCAGGATTCGGATGCCGACCCCGCCACGGGGCGTACGGCCACGGTGACCCTGACCTCGCAGAGCCGCGACGTCACCTCGGTCGACGCGGGACTCGTCGCGGTGCTCGGCTCGATCGGCGACACCGTGTGGCGCGATGTGGATCGTGACGGTGTGCAGGATGCCGGGGAGTCGGGTGTTCCTGGTGTGACGGTTGTGCTGCGTGATGGCGATGGTGATGAGGTGGAGCAGACGACGACCGGCGCGGATGGTGAGTATTCGTTCGATGAGTTGCCGCTTGGTGACAAGGTCGTGGAGTTCACGGATCTCCCGGACGGGCAGACCCTCTCGCCTCGGGGTGCGGGTGATGACGCGGCGGTCGATTCGGATGCTGACCCGGCGACGGGTCGCACGGGCACGGTCACACTGACGCCGGCGGTTCCGGATCGGACCGATGTGGATGCGGGTCTGGTGACGCCGGTGCCGCCGGTGTTGGGTTCGATCGGTGACCGGGTCTGGTCGGATGCTGATCGTGACGGTGTGCAGGATGCCGGGGAGTCGGGTGTTCCCGACGTGACGGTCGTGCTGCGTGATGGCGATGGCGATGAGGTGGATCGCACGACGACCGATGCGGATGGTGCGTATTCGTTTGATGAGTTGCCGCTTGGTGACAAGGTCGTGGAGTTTACGGATCTCCCGGACGGGCAGGCTCTCTCGCCTCGCGGTGCGGGTGATGACCGGGCGGTCGATTCGGATGCTGACCCAGCGACCGGTCGCACGGGCACGGTCACACTGACGCCGGCGGCTCCGGACCGGACCGATGTGGATGCGGGGCTGGTGTCGCCGGTGCCGCCGGTGTTGGGTTCGATCGGCGACACCGTCTGGTCGGATGCTGATCGTGACGGTGTGCAGGATGCGGGGGAGTCGGGTGTTCCCGGTGTGACGGTTGTGCTCCGTGACGGTAATGGTGATGAGGTGGAGCGGACGACGACCGGCGCGGATGGTGAGTATTCGTTTGATGAGTTGCCGCTCGGTGACAAGGTCGTGGAGTTCACGGATCTCCCGGACGGGCAGGCGCTCTCGCCTCGCGGTGCGGGCGATGACCGTGCGGTCGATTCGGATGCTGATCCGGTGACGGGTCGGACGGGCACGGTCGCGCTGACGCCGACGATTCCGGATCGGACCGATGTGGACGCGGGTCTGGTGGCTCCGGTGCCTCCGGTTCTGGGGTCGATCGGCAGCCGCGTCTGGGACGACCGTGACCGAGACGGCCGCCAGGATGCGGAGGAGCCCGGCGTCCCCGGGGTGACCGTGGTCCTGTACGAGGGCGGCGGTGTCGGCGGTGGTCCCGGTGACGAGATCGAACGCACCAGCACCGACCCGAGCGGCGCGTATCTGTTCTCGGACCTGCCGCTGGGCGCCTACGACATCGCGTTCCTCGAGCTCCCCGACGGGTTCGAGTTCACTCTGCGCGGGGTCGGCGGATCCGATACGGATTCGAACGTCGATCCGGCGACGGGCCGCGTGCGGGTGACTTTGACGCCCGGCGATCCGGACCAGCTGAACATCGGCGCGGGCGTGCGGGTCAGCGCGGAATCGCCTGAAGACCCTGAGGGCCCCGGCTCACCCGGAGGCTCGGACTCCGGCTCACCTGAGGGACCGAACGCGACCGGCAGTCTCCCCTCCACAGGAGCGGACGCGGGATGGATCGTGTTCCTCGCGCTCCTCGGCGGGCTGCTGCTCGGCGGCGGCGTGCTGCTCGCCCGCCGGCGCAGCGCCTGACGCGCGCAGCATCCGCTCCCGTGGCAGAAAGTGCGAGTTCCCCGATCGTGAACCCACATCTTCTGCCACGGAAGCGGATGCCGGGGCGCGCAGCCTACTTCGCGAGGAAGGTCTTCAGTGCGGCGTTGACCTCGTCGGCGTGCGTCCAGAGCAGACCGTGCGGAGCGCCCTCGACCTCGACGTAGTCGGCATCCGGCACCGCCTGGTGGAAGCGGCGGGCGGTCGCGTCGATCGGGAGGATGTTGTCCTTGGTGCCGTGCAGGATCAGCGTGGGCTTCGCGGCCGCACGGACGGCTTCCACGTCGCCGCGGAAGTCCTCGATCCAGGATGAGACGACCGCGTAGGCGGCGACGGGTGCGCTGCCGATTGCGACGTTCCAGCTGCCGGTCACGGCCTCCTGGCTGATGCGTGATCCGAGGTTCTCGTCGAGGTTGTAGAAGTTGCTGTAGAAGTCGGTGAACCACGCGAAACGATCGCCCTTGGCGGCAGCTTCGATGCCGTCGAAGACCTCCTGAGGCACGCCCTCGGGGTTGTCGTCGCGCTGCACGAGGAAGGGCTCGAGCGAAGCGAGGAAGGCGAGTTTGGCGACGCGCTCGTGGCCGTACTTCGCGACGTAGCGGGCGAGTTCACCGGTGCCCATCGAGAAGCCGACGAGTACGACATCTCGCAGGTCGAGCGTTTCGAGCACCGTGTCGAGGTCGGCGGCGAAGGTGTCGTAGTCGTAACCGGTGTTGACCTTCGACGACTGGCCGAAGCCACGGCGATCGTAGGTGATGACGCGGTAGCCCTGGGCGAGGAGCTCGCGGGTCTGGCGCTCCCAGCTGTGGCCGTTGAGCGGGTACCCGTGGATCAGGACGACGGGCTGGCCGGCTCCCTGGTCTTCGTAGTAGAGCTCGATCGGGGTGCTGTTCTCGTTTCCGACGGTGATGTAGCCCATGATCCTGATCCTTTTCGGTTCCGGTGAGAACGATCGTTCTCGCTCGATGTGTCCAACATAGAGAACGTACGTTCTCGTGTCAAGTACACTGTGATCATGACTGAGGAAACGGTGCGTGAACAGATCCTTGCGGCGGCCGACGAGCTGTATTACCGCAAGGGATACGCTGCCGTCGGCATGGACGAGCTGCGGGCCGCGGCCGGCGTCTCCCTGCGGCGGCTGTACGGGCTGTTCCCCGCGAAGAACGACATCGTGGCCGCAGTGCTCGCCCGCAAGCACCGCGAGTGGGAGAGTGGCCTGACGGCCGCCGTCACGGATGCGGGTAACGACCCGCGTACGCGCCTGCTCGCCGTCTACGGCTACCTCGAGAACTGGTTCTGCACCGACGACTTCCGCGGCTGCGCCTTCATCAACGCCTTCGGCGAACTCGGTGGCACGAATCCCGAGGTCGCCGAGATCGTCCGGTCGCACAAGGCGTCCTTCCAGGAGTACATGGCCCAACTCGTCACCGGCACGGGGGCGTCCCCACTCCTCGCCGCGCAGCTGTCGATCCTCGCGGAGGGTGCGCAGAGCACGGCCGCGATCTCCGCCGATCCGCAGGTCGCGGTGCAGGCGCGCAGCGCGGCGGAAGTGTTGATCGACGCAGCGGTCTCTGCCTAACCAGGTGAATCGCTAACCAAGTTAGCGATTCAATGCTAGAGTCCCAGCCATGGAATCCCGGACGCAGGACATCCTCCGCCAGACGATCGTCATCGCCGCGGCATGCTTCATGCTGATCGCCGCAGCCGTCGGATCGGGCGCCTTCGGCGGCACGTCGGTGAGCGAGCTGCAGGACGGCGCGCTCTCGGCGCAGGGCTCGTACCTCGCTCCCGCCGGCCCGGCGTTCTCGATCTGGTCGCTGATCTATCTCGGCCTCATCGCGTACACGATCTGGCAGGCGCTCCCGCCGCAGCGAGCGGACGAGCGCCAGCGCGCGGTCGGCGGATGGATCGCCGCGACGATGGTGCTCAACGGGCTCTGGCTCGTGACGGCGCAGTTCCTGACTCTGGTCCTCACCTGGATCGTGATCGCGCTGCTGCTCGCGACGATCGCCCGGGTGATCATGCTCCTCGGCCGCTTCTCCGCGAAGAACCTCGCCGACCGAGTCCTCACCGACGGAGCGAACGGCCTGCACTTCGGATGGGTGACGATCGCCACCGTCGCCAACATCACCGCGTGGCTCACTCAGATCGCGCCGAAGAGCTGGGCGGACCAGGCAGCGGTCTGGGCCGTCGCCGTGCTCGTGGCGGTGCTCGCGATCGGAGTCGCATCCGCATGGTTCACCGGTCGCATCGCTCCGGCCCTCGCGACCGCCTGGGGTCTCGTCTGGCTGGCCGTCGGCCGCCTGACCGGGGAGCCCGAGAGCACGACGACCGCGATCACCGCGATCGTCGTCGCCGTGCTGCTCGTCGTCGCCGGTGTCGTGGCGGTGCTGCGGCGTCGCGCGGCGGTCGCTGCACGGTAATGCCGGCCGCTGCGCGGTAGTGCCGGCCGCTGCCCGTTCACAATTCAGCAAGAATCTGCGTATAGCCCCCAGAACCGCGGGCCGGGACCGGTCGGCCGAGATTCCGACTGAATTGTGAACGGGCGAACCGGCGGTCAGAGCACCAGCCGGTAGCCCATCCCGGATTCCGTGAGCAGATGGGCCGGCGCGCTCGGCTCCTGCTCGAGCTTCTTGCGCAGTTGCGACATGTAGAGCCGCAGGTACCCGGAGTCGGAGACCTGCTCGCTGCCCCAGATCTCTTTCAGCAGATCCTGTCGTGTGACGAGCGCACCCGGATGCCGGGACAGGTGCTCCAGCATCCGCCACTCGGTCGGGGTCAGGTGCACTCTCGTGCCGGCGCGCGTCACCGTCTTGGTCGAAAGGTCGACGACGACATCGGCGAACGACACCACCGACTCGCCTCCCGCGGGAACCGACCGCCGCGACAGCGCCCTGAGCCGCGCGAGCAGCTCGTCGACCTGGAAGGGCTTCGTCACGAAGTCGTCGGCGCCGGCATCCAGCGCCTCCACCTTGTCGGCGGAACCGGTGCGGCCGGACACCACGATGATCGGCACGTTCGTCCAGCCGCGCAGCGCCTGGATCACCTCGATGCCGTCGAGCCGCGGCATCCCGAGGTCGAGCATGATGATGTCGGGGTGGGTCTGGGCGGCGACGGCGATCGCGGCAGCACCGTCGGGCGCGACCACGACCTCGTACCCGTGCGCCGCCAGGGTGATGCGCAACGCCCGCACCATCTGCGGGTCGTCGTCGGCGATGAGGAGCTTCACTCCGTGTCCTCCGGCTCGAGAGGCCCCGCCAACGGCAGGGCGATGACCATCGTGAGGCCGCCGCCAGGGGTGTCCTCGGGTGTCAGGGTACCGCCCATGCCCTCGGTGAACCCGCGCGACAGGGCGAGCCCGAGCCCGAGCCCGGTCGTGTTGTCGGTGTCGCCGAACCGCTGGAACGGCTGGAAGATGCGGTCGCGGCGTTCCGGGGCCACGCCCTCACCACGATCGATGATGCGGATCTCCGCCCGGTCGCCGAGCGCGCTGGTCGAGATCAGTACCCGGGTGCCATCCGGCGCGTGCCGGTGGGCGTTCGCCAGCACGTTGACGAGTACCCGCTGCAGCAGCACAGGGTCCGCCTGGAGTGCGGGGAGTGCGGGGTCGAGAGCGAGGTCGACATCGGCCGGACCGAGCCCGAGCTCGTCGACGGCGGCGAGGATCGGTGCGGTCGCGTCCAGCCGCATCGCCGAGACGGCGAGAACTCCTGCCTGTACCCGGCTGACGTCGAGCAGGTCGGTGACGAGGGCGGACAGCGTGGCGAGACTCTCGTCGGCCGTCTCGAGAAGCTCGGCGCGATCGGATGCTGACAGGTCGTGGGCACCGCGAAGCCCGCCGATCGCTGCGACGGCCGAAGCCAGCGGTCGCCGGATGTCGTGGCTGACGGCCGAGAGCAGAGCGCTGCGCACCTGATCGGTCTCCGCCAGCGCCTCGGCCTCGAGCGCTGTCGCCCGCAGATCGGTGTGCTCGATCGCCGCCGCCAACTGGGCCACGATCGCATCGAGCAAGCGTCGTTCCGGACCCGCCAGTGGGTCGCCGTTGAGTTCGAGCGTCGCCCGGGCCGCCCCGTTCGTCCCGACCCCGACGGGAATCATGGTCGCGCGGCCGTCCGCGACGGGTTCGCCGTCGCAGGCAAGGACTTCGCCGTCGAGCGCGAGAAGACGCACGCCGCTCAGGCCGAAGGCCTCACGGGTGCGGCTCACCAGTGCCAGCACGGCATTGTCGCCGCGGAGCACATTGCCTGCGACCGCAGCCAGCAGTTCGGCCTCGGCGGCGGCGCGCTGGGCGGTGCGTGCGCGTCGCGCGGCCTGGTCGACGATGAGGCTCACCAGGATCGCGATCACGACGTAGAGCCCGAGGGCCAGCACGTGCAGCGGATGGGCGACCGTGATCGTGAACAGCGGGGCGACGAACAGGAAGTCGAGCGTGATTCCGGAGAGCACCGCCGCGAACACCGCAGGACGGATGCCGCCGACGAGAGCGACCACCACGACGAGCAGCTGGTACGCGAGCACCTCGGCGGTGATCGACTCGGGGCTGCGGAACGTGAACATCACCCAGGAGAGCAGCGGGCCGAACGCCAACGCGACGACGAACCCGAGTACCTGCCGGCGCCAGCCGAGCGCACCGCCGGTCATCCGCGGGAGTGCGAGCCGTCCGCCTGCCGCGGCGTGCGTGACGATGTGCACGTCGATGTCGCCGGAGCGGCGGATGACCTCGGAGCCGATGCCGGGTCCGGTGAGCGCGGCGGCGAGTCGCCCGCGTCGGCTGACACCGATGACGAGCTGTGTCGCATCGGCACCCTGCGCGAACTCGACGAGGGTCGCCGGGATGTCGTCGCCGACCACCTGGTGGTAGCTGCCGCCCAGCGACTCGACGAGGGTGCGCTGCGCGGCGAGGGCACCGGGTGTCTCGTCGCGGAGTCCGTCCTGCGCGGAGACGTGCACGGCGAGGAGCTCTCCGCCGGCGGAACGGGCGGCGATCCGGGCGCCGCGGCGCAGGAGGGTCTCGCCCTCCGGCCCGCCGGTCAGCGCGACGACGACGCGCTCGCGCGCCTGCCAGTTGCCTTCGATGCCCTGCTCCGCGCGGTACGTGCGCAGCGCGCTGTCGACCTCGTCGGCGAGCCAGAGGAGGGCGAGTTCACGCAGCGCCGTGAGGTTGCCGAGGCGGAAGTAGTTCGAGAGTGCCGCGTCGATGCGTTCCGCCGGGTAGACGAGGCCGGCCGACAGCCGGTCGCGCAGCGACTGCGGTGCGAGGTCGACGACCTCGATCTCGTCGGCGGCGCGCACGACGGCATCCGGGATCGTCTCCTGCTGCGCGATGCCGGTGATCTTCTCGACGACCGCGTTCAGCGATTCGATGTGCTGCACGTTCACGGTGGTGATCACGTCGATGCCGGCCTCGAGCAGCCGGTCGACATCCTGCCACCGCTTCGGTTGCGTCGAGCCGGGGCTGTTCGTGTGCGCCAGCTCGTCGACCAGGGCGATCTCCGGGGAACGGGCGAGCACGGCGTCGAGATCGAGTTCAGTCAGCGGGACGCCCCGGTGATCGTCGATGCGGCGCGGGATCTCTTCCAAGCCGACGGTCTGCGCGAGCGTCGCGGCGCGCTCGTGCGTCTCGACGATCGCGATGACGACATCGTGCCCCTCGTCCTGCAGGCGGCGTCCTTCGGCGAGCATCTCGAAGGTCTTCCCGACGCCGGGCGCGGCCCCCAGGAGTACGCGGAGGCGGCCTCGGCGCGAAGGCTCTGCGGTCATGCGCCCTCCCGGTCATCCAATGCGAGGTTGAGTTCGGCGACGTTGATGTGCTCCTCGCCGAGGAATCCCAGATCCCGCCCTTGAATCCTAGACTCCACCAGGGCACGCACGTCGTTCTCGCTCAGGCCTCGCGCCTCCGCCACCCGTGGCACCTGCAGCAGCGCGTACGCGACGCTGATGTGCGGGTCGAGGCCGGATCCGGATGCCGTCACCGCATCGGCGGGCACCTGGTCGGGGGAGACGCCTTCACGCTCGGCGATCGCGGTCTTCCGCTCCTCGATCGAGGCGATGAGGTCGGCGTTCTCCGGGCCGAGGTTGCTGCCGCTCGACGCGGCGCCGTCGTAGCCGTCGCCCGCGGCGGAGGGACGGGACTGGAAGTACTGCGGGAGGGCCGCGCCATCGGCATCCGTGAAGGACTGGCCGATCAGGGCGCTGCCCTTGTCGTCGGCAAGCGGGGAGCCGTTCGCCTGGTTCGGGAGGAGCAGCTGGCCGATCCCGGTGACGAGGAGGGTGTACCCGACGCCGAGCACGAGGGTGAAGATGAGCATCGCGCGGACGGCGACGCCCGTGGTGCGGACGGCGGTGCGAGTGGAGGACATGAGAGGCCTTTCGAGGAGTGGGTGGGGCCCTTCGTCTCGCTTCGCTCGCTCAGGGACCGGTGACGATGCGCGGTTCCTGAGCGAGGAGCGAAGCGACGAGACGAAGGACGTCAGAATCCGGGGATCAGACTCACGAGGAGGTCGATGAGCTTGATGCCGATGAACGGGGCGATCACGCCGCCGAGGCCGTAGATCAGCAGGTTGCGCTGCAGGATCTGCGAGGCGCTCGCCGGTCGGTACTTCACCCCGCGCAGCGCCAGCGGGATGAGGAACACGATCACGATCGCGTTGAAGATGATCGCGCTGGTGACGGCGGATGCCGGGGAGTGCAGCTGCATGACGTTGAGCACCGCGAGCCCGGGGAAGACGCCCATGAACATCGCCGGGATGATGGCGAAGTACTTCGCGACGTCGTTCGCCAGCGAGAAGGTCGTGAGGGCCCCGCGGGTGATCAGCAGCTGCTTGCCGATGCGGACGATGTCGATGAGCTTCGTCGGATCCGAGTCGAGATCGACCATGTTGCCGGCCTCTTTCGCGGCCGAGGTTCCGGTGTTCATCGCGACGCCGACGTCTGCCTGCGCGAGGGCGGGGGCGTCGTTGGTGCCGTCGCCGGTCATCGCCACGAGACGGCCGCCCTCCTGCTCGCGGCGGATGTAGGCGAGCTTCTGCTCGGGCGTCGCCTCGGCGAGGAAGTCGTCGACACCCGCCTCCGCGGCGATCGCCTGCGCCGTGAGCGGGTTGTCGCCCGTGATCATGACAGTGCGGATGCCCATGCTGCGCAGTTCGTCGAACCGTTCGCGGAGGCCGTCCTTGACGATGTCCTTGAGGTGCACGACCCCGAGGATCCGGTCGGCGTCGGGCGCCTTGACCGCGACGACGAGCGGGGTGCCGCCGCTCTGCGCGACGCTGTCCGTCAGAGCGGTGAGCTCGGTGTCCGTCCCCTCGGTCCCTGAGCCCGACGAAGGGTGCAGCCACGCGCGGACGGCGGAGCCGGCACCCTTGCGGATCTGCGTGCCGTCGGCGAGGTCCAGGCCGCTCATGCGCGTCTGGGCGGTGAACGGCACGATGACGGCATCCGTCGGCTGCTCGACCCGGATGCCGCGGCTTGCGGCCAGCTCGACGATCGAGGCGCCCTCGGGCGTCGGGTCGGCGAGCGACGACAGTGCGGCGATGCGCAGCAGCTCGGCGTCTCCGATGCCGTGCAGCGGCAGCACCTCGTGGGCGCGGCGGTTGCCGTAGGTGATGGTGCCGGTCTTGTCGAGCAGCAGCGTGGTCACGTCTCCCGCGGCCTCGACTGCTCGGCCCGACATCGCCAGCACGTTGCGCTGCACGAGGCGGTCCATGCCGGCGATGCCGATGGCCGAGAGCAGGGCGCCGATGGTCGTCGGGATGAGGCAGACGAGCAGGGCGATGAGCACCGGGATGCTGACGGGCGA
This sequence comes from Microbacterium sp. PMB16, assembly GCF_051294855.1. Taxonomy (GTDB): domain Bacteria; phylum Actinomycetota; class Actinomycetes; order Actinomycetales; family Microbacteriaceae; genus Microbacterium. The sequence goes on from NZ_CP145908.1 coordinate 1,707,044, forward strand.
CGCGGCGTACGACGCGATCGGGTTGAGGGCGAGCACGACCACGACGAACACGATCGACAGGCTCGCGAGAAGGATGTTCAGCGCGATCTCGTTCGGCGTGCGCTGGCGGCTCGCACCCTCGACGAGCGCGATCATCCGATCGACGAAGGTCTCGCCGGGCTTCGAGGTGATGCGCACCACGATGCGGTCCGAGAGCACGCGGGTGCCGCCGGTGACGGCGCTGCGGTCGCCGCCGGATTCGCGGATCACCGGGGCGCTCTCGCCCGTGATCGCCGACTCGTCGACGGTCGCGATGCCCGCGACGATGTCGCCGTCGCCCGGGATCAGCTCGCCTGCCTCGACGATCACGATGTCGTCGCGCTGGAGTTCTGCCGAGGAGACCGCGGCGGTGTCCGCGCGCTCGGCGGCAGCATCCGACTCGTGGTCGTACCCGACGACCCGCCGGGCCATCGTGCTGGTCCGCGTCTTCCGCAGTGTCGCGGCCTGGGCCTTGCCGCGGCCTTCGGCCACCGACTCCGCGACGTTCGCGAACAGGACCGTGAGCCACAGCCACACCGCGATGCCCCAGGTGAAGGGTGCGGGTACGGGGGTTCCTCCCGAGTCAGCCGGCCCGCCGAGGAACGGCTCGGCGATCGCCAGCACCGTGGTGAAGGCCGCGCCGACCCAGACCAGCAGCATGACGGGGTTGCGCACGAGGGAGGCCGGGTTGAGCTTGCGCAGAGCGCCGGGGAGCGCCTCGACGAGCTGTGCCCAGCCGAAGGCGCGGGCTTTCGGGGTGACGGGGACGGATGGCGCAGCATCCTGCCGTTGGGGATCAGTGGTGAGTGTCATGTCAGACGAGTCCTTCAGCGAGGGGTCCCAGTGCGAGCACCGGGAAGTAGGTGAGTGCGGTGACGATGACCGTCACGGCGAGGAGGAGGCCGACGAACTGCGGCCGGTGGGTGGGGAGCGTTCCGGCGGTGGCGGGGGTGCGCTCCTGCGCGGCGAACGATCCGGCCAGTGCGAGCACCAGCACGATCGGCAGGAACCGGCCGAGGAGCATCGCGACGCCCAGGGCGGTGTTGAACCACGGAGTGTTCGCGGTGAGCCCGGCGAACGCCGAACCGTTGTTGTTCGAGGCCGAGGTGAACGCGTAGAGCACCTCGCTCATGCCGTGGACGCCCGGATTCAGGATGCTGGTCGACTCGACGTCCTCGCGGATGCCGGGGATCGCGAAGCTCAGCGCGGTGCCGACCAGCACGAGAGTCGGCGTCACGAGGATGTAGAGGCTCGCGAGCTTGATCTCCCGCGGGCCGATCCGCTTGCCGAGGTACTCGGGGGTGCGGCCGACGAGGAGTCCGCCGACGAACACCGCGATGATCGCGAGCACGAGCATGCCGTAGAGTCCGGAGCCGACGCCGCCGGGGGCGACCTCGCCGAGCATCATGTTGAGCATCGGCATCATGCCGCCCAGTGCCGTGTACGAGTCGTGCATGGAGTTGACGGCTCCGGTGGACGTGAGCGTGCTGGCCGTGCCGAACAGCGCGGAGCCCAGGATGCCGAAGCGCACCTCCTTGCCTTCCATCGCGGCTCCGGCGAGTTGTGGTGCGCTGCCGCGGCCGGCGAGCTCGAACGCGGAGAGCGCGAAGGTCGAGACGAGGAAGATCGTGCCCATGACGGCGACGATGGCGTAGCCCTGGCGGTGGTCGCCGATCATGCGGCCGAACGTGCGGGGAAGCGCGAACGGGATCATGAGGAGGAGCAAGATCTCGAACAGGTTCGTGAACCCGGTGGGGTTCTCGAACGGGTGCGCGGAGTTGGCGTTGAAGAACCCGCCGCCGTTCGTGCCGAGGAGCTTGATCGCCTCCTGCGAGGCGACCGGGCCACCAGGGATCGTCTGCGTGCCGCCTGAGACCGTGGTGACGTCGGTGAAGCCGGCGAAGTTCTGGATGACGCCGCCCGCGAGCAGGGCGACTGCGCCGATCAGCGCGATCGGGAGCAGAAGGCGACCGAGGCCGCGAGTGAGGTCGACCCAGAAGTTGCCGATCGTGCTCGAGCCGCGGCGGGCGAGGCCGCGGATGAGTGCGATCGCGATCGCGAGACCGACGGCTGCCGAGACGAAGTTCTGCACGGTGAGTCCGGCGAGCTGCACGACGTAGCCCATCGTCTGCTCGGGCGAATAGGACTGCCAGTTCGTGTTGGCGACGAAGGATGCCGCGGTGTTGAACGCGAGACCCTCGGGGACGGCGGGCAGGCCGAGCGATTGCGGCAGGAACGCCTGCAGACGCTGCAGGGCATAGACGAGCACGACGCCGACGACCGAGAAGGCGAGCACACTGCGGGCGTACGCGCGCCAGGTCTGCTCGGAGCGCGAGTCGACGCCGATGAGCCGGTAGACGCCGCGCTCGACGCGGAGGTCACGGGCGGAGGTGTAGACGTGGGCGATGTAGTCGCCGAGGGGGCGATACAGCAGCACGAGCACGACCACGAGGGCCACGAACTGGAGGGCGCCGAACCAGATAGCCGTATCCATCAGAACTTCTCCGGGGCGACGAGGGCGACCACGAGGTAGACGATGGCGGCGACGGCGAGAGCGGCGGCGATGATCTCGAAGACGATCACAGCTTCTCCACCCCCTTCGCGACCAGGGACACGAGGGTGAACAGCGCGAGAGTCAGCGCGATGTAGATGATGTCGAGCACGAGTCGATACAACTCCTGTGCGAGGCAGCATCCGACGATCCTCACGGTTCCCCTACGGGTTCCTGCCCGACCCATGCGCCGCCCTCACACCCCCTTGTTTTCGAATCACGCAAATGGTCGCGAATCTGCCGTCTGGCCGACCACTTGCGCGATTCGTAGCCCGCGGATCTATGCTCACGGAGTGGGTGCGACCAGGCGGCGGATCGGGGCGGGGACGGTGATCGTCCTCGCGCTCATCGCCGTCGCCGCGGTGTGCGTGATCGGCGGCATCCTGCCCGCTCCGGATGCTGAGGCGCTGGGCCTGCGCATCGCCCCGGTCCTGGGGTTCGTGGTGGCCATCACGATCGTCGCCGAGCTCGCGCGCGACGCCGGAGTCTTCGACGTGCTCGCGCAACGGCTCGCCGGGTGGGGGCGCGGCCGGGTGGTGGCGCTCTGGGCGTCGGTGGTGGCGCTCGCCGTCGTGAGCACGGTCTTCCTGTCGCTCGACACCACGGCTGTGATCGTGACGCCGGTCGTGGTGGTGCTGGCACAGAGCATCGGGGTCTCCCCGCTGCCGTTCGCACTCGCCACGGTGTGGTTGGCGAACACGGCATCCCTCGCACTCCCCGTCTCGAACCTCACCAATCTGCTGGCCGCGCCCGCGATCGGTGCCGACCCTGCCGCGTTCCTGGCGCTGAGCTGGGCCCCGACGCTGGTGGGAGTGCTCATCCCTGTCGCGATCCTCACAGTCGTGCACCGCCGCACCCTGTTCGGTTCGTATCGTGTGCCGAAGCCCGGGACCCCGTCCGACCGCCTGCTCTTCTGGGGCGCCGTCGGAGTGCTGATCGTGCTGCTGCCGCTGCTCACCCTGACGCATGACGTCTGGATCCCGGCCTCGGTCGCGGCACTGCTGCTGCTGGTGCTGTTCGCCGTACGACGGCGGCACGTGCTCCGGCTCGGTCTCGTGCCCTGGCAGGCGCTCGGCCTCGCTGCAGCACTGTTCGTGCTGGTCGAGACCGCTCACGCCAACGGCATCCTCGACTTCCTGACTTCCGTCGCGCCGAGCGGTCACGGACCGGGCGAGCTCCTCCAGCTCGCGGCGATCGGCGCTCTCACCGCCAACGGCGTGAACAACCTCCCTGCGTACCTGATCCTCGAACCGGCGGCCGGCGACCCGGTGGCGCTGATGGCGCTGCTGATCGGGGTGAACCTCGGACCGCTCATCACCCCGTGGGCTTCGCTCGCCACGCTGCTCTGGCACCACCGGATCGTCGCGCTCGGAGTCACGATCAGCTGGCCGCGTTTCATGCTCTGGGGTGTCGTCGTCGCCGTGCCGACGGTCGCCGTTGCCGCGCTGGTGCTCGCGCTCGTCGCCGGCTGATCCGTCCGTCGCGCCCGTCGAACCCGCTCTCGGCGACTGATTCCTCGAGAACGACCGCTCCAGAAGCCTTTCGCCGTCGACGGCGTCAGTTCGGAGCCGTTCTCGAGAAGTTGGTCACCATCAGGAGGAGGCAGCGGCCCGGTGCGGGGACACGGGGGATCGGGCGCAACTGGGGATGACGCCCTCGCGGACCGCTGCCCTTTCCTCGACGGTACGCAAGGCCGCCCCATCCGCGTGAAGTTTCAGTGCCTGATGTGTGGTGCGCCGTGCCCTGGCGTCATAGTGTGTGGCCGTGGACGATGCCAGTGACCCCCTGCCGCTCCCGCCCCGGGAGCTCATCCGGGACCAGGTCTTCGCGATGCTCGCAGAGGAGATCGTCTCGGGCCGCCTGCTCCCTCTCGAGGAGATCCGTGCGCAAGACCTGCAGGCCGAGTTCGGGGTGTCGCGCACACCGATCCGTGAGGCGCTGACCCGCCTCGCCGACGTCGGACTGATCGAGGTCAGCACGAACCGCTTCACCCGCGTGGCTCCCATCGACCTGTTCGCCCAGGCCGACCGTGTGGAGGCGGCCGCAGCCATGGTCGGATACGCCGCCCTGACAGTCATCCCGACCTTCTCCGACGCGCAGATCGCATCGTTCGGCGTCCGCATCGACCAGCTCCTCGCGTTCGACCTCACGCTCGCCGGCAGCCGCGAGGTCCGCGGGCACTGGTACGGCCTCTGGGGTTCGCTGGTGCTCGCGACCGGGAACCGCACGATGATCGAGATCCTCGATGGACAGCTGGCGCTGCACCTGACGCGCACGATCCCTCGGCAGCGCACGCCGCAGGACATCGCGGACTTCCTCCGGGAGTCGCTGGAGGAGCTTCGCGGGCTCGTACGTCAGCGCGACGCCTCTGCCGCCCGCACTCTCATCGAGGAGGTCTTCCGGCGGTCGTCGATCGACCCGCTCCGTGAAGCCGCGAGAGCGGTCGCCGGCACGTCCTAGCGGTGCGGTGCCAGGATGATCCCATGGCGGATGACGAGAGCATCGAATCGCTGATGTCGACGCGGATGCTGCGCGGCCTCACGGCGGCGCCGCGGGTCCGCTCCCGGTCGGATGCCGTCGTCGAGGCCCTCACGGCGGCGATCGAGTCCGGCGACCTCGCCGCGGGTGATCCGCTGTCGGTGTCTGCGCTGACCCAGCGGCTCTCGGTGTCGGCCGCGACCGTGCGCTCCGCGCTCGGGGTGCTCGACGGGATGCACCTGATCGAGCATCGCCTGAACCGCGCCTCTGCGGTGATCTCCCCCACGCCGAGCTGGTTCGTCGCCGTGGTCGCCGAATGCTCGGGGCTGTCGGTGGTCGGTGCTGAACGGGGCATCGCCCGGGCGTCCGACGAGCAGATCGCCGCGTTCGTCGCGGGTGCAGCGCGGGCGACCGCACTCTGGGACCGCGAGGAGCACGACCAGATCTTCGGCGCGGAGGCGCTGTGGCACCTGCTCGACCTGCTCGCCGCGTTCTCGGGCAACCCGTACCTGAGCAGTCTGCACGCGTCGAAGCGCGCGGCTCTCGTGCTCGGCATCCGCTCGCTCAGCCGGCCACGCAACCCGGTGATGCTGCGCTCGGCGGTCGACGCGCTCGTCCGGGCGGTCTCCGCTCGCGATCGGGCGGAGGCCAGCGACATCGTGCGCGACCTCTACACGTTCGTCGTCGACGGCGTCGAAGATCTCTGAGGCGGTAGCAAAGGTATTGCTACCGGGGTAGCATTTCGGTCATGAGCAACGCGAAGGTGAGCCTGAGCCTCAGCGAGAGCGACATCGCCTTCCTCGACACGGAGCAGCTGAGCGGTCGCTACGCGTCGCGATCCGCGGCGGTGCAGGACGCCGTGCGGCTTCTCCGCGAGAGCCGGCTCGCCGATGCGTATGCGGAGGCCTTTGGCGGCGGCTATGACGAGGAGTGGGATGCCGCCGTCGAAGACGGATTGGCGACCGCGTGAGCGACGTCGCCGTCAGCCTGCTCCGCCGAGGGCAGATCGTGCTCGTGTCGCTCGACCCCGCCGTCGGCTCCGAGGCCGCCAAGACCAGACCCGCGGTTGTGGTGAGCAACAACACGGCGAACGCCGTCGCCGCCCGGTACCCGCGTGCCACAGTGACGGTCGTTCCGGTGACCTCCAACACTTCGAACGTGCTGCCCTTTCACGTTCTGCTTCCGGCCACGGCGACCGGTCTCGACCGTGACTCCAAGGCGCAGGGCGAGCAGGTCCGCACGATCGCCACTGGGCGGATCGTCCGCCCGATCGGTTGGGTGCCCGCCGAGCTCATGGCGGCGATCGGCGACGCCCTCCGGCTGCATCTGTCGCTCTGATCAGGGCGCGCACGGGAGCGGCAAGAGAGGCAGCCGTCAGGCCTGCGGCGGGCCTTCCGGGCGGTGGGCACGCCGACCGGACACCACCACCGGACGCCCCGCGCGCTCCTGCCCGGGCAGGGGGCGCGAGCGACGGCCGTAGATCAGCTCGGAGGAGTCGAGCAGCCACGGCACGAGCGTGATCGACACCCCGTGCACGAGCATGAGCTGGTTCGCCACCCGGCGTGCACGGCGGTTGTGCAGGAACGACTCCCACCAGTGGCCGACGATGTACTGCGGCAGGTACACGGTCACGACGGACGACCCGTGCTTCGCCCGGTACTGCTTGATGAACTGTGCGACGGGTTGCGCGAACGACCGGTACGGCGATTCGAGGATGAGCAGGGGGATGGGCATCAGGTGGTCTGCCCATTGCTGCTGCAGTTCCGCCGCGGCATCCGCATCGACGGCCACGTGCACCGCGATGGTCTTGCCGTGCTTCGCGGCCACGGCGTAGTCGACGGCCTTCGCGACCGGCTTCTGCAGTCGGCTGACCATGACGATGGCCACGTCGCCGGTCGCGCCGAAGCGCGTGATGTCGTCGATCGCGATCTCGTGGTCGACGTCGCGGTAGTAGCGCTTCACGCCCATCATGAGGAAGGCGAGGATCGGGATGGCGAAGAACACCAGGTACGCGCCATGGGTGAACTTCGTGATCGTCACGATCAGCAGCACCAGCACGGTCATGACCGCACCCGCCGAGTTGATGATGAGGCCCACTCTCGCGGAACGACGATCGGCGGCGGCTGCCCCGTCCATCGTGCCGGCGGCGCCGTCCGGCTGGCGCAGGATCCGCCGCCAATGCCGCACCATGCCGATCTGGCCGAGGGAGAACGACACGAAGACACCGATGATGTACAGCTGGATCAGCGTCGTCAGTCGGGCCTGGAACACCACCAGCACGAGGATCGCGCCGATCCCGAGCAGGATCATGCCGTTCGAGAACACGAGGCGGTCGCCGCGGGTGTTGAGCGACTTGGGGGCGTAGCCGTCGCGGGCGAGCACGGCGCCCAGGAGGGGGAAGCCGTTGAACGCCGTGTTCGCTGCGAGGAGGAGCACACAGGCGGTCGCCGCCTGCACGATGAAGAACAGGATGCTGCCACCGCCGAAGGTCGCGGCGGCGATCTGCGCCATCAGGCTCGGTTGTGGGTTCGTGCAGTCGAAGCCGATGAGGTCGCAGGGATTCTCGGCGTAGTGCACGCCGGTGATCAGGGCGAGGGCCGTGAGGCCGGCGAACAGGCACGCGGCGATCGAGCCCATCAGCACGAGGGTCGACTGGGCGTTGCGCACCTTCGGGGCGCGGAAGGCCGGCACGCCGTTCGACACGGCCTCGACGCCCGTGAGGGCCGAGCATCCGCTCGAGAACGCTCGCAGCACCAGCAGGATGACGGCCGCCTGGCCGAGGTCGTCCGAGTGCACCGCGAACTCCGCGCTCGAGGCGACGGGCGCATCGCCGAGGAAGGTACGGATGAGTCCGGTCACGATCATGAAGCCGACGGAGCCGATGAACAGGTACGTCGGGATCGCGAACACCAGCGACGCCTCGCGCACCCCGCGGAGGTTCACGATGATGATCAGGACCACGAACCCGACCGCGAGCTCGATGCGGAAGGGATCGAGGCCCGGCACGGCGGAGATGATGTTGTCGACACCGGACGCGACGGACACGGCGACGGTCAGCACGTAGTCCACGAGCAGTGCCGCGGCCACGATCACCCCGGGGATCTCGCCGAGATTCTTCGACGCGACCTCGTAGTCGCCGCCGCCGGACGGGTACGCCTTGATGAGCTGCCGGTAGCTGAGCACCACCACGATCAGCAGCAGGACGACGGCCGCGGCGACGAGCGGCGTGAACGACAGGAACGTGAGACCGCCGATCAGCAGGATCATCACGAGCTCCTGCGGCGCGTACGCCACCGAGCTCAGCGCGTCGGACGCGAAGATCGGCAACGCCATCCGCTTCGGGAGCAGCTGGTCGTCGACCTGCTGGCTCGTGAGGGGGTCGCCGATGAGGATGCGCTTGACGCGGGGCGGGGCGTCCGTGCTTTCTCGGATTTCATCTGACACGTCCGGCGACGCTACGCCTCCCGACGGCATCCTCACAACCTCCTCACGGAATCCCTACGGCGCAGAGAGCGTCCCTCACGGAATCCTTACGGATGCCCCGCGTTGTCGCCCGGATGGTCGAGGGTGTCCAGGCGGAGGCCCATTTCGGGATGCTGCGATCCACAGGGGTTTCCGATCACGAACCCGTAACGTCGAGAGCATGACGACCCTTCAGGTCACCGAAGACTCCATCCGCAAGACACGCGAACTTCGTGACGAGTTCCAGCGTTTCCTGCGCGAATACGAGTTCGGGATGCGCGAGGTCGAGACGAAGATCTCGATCCTCCGTGACGAGTTCACCCATGACCACGCATACAACCCGATCGAGCACGTGAAGAGTCGGCTGAAGACGCCGGACAGCATCGTCGAGAAGATCGCGCGCAAGGGCATCGATGAGCCGGACTTCGACCGCATCCGCGCCGAGATCACCGACATCGCCGGGGTTCGCGTGACGTGCAGCTTCGTCGCCGACGTGTACCAGCTGTTCGATCTGCTCACCCAGCAGGACGACGTCACCGTGCGGGTCGTCAAGGACTACATCGCCGAGCCGAAGGACAACGGCTACAAGAGCCTGCACGCCATCATCGAGGTCCCGGTGTTCCTGTCGACCGGTGCGCTGCTGGTGCCCGTCGAGGTGCAGTTCCGCACCATCGCGATGGACTTCTGGGCAAGCCTCGAGCACAAGATCTACTACAAGTTCTCGAACCAGGTGCCGTCGCACCTCGTCGACAGCCTGACGGATGCCGCGGCGGCCGCCGCCGAACTGGACACCCGTATGGAGCGCCTGCACCGCGAGGCGCACGGCGTGCCCCGGCGGCAGCTCGCCCCGCCGCCGCCCCCGCGCATCGTCGGAGTCTGACGTCCCGTTACCGAGGTTCAGCTACCGTAAACACGGGTGACGGCGTCGACCGTCGTGTTCACAGCGCGCGGACCCCCGCGTCAGACACCTGGCCTAACATGGCGCCATGGCGACGAAGGCACCGAAGACCGACATCGATGAGAGCGGTATCCGCGTCTCGAAGCCGAAGAAGGTCGCCGTCGGGGTGCCGGCGGTGCTGCACGCGCTGCAGATCGCGAACGAGCAGATGGGTGTCGTCCGCTCGGTGCAGACTCTCGCCCAGGTGAACCAGAAGGACGGCTTCGACTGCCCCGGCTGCGCGTGGCCGGAGGAGAGCAAGCGCCACCTCGCGGAGTTCTGTGAGAACGGGGCCAAGGCGGTCGCGGAAGAGGCGACCCGACGCACCGTCGATCCCGCGTTCTTCGCGGCCCACTCGATCGACGAACTGCGCGGCCACGACGACTGGTGGCTCGGGCAGCAAGGGCGGCTGACGCATCCGATGATCCTCGACGAGGGCGCGACGCACTACCGGCCGCTCTCCTGGGATGATGCGCTGCGCGAGGTGTCCGACGAGATCGCGGCGGTCGACGACCCCGACGAGACCGTCTTCTACACCTCGGGCCGCACCTCGAACGAGGCAGCCTTCCTCTACCAGCTGCTGGTGCGCGGCATCGGCACGAACAACCTGCCCGACTGCTCGAACATGTGTCACGAGTCCAGTGGTTCCGCGCTCACCGAGACCATCGGCATCGGCAAGGGCACGGTCTCGATCGAAGACGTGCACGACGCCGACCTCCTGATCGTCGCGGGGCAGAATCCCGGTACCAACCACCCGCGCATGCTCTCGGCCCTCGAGAAGGCGAAGCAGCGCGGCGCTCGGGTCATCGCCGTGAACCCGCTGCCCGAAGCCGGCCTGATGCGGTTCGAGAACCCGCAGACTCCGCGGGGTGTGGCCTTCGGCGGCACGAAGATCGCCGACCGGTTCGTGCAGATCCGCTCGGGTGGAGACCAGGCGCTGTTCCAGGCCATCGGCAAGCATCTGCTCGAGGTGGAGGAGCGCGAGGGCGGCGTGCTCGATCACGCCTTCATCGACGCTCACACCAGCGGCATCGACGCCTACCGCGAGGCGATGGCGAGCGCCGCCTGGGCGTCGCTCACCGAGGCGACCGGCATGACCGAGGCCGAGCTGCGCGAGATCGCCGAAGATGTGCGCACCTCGAAGGCCACGATCGTCTGCTGGGCGATGGGCCTCACCCAGCACAAGCATTCGGTGCCGACCCTGCGTGACGTGGTCAATGTACTGCTGCTGCAGGGCAACATCGGACGCAAGGGAGCGGGCGTCTGCCCTGTGCGCGGGCACTCCAACGTGCAGGGCGACCGCACCGTCGGCATCTACGAGAAGCCGTCCGAGGCATTCCTCGAGGCCCTCGATCGTGAGTTCGAATTCACCGCTCCGCGGGAGCACGGCTTCGACACCGTCGAGGCGATCCGCGCGATGCGCGATGGCCGCGTGCGCGTGTTCATGGGCATGGGCGGCAACTTCGTCTCGGCCACCCCCGACACCGCCGTCGTCGAGGCGGCGATGGCCCGGGTGAACCTCACCGTGCACGTATCGACCAAGCTCAACCGTTCGCACGTCGTCACGGGCCGTCGCGCGATCATCCTTCCGACACTCGGGCGCACCGACCGCGACCGGCGCGGTGACACCGAACAGCGCATCACCGTCGAGGACTCGATGGGCGCCGTGCACGCCTCCCGCGGTCGACTGGCGCCGCCCGCCGACGACCTGCTCAGCGAGGTCGCCATCGTCGCCCGCCTCTGCGGGCACCTTTTCGCAGACGGATCGTCGCCGGCCGTGGCGCCCGTGTCGCACGACGGCGACGCGGAGCGGGGGCTCCCCGAGCACGGCGAGATCGAAGCGGAACGCCGCACGCCGCGGCCGTCGAACTCACCTCAGGCCGACTGGGCCGCTCTCGAGACGGACTACGCCCTCATCCGCGCACACATCGCCCGTGTGATCCCGGGGTTCGAGGACTACGACGCGCGCATCCAGAAGGGCCGCACGTTCTTCCTTCCCAACGGCCCCCGCGACGAGCGCCGGTTCGCCACGGTCGACGGCAGGGCACGCTTCACGGCCAACCCGCTGGAGTTCCCCGTGATCCCGCCGGGGCGACTGCTGTTGCAGACCGTGCGCTCGCACGATCAGTACAACACCACGATCTACGGCAAGGACGACCGGTATCGCGGCATCCGCGGCGGTCGACGGGTCGTGCTCGTCAACGCCGAAGACATCGCGGAGTTCGGGTTGGCCGACGGAGAAGTCGTCGACCTGGTCTCGGAATGGGCACGCCCCGACGGTTCCGTCGAAGAGCGCCGGGCGGAGGAGTTCCGCATCGTCTCGTACTCCACACCGCGCGGAAACGCGGCCGCGTACTATCCCGAGACGAACGTGCTCGTGCCGCTGGACTCGGTCGCCGACGTCAGCGGCACGCCCACGTCGAAGGCCGTGATCATCCGCCTCGAGCGCCGTGCGCGCGGGATCGGCGACTGACGTGGGTCGCCTCACTTCTCGCTCCCCCGTCACCCGCATCGTGGTCGCCGACGACGGCATCTCGGTCGGGCGGCGTCCCGACACCCTGGCCGTCGAGGAGCCCCTCGAGATCCGCCTCTCGGGCAGCCCGCTCACCGTGACGATGCGCACCCCCGGCCACGACGTCGAGCTCGCCGCGGGCTTCCTCGTCTCGGAGGGCGTGATCTCGATGGGCGGCGACTTCCGCTCGGCCATCCACTGTGGCGGACCCGGCACGGGCGGCGGCGCACCCGGCGCGGTCGGGCCGCTGTTGAGCATCGGCTCCGCGCCGCCGGCATCCGCTCTTTCCACGGGCAATACCTACAACGTGCTCGACGTGACGCTCCGTCCCGGTCTCGAACCGCTGGTGACCGACATCGCCCGCAACTTCTACACGACGAGCTCGTGCGGGGTCTGCGGGGTCGCGTCGATCGAGGCGATCGAGAAGAAGTCGCGTTTCGACGTCGCCGCGGATGACGTGGCGGCGGATGCTGCGCTGCTGCTCGCGCTCCCCGACAAGCTGCGTGCGGGGCAGGCGGTGTTCGAGAAGACCGGCGGCCTGCACGCCGCCGCGCTGTTCGACGCGGCGACGGGAGACCTGCTGGTGCTGCGGGAAGACGTCGGGCGGCACAACGCCGTCGACAAGGTGCTCGGCTGGGCCGCACTCGACGACCGTCTGCCGCTGAGCGGCACCGTGCTGCAGGTCTCCGGACGGGCGAGCTTCGAGCTGGTGCAGAAGGCGGTGATGGCCGGCATCCCGATCCTCTCCGCCGTCTCCGCGCCCTCGTCGCTGGCCGTCGAGCTCGCCGCGGCATCCGGCCTCACCCTCGCCGGCTTCGTGCGGGGGAACTCGCTCAACGTGTACGCGCGGCCCGACCGCGTGCGCGTCTGAGAGTCGAGGAAGCGCGACCGAGGCGCGTGAAGTCCGATCCGTTCGGGCTCTGTCTCCGAACTACCTGCGAGCACCTTCACGGGTGGAACAGGAGACGATCATGGCCGAGCGGCGCAGCGGGAAACGATTCATCGCATGGTCCGCGCTCGCGGGCGTGATCGGCGGTGCGGTGTTCCTCGCCACGGCGGAGCTGTTCGCACTGATCTTCGCTCGCTCGGCCAGCCCGCTCCTCGCGGTCGGCGGGTTCGTGATCGACATCGTGCCGCAGCCGTTCAAGGAGTTCGCGATCGCCACCTTCGGCGAGTACGACAAGATCGCGCTGCTGGCGGGCCTCGGTCTCGCCGTGGTCATCGCCTCGGCGATCGCCGGCATCCTGCAGCTGGTGCGCCCGCCGCTGGGAATCGTCGCGTTGATCGTCGCCGGCGCACTCTCGACTGCCGCGATCGTCACGCGTGCCGGTGTCACCGCGCTCGCCTTCCTGCCGCCGGTGCTGGGCACGATCGTCGGCTCCGTGATCCTGTTCTTCCTCATCCGCCGCCTGCGGTCCTGGCGGAAAGCGGCTGTCGGTGAGCGGACGGACGACGGTGACGTGCCCGAGAACCCCGCCGCGCCGCGCGCCTTCGACCGTCGCCGCTTCTTCGCCCTCGCGGCGATCTCCGGAGCATCCGCGATCATCGTCGGCATCACCGCCCGAGCCGTGAGCATGACCGTCGGATCCGTCGAGACGATCCGCAAAGCCCTCAACCTGCCGGCCGCGCGCACGAAGGTGACCGTGCCGGACGGCGCCGAACTCGACATCAAGGGGCTGAGCAAGCTGTTCACCCCGAACAAGGACTTCTACCGCGTCGACACTGCACTCACCGTGCCGACGATCGACCCCGACACCTGGCGGCTCGTGATCGACGGCATGGTCGATCAGCGGGTCGAGATGTCGTTCCAGGACCTCCTCGACATGGGGCTCGACGAGTACGCGATCACCCTGACCTGCGTCTCGAACGAGGTCGGCGGCGAGCTCGTGGGCAACGCGATGTGGCTCGGCGTGCCGCTGCGCGACGTGCTGAAGAAAGCGGGAGTGAAGTCCGGTGCCGACATGGTGCTCTCCAAGAGCGTCGACGGATACACCGCGAGCACTCCGCTGGCAGCACTGACCGATGACAACCTCGACGCGATCCTCGCGGTCGGCATGAACGGCGAGCCGCTGCCGCTCGAGCACGGCTTCCCCGTGCGGATGGTCGTGCCGGGGCTCTACGGCTACGTCTCCGCGACCAAGTGGCTCACCGAGCTCAAGGTCACGACCTTCGCCGACGACAAGGCCTACTGGACGCCGCGCGGCTACAGCGAAGAGGCGCCGATCAAGTTCTCGTCGCGGCTCGACACCCCCAGCATCGGCGAGGCCGTGCCCGCAGGCAAGATCCCGATCGCGGGCGTCGCCTGGGCTCAGTCCGTCGGCATCGAGCGGGTCGAGGTGAAGATCGACGAGGGCGAGTGGACGCCGGTGACCCTGTCGAAGCCGATCAACGACGACACCTGGGTGCAGTGGTTCATGGAATGGGACGCGACTCCCGGTACGCACTATGTGGCGGTCCGCGCGATCAACAAGAACGGCGATCTGCAGATCGAGGACCGCGCACCCATCGCCCCGAACGGGTCGTCGGGCTGGCAGCGCTCGCTGATCCGCGTCACCTGATCCGGTGTGGCCCGATGCTCCGACACCTAGGGTGGAGCCATGACGTCGCATCCGGCCCTCGTGATCACCGTCTCGGACCGATCCTTCCGCGGAGAACGCGAGGACCGCGGCGGGCCGATCGCCGTCGGGCTCCTGCGGGACGCCGGCTGGCAGTGCCCGGATGCCGAGATCATCGAAGACGGCGCGAGCTCCGTCGCGGATGCGCTGCGGAGAGCCGCTGCGCGCGGCATCCGACTGATCGTGACGACCGGCGGAACGGGCGTGAGTCCGCGTGACCAGACGCCGGAGGGTACGAGCCGGGTGATCACCCGCGAGATCCCGGGCATCGCCGAAGAGCTGCGCCGCAGCGGCCTCGCCGATACGCCTCTGTCGGTGCTGTCGCGGGGTGTTGCCGGCATCATCGACCCGTACGGCACGCTGGTCGTGAATCTTCCCGGGTCGACGCGCGCCGTGGCATCCGGAGTACCCGTCGTGCTCGGCGTCGCCGCGCACATCATCGATCAGACAGAAGGCGGAGACCACTCATGAACGACGTACGACTGGCTGCGATGAGCGAGGAACTGCTCGATCTCGACGCGCATCTGCGCGCGGTGGAAGACCCCCGCCTCGGCGGAGTGACGACGTTCGTCGGGCGCGTGCGCGACAACGACCCCGACGCCCAGACCCCCGTGATCGGTCTCGAGTACAGCGCCCACCCGGAAGCCGAGGCGGCACTGCGACGCATCGCCGAGAACGCCGGTGGTGACGCGAGTGCCGTCGTCGCGGTCAGCCACCGCATCGGTCGACTGGAGGTCGGCGACGCGGCCGTCGTGATCGCCGTCGCCTCCGAGCATCGCGCCGAGGCGTTCGAGGTGTGCCGCGCGGTCATCGAAGACATCAAGCGTGACCTCCCGGTGTGGAAGCGTCAGCTCGAATCCGACGGATCCACGACGTGGAAGGGCATCGGCGGCTGAGCCGCCGCCCGTTTCATCTGCAGGCGGGTTTCACATCTGCAGGTCGAAAAGCCCGGATTCTGCCTGCAGGTGTGTTCTGGGCCGACAAATCGGGCCGCGCGTCGGTTCGGGTCGCCCCGAGACCTGCCTCACCCGCCCGCGAACGGCGGGAGCACGTCGATGAGCTGGGCGTCGTCGAGCGAGCGGTCGTCGTCAGCGCGCACCCCGTCGACCATCACGGCGCAGCGCGGCAGGATGTCGGTGAGGGCCGGATGCTGCGCGACGACAGCCGCGCGGAAGGCCAGGAGCGTGCGCTCGGCGCGCTCCTCGGCATCCGTGCCCGCGGCCTCTGCGGCGGCGGCGAAGTAGCGAACGCGGGTCATCGTGCGCCCCCCTGGCCGTCTTCGCCCGGGCGCACCCAGTCGCCCGAGCGTCCGCCGGACTTCGCGACGATGCGCACGTTCTCGATCACGACCGACCGGTCGATGCCCTTGATCATGTCGACGACCGCCAGCGCGGTCACCGACACCGCGGTCAGCGCCTCCATCTCGACGCCGGTGCGGTCGGCGGTGCCGACGGTCGCCTCGATGAGGACGCCGTCGTCGACGATGTCGAGCTCGACGCTCGCACGGTGCACACCGATCACGTGCGCCAGGGGGAGCAGTGCCGGAGTCGACTTCGCGGCCTGGATGCCGGCGATGCGGGCGACCGCGATCACGTCGCCCTTCGGAGCCGTGCCGTCACGGAGTGCCGCGATCACCTCGGTGCTGCAGCGCACGAAGCCGCGCGCGGTCGCCGAACGGACAGTGGGCTGCTTCGCGGTCACGTCGACCATGTGCGCGCGGCCGGCCGCGTCCAGGTGAGGGAAGCTCATCAGACCAGCATGACATCGATCACGTCGCCCACGGCGACAGCATCGACGTCGGCCGGCACGATCGCGAACGCCTGGGCGCGGGCGAGGCCGCCGGCGAGGTGCGAACCCGAGCCGCCGGCAGTCGCCGGGCGGACGGTGCGTGCGGCGAGGTCGACGACGGCGGGGAGGTACTGCCGGCGGCCGGGCGGCGGGGTCCACGCGGCATCCGCCGTGAAGGTCGCCCGCGGACGCTGGATGTCGGTGCGGCCCTGCATCGCGAGGAGGGCCGGGCGCACGAACACCTCGAACGACACCGCCACGCTCACCGGGTTCCCGGGGAGTCCGAAGACCAGTGCCCCGGTGTTCAGCACCCCGAACGCCTGCGGCTTGCCCGGCTGCATCGAGACGCCCACGAACTCGACTTCGCCCTGACCGTCGAAGGCTCCGCGCACGGGCTCGTAGGCCCCGGCGCTCACACCGCCCGTGAACACGATGACATCGGCGCCGAGGGCGACGGCCTCGGCCGTGACCGCCCGAACAGCGTCGGCCTCGTCGGGCACGCGCGCGACGAGCACGACCTCGGCGCCGGCATCCGCCACCAGCTGCTCGAGCAGCGGTCCGTTCGAATCGGGGATGCGACCCCGGGCCGCGGGCTCACCTGGCGCGAGCAGTTCGCTGCCGGTCGAGACGACCGCCACGCGGGGCGCCCGGGTCACGGTCACCTCGGAGATGCCGGCGGCGACGGCGGCCGCGACCTGGAAGGCCCCGAGGCGCTCGCCCGCGTGCACGACCTCGTCGCCCGCGTGCAGGTCGGCTCCGCGTCGACGGATGAATGCGCCGGGCTTGGCGGGAGCGCGCAGCACGCGCACCTCACCCAGGGAGTCCGCCAGGCCGCCGGCCGTGTCCTCGAACGGCACGATCGCGTCGGCATCGGTAGGGGCGGGGGATCCGGTCATGATGCGAGCGGCCTCGCCCTGGCCGAGCGGCGGGTCGAGCGCGACGCCGGCCGGGAGATCGGCCACGACGCGCAGCGTGACAGGGTCGGCATCGGATGCTGTGGCGACATCGACCGCGCGCACCGCGAAGCCGTCCATCGCGGAGTTGTCGAACAGCGGGATGTCGTGGGCGGCGCGGGCAGGGTCGGAAAGGGTGCGGCCCGCGGCATCCGACACCGCCTGGGTCTCCGCCTCGAGCACGTGGACGGCGTCGAGGACGCGGGAGAGCTGGTCTTCGACCGTGCGCAGAGCAGTCATGCCGACACCGCCTGGGCCGCCGCGGATGCCGGTCGGATCGCGATCTCGTGCTGTCGAGCGGTGAGCGCATCGATGATCGCGAGTCGCCCGAGCAGGGGTTCCCCGGCCCCGGTGACGAGCTTCACGACCTCGCTCGCCAGCATCCCGCCGACCTGCACGCACAGTGCTCCGAGCACACCGACCTGGGCGCAGCTGGGCGGCTCGCCCTCGGTGCCGAGAGGGAAGAGGTCCTCGAGCACGACCGGGTCTCCCGTGGGCGGCTTCGACCAGAACACGGTCGCCTGGGCGTGCCACTCCTGCACGGCGCCCCAGACCAGCGGGACGCCGAGCGTCTCGGCGGCGGCGGCGACGTCGCGGCGGGTCGCGAACGAGTCGCTCGTGTCGACGACCACGTCGGCACCGGAGAGCAGGCGCTCGGCGTTGGAGGCACCGAGGCGTTCGGCGAACTGGGTGACGACGGTCTGCGGGGCGAGCGCCGTGATCGCGCGCTCGGCGGATGCCGTCTTCAGGGTGCCGATGTCGTCGACCCTGTGCACGAGCTGGCGCTGCAGATTGGTCAGCTCCACGACATCGTCGTCGATCACGGTGAGGGCGCCGACGCCGGCCGCGGCGAGCGCGAGCAGCACGGGCGAGCCGAGACCGCCGGCCCCGACGACCGTGACGCGGGCGGCGCTGAGCCGCCGCTGCCCTTCTTCTCCGATGCCGGCGAGCACCGCATGCCGGGCGGTGCGGACGAGTTCGGTCGGCTCCAGGGCAGGCACGGGCGCGACGAGTGGTTGCATGGATTCAGGGTATGCCCGATGGGTGTGGGTGCGACCGTGGATGTCTGGTCCCCGTGATCGGCATCGGGCACGGATCGGCCATTCGGGGGACAGGCGGGGATGACCGACGTTTCGCGGAGCCCGTGACGTTTCGCGGACTCTTCCGTGGGGATCGGTCCGCGAAACGTCATCTCCTCCGTGAATCGTCGTGCCACTGATCCGACACCGGCCTCGCTTGTTACGCAGAATCGGATGAAACCGGCCGGATACTCCGCATCTGCGGTAGATTCACGGAATGCAGACCTACCGGATCGCCCGCGCCGCACAGCTCCTCGGGGTGAGCGACGACACCATCCGTCGCTGGATCGAGCACGGCCTGCTCCCCGTGACGGATGCCGCGCCGGCCGAGATCCCGGGCGATGCTCTCGCTGCCCGCGCGATCGCGCTCGCCGAAGAGGCGAAGGCATCGGACCATCTCCTCTCCAGCGCCCGCAACCGCTTCATCGGCATCGTGACCCGCGTGCAGATCGACGGGCTGATGGCGCAGATCGACCTCCAGTCCGGGCCGCACCGTGTCGTCTCGCTGATGTCGGCCGAGGCCGCGCGCGAACTGCAGCTCGAGGTCGGCTCTCTCGCCACCGCATCCGTCAAGGCGACGCAGGTCGTCGTCGAGATCCTGAAGGACTGACATGACCCGCGCCGTCCGTCGCTCAGCCCTCGCATTCCTGGGGGCCGCCGTGCTCGCCCTCACCGGGTGCGCCCCGGCCGCCCCAACCCCGTCGCCCACCGACGACGCGAGCAGCCTGACCGGTGAGCTCACGGTCTACGCCGCCGCCTCGCTCTCCGGGGCGTTCGACACGATCGCCGAGGAGTTCACCGCTGAGAACCCCGACGTGAAGGTCAGCCCGGTCTACGACGGCTCGTCGACTCTCGTCACGCAGATCCTCGAGGGCGCCCCGGCCGACGTGTTCGCCTCGGCGGATGAGGCCAACATGGAGAAACTGACGGATGCTGCGCTCGATCCGGCGCTGTTCGCCTCGAACACCCTCGTGATCGCGGTGCCCGCCGGCAACCCCGGCGGCGTGAAGACCCTTGCCGATCTCGCCGAGGTGACGACGGTGCTGTGCGCTCCCGAGGTGCCGTGCGGCGCCGCATCCGCGAAGCTCCTCGACGCCGCCGACGTCGCGGTCGAGGCGGCGAGCCTCGAGCAGAACGTGACCGCCGTGCTCACCAAGGTCGCGGCCGGAGAAGCCGACGCCGGCCTCGTCTACGCCACCGACGTGGTCGGGCGCGACGATGTCGAGGTCATCGTGCCCGAGGGGCCGGCGACGTCGTCAACCACTATCCGATCGCCGCGCTCGCCGATGCCGCGAATCCGGATGCCGCCGCCGCCTTCGTCTCATTCGTGCTGTCGGATGCAGGGCAGAAGGTTCTGTCCGACTTCGGGTTCGGGAAGCCATGAGCGCCGGCGGCGCGCAAGGGTATGCGCCCCGCGCGCTCGCCATCCCTGCGTTGATCGGGTTGGCGTTCCTCGTCGTGCCGCTCGCGGCGCTGATCGCCCGCGTGCAATGGTCGACGTTCGTCGCCGACGTGACGTCCGCGGCCGCACTCTCGGCGCTCGCCCTCTCGCTCGGCACCGGACTCGTCGCGACCGTCCTGTGCATCATCGTCGGCGTGCCCCTCGCGCTGTTCATCGCTCGATCGGGGCCGAGGCTGGCCGCTGTGCTGCGGGCAGCAGTCACCGTCCCGCTCGTGCTGCCGCCCATGGTCGGCGGCGTCGCCCTGCTCTACCTGTTCGGTCGCGCGGGCTGGCTCGGCGGACTGGGACTCTCGTTCAGCACGCCCGCCGTGGTTCTCGCGCAGACCTTCGTCGGCCTGCCGTTCCTCGTGCTCGCCGTCGAAGGCGCAGTGCGCACCTCGGGCGTCGACTACGAGCGCACGGCCGCGGCTCTCGGAGCCGGTCGGTGGACGATCCTGCGCCGGATCACCCTGCCGCTCGCTGCGCCCGGCATCGTGGCCGGTGTCGTGCTGTGCTTCGCGAGGGCCATCGGCGAGTTCGGGGCCACGGCGCTCTTCGCCGGCAACCGACCGGGCGTCACCCAGACGATGCCCCTCGCGATCTACACCGCGTTCAACGGCGCCGGGGTGTCGCAGGGCGCGGCGGTCGCCCTCGCGCTGCTGCTGCTCGCTGCCGCGATCGCCGTCCTGCTGCTGGTGCGCGGCTGGCGACCGGGGGCGGCCCGATGAGCGGGCTTCGCGCCCACGTCGTCGTCGCACGCGAGCACTTCGCGGTCGACGTGAAGGTGGAGGTCGCGGCGGGAGAGACCGTAGCCGTGATGGGCCCGAGCGGTGCGGGAAAGTCCACGCTGCTCCAGGCGATCGCCGGTCTCGAACCGTTGGCCGCGGGCGAGATCGCCGTCGAGGATCGCATCGTCGACCGGGTCGCGGCTCCGCGCGTGCAGACCACCCCGATGAACCGCGGCATCGTGCTGCTCGGTCAGGACGCCCGCCTGTTCCCCCACCTGTCGGTGCGCGAGAACGTCGCCTTCGGTCCGCGCGCGGCCGGAGTGGATGCCCGCGCAGCCCGCGACTCCGCCGACGAGTGGTTGGAGCGGGTCGGCCTGCCCGGCGCCGGCGGGCGGATGCCGCGCGAGCTCTCCGGAGGTGAGGGCCAGCGCGTCGCCGTGGCCCGCGCGCTCGCGGCATCCCCTCGTGTGGTGCTGCTCGACGAGCCGCTCGTCGCACTCGATCCGGCGACGGCGGGGGAGATCCGGCGGATGCTGCGCGACCAGCTCGCGGGCATCACGACGATCGCGGTCACCCATGACGCGGCCGACGCGGTCGCGCTCGCCGAGCGTCTGATCGTCGTGGAGTCCGGCCGCGTCACGCAGAGCGGTCCGGTGCGCGAGGTGCTCGCCGCACCGGCATCCGGCTTCGTCGCATCGATCGCGGGGGTCAACAGGCTCGTCGGAGCGGCGGGTGGCGGCGCCTGGCGGAGCGGCGATGTGCGCCTCACGAGCGCGGATGCCGCGTCGCGCGCGACCGCGGCGACGGATGGGGTTGCGCTCGCCGCGGTGTTCCGCCCGCAGGACGTGCGTGTCGTCGACGGCGCGGCGACGGATGCCGACGCGTGGAGCGCCACGATCACGCGACTCGAGTCGACGCTCGCCGGCATCCACGTGCACACGACGGCGGGTCAGTTCGACGTCCCGCTGGCGGACTCGACGGGTCTTGCGCTCGGCGATCCGGTGCGGCTGCGGATCGACCCGGCGCACGTGCGGTTCGTGCCGGTGGAGTGACGCTCGTCGCTCGCGCGAGACTGGCAATGTGCCGCCCTTCGACGTCACGCTCGCCCGGGCAGTCCCCGCGCGGGTTAAGCTCGAAGGATGTCGAAGAGCGAGGGCGCACGATGACGGCCGTACCGGTCGTGATCGGCATGCGTGCGCCCGAGGTCGCGGCCGCCCCCGGTACCGTCCCGACCTCCGGAGCCCTCGTCGACACCCACGGCCGCGTGCACCGCGACCTGCGCATCTCGCTCACCGACCGCTGCTCGTTGCGCTGCACGTACTGCATGCCCGAGCAGGGCAACGAGTGGCTCGCGCGCAGCAGCATCCTCTCCACCGACGAGATCGTCGAGGTCGCCGAGGTGGCTGCCTCTCTCGGCATCCGCACCTTCCGGCTGACCGGAGGGGAACCGCTGCTCCGCGCCGACATCGTCGAGGTCGTGCGTCGGATCGCGCTCATCCAGGGAGAGGACGGCCCGGTCGAGGTCGCGATGACGACCAACGGCATCAGCCTCGCGAAGAAGCTCCCCGACCTGATCGCCGCTGGACTCACCCGTCTCAACATCAGCATCGACACGATCAACCGTCAGCGCTTCGCCGATCTCACCCGACGCGACCGCCTCGAAGACGTCTTCGAGGGGATCGCCGCCGCCGCGGCATCCGAACTTCGTCCGCTCAAGCTCAACGCGGTCGCGATGCGCGGCGTCAACGACGACGAGCTCGTCGACCTCACGGCCTTCGCCATGGAGGTGGGCGCGCAGCTGCGATTCATCGAGCAGATGCCGCTCGACGCCGGGCACACCTGGGACCGCACCACGATGGTCACGCGGGAGGAGATCCTCGCGTCGCTCCGCGAACGCTGGGACCTCGAGCCCGTCCCCGGCCGCGGCGGCGCTCCGGCCGAGAAGTGGCGGATCGACGGCGGCCCGCACGAGGTCGGCGTGATCGCGTCGGTCACGGCACCGTTCTGCGGCGCCTGCGACCGCCTGCGGCTGACAGCCGACGGCCAGCTCCGCAACTGCCTGTTCTCGAACGCGGAGTACGACCTCACCGGGGTGATGCGCGGAGAGGGCGCGGTGCCGGGTCAGCGTGCCGACGCCATCGCCGGGATGCTGCGCTCGTGCGTGCACGGAAAGCTGCCAGGGCACGCGATCGACGACCCCTCGTTCCTGCAGCCGGATCGCGGCATGAACGCCATCGGCGGTTGACCGGCCGTCGCCCCGCTTGCGGTCGATGGCCTCCTCCTGGGAGCATCGCCTGGTGGTGAGAACAGCGGATGCCGGGACCGAGAGCGTCGTCGACCTCGACGAACTCACCGGCATCGACCGCGAACCGCAGCGCTGCGAGTGCGATCACGGCGACGACACGGGCTATGCACCCTGCGGTCGCCGCGCCAAGTGGCGGGTCACGATCGACTGCGTCTGCGGCGAGGGGCATCCGCGGCGGGTCGAGATCCTGTGTTCCCGGTGTCTGCGCACGGTGCGGCAGGAGTACGGCCGCGAAGCTGTCACCGTGCGGCGCCTCTGAGCGCTGACCGGCTCGGTTCAGTCGACGGCGATCTGCGCGGCGAGAGCGGTGGCCGTCGCGCGATCCGGCTGTGCGCCGACGCCGCCGGCACCGCGCGTGGAGGCGGTCCCGCACGCGACGGCGAAGGCGATCGCCGCGTCCTCGGCCATGCCGAGCAGCCGTGCGGTGAGGAAGCCGGCGGCCAGGGTGTCTCCGGCGCCGACCGTGTCGACGAGTTGTGAGTCCAGAGGCGGCACGCCCGCCCGCACCCGCTCGACAGTGCCTCCTGCGCGTCGAGCCGCGACCGCGCCGTCGGCACCGAGCTTCGCGACGACCACCGCATCCGCCGGCATGATGTCGAGAAGTCGCTCGACGGCGGCATCGATGTCGGCCGCGCCGGTGATGCCGGTCAGCTCCTCCTCGTTCCCGAAGAAGACGTCGACGTGCGGCAGGAGGCCGAGGATGCCGGAGTCCCACTCTTCGGCGGGGTCGAAGTTGCCGTCCAGTGAAGTGGTCAGCCCGGCGAGGCGCGCCGCTCGGAACAGCGACGGCGCATCGGCGTGCAGGGCGTGCTGCAGGAAGTAGCTGCCGACGTGCAGGTGTGCGGCCGACGCGAGGTCGGCGGCAGTCACGTCGGCGGAGCGCACCGTGCCGATCGACCCCATCGAGGTGAGGATCGCGCGATCGCCGCTCGGGCGGGTGAGGTGGGTGGAGGCGCCGGTGGGCAGGCTGTCGTCGACGCGCACTCCGGCGGTGTCGACCCGACGCTCGGTGAGCTCGGCGTCGAGGAACCGGCCGAACGTGTCGTCACCGCGGACGCTGATCAGGCGGGTGGGGATGCCGAGGGCCGCGGCACCGCACGCCGTGATGGCGGAGGAGCTGCCCATGGTGAGCGTGGTCTGCGGCACGATCTGCTCGTGCTGCCCGAAGCGGATCTCATCGTCGACCTCGATGATCAGGTCGACGCACAGTTCGCCGACGACGAGCAGTCGACCTACGGATGCTGCGGCAGCAGCCATTCGCACCACGCTCCTTCTTGGCCGACACCGTGTCGGCGACTCCAGTCTGCCGCTGCGGTCCGGGCGGCTTCGCACGCGCGCCGCGTCTTCTCCGCACCGCGGTCGGAACCGTGGATGCTGATCAGCACCCATGGCTCGCCCACAGCATCCGTCGCTGCGCCGTTCGACACCGACGCGCGCACCGGCACCGACATCGCGATCACGTCGCCGGCGCCGAGCTCGAGCACGTCGGCGATCGCATCTGCGACGCAGGCGAGCAGGTCGCGCTCCTCGGCATGCGGCGCGACGGCGACCGTGACGACCGGCATCAGTCGGTGACGAGCACCGAGCGGTTGAGGAACGGAGGGGTGTCGGGGTTGCGCCCGCGGAGCGAGGCGAGCTCGACGGCGAGGCGGTGCACCAGCGGCAGGTTCGCCTGCGGGTCGAGGTCGTTCACGTACACGGACGCGCCGGTCGAGCGCACGTCGTCGGCGACCACGTCGGGAGCCTCGCCGAGGAACCAGACCAGCGTGTTCGGCCCGGCACAGGAGATGGGGCCGTGCTGGTACTCCCACATCGAGTACGCCTCGGTCCAGAATCCCGCCGACTCGCGCACCTTGAGGGCGGCCTCCTGTGCCAGACCGTTGCTCCAGCGGTGGCCGAGGAAGACGATGTGCTGCACCTGCGCGGGGTCGGCCGGCAGCGTCGCGGCCAGGGCGGCGCGTGCGTCGTCGACCAGCGTGGCGGGCACCTGACCGATCGATGCGCGGAGCGCGGTCAGACCGGTGGTGGCGAAACGCGTCTGCACGATCGACTTCTCGTCGGCGAAGTCGAGGTGCACCGTGCGGTCGGCGCAGAGCAGTCCGAGTGCGGTGTTCGTGTCGCCGAGGATCGCGGTGATCCGGTGCGTCGCGCCGTACCGCTCGACGAGCTCGACGACGTCGGCGGTCGTACCGGAGCGGGAGATGACCACGATGTGCTCGTCGTCGTCGATCCAGTCGAGTTCGCTGGGGATGGCAGCGCGCGTGCGTCCGAGCCCGGCGTCGTTGCGCAGGTAGGCGTATGCGTCGCCGACGTAGTAGGAGGTGCCGCAGCCGACCACGAGGACCTTCTCGCCGGCGGAGGGGAGGAGCGCGCTGTGCTGCTCGTTCAGGTCGAGCGCCTGCTGCCAGATCTCGGGCTGGCTCATGAGCTCCGCCCGCGTGATCACGCCGGATGCGGCGGTGGTTTCGTTCATCTCGCTGGTCCTTCAGATCTCTCCGCCGCCGCGCATGTGGCGACGATCTGTGCAGAGTCAATCAGAAATGAGCAAGGAATGAAAGTTCTTGACGGATTGGCGCGATTGTTGAATACTGCAACGACAGAGACGCCATGCAGCACCGATGCTGCGGGCGAGATCACGAGAAGGAGATCGCAGCGTGGGAATCAGAGACAAGCGCCTCATCGGCATCGTCGGGCTCGGCGCCGCCAGCGCACTGGTGCTCTCGGGTTGCGCCGGCTTCGGGGGAGGCGGCGGCGGTAACGACGAGGGTGGCGAAAAGACCCTCACCTTCACCACCTGGGGCAGCGAGGCGGAGGAGAACACCTTCAAGGACCTCATCGCGCAGTTCGAGGCCGACAACGACGGCGTCGACATCAAGCTCAACGTGGTGCCCTACGACCAGATGTTCTCGAACATCGACGCGCAGCTCTCCTCGGGCAAGGCTCCCGACCTGTTCCGCGTCGACTACGGCAACCTGGGCGTCTACTCCAGCCAGGACCAGCTCCTCGACCTGAGCGAGTACTTCTCCGACGACGAGGTCGCCGCGTTCACCCCGGCGATGTGGGAGGCGGTCTCCTTCGACGGTGCACCCTACGGCGTTCCGCACCAGACCGACGTGTCGGCGCTGCTCGTCAACACGAAGATGCTGACGGATGCCGGCATCGACCCCGCGACGCTCCCCACCACGCAGGACGATGCGTGGAGCTGGGACGAGTTCGCCGACGTGGCCACGCAGCTGCGCGCGGAACTCCCCGCCGACAAGTACCCCTTCGCCTACAACTGGCAGCTCGGCGGCGCGCCCCGCTGGTTGAGCTGGCTGTTCGAGGCGAACGGCACCTTCCTCGACGGCACCGAGGCGACCATCGACTCTCCCGAGGGGGAGAAGGCGCTCGACTTCACCAAGAGCTTCTTCGAGAACAAGTGGGTTCCGCCGACGAGCTCGACCAAGGGCACGGTCTACGCCGACAACCTCTTCACCGAGGGCACGGTGGCGATGGCCTTCGCCGGTTCGTTCCTCGTGCCCGACATCGACTCGCTCGCGAAGTTCGACTGGACCGCCATCCCGATGCCGAAGGACGAGCGCGGCGCGACCGACCTCGGTGGCAACGCGCTGGTGGCCACCAAGGGCACGAAGAACCCGGAGCTCGCGGCCGAGTTCCTGAAGTTCATGGTGTCGGCTGACGCGATGAGCGAGTTCTGCGCCAACACCAACGAGCTGCCGACCCGCCTCGACCTCGAGGGTGACGCCGTCGAGTTCAAGGTCCGTCCCGACGTCATGCCGGTCTTCGTCGACCAGGCGGGCACCATCGAACCGACCGACGTGAAGCAGCTGACGTCGCCCGCGATGGCCGCGATCAACACCGCACTTCAGGACCAGCTCGAGGCTGCCTTCATCGGTGGGCAGTCCACTGCAGACACGCTGACGAACCTGACGGCCGCCATCGAGGAAGCCGCGAAGTAATGACCTCCTTGTCCACCCGCGGCCGGGGCAGCGCTGTCGCGTCGCCCCGGCCGCGGGCGGGGCAGCGGACGGCCCGGCTGCGCGAGTCCCTCGTCGGCTGGGGCTTCGCCGCTCCGAACCTCGTTCTCATGTCGCTGTTCCTGTTCGTCCCGATCATCTGGGCGGCGCTCCTCTCCTTCCAGGAGACGAAGGGCTTCGGCGACCCGGAGTGGGTGGGGCTGGAGAACTACGCGAGGCTGGTGACCGATCCGGTCTTCTGGCAGAGCCTGGGACAGACGGTGCTCTTCACCCTGGTGACAGTGCCGATCGAATTGTTGGGCGGCCTGGGCCTCGCGGTCCTGCTGAACTCGGTGCTCCCGGCACGCGGCCTGTTCCGCACGATGATCGTGCTCCCGATGGTCATCTCGGGGGTGGCCTCGGGAATGATCGCGGTGATCATGTTCTACGAGTCCAACGGTCTCGTGAACAAGATCCTCCAGGCCATCGGCCTGCCGTCGGTCGGCTGGCAGTCCGAGGGCGCACCGGCCATGATCTCGGTGATCATCGCGGCGATCTGGCTCCGGCTCGGCTTCAACATGATCATCTACCTCGCCGGTCTCCAGTCGATCTCGCCGGAACTCTACGAGGCGGCCCGTATCGACGGAGCCAGTCGGTGGCAGCAGTTCCGGTCGGTCACGGTTCCGCTCGTCGGCCCGTCCACCTTCTTCCTGCTGATCATGAACGTGATCGCATCGTTCCAGGTGTTCGACCTCATCTTCGTGATGACCGGCGGTGGACCGGGCAATTCCACCTCGGTGCTCGTGACCTACGCATATCGCAACGGCTTCCAGATCCGGGAGCAGGGATACGGCGCCGCGATCGGCATCGTCATCCTGATCATCACCCTCATCTTCACGTTCATCCAGTGGAAGACGAGTCGCACGCGAGACCTGGCGGAGTAGGGGCGCATCATGGCGGAAACCACCACAGTCGTCCAGATCGCGGATGCCGCGATCCTCGGCCCACGCGGCGCCCTGCGGGTGCAGCGGCGTCGGCGTCGGCACAACAGCGGGCGCAAGGGCATCGTCTGGCGCACGCTGATCGCGACGGTCGTGTCGCTCGCGGTCATCTTCCCGCTGTACTGGATGCTGGTCGTCGCGTTCTCGCCCCGTGGCGAGGTCTTCGAGCCCGGACTGCGCCTCTGGCCGAGCACCCTCACGCTCGAGAACTTCGCCAAGGTCTTCGATCGGGTCCCGGTCGTCGACTGGCTCGGCAACTCGATCGTGATCGGCGCGATCGTCACGGCGCTCACCGTGTTCGTGAACCTCCTCGCCGGCTACGCCTTCGCCCGCCTCCGCTTCGGTGGCCGCAATGCCGTGTTCATCCTGGCTCTCGCGACCATGATGATCCCGGTGCAGGCCATCATGGTCGCGCAGTTCAAGCTGGTGTCGGGCCTGGGCATCTTCGGCACCTACTGGGGCGTGATCCTGCCGGGTGCCGCCGCGGCCTTCGGCATCTTCCTGGCCCGGCAGTTCTTCATCGGCATCCCGGACGAGATCATCGAGGCCGCGCGCATCGACGGAGCCGGGCACCTGCGGATCTTCCTGCAGGTCGTGCTCCCGCTCTGCAAGCCGCTGATCGCCGTGCTCACCCTGCTCACTCTCATGGGAAGCTGGAACGACTTCGCGTGGCCGCTGATCGCGCTCAACGACAATCAGCTGTTCACCCTCCCGATCGGACTGCTCTATCTCAAGAACCAGACGTCACCCGACTACAACGCGATCATGGCGCTCGCGCTGATCTCGGTGCTGCCGATGGTGCTGCTGTTCATCTTCTTCCAGCGCTACTTCGTGCAGGGCTTCGCTCGGAGCGGGATCAAATGACCCTCACGTATCTCTGTTCGCTGCCGCTGCCGGACGCCTGGTTCGCCGAGCTGCGGACACGGATGCCGGATGTCGCCGTGCACCGGATGACCCCGGGTGAGCCGCCGAGTGCCGAGGTGCTCGCCGCGGTCGATCTGCTGCACACGAGCGAATGGCTGCCGGCATCCGTCGATGTCCCCGCGCTGCGACTCGTGCAGCTCGACACGTCGGGCGTCGACCACGTGCGGGGAACGTCGCTGTGGGAGAGCGGCGTGCCCATCGCGACCCTCGGCGGCATCGCACCGGTGCCCATGGCCGAGTATGCGCTCATGTCGATCCTGGAGCTCGCCCACCGGATGCCGCTCATCGCGCGTCATCGCGAAGACCGCACCTGGCCGTCGAACGCGGAACGGCTCGCTTCGCTCACCCCGCGCCAACTGTCCGGCGCGACGGTCGGCATCGTCGGATACGGGCGGATCGGCCGCGAGATCTCGCGCCTCGCCACGACCTTCGGGATGCGGGTGCTCGGGGTCAGTCGTTCGGGCGCGCGGGTCGCGGCATCCGAGAAATTCGACACGGGACGTCAGGCGATCGACGACGACCCGGCCGAGCTGTTCCCGATCGACCGCCTCGACGAGGTGCTGCAGCGCAGCGACTTCCTCGTCGTCGTCGTGCCGCTCACCGAGCTCACGCGAGGGTTGATCGGCGCGGACCAGCTCGACCTGCTCCCCGCGGGCGCGTTCGTCGTGAACATCGCCCGTGGTGGAATCGTCGACGAGGGTGCGCTCCTGGAGCGCCTGCGTGACGGGCGGCTGGGCGGTGTCGCCCTCGACGTCTTCGACGAGGAGCCTCTCGGTGCGGGCTCGGTGTGGTGGACTGAACCTGGCGCGCTGATCACGCCGCATGTCGCGGGACTTGCCCCGCAGTATCATGCACAGACACTCGACCTCGTCGTCGAGAACCTGACCCGACTGGCCGCGAACCGGCCCTTGCTGAATGAGGTGGACCGTGCAGCCGGTTACTGAGCCCCTGATCGGGCCGAAGCGTCAGCGCGAGCTGCTCAACTACATCCGGACGTACGGTGCGGGTTCCGTCAGCGAGATGGCCAAACTCCTCGGGGTGAGCGCCTCGACCGTGCGGCGCGACCTGAACGAGCTGCAGGACAAGAAGCTCGTCGAGCGCGTGCACGGGGGCGCGGCGCAGGTCGACGACGACGTGGAGCCGCTCCGCCCGCAGCGCGAGGTCGCCTTCGCCGAGGAGAAGCAGCGGATCGGTCGCGCGGCCGCCGCGTACATCACGCCCAACTCGACCGTGCTCATCACCGGCGGCACCACGACCGAGGCGATGCTGCCGTTCCTCGGCGGCATCCCGGGTCTGACCGTGCTCACCAACAGCCTCAGCGTGGTCAGTCGGCTGTCGCAGTTCCCCGACATCGACATCATCGTGCTCGGCGGAGTGCTGCGCCGCAGCGAGATGAGCCTGCTCGGACACCTCACGATCGCGGGCCTCGACGAGTTCGGCATCGACCGGGTCTTCACCGGCGCCTTCGGGGTCGACCCCGAGATGGGCGTCACCGGCACGAACCTCTCCGAGACGCAGACCGACCGCTCGCTGGCGTCGTCGGCGCGCGAGCTGATCGTGCTCGCCGACCACTCCAAGCTCGCCCGGCGCGGACCCGCGCGGCTGGTCCCGACCGACGGCATCTCGCGGCTGATCGTGGACGACGGAGCGGATGCTGTGCTGCTGGAGCGCATGCGCGAGGCGGGGGTGACTGTCGAGACATGCTGATCCCGCCGACCCTGGCGGCGGTGGGGCTGGGCGGGAGCCTGCCCTCGATCGCCGCATTCAATGTCATCACCCTCGAATACGCCGAGGGAATCGTCGCCGGCGCGGAGCGTGCGGGGCTGCCCGTGCTGCTCTCCGTGAGCCACAACGCCGTGCGATTCCGCGGCGATTTCGCGCCGCTCGCCGCGGCCTGCCGGGCGCTCGCCGACGTGGCATCCGTACCTGTCTTCCTGCATCTGGATCACTGCGAATCCGAAGAGCTTGTCATGGAGGCCGCTGGCCTCGGCTTCACCTCGGCGATGTTCGACGCGTCGACGCTGTCCTATGACGACAATGTCGCCGCGACGGCGCGCGTGGCCGCTCGCGGGCAGGAGCGCGGGCTGTGGATCGAGGCGGAGCTCGGCGAGATCGGCGGCAAGGACGGCGCTCATGCGCCTGGCGTGCGCACCGACCCGGACGAGGCGGCCGCGTTCGTCGCCGCGACCGGGGTCGACGCTCTCGCCGTCGCCGTCGGTTCCTCGCACGCGATGACCAGTCAGACCGCTGCACTCGACATCGACCTGATCGCGCGGCTCGCTGACGCCGTCCCCGTGCCGCTGGTGCTGCACGGATCATCGGGTGTCGACGAGCACGGCATCCGCGCTGCTGTGGCGGCCGGCATCCGCAAGGTCAACGTCGGCACCCAGCTCTCCGCCGCCTACTCGAACGCGCTGCGTGCAGAGCTCGGCGACCGCGTCGATCCGCGCCGTGCGCTGACCGCCGCGCGCGATGCCATCGCGACCGATGTCGCACACCTGCTCGGCGTGATCTCACGTCCTGCTGTGACTCACTGATCCGGAGAGGAAATCATGTCTGCAACCGTCCAAGGGTCGTCGTCGCACGATGGAGAACCCAGCGCCGCAGCGCTGCTCGAAGCCGGTGACATCGTCGGCCTCATGCGCGCGTGCCATGACCGCCGTCTCGAGCGTGAGGGGATCCCGATGGTGCTCGGTCTCGCCGACGAGCGCGGGGCGATACCCGCCGCCGTGTCGGAGTCGCAGCGCGCCGAGGGCACCGCATTCCTCGCCGTGCTCGACCGCTACCGCGAGGCCCTCGTGCCGTTCGCACGCGTCGACGACGAAGGCGCCGTCATCACCGCGATGCAGGTGCTCGCGTACACCCACTTCGCGCCGGGAGCGGCACCGATCGTCGATGCTCCGGCATCCGCCACGGAAGGAACGAACTCATGACCAAGCCCTCCTTCGGCGTGCAGCGCGAGCAGCTCGCGAACGGCCACTTCATCCGCGTGGTCAACTACCACTCGACTCCGCGCGGTGCGCGCGACGAACTCGAGAAGGAGCTCGCCGGATTCGCCCGCGACTACGCTCCGGTCACGCTCGACGACCTCGACCGGCTGTTCGAGACGGGCACCTGGCACAAGGACAAGCCGGGGCTCATCCCGGTGTTCTACGAGGGGTACCGCAACTCCATCTCGGTCGCGGCTCCGCTCTGCGACCAGCTCGGGTTGACGGGCTGGTTCCCGATCGCGACGTCGTTCGTCGACTGCGACCCGGAGCACCAGGAGGCCTTCGCCCGCGCGCACTGGATCTCGCTCGTCGAGGAGGACACCAAGGGCGGGCGCATCGCGATGAGCTGGGACGAGGTCGCCGAGGTCTCGCAGCGGCACGTCGTCTTCCCGCACACCGCGCACCACGAGGGGTTCGACACGACGCTGTCGGACGAGGACATCCGCCGCGAGGTCGTCGAGTCGAAGGCGCAGCTCGAAGCCGTGACCGGTCAGGAGGCTCCAGCCTTCGTCTGGCTGCATGGATCCTCGTACGGGCAGAGCCCCCGACACGACCAGGCGGTCAAAGACGCGGGCTACCGCTACCAGTTCGCGAACACGATGATCCACCGCGTGAACTGAGCCCGTCCGGCATCCGGCGCCCGGCGCCAACTTCGCAGAACGACACGAACTTCGCAGGGTCTCGGGAGGATCCCTGCGAAGTTCACGTCGTTCTGCGAGATCTCGTCTTCGCGCAGTCCTCCTGCACACGTGCGAGTTCGCCGAGGTTTCCCACGAGGTGCGGATGCTGCGCCGCGAGCACCCGTGAATTGCTGCCACTCTCGCGGGATGTCCTCACGCCAGATCGAGAAGCCGAGCATCGTCGCGATGGTCCGGGCCGCAGGAGGCGTCGCCAGAGTGCGCGACCTCGTCGATCGCGGTTACCGCCGCGCCGCGCTCACCCGGGCGATCAGCAGCGGGAGGCTCATCCGTGTCCGCAACGGCTGGGTCGCCCTGCCGGACGCCGATCCGAACCTCGTCACCGCGGCCCGCCACGGGGTCGTGCTGTCCTGCCTCACGCAGGCCCGTCGTCTGGGGCTCTGGGTGCATGAGCAGCATCCCGGTCTGCATGTCGCCGCCGCACCGGGCAGCGCCGAGGGCAAGCCCTCGAATATCCGCGTTCACTGGGCCACTCCACCGATCCCGCGCGCGCCCGGCATGCTGACGGACCCGATCGAGAATGTGCTCGCCATCGTCGCGGAGTGCGAGCCGTTCGAGCAGGCGCTCGCGACCTGGGAGTCTGCGCTCAACAGGGGGCTGGTACAGCGGGAAGCGCTGCAGGCGCTGCCTCTGCGCGCGAATGCGCGGCGGGTGCTCGAAGAGGCGACGCCATTCGCCGACGCGGGACTCGAGACGTACCTCCGTGTGCGGCTCCGATGGTTGCGGCTGCCGCTCCGCTTTCAGATCTGGATCGCCGGTCACCGCGTCGACGCCCTCCTCGGCGACCGCCTGGCGTTGCAGATCGACGGTGGGCACCATGTCGGTGCCCAGCGCTCGGAAGACATCCGGCACGATGCGGCGCTGAAGCTCATGGGCTATCACGTGATCCGTGTCAGCTACACCCAGATGATGGACGAGTGGCCGATGGTGCAAGACCTGATCATGCGGGCTGTGGCGCAGGGGCTGCACAAGGCGCGCCGCCGGGCGTGAGCCCGAGCACCTCGCCAGAACTTCGCAGAACGACGGAAACTTCGCAGCGCCCGAGCCAGATCCCTGCGAAGTTCGCGTCGTTCTGCGAGATCCGTGGCGCGGTGGGCGTGGAGAGTCAGTCAGGGATCCCGAGGTGCCGGATGCCGCCGTCGCGGTCGCGCCAGGTGAGCTCGGTCGTGCCGCCGTCGCGGGTCGAGCGGGCCGCGCGGGCAGTGCCCTCGACAACATCGCGGATGCCATGGGCACGCAGCATCTCGTCCGCGCTCGGGTCGTCCACGTCGGGCGTCCCGTCGACCGCCTCCCAGATCCGGTCGGGGTAGCGCTCCCCTCCGGAGGTGAGGATCGCGGTCGTCCCGTCGACCCGCTCGATGTCGGCGGTGAGGATGCCGTCGCGGTGCACGAGGCGGAATCGGCGGACGGATGCTGCGGCGTGCACTGCCCGGCACTGGAACCCTGGGCCGGGCGACCAGTACCAGCTCTCCAAGACGCCGACATCCGTGAGGGCGAGCACCTCGAGGTGGTCGGGCCCGAGCGTCGACTGCACGATCTGCGCATCGCGGTAGCGGGCTCCGGAGGCGAAGGCGAGGCCCCCGCTCCACTGACCGGGCGGCACCTCGGGAGTCTCGAGCGGGACGTCTGGTGCGTCGGCGTTGAACCAGAAGACCCAGAGCCCGTCGGTCGCATCGCAGGCGACGAGTTCGAGGTTTCCGCGGGTGCCGTACACGCCCTGGGCCAGGGATACCCGGCCGGCGATGGGCCGATCCGCACCCACTGTCCTGATGTTCTCTGAAAGCATTTGCTTATTCTTGCTCATTTGTGGGTGTTTGTGACAGCATTACTTCCACGACCTTTCGAAGGAGAAGCATGAGAATCGCTCGAGTCCTCATCGACGGCACGCCCCGCATCGTGATCACGGACGCCGGAATCTCCCGGATCGCCCCGGAATCGCATGCGGACGACGCGCTCGCCGCACTGGCCTCCGGGCGATCCGGTGCCTCTGCCGATTGGGCCGAGGTCGACCTCGCAGACCTCGAACTCCTCGCCCCCGTCGCCGGAGCGGGCAAGATCATCGCGGTCGGGCTGAACTACGTCGACCACACCGCCGAGACGGGCTTCACCCAGCCGGAGCGCCCGCTCACCTTCGCGAAATACGCGACCTCGATCACCGGTCCCACGGCAGACGTCGTGGTGCCGGACCACCTCACGCAGGGCGTCGATTTCGAGTCGGAGCTCGCGCTCCTCATCGGGCGTCGCGGCGGCGGAGAGACGCCGGCCACCCTCGACGACGTCGCGGCGTACACGGTCGCCAACGACGTCTCAGCCCGCGACGTGCAGTTCGGCGATGTGCAGTGGACCCGCGGCAAGTCCTTCGACACGTTCACGCCGCTCGGTCCGGAGCTGGTCACGCCCGATGAGTTCGGCGACCCGGCCGGGCACCGCATCTACGCCGAGGTCGACGGCGAGCTGCTGCAGGAAGACGACACGGCCGAGATGATCTTCGACGTGCCCACCATCCTCGCCTTCGTCAGCGACGGCGTCACACTCGAGCCCGGCGACCTCATCCTCACCGGCACTCCCGCGGGCGCCGGCGCCTTCCGCACCCCGCCGCGCTACCTCCAGCACGGCGAGGTCGTCACCGCCGGCGTCGAGGGCATCGGCGAGCTGCGCAACCGCTTCGTCCACCGCTCCCGCCTCTCGGCCTGAGCCGCCCGCCCCGTGATCGGAACTCAACGATGAACACCACCGACCGCCGCGTCCTCGTCCTCATCGGCGCCGGATCCGCCGTCTTCACCCGGGGGCTGCTCGCCGACCTCATCAGCGCCGACGACCTCGGGGCGTGGGAGATCCGGCTCGTCGACGTCGACCCTGTCGCGCTCGGGATCGCCGCCGACCTCGCCGAGGCCATGGTGGCGGCGCGCGGCGTCGAGGACAGCATCCGGATCGTGCGCTCGACCGAGCGACGTGACGTGCTGCCGTGGGCCGACTTCATCGTCACCTGCGTGGGTGTCGGTGGCCGGCCCGCGTGGCAGCTCGATCACGAGATCGTGCAGAGGCACGGCATCTACCAGCCGGTCGGCGACTCGATCATGCCCGGAGGCATATCGCGGCTGCTGCGCACGACCCCGGTCCTGGTCGACATCGCGCACGACATCGCCGAGCTCGCGCCCGACGCGTTCTTCTTCAACTACTCCAACCCGATGACGGCCAATGTGCAGGCCATCCATCAGGAGACCGGCCTCGACGTCGTCGGTCTCTGCCACGGCATGCATCACATCCAGCGGGAGCTCGCCCAGCTCATCGACGCCCCCTTCGACGAGACCTCGACGCTGTACGCGGGCATCAACCACCTGACCTTCATCTACGACTTCCGCTGGAAGGGCCAGGACGCGTGGCCGCTGATCCGCGAGCGCGTTCGCGCAGAGCTCGCTGAGGCACCGGACCCCGCCGATATCGGCAACATCTTCTATGAGAAGCCGACGGCCTGGCACAACCCGTTCGCCTGGGAACTGTTCGAGCGGTACGGCGCCTTCGCCGCAGCGGGCGACCGGCACGTCGTGGAGTTCTTCCCCGAGCGCTTCCAGAGCGGCGACTACTACGGCAAGAAGCTCGGCATCGACGCGTTCAGCCTCCCGGAGATCCTGGAGTGGGGCGAGAACCGTTACCAGGGCATGAAGCGCCAGGCGCTCGGCGAGGAGCCGCTCGACCAGTCGATCTTCGAGCGCTCCGGCGGCGAGCAGGAGCAGCTGATCGCGATCATCCGCTCGATCACCTTCGACTCCCGCGAGATGTTCAGCTGCAATGTCGTGAACAACGGTGCGGTGCCCGGCGTTCCCGACTGGTCGGCCGTCGAGATCCCCGGTGTGGCCACGGCCCGCGGCATCCGCCCGGTCTCCGTCCCTGATCTCGGCAAGCCGCTCACGGCGATCCTCGCCCGCCGGCTGACCTCGGTCGATCTCGCGGTCGAGGCCGCGCTCACCGGAAACCGCGACCTGGTCGTCGAGGCCATGATCGCCGACGGTGCGATCTTCGACGCCGACCGTGCCGCCGCCCTCACCGAGGACCTGATCGCCGCGCAGGCGCAGCACCTCCCGAGGTTCGCATGAGCGCCGAGAACATCGGTTCGACGCACGAGCCGCGCATTCCGCACCAGCCGTTCGAGCGGTTCGCTCCGCAGGGCGAGCACGAGTGGGGCGTGGGCCTCCGCAGCCAGCAGTGGTTCGGGGCCGAGGGCAAGACCGGGTTCATGCACCGGTCATGGCTGCGCAGTGAGGGCCTGCCGGACGACTCCTTCCGCGGGCGGCCGATCATCGGCATCGCGAACTCGTGGAGTGAGCTGACCAGCTGCAACATCCATCTGCGCGCGCTCGCCGAGCACGTCAAGCGCGGCATCTGGCAGGCCGGGGGCGTGCCGTTCGAGTTCCCCACGACCTCTGCCGGTGAGCCGATCGTGCGTCCGACCGCGATGCTGCTGCGCAACCTCATGGCGATGGACCTCGAGGAGACGCTCCGCTCCAACCCGCTCGACGGCGTCGTGCTGCTGGCCGGATGCGACAAGACCACTCCCGCGTACCTGATGGGCGCAGCATCCGTCGATCTTCCCGCGCTGCTCATCACCGGCGGGCCGATGCTGAACGGCAAGCACCGGGGGACCGACATCGGATCCGGCACCTCGGTGTGGAAGTTCACCGAGGCATATCGCGCCGGGCTCATCGACGACACCGCGATCACCGAGGCTGAGGGCTGCATGGCCCGCAGCCAGGGGCACTGCCAGACCATGGGCACCGCATCAACGCTCGCCTGCATCTCGGAGTACATGGGCATGCAGCTGCCGGGCACGGCATCCCTCCCGGCCAACGACTCCCGCCGGGCGACCGCCGCGCACCTCGCCGGTCGCCGCATCGTCGAGATGGTCGCCGAAGACCTGCGTCCCTCCAAGATCCTGACCCGCAAGGCGTTCGAGAACGGCGTGCGCGCGAATGCAGCGCTCGGTGGTTCGACGAACGCCGTCATCCACCTGCTCGCCCTCGCTCGTCGGGTCGGCGTCGAGCTGACCATCGACGACTTCGACACGCTTGTCCGTGACATCCCGGTGCTGGCCGACCTGATGCCGAGCGGCCGGTTCCTCATGGAGGACTTCGAGTACGCGGGCGGCACCGCCGGCTTCGCCGAGACCCTCGGCGACCTGCTGCACCGCGACACGCTCACGGTCACCGGTGCGACGCTCGGCGAGAACTACGCCGGTGCCGAGGTCTTCAACCGCGAGGTCATCCGTCCGCTCGACAATCTCGTGAAGCCCGTGGGCTCCGGCATCGCGGTGCTGAAGGGCAACCTCGCCCCGCGCGGCGCGGTGATCAAGCAGTCGGCGGCCGCCTCCGAGCTCATGCAGCACACCGGGCGAGCGCTGGTGTGGGACTCGCTGCAGGCGTATCTCGCCGACGCTGAGGACCCGGATCTCGACGTGACGCCCGACGACATCCTCGTCGTGCGCAACGTCGGCCCGAAGGGCTACCCCGGGATGCCGGAGGTCGGCAACCTCGCGCTGCCGCGGAAGATCCTCGAAGCGGGCGTAACCGACATGGTACGGATCTCGGATGCGCGCATGAGCGGCACGTCGTACGGAACGGTCGTGCTGCACGTGGTGCCCGAGGCCGCCGCCGGCGGTCCGCTCGCGCTCATCCGCACCGGCGACACCGTGACGCTCGACGTCGCCGGCCGTTCGCTGCACATGCACGTCGAGGACGACGAGCTCGAACGACGGCGGGCCGAGTGGGCAGCGCCGGTCGTGCCGAACAGCGAGCGCGGATGGACGCGCCTCTACATCGAGCACGTCACGCAGGCCGACGAAGGCTGCGACCTCGACTTCCTCCAGGGGAAGTCCGGAGCATCCGTCGGTCCGCAGGCGTTCTAGGTTGGAGCGCATGACCTCGATCCTCGTCGTCGGTGCATCCGGGATCCTCGCGCCCGCGGCATCCGCTCTGGTGGAGCGCGGTGCCGAGGTCACCGGGATCAGTCGTCGGCGGCACTCGCCGGCGGGGGTCAACGGGCTGCATGTGGATGCTCACGATCTCCCCGCCCTCGACGCGGCGCTCGGCGCCGCGCGGTGGACGGCGGCGATCGTCTACGAGCCAGCGGTCACGGCCCTCTCCCTTCCGAGGATCCAGGCCGCCATCGACGGGCACGTCGTGCTCGTGAGGACGAGTGCGGCGGCCGATCCCGCGAATGATGACGAGCCCGCGCCGGCGTCGGGCGTCCTTCTGCTGGGCTGGGTCGATGACGGCGCATCGACGAGGTGGCACACGCCGCGGGAGGTGTCGGATGCCGCGCTCGAGGTGCTCGCCGACGGAGAGCCCCGCATCCTCGGGACCGTCCGGCCTTGGGAGCACCGGCCGTGATCTCGATGCTCGCGCTGTCGCCCGCGGTCGACGTGACCCACGAACTGGATGCCCTCATCGCGGGTGGGATCAACCGGCCGACCCGTACGACCAGGGTCGCCGGAGGCAAGGCCCTGAACGCCGCCCGTGTCGCCCGCGCACTGGGCGCGGACCTGCGGGTGACCCTCGCTCTCGGCGGCGCGAACGGGGAGTGGATCCGTCGCCGGCTCGACGGCGACGACCTGCCGACGACCGTGATCGCGCTCGCCGCCGAGACGCGCACCTGCCTGGCGCTCGTCGAGTCCGACGGCGGGGCGTCGAGCACCGATATCTACGAACCTGCGACCGGGCTCGCGCCCGACGAGTGGGCCCGGTTCGCCGACACCGTGCGCACGTCCCGCGCGGCGCGCTGGACCGCGGTCTCGGGCAGCATCCCACCGGGTGTGCCGCCGGCCGAGCTCGCCGCGCTCCTCGCTGAACTGCGCGCTCGGGGTTCGCGCATCGCCGTCGACACGTCGGGACCCGCGCTCGCGCAACTCGCCACGCAGACCGATCTCGTCAAGGTGAACCGCGCGGAGGCCTCCGAACTGCTCGGCCGGGAGATGCCGGACGCGGCGTCGGCCTGCGAGGCCCTGCACCGGCGGTTCGGAGTCGATGCGGTGGTGACCGACGGCGTGCGCGGCGGGACGGCGCTGTTCGACGGCGAGCTCCACCATCTCGCGCCGCCGCGCACCGTCGGACGCTTCCCCGCGGGCAGCGGCGACTCCTTCTTCGGCGGACTCCTGACGGGCCTCGACGGCGGCGCACTCTTCGCGGCCGCCCTCGAGATCGCCCGCGACGCTGCGGAGCGCAACGCCCAGGTGCCCGGGCAGGGCGTGCTGGGATAGCCCGCCCGGCCTCTCCCAGCACGAGTTCTTCCTGACCTGCGGGGACTCCACGATCAGCGGCGATTCCGAGCCGCCGGGGTGCGTTCCCGGGGCGCCGGGGTAGGCGCCGTCTGTCAGCCGAGGAACTCGCGCGCGGCCGCCGACATCGCGGTCACGCCGACCTCGATGGTCGGGTGGATCTCCGGGGCGAAGAACGGCGAGTGGTTGGTCGGGATGTCCTTGTCCAGGCGACCGGCTTCGAGAGCCTCGGCGAAGCGGGCCGGGTCGACGCCGCCGAAGAACCAGAACACCAGCGGCACGCCGGCGTCGCGCGCGAACCACGAGACGTCCTCGCTGCCGGTGAACATGCCGGGGTCGATGACGGATGCTTCGCCGAGTGCGCGCTGGAGGGCGGAGGTCACCCGAGCGGTGGCATCCTCGTCGTTGATCGTGGCGGGCAGGGTGTGCAGCGTGTGGATCTCGGGCTCGCGCTCGGCGCCGGAGGCGAGGGCCTCGGCGCGCACGATGCGCTCCACGCTCGCCATGACCTTCTCGCGTGCCGCCTCGTTCGGGTAGCGGAGGCTGAGTTCGAGCGTCGCCTCGGCCGGGATGATGTTGTTCTTCAGGCCGGCGTGGATCGAGCCGACTGTCACCACCCCGACGCCCTGCGGGTCGATCTCGCGCGAGGCGATCGTCTGCAGGCGCATCACGGTGGCTGCGGCCATCACGATCGGGTCGATGGTGGAGTGCGGGCGGGAGCCGTGGCCGCCGCGACCGTGGAGGATGACGGTGAGCCCGTCGGACGCTGCCATCTGGGTGCCGCTGCGCACGCCGATGACGCCTGCCGGGAGCGGGGTGACGTGCTGGCCGAGCACCACGTCGGGCTTCGGATAGCGATCGAGGATGCCGTCGTCGAGCATCGCCCGCGCGCCTGCGCCGTACTCCTCCGCGGGCTGGATCAGCACCACGAGGGTGCCCGACCAGTCGGCCTTCTCGGCCACGAGCTTCTCGACCGCGCCGATCATCGCGGTGACGTGCATGTCGTGTCCGCACGCGTGCATGACGGGGACGGTGTTGCCCGACGGGTCGACGCCCTTGGCGGTGCTCGCGTAGGCGTGCCCGGTCTGCTCTTCGACCGGCAGCGCGTCCATGTCGGCGCGCACCCAGACGACCGGCCCTTCGCCGTTCTCGAGAACCGCGACGACGCCGGTGACCCCGACGCCCTCTTCGACCTCGAGGCCGAGATCGTGCAGGTGGGCGGCGGCGATGCCGGCGGTGCGTGTCTCCTGGAACGAGAGCTCCGGATGCTGGTGCAGGTCGATGTAGAGCGCTTCGAGGTCGATCGTCATGGCCCGAGCCTATCCCCGGGTCTTGTCGACGCACGTCTCTATTCATATCACTTGACAGTCATATGAATAACGGGTCATACTATCGCGATGACCGATGTCTTCGCCCTTGTCGCCGAACCCTCTCGGCGGCGGATCCTCGACGAACTCTCCGCGACTGACGGATTGCTCGTGGGGGACATCGTCGAGGCGACCGGGCTTTCGCAGTCGAACGTCTCGAAGCATCTGGGTGTCCTCCGGCAGGGAAACCTCGTCTACGGCATCCCGGAAGGCAAGGCCCGTCGGTATCGGATCGAACCGAGCGCGCTCGCGCCGATCGAAGAGTGGCTGGCGCCGTATCGGCGCAAGTGGACCGATGCGATCGAGTCCCTCGCGCGCCACCTGGATGAGACCCCGGAAAGGACTGACCATGGTCACTGAAGCGAGTGTCGACCGCACCGACCCGAGACGGCCGGTGCTGCTCCTCACCCGGCACCTGCCGCATTCGGTCGAGCGCGTCTGGAGATCGCTCATCGATTCGGAGGAGGCGAGTCGCTGGTTCCCCTGTCGAGTGGAGATCGAGCCGCGCGAAGGCGGTGTCATCGCCTTCATCTTCGATGGCGAAGCCCCCGAGATCTCTCGCGTGAGCGAGTTCGATCCCCCACATGCGCTCGCCTACGAATGGTCCGGCGAGCATCTGCGCTGGACGGTGGAGGCCGATGGTGAAGGGTGCATCCTGCGCCTGAGCAACACCATCATCGACCCTGACCCCGACTCCGCGCCGCGGACGGCGGCCGGCTGGGACACGTGTCTCGAGGATCTGCGGGCGATGCTCGACGGCGAGCCGGGCGGGGGACGGTCGGGGGTCGACGAAGCCAAGATCGCCCAGTATCGAGCCGAACTCGCGTAACGTCCGGACCGCGGCCGCGCGTACTCGCCGGGACTGAGGCGTCGAGCGGGCGGCCGCGTCACGCCTCGCGGGC
Organism: Microbacterium sp. PMB16; assembly: GCF_051294855.1. Lineage (GTDB taxonomy): Bacteria > Actinomycetota > Actinomycetes > Actinomycetales > Microbacteriaceae > Microbacterium. Next base: position 1,749,016 of record NZ_CP145908.1, read on the forward strand.
GTACGACCCCAGCTCCGGACCGGGATGCAGCACGCCGTTCACGATCGCGCGGATCGCGAACTCGCTCGCCTCACCGAGCTCGATCGTGCCGGGGTGGAGCAGCCACTGCAGCTGCAGTCCGTCCATCACCGCCAGGATGCTCGCTGCGGCCGCCGCGATGCTCTGCGGATCGTCGACGCCTTCCTGGGCGCACAGCTCGTGGAACGCGGCGGTCACCTCGCGGCGCAGCGTCGTGTACCGCTCCTCGAAGTACTCGCGACCGGGGTGGTCGTCGGTCACGGATTCGGACGACAGCACGGTGTAGGCCTGCACGATGCCGGGGCGCTTCTCGTTGGCGAAGGCCGTGCGCACGAGGTGCAGGAACAGCTCGGGGCCGCCGGGGATGTGCTTCTTCGCGAGCTCGGCGACATCGGCCTGATCGCGGTAGGAGAGCACTTCGAGCAGCAGCTTCTGCTTGGAGCCGAAGTGGTGCAGCACGCCGGCGTGCGTGATCCCTACCTGTTCGGCGACGTCGGCGAGGGTGCCGTTGGTCGACCCCTTGTTGCCGAAGATCTCCACGGCCGCTTTGAGGATCTGTTCGCGCTTGGCGCGGGTCGACGGACGTACGCGCGTCGTCTCTTCGGCCACGCCATCCCCTTTCGTCGCCCTGCACTTGCCATCTTACTTACCAGTGGGTAACCTCACCACTACTTACTTTCTCGCCAGTAAGTGATGTCCCCACACACGCAGCACAATGACCGTGCCCAAGGAGAAGCAATGAAGCTCAGAAAATCCCTGATCGCCGTCGCAGCGATCGCCGCCCTCAGCACCTCGGTCCTCGCCGGGTGCGCAGCCGGCGGCGGCTCCGACGGCGGCGGCGGCTCCGGAGAGTCGCCGGCGCTGACGATCGCCAAGCCCGACGGCGCGATCACCACCGAGTCGAACAACCCCTGGGTCGGCGACTCGTCCGCCAACCGGCTCGGCTACAAGAACGTCATCTTCGAGCCCCTCGCCATGGTCAACGCCGTCGGCGAGAACGAGACGACCCCGTGGCTCGCCGAGAAGGTCGAGTGGAACGACGACTACACCCAGCTCACCGTCACCCCGCGCAAGGGCGTGACCTGGAGCGACGGTGAGGACTTCACCGCCGATGACGTCGTCTTCTCGTTCGAGATGATCCGCGACACCCCGGCCTTCGACACCGGCAACATCCAGCTCACCGACATCGCCAAGGACGGCGACAATGTCGTGCTGACCTTCGGCGAGTCGAAGTTCGTCAAGCAGTCCCAGGTGCTCCACATCCCGATGGTTCCGGCGCACGTCTGGAAGGACATCGCCGACCCGACCACCGAGGTCGCCCCCGACCCCGTCGGCACCGGCCCGTACACGCTCGACAAGTTCAGCAGCCAGTCGGTCACGCTGCAGGCGCGTGACGACTACTGGGGCGGCGACCTCGCCGTGCCCACGCTGTACTACATCTCCTACAACGACAACACCGCGCTCACCACGGCCCTCGCCAACGGCGACGCCGACTGGGCGCAGGCGTTCATTCCCGATGTGCAGGGCGCATTCGTCGACAAGGATGCCGAGCACAACGTCTTCTGGGCTGCGAACACGCTGTCGCCCGACGTGCTGTTCCTCAACCACAAGGAGAAGCCGTTCAACAACCTCGCGTTCCGCCAGGCCGTGAACATGGTCATCGATCGCGCGGCGCACACCGAGATCGCCCGTGAGAAGGCGGGGCCCGAGCTCACCTCGGTCACCGGTCTGCCGACCCCCGTCGGCGAGCAGTACATCGCCGACGAGTACAAGGGCGAAGAGTTCTCGATCGACGTCGACGGCGCTCGCTCGATCCTCGAAGACGCCGGGTACACATGGGACGGCGACGCGCTGATCGACCCCGACGGCGAGCCCGTCTCGTTCACGCTCCAGGTTCCGCAGGGCTGGAACGACTACGTCACCGGCATCAGCCTGATCGCCGACCAGGTCAAGGAGACCCTCGGCGCCGACGCCAAGGTCGACACCCCGGATGCCGACACCTGGTGGGCCAACAAGCGCACCGGTGACTTCGACGCCATCATGCACTGGACCGACGGCGGAACCACGCCGTACGACCTGTACTCCGACACGATGGACGGCCGCTGGCTGCTCACCGGTGCCGAGGTGGACTACAACTTCGGACGCTACGAGAACCCGCGCGCCACCGAGCTCCTGAACACGTACGCCACCTCGGCGAGCGAGGAGGAGCGCACCGCCGCGATCGAAGAGGTGCAGAAGATCTTCGTCGAGGACGTGCCCGTGATCCCGGTCGGCACCCACCCGGTGCTGGGCGAGTACAACACCCGCGGCTACGTGGGGTGGCCGAGCGAGAAGGACCAGTACGCGACCGCTGACCCCGTGCAGGTCACCGTTCCGCTGATCCTCACGAAGCTCAAGCCCGCCGAGTAAGTCGCCTCCCGGTCGTTGAGCGCTCGCGCTCTCGCGGTTCCTGAGCGAGCGAAGCGAGACGAAGGGCGCTCAACGACCGGGGTGCCGTCCCCACGAAAGCGATACCCCCATGCCTGACCCCCTGCTCAGCGTGCGCGACTTCTCCGTCGTGTACGACGTCACTCCTCCCGTCGAGGCGGTGAAGAACGTGACGCTCGAACTGCAGCGCGGCGAGATCCTCGGTCTCGCCGGAGAGAGCGGATGCGGCAAGACCACGCTCGCGTACGGCGTGCAGCGCCTGCTCCGGGCGCCCGCCGTGATCACCAGCGGCAGCGTGACCTTCCACGATGCATCCGGCGTCGACGTCGACATCAACGCTCTCGACGTCGATGCGATGCAGCGGTTCCGCTGGGACAAAGTCTCGATGGTGTTCCAGGGGGCGATGAACGCGCTCAACCCGGTCGCCACGATCGGCGCGCAGCTCGAGGACGTGTTCGAGGTGCACCGCCCCGACCTGAGCCGACGAGAGCGGCGCGCGGGCGCCGAAGAGCTGCTCGAGCTCGTCGCCGTGGGCAAGGACCGTATCCGCTCGTATCCGCACGAGCTCTCCGGCGGGATGCGTCAGCGGGTGATGATCGCGATGGCGCTCGCCCTCCGCCCGCAGCTCATGGTGATGGATGAGCCGACCACCGCGCTCGACGTGCTGGTGCAGCGGGAGATCCTCCGGCAGATCTCGCAGCTGCGGCACGAGTTCGGCTTCTCGGTGATCTTCATCACCCACGACCTTCCGCTCCTGCTCGAGATCAGCGATCGCATCGCCGTGATGCGCGAGGGCGAGATCATCGAGCTCGCCGCCGCCCGTGACCTCTGGGAGCGTCCACAACACGAGTACACCAAGAAGCTCCTCGCCTCGTTCCCGCGCCTGACGGGCGAGAGGGGAGTGCTGGTCCGATGACTCTCCTCGAATTCCAGAACGTCACGAAGCGCTACCGCGTGCGCGGCGCGGCATCCATGCTCGCGCTCGACGACGTCAGCTTCACGCTGCGCGACCGGCAGACGATCGCCCTGGTCGGCCAGTCCGGCAGCGGCAAGTCCACGATCGCGAAGATCCTCACCCAGCTCGAGACGCCGACCTCGGGGGAGGTGCGCCTCGACGGCGCCCCGATCCCGCGCTTCGGTCGTGGCCTCCGCCGCTATCGGCAGCAGTTGCGCATGGTGTTCCAGGACCCGTTCGCCTCGCTCAACCCGGCCCACACCATCCGCTATCACGTCGAGCGCCCGCTCCAGCTCGACGCCGTCGTGCCGAAGGACGAGGTCGAGGCCGAGGTGCGCCGCCTGCTCGAACGGGTGCGGCTCGATCCGGATGCCGTGATCGACCGCCGGCCGCACGAACTCTCCGGAGGTCAGCGGCAGCGCGTCGCGATCGCCCGTGCTCTCGCCTCGCGGCCCTCGATCCTGGTCGCCGACGAGCCGGTGTCGATGCTCGACGTATCGATCCGCCTCGGCGTGCTCACCCTGCTCGCCGACCTGCAGCGCGAAGAAGGCCTCGGCGTCCTGTACATCACGCACGACCTCGCGACCGCCCGCCATTTCAGCGACGAGATCATGGTGCTCCACCACGGCAAGGTCGTCGAGCACGGCCCCGCCGATGACGTCATCCTCAACCCCCAGCATCCGTACACGAAGGAACTCCGTGCGGCGTCGCCCGACCCGGAGAAGCATTTCGCGCCCGCGGCGCAGCAGTCGCTCGGAGGAGACGCATGAGAATCCCCTTCCGCTTCATCGCCAGCCGCGTCGCGTTCTACCTGTTCACGGCGTGGGCGGCGATCACGATCAACTTCTTCCTGCCGCGCATGCTCAAGGGCGACCCGGTCACCGCATACATGCAGAAGAACGCCGGCCAGATCAGTCCCGAGGCCGAGCGCGCGCTGCGCATCCTCTTCGGGCTGGATCAGAACACCTCGGTCTGGCAGCAGTACCTCGACTACTGGGGTCTGCTCTTCTCGGGCGATCTCGGCCGCTCGTTCTCGAACGGACTCGCGCCGGTCGGCGAGGTCATCTCCGGGGCACTGCCGTGGACCGTCGGCCTGGTCGGGATCGCGACGATCCTGTCGTTCGTGATCGGAACGGCCGGCGGTGCCATCATCGGATGGCGGCGCGGCAGCCGCGCCGACGTCATCGTGCCCATCTCCACCTTCTTCAGCACGGTGCCGTACTTCTGGCTCGGACTCATCGCGATCGCTGTGCTCTCCACCAGCCTCGGCTGGTTCCCGGCGTCGCATGCCTACGACAAGGGATCGAGCCCCGAGCTCACCTTCGACTTCATCGGTCAGGTCATCGCGCACGGCGCCCTGCCGGTGATGACGATCGTCATCGCCTCGCTCGGCGGCTGGATCCTCGGCATGCGCAACATGATGCTGACCGTGCTGGATGAGGACTACATCACGGTCGCACAGGCCAAGGGCATGCCGAACAGCCGCGTGCTCTGGCGATACGCGGCCCGCAACGCGGTGCTGCCGCAGCTCTCCAGCTTCGCCCTGTCGATCGGATTCATCGTCGGCGGCACGATCGTGATGGAGATGGTCTTCTCCTATCCCGGGGTGGGCAAGCTGCTGCTCGACGCGACCAACGCGAAGGACTACCCGCTCATGCAGGGCCTGTTCCTGATCATCACGATGGCGGTGCTGATCGCCAACATCCTCGCCGACATCGCGTACGCGGTGCTCGATCCGCGTACTCGGCAGTCGGAGGCCTGAGATGTCCCTTTCCCCCTCGGCGGAGAACGCCGCCGCCTCGACGGACAGCGCCGCACCGGTCGCCGGGATGCCGGAGACGGCGACCCTGCGGACGCCCGCCACGAAGAAACCGGTGGAGAAGACGTTCTGGTCGCAGCTCGGCGCCGCGTTCGCGATGTTCCGCAACCGCAAGTCGCTCACCGGGCTCATCATCCTGGCGGTGTTCGCGCTCGTCGCGATCTTCAGCGACCTGCTCGCGCCCTACGGTCCCCTCGAGAAGGACTACACGGCTCTGCGTCAGGCGCCGTCGCCGGCCCACATCCTCGGCACGACCCACATGGGCGAAGACGTCTTCAGTCAGATCATCTACGGCACCAGAGGCGTGCTGATCGTCGGCTTCCTGGCCGGCATCATGGGCACGTTCATCGCCGTGATCATGGGGGTCGTCTCGGGCTACACGCGGGGTTGGCGGAGCGAATCCCTCTCCGCGCTGACCAACGTGTTCCTGGTGATCCCGGGCCTGCCGCTGATCATCATCGTCGCCTCGCAGTTCGAGAACCCGCCGCTCGTGCTGATCGCCGCCGTGCTCGCACTCACCGGCTGGGCCTGGGGTGCGCGCGTGATGCGCGCGCAGACGATGTCGCTGCGCAACCGCGACTTCATCCAGGCGGCGCGCGCGAACGGCGAGCCGCTTCGCCGGATCATCTTCGTCGAGATGCTGCCGAACCTGATGGCGATCATCGCGTCCAGCTTCGTCGGCACCGTGACCGCCGCCGTGCTCGGGCTCACCACGCTCGCGTTCATCGGGGTCATCCCGATCACGAACCTCAACTGGGGCACGATCCTGTACTGGGCGCAGCAGAACGGCGCCTTCCCGAACTACTGGTGGTGGTACGTGCCCGCGGGGCTCTGCATCGCGCTCCTCGGCGTGGCGCTGTCGCTGATCAACTTCGGCATCGACGAGTATGTCAACCCGCGCCTGCGCTCGGCGGGCGAGCGGGCTCGGGCGATGAAGAAGAAGGGCCTGAACGTGAACGACGCGGTCACGGCCGTGCGCAGCGTGCCGGGCACCACGCAGACATCCCCGACCACGAAGACACAGAAGACACAGAACTCGAAGTGATGACCTCTCATACCCTGACCACCTCCGCGCCGTACCTCGACCCCGCGCTGCCGATCGCCGAACGCGTCGCCGACCTCCTGGGCCGGATGACGCTCGAGGAGAAGATCGGGCAGATGCTGCAGCTCGACGCGCGTGACGACCTCGACGACCACGTCCTGCGTCGCAACGCCGGTTCGATCCTGCACACCTCGCCGGAGCGCATCCTGCGCGCGAACGAGCTGACTGCGCAGACCCGCCTGCAGATCCCGCTGCTCGTGGCGGAGGACTGCATCCACGGCCATTCGTTCTGGCCCGGCGCCACGATCTACCCCACACAGCTCGGCATGGCCGCGTCGTGGGATGCCGACCTGGTCGAGCGCGTCGCCCGTGCGACCGCCGAGGAGGTCGCGGTGACCGGCATCCACTGGACGTTCTCCCCGGTGCTCTGCATCTCGCGCGACCTGCGCTGGGGTCGCGTGGGAGAGACGTTCGGTGAAGACCCGTTCCTGATCGGAGAGCTCGCCAGCGCCATGGTGCGCGGGTACCAGGGCGACGGACTCGATGACCCGACCGCGATCCTCGCGACGGCCAAGCACTTCGCCGGCTACTCCGAGACGCAGGGCGGACGCGATGCGAGCGAGGCCGACATCTCGCGCCGGAAGCTGCGCTCCTGGTTCCTGCCGCCGTTCGAACGGGTCGCGCGCGAGGGCTGCCGGTCGTTCATGCTGGGCTACCAGACCATGGACGGCGTGCCCATCACGACCAACGAGTGGCTGCTCAGCGACGTGCTGCGCGGCGAGTGGGGCTACACCGGCACGCTCATCACCGACTGGGACAACGTCGGCCGGATGGTCTGGGAGCAGCGGGTGCAGCCCGACTACACGCACGCCTCGGCCGCCGCAGTGCATGCCGGGAACGACATGATCATGACCACTCCGCACTTCTTCGAAGGGGCGTTGGATGCTGTCGCGCAGGGGCTCCTCGCCGAAGAAGCGTTCGACGCCGCTGCCGCGCGTATCCTCACGCTGAAGTTCGAGCTCGGGCTGTTCGAGGATCCGCGGCTGCCGCGTGCCGAGCTCGACCAGGTCGTCGGGAGCGCGGAGCACGAAGCGCTGAACCTCGAGATCGCTCGTCGCTCCGTGGTGCTGCTCGAGAACGAGGGCGTGCTGCCGCTGCGCCCCGACGACGTGCGACGGGTCGCCGTGGTCGGACCGCTCGCAGACGACGCGCAGAATCAGCTCGGCGATTGGGCGGGTTCCTCCGGTCAGGCCGGCTGGCTCGACGGCCAGCCGCGCGAGATGATCACGACCGTGCTCGACGGGCTGCGCGAGATCGCGCCGTGGGAGGTCACGTACTCCCGCGGGGCCGAGATCCTGACGCTCGCCCCCGATCCCGCCGGCCCCACCTTCCCGGACGGGCAGCCCCGCCCGCCGGTCGTCAAGCCCTCCGCGCCCGATGCCGAGCTGATCGCGGAGGTCGTGGCCGCGGCATCCGATTCCGACGTCGTCGTCGCGGTCGTCGGAGATCGGATCGAACTCGTCGGCGAAGGGCGGTCCACCGCCACGCTCGAACTGGTCGGCGGGCAGAACGCGATGCTCGACGCCCTGATTGCGACCGGGAAGTCCGTCATCGTGGTGCTGCTCGCCTCGAAGCCGCTCGTGCTGCCGGCATCCGTCCAGCGTGCCGCTGCCGTGATCTGGGCCGCCAGCCCGGGGATGCAGGGCGGGCGGGCGCTCGCCGAGATCATCACCGGTGCGGCCGAGCCCTCCGGGCGTCTGCCGATCTCGTTCGCCCGGCACGTGGGCCAGCAGCCGACGTACTACAACCAGATCCGCGGACAGCACGGCGATCGATACGCCGACCTCACGCAGTCGCCCGCGTGGGGCTTCGGGGAGGGGCGGTCGTACACGAGCGTCGAGTACGCCGACCTCGAACTGTCGTCGACCGGGCTCGGTGTCGCCGACACGATCGTCGGACACGTCACCGTGACCAACACGGGTGAGCGCCCGGTGCGCGAAACCGTGCAGGTGTACGTGCGGGATGCCGTGACGAGCGTGAGCTGGACCGACAAGGAGCTCAAGGCGTACCGCCAGGTGGACATCGAGCCGGGGGAGTCCGCGCGCGTGCGCGTGGAGCTGCCGGTCGCCGACTGCACGATCGTCGACGCCGCCGGCATCCGTCGCGTCGAGCCGGGGGTGTTCGAGCTGCTCGTCGGGCCGTCGTCCCGAGATGAGGTACTGCTGGCGGCGGAGTTCACCGTGTCCTGACGAGCGGATGCGGCGGCGAGGCATTCTGCGTCGATTTGACCTCAACCGTGGTTGAGGTTCTACCGTGGGGAGCGTGATACGAACGAGCCCCACCCGATGACCTATGTGATCGCGCTGCCCTGCGTCGACGTGAAGGACAAGGCCTGCATCGACGAATGCCCTGTCGACTGCATCTACGAGGGCGAACGGTTCCTGTACATCCACCCGGATGAGTGCGTGGACTGCGGTGCGTGCGAACCCGTGTGCCCTGTCGAGGCGATCTACTACGAAGACGACCTCCCCGACGAGTGGCAGGACTACTACAAGGCGAACGTCGAGTTCTTCGACGAGCTCGGCTCGCCCGGTGGAGCGGCGAAGGCCGGGATGTACGCGTTCGACCATCCGATCATCGCCGCACTCCCGCCCCAGGCGGCCCACGCATGAGCGCCGCTGAGCACACCCCGCCCGCAGCGCCCATCCCCAGCGAGGTCGGCGAAGGGCTCAAGGCCGCGTTCCGCACGCACCCCGCGGGTGTCGCGATCATCACGGCCGCGGGGCCGGACGGCCCCGTCGGGCTCACTGCCTCCAGCGTCTCGTCCGTCTCGGTCGACCCCGCCGCGATCGTCTTCTCGGTGACGAGAGCCACCGGCAGCGCCGGCGCGATCCTCGCCGCGGGCTCGTTCGTGGTCCACCTCGTCGATGACGAGCACTCCGCGCTCGCGCAGGCCTTCGCCATCAGCGGGAGCGAGCGCTTCACGCCGGAGCAAGGCTGGGAGACGTTGCCGACCGGAGAGCCGCACCTGCCCGGCGCCAGGGTGGCGCTGCGGGGCCGGCCGATCCAGACGGTGCCGGTCGGCGCGTCGACCGTCGTCATCGCCGAGGTGCTCGAGGTGCTGCACGGATCGCCCGGGCGCCCCGTCGTGTACCTCGACCGCCGATTCCATCCGCTCACCCACGAGACCGACCACTGAAAGGGAGACACCATGTCCACCGCTTACACGCTTCCCGAGCTGCCCTACGACTACTCGGCACTCGCGCCGCACATCTCCGGCAAGATCATGGAGCTGCACCACTCCAAGCACCACCAGGCCTACGTCACCGGCGCGAACACGGCGCTCGAGCAACTCGCCACCGCGCGGGATGCCGGAGACCTCGCGAACGTCAACAAGCTCGAGAAGGACCTCGCGTTCAACCTCGGCGGCCACATCAACCACTCGGTCTTCTGGCAGAACCTCTCGCCCGAGGGCGGTGGCTCCCCCGAGGGTGAGCTCGAGGCCGCGCTCGTCGACGCCTTCGGGTCGATCGACGCCTTCCGTGCGCACTTCACGGCCACTGCGCTCGGTGTGCAGGGTTCCGGCTGGGCCGTGCTCGCCTGGGACAGCGTCGGCGCCCGCCCGGTGATCTTCCAGCTGTTCGACCAGCAGGGCAACGCCCCGCTCGGCGTGACGCCGCTGCTGCAGCTCGACGTCTGGGAGCACGCCTACTACCTCGACTACCTCAACGTGCGCGCCGACTACGTGAAGGCGTTCTGGAACCTCGTGAACTGGCCCGACGTGCAGCGTCGGTTCGCGGCCGCACGCACGGCGACGTCGGGGCTCATCGTCGCTTCCTGACTCCCTGCCTTCCCTGTCGACCCGCCCCTCTTTGTGCGACCCGGCCCGTTGCGGACTGTCCGCAACGGGCCGGGTCGCACAAAAGCGGGCGGGTCGACAGGGTAGGTCAGACGAGGCGAGCGGTCGTCCCGCGCACGTTCAGCTCGTAGGGCAGCGCGGTGGGGATGCGCACAGCATCCGGTTCGGCGAGCTTCGCGAGCACGGCATCCGCCGCCCGCTCTCCCTGTCCGAGCGGGAACTGGTCGACGGTCGTGAGGCGGAAGAACTCGCCGAGCTCGTGGCCGTCGATGCCGACGATCGACAGATCCTCGGGCACCCGGAAGCCCAGGTCGCGCGCAGCGAGGAGGGCGCCGATCGCCATCTCATCGGATGCTGCGAACACGGCGGTCGGGCGGGGGCCCGGCCGTCCGAGCAGCTGTTTGGCGGCCCGGTAACCGCCTTCGACCGTGAAGTCCGCCGGCTCGAGGAAGGCAGGGGTGAGGGGGATGCCGGCCTTGGCCAGCGCCCGTTCGAAGCCGAGGCGTCGATTGGTCGGGATGTGGAAGTCGAGGTCGAACTCGGGGTTGGCCCCGATGTGCGCGATGTCGCTGTGTCCGAGGCTGATCAGGTGCTCGGTGGCGAGCTGCGCGACCGCGACGTCATCGACGGTCAGGGTGTCGAGCTTCGGGTTGGGGCCGCCGATCGCGATCACCGGCAGGCCGAGGTCGAGGAGGTACTGGGTCTCCTCCTCGTCGAGCTCGATCGAGACGGCGATCACTGCGTCCACCCGCTGCCGTCGCAGGAAGGTGTCGAACACGTGCCGGCGCACGTCCTTGTCGGCAGTGATGTTGTAGAGCGTGATGTCGTAGCCCTCGCGCATCAGCGCGGCCGACACTCCGGAGAGCACGGTGCTGAAGAACCACCGGTCGAGGAACGGCACCACGACGCCGATGTTGCGCGTGCGACCCGAGGCGAGGCTCGAGGCGCGGGAGGAGACCACGTAGCCCAGTGACTGCGCCGCGGCGTTCACGCGGGCTCGCGCCGACTCCGACACATGGCCCCGGCCGCTCAGGGCGCGTGAGACGGTGGCCGTCGAGACCCCGGCGAGCCGGGCGACCTCATCGATGCTCGCCATGTGATCCTCCGTCAGACGACGTTCCGGTCGCGATCTCTCACCCTCGGCGGGTGCTTTTCGGTGAGAAATCGCGACCGGAGCGCGTGGTGATCAGGCCGTGGTGTACCAGGCGGCGGTGTCGACGGGCAGCGCCGTTCCGTCGAACGGCTGGCTCGACAGCACGACGGTCGCGCCAGCGGGCAGTTCGAGCGGCGCGGTGCCGAGGTTCGCGACCACGTGCACGTCACCGCGACGGAACGCCACGGCATCCGCCCCTGCGTCTTCCCAGACCAGCGAGCCGCTGCCGAAGCCGTGCTCGCGGCGGGCGGACAGCAGCTCCTTGTAGAGCGACAGGGTCGAGGTCGGGTCGGCCTCTTCGACGTCACGGGCGTAGGCCGCCCAGTCGGCCGGCTGCGGCAGCCACGACGCACCGGTGTCGTTGAATCCGAAGGCGGTTCCCTCCGCCGTCCAGGGCAGCGGCACCCGGCACCCGTCGCGTCCGTAGCGCTCGCCGTTCGTGCGGAACCAGGTCGGGTCCTGACGGAACGCATCGGGGATCTCCATCGCCTCCGGCAGACCCAGCTCCTCGCCCTGGTACAGGTACGCCGAGCCCGGGAGTGCGAGCATCAGCGTGGTGGCCGCGCGGGCGCGGGCCAGGCCGATCGCGGTGTCGGGCTTGTGCGGGGTGTTCGGCCCGATGCCCTCGCCCTGCGGGTTCTCGGCCGTGAGCGCGAGGCGGCTGGCGTGCCGCACCACGTCGTGGTTCGAGAGCACCCAGGTGCTGGGAGCGCCGACCGAGCCGAACGCTTCGAGCGATTCGCGGATGACGTCGGCGAGTTCCTTCGCGTCCCATGGCGTCATCAGGTACGGGAAGTTGAAGGTCTGGTGCATCTCGTCCGGGCGCACCCAGAGCGCGGTCTGCTTCAGCGTCGGCATCCAGGCCTCGCCGCACAGTGCGCGGTCGCCGTCATACTCGGCGAGCACCTTGTGCCAGTCGCGGTAGATGTCGTGCACGCCGTCCTGGCCCCAGTACGGTACGTTCGCCTCGCCGCCGCCCATGGAGTCGGCGTCGGCCGGGGGCGTGTAGTCGGGCAGGCCGTCGGCCTTGATCATGCCGTGGGCGACATCGACGCGGAAGCCGTCGACGCCGCGGTCGAGCCAGAAGCGCAGGATGGAGCGGAACTCCTCGCGCACCTCCTCGTTGTTCCAGTCGAAGTCGGGCTGCGTGGGGTCGAAGATATGCAGGTACCACTGGCCGGGGGTGCCGTCGGCTTCGACGATGCGCTCCCACATGCCGCCGCCGAACACGGACTCCCAGTTGTTCGGCGGGAGCTCGCCGTTCTTCCCCTTGCCGTCACGGAAGATGTAGCGCGCCCGCTCGGGGCTGCCCGGGGCCGCCTTGAGCGCGGCCTGGAACCAGGCGTGCTGCGCGGAGGAGTGGTTCGGGACCAGATCGACGACCACGCGGATGCCGCGGGCATGGGCCTCGGCGAGCATCTCGTCGAAGTCGGCGAGGGTGCCGAAGAGCGGGTCGACGTCGCGGTAGTCGGCGACGTCGTAGCCGGCGTCGCGCTGCGGGCTCGTCATGAACGGGCTCAGCCAGATCGCGTCGACGCCGAGGTCCTGCAGCGAGTCGAGGCGGGCCGTGATGCCCGGAAGGTCGCCGATGCCGTCGCCCGAGGCGTCGGCGAAGGAACGGGGGTAGATCTGGTAGATGACCGCGCTGCGCCACCACTCGGAACCGGGGGCTGCGATCTGCTCAAGCTGTGCCATGGAACGAGACTAGTGCAAACGCTTACATCCGTGCCAGCGGCGGAATCGAATCGGTTCGGCGTCGTGGCCCGTCCGAATCTCGGCGAAGTCCTTGCACGCCATGCCGACACACGAAGGGAGGCCAGGAGTAGCCTGGCGGCATCCGATTCGAGGAGGCAAAGATGGTTCCCGAGATCAACTACTGGGCGGTCCTGATCGCGACCGCGTCGAGCATGCTCGTCGGGTCGGTCTGGTACGCGCCGAAAGTGTTCGGCACGCGCTGGTCCAGACTCGCGAACGTCGACATGGATCGGCCGGCCGCGACGGCGATGTGGCCGATCATCACCACGGTCATCGTGAGCTTCATCACCGCGTGGGTGCTCGCCGGAGCATCCGCCATCTCCTGGCACTTCTACGGCGGGGCGTTCCTGTGGGGAACGGTCGTGACCGCCGTGACGCTGTGGGCGGGGTTCACGGCCGCGCGGTTCATCACGCACGATGCCTTCGAGGGGCGATCGACCAGACTGACCACCCTGAACATCGCGCACGAGCTCGTGACGGTGCTGGTGATGGCCTTGATCATCGGGGTGTGGCCGCCGGCACTCGCGTAGTTTTCGACGTGCGGAGAGTGAACACTAGACTTTCGCCGCTTCCCCGGATGGCCCCGAGGGGCGAGGCTTTTCTCACGACTTCCTGGTCGTGCGACGCGCCCGCTTCCGACCGAGGGGTCCCATGTCCCGTTCTTCGCGCCGCTCGGCGCCCTGGGCGATCATCGCCGCGCTCGTCGCCGCGACCGTGTTCGCGGGGGCGGTGCCTGCCGTGTCAGCGGCTGTCATGGCGGCCGATGATCCCACGCCGACCGTGAACACCCTCGATCCGGAGCAGTCCGTCGCTCTGGCCTATGAATTCCTCGACGCGCGCGTCGACGAGTTCTGCGACGGCGCCGGCCACTGCCTGCCGCGCAGCTACCAGGGCGGGTTCTTCACCACCCCGAGCTGGGACTTCACGCCGTCGTTCGTCTACGACGACGCGCTGGTGGTGATCGCGTACACCGCCCGCGGACTCCCCGACGACCTCCGCCGGGCGCAGGCGGTCGGCGACACCCTGCTCTTCGTGCAGGCGGAGGATCCGATCGGCGACGGCCGCGTGCGCACGTCGTGCGAGCCGCACGGCATCCGTCAGGGGCGGGTGGAGATCACCGGCCCCGGCACGTTCACCGGAAACCAGGCGTGGGTCGGGATGGCCCTCGCGCGGCTCTTCCACGCGACGGGCGATTCCCGCTATCTCGACGGCGCGCTGCGGATCGCCGACTGGATCCAGACGAACACCGCCGACATGGTCCGCGCCCCCTACGGATACACCGGCGGCCAGCTGGACGACGGCACGTCACTGACGTGGAAGTCGACCGAGCACAACACCGACATCTCCGGGTTCTTCACGCAGCTGGCACAGCTCACCGGCGATACCGCGTGGGCGGATCGGGCAGCTGTCGCTGCCGGTTTCGTCGCCGCGATGCAGAGTGCGGACGGTCACGTCGACACCGGCACGGGCCTCGACGGATCGACGATCAACACCCGTCCCGTGCCCCTGGATGCGCAGACGTGGAGCTACCTGGGCACTGGCGACCCGCGCTACGGTGCGGCGCTGGACTGGACGCTCGCCAACCTGATCGCGAACGATGGCCCGTACACCGGACCGTCGATCAGCGACACCGACGTCTCGAAGGTGTGGTTCGAGGGTGCGGGGAACCTCGCGCTCGGGCTCCGGCTGCGCGATGGGCAAGGGGATGCAGCCCGCGCGGAGACGCTGCTGAGCAGCATCCGTCTGGTGCAGCGCGACGCCCCCAACGGAGACGGCAAGGGGATCGTGGCGACGTCGACCGACGGCCTCGACTCCGGCTTCGGCGACCTCTACTACGCGAGCCTGCACACGGGCGCGACCGCCTGGTACCTGCTCGCCGCAGCGGGAGACAACCCGTTCGGGCTGCCCGGGGATTGAGGCGAGCTACGCCGCGAAGCGGGCGACCGCGGCGACGGCGCTCGCGAAGAAGCCCAGGCCGTCGATCCCGCTGCGCATCGCGACGGCGGTGTCGGGGCCGAAGCCGGGCTCGACCGAATGCTCGGGGTGCGGCATGAGCCCGACGACGTTGCCCGCCGCGTTCGTGAGGCCGGCGATGTCGCGCAGTGAGCCGTTCGGGTTGACGCCCGCGTAACGGAACGCGACCAGGCCCTCGCCCTCGAGGCGATCGAGTGTCGAGTCGTCGGCGATGTATCCGCCGTCGCCGTTCTTGAGCGGGATGACGATCTCCTGGCCGGTGCGGAACGCGTTGGTCCAGGCGGTGTCGGAGTTCTCGACCGTGAGCTTCTGGTCGCGACGTACGAAGTGCTGGTGGTCGTTGCGGATCAGGCCGCCGGGGAGCAGGTGCGCCTCGACCAGCATCTGGAAGCCGTTGCAGATCCCGAGGATCGGCAGGCCCTTGGCTGCGGCATCCTTCACCTCGGACATGATCGGCGACAGGGCCGCGATGGCGCCCGCGCGCAGGTAGTCGCCGTAGCTGAAGCCGCCGGGGAGCACGAGAGCGTCGACGCCCTCGAGGTCGTGCGAACCGTGCCAGAGGGCGACCGGCTCGGCGCCCGCGAGGCGGACGGCGCGCTGTGCATCCCGGTCGTCGAGCGAACCGGGGAACGTGACGACGCCGATGCGCACGGTCATTCGACGACCTCGACACCCACGACGTCTTCGATCACGGAGTTGGAGAGCACCTCGTCGGCGAGCCGCTTGGCCTCGGCGAGCAGTTCGTCGGTGACCTCGCCTTCGACGGTGAGCTCGAAGCGCTTGCCGATGCGGACGTCGGTGAAGCCCTCGACGCCCAGGCGGGTGAACGCTCCGGAGACG
Organism: Microbacterium sp. PMB16; assembly: GCF_051294855.1. Taxonomy (GTDB): domain Bacteria; phylum Actinomycetota; class Actinomycetes; order Actinomycetales; family Microbacteriaceae; genus Microbacterium. The sequence goes on from NZ_CP145908.1 coordinate 1,764,858, forward strand.
GCCTTCCCCTGCGGGTCGAGCAGTTCGGACTTGGGCATGACGTCGACGACGATGGTGGGCATGAACGGCTCCGGAAGTCGCGGGATGGCGGGCGGGTCCAGTCTACCGGCCCCTGCACGACGCCTTACGCGGGGGTCTCCTCGGGGTCGGAGTGGAAGACCGTGTGCAGGTCGCCGATGGCTGCGCGCCCGCCGAGGCCGTCGATCTCGAACAGCACGGAGATGCCGATGACGTGGCTGCCGAGACGTTCGACGAGCTCCCGTCCGGCCGCGAGCGTGCCGCCGGTAGCGAGGACGTCGTCGATGAGCAGCACGCGCGATCCGGCCGGCAGGTCGTCGTGCATCTCGACCGTCGCGGTGCCGTACTCGAGGGCGTAGTCGACGGATGCCGCGGGTCGAGGCAGCTTGCCGGCCTTGCGGATCGGGATGAGGCCGACGTCCGCGGCGATGGCAGCCGCGCCCGCGAGGATGAATCCGCGGGCCTCGATGCCGGCGACGACATCGAACTGCCCGGCGAAGGGCTCGAGGATGGCCTCGGTCGTGACGCGGAGGGCTTCGGCGTCGGCGAGCAGCGGGGTGATGTCGCGGAAGACGATGCCGGGCTCCGGGTAGTCCGGGATGCTGCGGATCAGGGACGCGGCGCGGGTGAGAGCGGGGGAGAGAGCGGCTTCGGGCACCGGGCAAGGCTACCTCGCGTGCACAACTCAGCAAGAATGCGGCCGATCGGCCCGCGGGACCGGCGTGTCGGGGCGCGGCGTCGAATTCTTGCTGAGCTGTGCACACCCTCCGGCCGTGACAGGGCGTGCTTGACATCCGTGGGAGCGCTCCCATAGAGTTGCCGATCAGTCGTGGGAGCGCTCCCACGGCACCCGCGCACCAACACCGCACGACCACCACACAAAGGAGTGAACCTGTGAACACACGTGCCCGCACCCGGATCCTGGCGACTGTCGCCGTAGCATCCGTCTCCGCCCTCGCCCTGGCCGGATGCTCCGGCAGCACCGGCGACGCCCCGCAGGGCAACGCCGACGAGGATGTCACGCTGACCGTCACCACGTTCGGCACCTTCGGCTACGAAGACCTCTACGAGGAATACGAGAAGGCGCACCCGAACGTCACGATCGAGGCGAACAACATCGACACCGGCGGCAACGCCCGCACCGACGCGTTCACCAAGATCGCTGCCGGCTCCGGACTCAGCGACATCGTCGCGATCGAAGAGGGCTGGCTCGGCGCGATCATGGACGTCTCCGACACCTTCGTCGACCTGCGCGACTTCGGCATCGAAGACCGCAAGGACGACTGGGTCGACTGGAAGTACAAGCAGGGAACGGATGCCGAGGGCCGTGTGATCGGCTACGGCACCGACATCGGCCCGAGCGGCATCTGCTTCAACGGCCCGGCGCTCGAAGCTGCGGGACTCCCCAGCGACCGCGAGGGTGTCGCCGAACTGCTCGACGGCGACTGGGAGAACTTCTTCGAGGTCGGCGCCGACTACACGGAGAAGACCGGCAAGGCCTGGTACGACCACTCCGGCTTCGTCTGGAACGCGATGGTCAACCAGCTCGACGAGGGGTACTACACCGCCGACGGCGAGCTGAACGTCGAGGGCAACGCCGAGCTCCAGGACCGCTTCGAGCTGCTGGGGGCGGCGACCGAGGGTGGCCAGTCCGCCGCGCAGAAGGCCTGGGACTGGAACGGCGGGAAGTCATTCGTCGACGGCACCTTCGCGGTGTTCGTCTGCCCCGGATGGATGCTGGGCAACGTCAAGGGCTCGGTCGAGGCCGGCGGCGGCGACGCCTCGACCGGCTGGGACTTCGCCGACGTGTTCCCCGGAGGGGCGGCCAACTGGGGCGGCGCGTTCCTGTCGATCCCGGAGAGCTCGCAGCACCAGGAGGCAGCCGCTGCGCTCGCCGACTGGCTGACGCAGCCCGAGCAGCAGGTGAAGCAGTCCGCCGCGGCGGGCAACTTCCCCTCGACGCTGAAGGCGCAGGAGACGCTCGCCGCCGAGGCGACGCCGAACGAGTTCTTCAACGATGCTCCGACCGGCGCGATCCTCGCCGAGCGGGCCCAGGGCGTCGTCGCGCAGTTCAAGGGCGCCGACGACTCCGTCATCCAGGAGAACGTCTTCGGTCCGGCGCTGAAGAGCCTGGACCTCGGCGAGATCGACACCCAGGGTGCCTGGGACAAGGCGCTGGGCCTGCTCAAGGACCTCGTCGGCTGACCCGCCTCACCGTCCGGTCGCAGTTCCTGTCGTGGCAAAGCCCCTCACGCGTCAGGAACTGCGACCGGAACCGCGCTCGCACGCCCGAGATATCGCACGCTCGACGAAGGACTCTCATGACTCTCACCGCCCCACCTGCGGAGCGCGGGACGACAGCATCCGCTCCTCCTGAGAAGACGGATGCCGCGCCCCGGCGCCCCTGGCGTCATCGCATCTCGCGGTTCGACCAGCACGCGTCCCCGTACTTCTACATCTCCCCGTTCTTCCTCCTCTTCGGGCTGGTCGGACTCTTCCCGCTGCTCTACACGATCTGGGTCGCGGTGCACGACTGGAACCTGCTCAAGGGCCAGGGGGACTTCGTTGGCGTGGGCAACTTCGTCGACATCCTCGGCGACGGCATGTTCTGGAACTCGATCTTCAACACGCTGAGCATCTTCCTGCTCTCCGCGATCCCGCAGCTCGCGGTCGCGCTGTTCATCGCCTACCTGCTGGATCGGGGCCTGCGCACGCCGACGTTCTGGCGGATGAGCGTCCTCATCCCGTTCGTGGTGACGCCCGTCGCCGTCGCCCTCATCTTCTCCAGCATCTTCAACGAGGCCGACGGTCTGGCCAACAACCTCCTGAACCTGATCGGCATCGCCGACCAGCAGTGGAAGGAGGACACGGCGCTGTCGCACATCGCGATCGCGGTGATGGTGAACTTCCGTTGGACCGGGTACAACGCCCTGATCCTGCTCGCCGCCATGCAGTCGGTGCCGCGCGATCTGTACGAGTCGGCCGCCATCGACGGTGCCGGGTCCGCGCGGCGCTTCTTCTCGATCACGATCCCGACGATCCGTCCGACCCTGATCTTCGTGATCATCACCTCGACGATCGGCGGTCTGCAGATCTTCGCCGAGCCGAAGCTGTTCGATGTCTCCACGGCCGGCGGCATCGGCGGCAGCGACCGGCAGTTCCAGACGACCGTCCTCTTCCTCTGGGAGCTGGCGTTCTTCCGCCTCGACCTGGGCAAGGCGTCCGCCGTCGCGATCCTGCTGTTCCTGCTCATCGTGGTGTTCGGTCTGATCAACTTCCTGATCTCCCGCCGGATCTCCACGGGAGACGACCGGCGCAACCGCGCCGCGCGACGCCGCATCCGCTCGACAAGCAAGGAGGACGTGCGATGACCGCCACCCAGGCCCTCAGCGTGCCGGAGAAGATCCGCCGCCGCCGCAGCGCGACGAGCGGTACCGCGGGCATCGGCAGCCGCCCCGGCTTCCTCACCTACGGGCTGCTCGCTGCCTTCATCATCGGCAGCGTGTATCCGCTGTGGTGGTCGCTCGTCGTCGCCAGCGGCACCAACGCCACGCGCGGCGAGACGCTGCCGCTCATCCCGGGAGGGAACTTCCTCGCGAACGCCGCGAAGGTGTTCGACGCGATCCCGTTCTGGCTGGCGCTGGGCAATTCCTTCCTCATCTCCGCCGTCATCACGCTCTCGGTCGTGACCTTCTCGACGCTCGCCGGCTACGCCTTCGCGAAGCTGCGCTTCAGGGGACGCGACGGGCTGATGATCTTCGTGATCGCGACCATGGCGATCCCGACGCAGCTCGGCATCATCCCGCTGTTCATGGTGATGCGCGAGCTCGGCTGGACCGGCACGATCGGCGCGGTCATCGTGCCGACCCTGGTCACCGCCTTCGGGGTGTTCTTCATGCGCCAGTACCTGGTCGACGTCATCCCCGACGAGCTGATCGAGGCGGCGCGGATGGACGGCGCCAACCAGTTCCGCACCTTCCTCACCGTCGGGATCCCGGCTGCGCGCCCGGCCATGGCGATCCTCGGACTCTTCACGTTCATGACCGCGTGGACCGACTACCTGTGGCCGCTGATCGTGCTCTCCCCCTCGAACCCGACCCTGCAGACGGCGCTCAGTCAATTGCAGTCCGGCTACTACATCGACTACTCGATCGTGCTGGCCGGCGCTGTGCTCGCCACCCTGCCGCTGCTGGTGCTCTTCGTGGTCGCCGGGCGTCAGCTGGTCAGTGGCATCATGGCCGGCGCGGTGAAAGGATGACCTCTATGACGCGCCCCTTCCCCTCGAACTTCCTCTTCGGCGCGGCGACCGCGGCGTATCAGATCGAGGGGGCCGCCTTCGAAGACGGACGCACCGCCTCCATCTGGGACGCGTTCTCGCGGGAGCCCGGCGCTGTGATCGGAGGCGACAACGGCGACGTCGCGTGCGACCACTACCACCGCTACGCGGACGATGTCGCTCTGATGCGCGACCTCGGACTGCAGACCTACCGCTTCTCGACCTCCTGGTCGCGGGTGCGGCCCGACGGGGGCGCGGTCAACGCGAAAGGCGTCGACTTCTACGAGCGCCTGGTCGACGAGCTGCTCGGCGCCGGCATCCTGCCCTGGCTGACGCTGTATCACTGGGACATGCCGCAGGCGTTGCAGGATGCCGGGGGCTGGACGAACCGCGACACGGTCGACCGCTTCCTGGAGTACGCCGGCACCATGCACGACGCGCTGGGCGACCGGGTGAACGTGTGGACCACGCTGAACGAGCCGTGGTGCTCGTCGTTCCTGTCGTACACGGGCGGCGAGCACGCGCCGGGGCACACGAGCGTGGCTGAGGGACTGCTCGCCTCGCACCACCTGCTGCTCGCGCACGGATCGACGGTGCGCGAGCTGCGCGGCCGCGATGCCTCGCTCGATCTCGGCATCACGCTGAACCACACGGTCGCCGACCCGGCCGACCCCCAGAACCCCGCCGACGTCGACGCCGCCCGCCGTGTCGACGGACAGTTCAACCGCTGGTTCCTCGACCCGATCTACCGCGGCGAGTATCCCGCCGACATCGTCGAGGACATCCGTGCGGTGGATGCGGATGCCGTCGCGCGGTTCGAGTCCGCCATCCACGACGGCGACCTCGCCACGATCTCGCAGCACATCGACACGCAGGGCGTGAACTACTACCACGGTGACTTCGTGTCGGGCACGGCACCGGCGGTGCCGCCGACGTCGAGCGGCCCTGCGACCGATCGCAAGACCCGCAGCCCGTATCCCTCGAGCGACGGCATCCACTCGGTCGAGCGCGGCCTCGCCCGCACGGCGCAGAACTGGGAGGTGCAGCCGGAGGGGCTGACCCGCCTGCTGCAGCGCGTGTGGACCGAGTACGCCGAGCCCGCGGGCACCGTGCTGTACATGACCGAGAACGGCGCGGCCTACGACGATGTCGCGGTCGTGGAGGACGGCGAGACCCGCGTGCACGACGTCGAGCGCACCGAGTTCCTGCGCCTGCACCTCGGCGCAGTTCTGGATGCCGCGGACGCCGGCGTCGACGTGCGCGGCTACTTCTACTGGTCGCTGTTCGACAACTACGAGTGGGCGTGGGGGTACGACAAGCGCTTCGGGATCGTGCGCGTCGACTACGACACCCAGGAGCGGAGCCTGAAGGACTCCGGGCGCGAGTACGCCCGTATCATCGCGGCGCGGGACCTGGCGCCGGAACCCTCGCTCGTTCGAATCGCCTGAATGGTCGCGCCAGGGGCGTGAAAGCGACCATTCACGCGATTCGAACGCGGATCGGCGGCGGAGCTCCCCGGCGAACAGACAGAATGGGTCGATGGAAGAGAACGCGCGATGATGTCGCCCCGAGCGACCATCGAAGAAGTGGCGTCCGCGGCCGGAGTCTCCCGGTCGACGGTGTCGCGGGTCGTGAACGGTTCGACGGCGGTGAGTCCGGAGGCGCTCGCCGCGGTGCGTGCGGCGATCGACGAGTTGAACTACGTGCCCAATCGCGCCGCGCGCTCGCTGGCCTCACGGCAGACGCACGCGATCGCACTCATCGTGCCCGAGGACACCAACCGGTTCTTCGGCGACCCGTTCTTCGCCGCGATCGTCGCGGGCATCACCGGCAAGCTCGGCGGCTCCGACTACCTGCTCAACCTCCTCATCGCCAGTGACGACCCCGGCGACAAGATGACGAGCTTCGTGCGCAACGGCGGCGTCGACGGGGCCCTGATCGTCTCGCACCACACCAGCGACGCATTCATCGACCGCATCGCGGATGCCGTGCCCGTCGTCTACGGCGGTCGTCCGGTGCGCATACGGGAGACGGACTACGTCGTCGACGTCGACAACGTCGCCGGCGCCAGGAACGCCACCCGCCGGCTGGTCGACATCGGCCGCACGAGGATCGCGACGGTCTCCGGCACACCGACCATGGTGTCGTCGATCGACCGTGTCCAGGGATTCCGGAACGCGCTCGCGGATGCGGGCCTGCAGCCCTTCGCCGAGGAAGCCGGCGACTACAGCGAGCCCAGCGGTGCCGAGGCCATGCGCCGCATCCTCTCCGGGGGAACGCCGGATGCGGTCTTCGTCGCGAGCGACCTCATGGCGCGGGGAGCGCTGACGGCGCTCCGCTCGGCGGGGCTGCGCGTGCCGGAAGATGTGGCGCTGGTCGGCTTCGACGACTCCTCGGTCGCCGTCTCGACCGATCCGCAGCTCACGACGGTGCGCCAGCCGATGTACGCGCAGGGCGAGGCGATGGCCGGCGTGCTGCTGGCCAGGCTGGCCGGCGAGGATCCGGCGAACACGACGATCCTGCCGACCGAGCTCGTGGTACGCGCCTCGGCCTAGTGAGCTGAACTTCTGCGGCCTCCCTGAACTTCTGCGGCCGTATCCGCTCAGAATGGCCGCATCCGCTCAGAATGGCCGCAGAAGTTCGCGGGCGGCACGGGAGAGGTGAACACGGCTGCGGACCTGGCGCCCCCTCCTGGCCAGGTCCGCAACCGTGGGTCTAGGGGTCAGCCGCCCAGCGTGCGCAGGATGTCGCCGCCGAACAGTGAGAAGGCCGTGACTCCGGCCGAGAGGAGCAGGACGCCGGCCGTTCCGGCGACGGCGAGCACGGAGATGCCCCGGCCGCCCAGTCGCTGACCGCGCAGCCCGACCGAGACCCCGGCACGCGCGGCAATGTCACCGGCGTCGTCATCGCGGTACAGCTCGGTGCGGGCGGCGAACCGGCGGTGGAACTCCTCGGCGAGAGTGAGTGCGGCGGCCATCGTCTCCGCCCGGTCGAACCGGGTGCTCGACGGCAGGTAGACGTAGAGGCGGTCGGAGACGAGCTCGATCTCCGCGCCGGCCCCGAGGTCGAGCACGCGCGCCATCAGGTCGGGCGTGAAGATGTACAGCGCATCCTGCTGGTATCCCTCGGGCACGATGAGGCGGAACGTCTTCGCGAAGTCGCCCTCCAGGTCCATCCTGGCGGCTCCTCGGCCGAGCCCGAGCGTCGGGATGATGCTGCGCCGACGGTTGGCGAGCACGATGTGCGGCACCGACGACGGCAGCGGCAGCTCGATGAACGCGAACGGACGCTGCACGGTCGCCCGCTCCTCACCGCGGGACACCGAATGGTGCATGCCGAGCTCGAACGGCATCCGCTCATCGTCGCAGGCCACGAGGGCACGTTCCTGTCCGCGCAGCACCCGGGTGAACGCGGCGCCGGGTCGGCGCGTGTGCTCGAGCGAGTCGGCGTAGGCCCACCCGTTCTGCCAGGCGAATGCGGCGATCTTGACGCGCCGACTCAGGCCCACGGCGTACCAGATGAAGCCGATCGCGGCCAGGACGGTGTATCCGACCACGAACACCCCGAGGATCGGTGCCACCGCGAGGATGTCGCTCCGACCGAGGAACCACAGTCCCACCAGCATCGCCGCGGCGAAGACCAGCACGGCGATGAGGATCGCGAGGAAGCGCTTGTGCGGCGGCATCCGGCAGATGCGCTCGTAGGCGAGGATGTCCCGGAATCCGGCGCTGCGTCGCAGCGGTTCCAGATCGACTGCTAGCGGCTCCATGACAGCGTCGCCCACGGGCCGTTGCGCTTCTCGGTCGCGGCGGCCTTGAAGTCGGACCAGCCGTCGCCGAACTTCTCGAACGACTTCTCGTCGACGTTGCCGTCGCTCCAGTGCATGACGCGGCCGGCGATGTAGCTCAGGCCGTAGTCGGCCCAGGAGGCGAAGGCCGGGCGGGCGTCGGCGTTGATCCGGTGGATGATGGTGCGCGCCTCGGCGACATCGCCGTGGCCGAGCCCGACGCCCCAGGTGGTCATGGCGACGGCCTGACCGATCGCGTAGCCGTCGAGGGTCCGCACGAACAGTCCGGGAGTGACGATGTCCTTGCCGACGCGCTTGCGCACCTCGGACTCGATGTACTCGATCGAGGTGACGAATGAACGCGCATCGCGCTTGTTCCCGCCCTCTTCCACGATCGCGGCGAGCCACTCCTTGGCCTTCGGCGCGCGGCCGAGGCGCTCGGCGAGGGCGACGCGGACGGCCAGGTACAGGGTCCACATCTCACGGCGGCGGCGGTCGGTGGTGAGGCGCTCGATGTTGTCGAGCCAGTCCTGGCGCGAGTGCACACCCCACTGGTCGACGAGCACCGACTTCTCGCGCGCGCCGAGGCCGGAGGCCGTCGGGTCGTTCCACGGGCCGGAGGGCAGGTTGGTGATCTGCAGGAAGCCGAGCGCGATCTCGTTCGCCTCGGTGTCGGTCGTGGAGTACTCCTCCGAAGGCTTCACCTTGGCGTCGGGAAGGATCCAGACGATGAGGAAGAAGAGGACGACGACGCCGACGATGGCCCAGACCCACCACTGGCCGATGAGCCACTGGACGATCGAGCCGAGGTCGTTGAAGTCGACGCGCGCGACAGAGTGCATTTCTACTCCTGGGGAGGGGCTGGATCCACCATCGTCCATAGATTGAACGACTATTCAGTGAGTAATCTATACGGCGGGGGGACGATTTCGGAAGACAGCCGGTGCAACTCAGGAGGTGGATGCCGCGTGGCACGCTCCGACGCACGTCACAGCCTCGCGCGTGAGCGCGCACGAGAGGCCCTTCTGCAGGCGGCGATCGAGGTCTTCAGCGAACGCGGGGTCGCGGGTTCCAGCATCTCCGCGATCACCCAGAGAGCCGGCGTCGCTCAAGGGCTCGTGAACTATCACTACGGGGGCAAGGATCAGCTGGTCGCCGCCGTCATCGATCGGTGGTTCGAGACCGTGCTCGGCTTCGCGCAGGTCGACGGAACGCCGGACGAGGCGCTCGCCGCGGTGATCGACGGGGCGCTGATGGCGACCGCCTACGCGCTGCCGCTGCAGCGTGCCGTGCTCGCGATGCAGCAGCAACCCGCCACGCATCGGCTCTTCGCGGAGTCGGAAGCGCGTCATGAGGCGGGGGCGAAGGCGGCGGAGGATGCCATGCGCGACCTCTTCCGAGCCAGGGGCGCCGCGGATCCGGCGCTCGAGGAGATCATGCTGCGCAGCACTCTCGAGGGCATCTTCGTGAAGTTCGCGGTCTTCGGCGACACGTACCCGCTCGAGGACGCGCGGTGTTGGATGCGTCGTCGATATGGGCTGCCGGAGCCGACGACTCCCATCGCGGGACCCGCTCCGGCCCCCGACGGTGAGCCTCGGCCCAGGGCGACGGCCGCTCTGGCCGCGCCGCAGCAGCCGAATGAGACGGCGCTCTCGCACGGAACGGGGCCCGGTCGACGAACGACCGGACCCCGCAGGCGCAGACGGGCTGCTGAGCCCGGTCAGTTCCCGTAGAGGCTGACGACGCCCTGGACGTCGACGCTCGTCATCGACAGGTCATCGGACGTGCCGTTGCACTGCGGGTAGTGCATGACGGAGGACGAGTCGTACGGCGTGAGCGGGCGCCAGTTGTTGTCCTCGAAGCAGGTGCCCGATTCGGGGCGCGTGTGCTCGTGCCGGAAGCCGAGGACGTGGCCGAGCTCGTGCCCGAGGATGTTCGTCGGCGTCCACGATCCCGACGACCAGATGGAGTCGTCGATGAGGACGTTCTGCTGGCGGTCAGGGGTGCTCGGGAAGAAGGCGCGCGCGATGTACTGCGAGGTCTGCACCGGCTCGACCGAGAACACGACCGACTTGTTGCGCGTCGTGCAGTTGCTGTCCGCAGCGCTGTTGTAGACGAAGTCGATCTTCGAGGAGGCGGACTCCCAGAGTCCTGCACCACTGGCCATGGCGCTGACGACGTCGGCATGACGCGCGCCGAACTTGGTGCTGACGCAGTAGCTGAGGTTGGCCACCTGGGCGGCCGACCACTTGTCGTCGATGTTGTTGACCGTGTTGACCACCAGGCCGTTGGGCATCGACTCCGGCTCGAGGAGCTGCTCGTAGAACGCCCGCAGCTCGCGCTTGTTCGAGATCACCTCGTCTCCGTTGACGACGAAGGCGCCGTCGACATCTCGGTAGGTCGACGCGGCGAACTCCTGGAAGGACGGGACGTCGGTGTCGTCGGGGAGTGGGGTGGATGCGGCGGCCGGGATGACCGTGCCGAGGCAGAGCGCCGATACCGCGGTGGCGGCGAGGGCGATTTTTCTCATGAGTCGCAAAACAGTTGTCCTTTTCGATCTGAGATTCCGCTCGCTCGGTCAGCGAGCGGACTCCGGGCTGATCGACGGGCTTCCTTGCGTCGCCGACCGTGCCGAAGCCCGCTCACTGTAACGGCGGAGATTCGACGGAGACAAGGCGATTCGCCCCGTTTTGCGCGTTTCTTGGACTCAGGTCAGAAACCAGGATGCTGACACCTGGCCGAAGGTCACAGAGACCTTCGCGAGATGTCAGGGGTCAACGGTGCCCCATGCGGGTGAAGGCGCCGAGCACGCTGCGCTCCGAGGCGGTGAGGTAGCGCTCGAGCTCGTCCGCTGCGGCCTCCGGGCCCTGTTCGAGCAGTGCTGCGAGCACGGCACGGTTCCGGCGGACGAAGGGCTCGTGCAACGATCGCGGCTGGTCGATCTCGAGGAAGACGAGGCGGAGTTCCGCAGCCACGTCGCGGTAGATGCGGGCGAGTCTGGCGCTGTCTGCGAGGGCGACGATCGCGGCGTGGAAGGCCATGTTCGCACTCCCGATGCGGCGCCAGTCCTCATGCGGCAGCTCCTCCTCCGCCTCGGCGAGGGCATCGCGCATGAGCTGTACGGCGGGGTGCTCGGGCTCGGCCTGGCGCAGTGCCGTGCACTCGATCACCCGGCGGGCGCGGTAGATGTCGATCACGTCGGCGATCGTCGGCGAGGCCACCGAGACTCCGCGGTGCGGGACGTGCTCGACGAGGCCCTGCTCTGCGAGGGCACGGAAGGCCTCACGGAGCGTGTTGCGCGACACGTCGAACTGCTCGACAAGGCTCGACTCGGACAGGCGGGACCCCGGGGCGAAGTCGCCGTCGATGATGCGCTGACGGAGCGCGTCGGCGAGCAACCCCTGCTGGTTCATGCCTTCATCGTAGGCGGCGGCGCCCGCAGATCGTTCGCCGACACCGTGCGGAAATCACACAGAAGCAACCCTTTCGTAGCACAGCCGAAACAAAGTTGTTGAACAATCGAGGCACAACCGTTCTACACTGGGTCTCAATCGACACCCACCAACGACGATGGGAATCACCCACCATGTCCGAGCAGCCCCCCGCAGCGATCACCCCCGAAGATCAGCTCCGACTCTCGAGAGCGAAGAAGCGCGCAGGACGCAGCGCCGTCGTCGGTGCGATCTTCCTCATGGCGACCAGTGCGATCGGTCCCGGGTTCATCACACAGACCGCGACGTTCACCGCGACGATGGGCGCGGCCTTCGCCTTCGCCATCCTCATCTCGATCCTCGTCGACATCGCCGTGCAGCTGAACGTGTGGCGCATGATCACCTCCTCCGGCAAGCGCGCCGGCGAACTGGCGAACAGTGCGATCCCCTTCTCGGGTCACCTGATCGCCCTGCTCGTCGTGATCGGCGGCCTCGCGTTCAACATCGGCAACATCGCCGGTGGCGGGCTGGGGCTGAACGCGCTGCTCGGCATCGATGCGAAGATCGGCGGCATCCTGACCGCCGCGCTCGCGATCGTCATCTTCCTGGTGAAGAAGGCCGGGCCCGTGATGGACGTCGTCCTGATCGTGCTCGGTGTCGGGATGATCGTCATGACGGTGGTGGTCGCGATCATCGCCCAGCCGCCGATCGGTGAGGCGCTGCGACAGACCTTCGTGCCGGACGAGCTGAACTTCGCCACCATCACGACGATCGTCGGCGGCACGGTGGGCGGCTACATCACCTACTCCGGCGCGCACCGCTACCTCGACTCCGGTCACGTCGGCCCCGATCAGGCCGGGCCCGTGATGCGCGCCGCAGCCAACGGCATCCTCGTCACCGGCATCATGCGGTACGTGCTGTTCCTCGCGATCCTCGGCGTCGTGGCATCCGGGGTCGTGCTCGACCTCTCCGGTCAGGGCGCCAACCCGGCCGGACAGGCCTTCGGCGCCGTGCTCGGCGACGCCGGTCTCCGCATCTTCGGTGCGATCTTCTGGGCCGCGGCGATCAGCTCTGTCATCGGCGCCGCGTACACCTCGGCGACCTTCCTCTCCACGTATGCGAAGAAGTTCACCGGTGGATGGCCGTTGCAGCTCGCGACCGTCGCCTTCATCGTCGTGTCGCTCATCGTGTACCTGTCGATCGGCACGGCGCCGGCGGCGATCCTCGTGTTCGTCGGCGGGTTCAACGGACTGATCCTCCCGATCGGGCTCACCGTCTTCATGTACATCGGGTGGTTCCGACGCGACCTGCTCGGCACGTCGAAGTACCCGCTCTGGCTGCTCATCGCCGGCACGGTGGTGACCGCGCTGACCTGGTACATGGGTATCGTCTCGGTCGGCCCCATCTTCGCCTTCCTCGGAATCGGAGCGTGATCGCATGGCGACGATCGACCTGAACTCGGACCTCGGCGAGAACGTCGCAGACCGCATCGTCAGCGACGACGAGAGCATGCTCCGTCTCGTCACGAGCGCGAACGTGTCGTGCGGCTTCCACGCCGGCAGCCCCGAGGGCATCCGCGAGACACTGGCTGCCGCCGTGCAGGGCGGTGTCGTGATCGGCGCCCACCCCGGATACCGCGACTACGAGAACTTCGGCCGGACGAAGGTCGACATCGACTCGGCCACGCTGCAGGCGCACGTCGAGTACCAGCTCGGGGCGCTCATCGGCCTCGCCTCCGCGGTCGGTGGCACCGTCGCGTACGTCAAGCCGCACGGGGCGCTCTACAACACGATCGCCCGCGACGAACGGCAGTCGAAGGACGTGGTGGCCGCGATCCGGGCGATCAATCCGCGCCTGGTGCTGCTGGGTCTCGCGGGCGGCGTCGTGCTCGACGTCGCCGAACGGGCCGGGCTCGCCGTCGCGGCCGAAGCCTTCGCCGATCGCGCCTATCAGCCCGACGGGCAGCTCGTGTCGCGCACCGAGGAGGGGTCGGTGCTGCACGATCCGGCCGTCGTCGCCGAACGCATGGTGCGCCTCGCATCCGACGGCGTGATCCGGGCGATCGACGGCACCGACGTGCCCGTCGTCGCCCAGTCGATCTGCGTGCACGGCGACAGCCCAGGATCCGTCGCGATGGCGGCGGAGACCAAGCGGATGCTGCAGGCAGCAGGCGTCACGATCGCCCCGTTCGCGCGGGTCTGACATGCCCGCCCTCGCCCACGGAGTCTCCGCCTGATGCGCATCCTCACAGCATCCGATCGCGCCCTTCTCGTCGAGGCCGCGGACCTCGACGAGGCCATGCGGCTGAATCTCGCGTGGGAGGGGGTGCCCGGCATCGTCGAGCGCATCCCGGGAGCCCGCACCGTGCTGGTGCGTTTCGATCCGCAGCGCGTGTCGGCCGCCGACCTCGCGATCGTACTGGCGTCGACCGAGGTGGACGGCGGCCACCTGCCACGCTCCGGACAGGTCACCGTTCCCGTGCAGTACGACGGGGAGGATCTCGCCGAGGCCGCGACCCTGCTCGGGGTCTCCTCGGACGAGCTCGTGAACCGTCACCTCGCCGCCGACTGGCAGGTCGCCTTCTCGGGATTCGCTCCCGGATTCGGGTACGTCGTGAGCGGCGATCCGCTGTTCGACGTGCCGCGGCGTTCCTCGCCCCGCACGCGGGTGCCCGCCGGTTCCGTCGCACTCGCCGGACCGTTCACCGGCGTGTATCCCCGCGAGAGCCCCGGCGGATGGCAGCTCATCGGACGTACTGATGCCGTGATGTGGGACATCGACCGCGACCCGCCGGCACTGCTGTCTCCCGGAGTGCGGGTGACGTTCGAGCGGGTCCGGGCGACGGCGCGGCTTGCGGAGAACGGAGACAGCCCGGGCGCGCAGCGGCGCGCCGCCGCCGGGCACGCCGTCCCGGACGCAGATCCCCTCGTCTCTCCGACCCGGCCCGCCGTCGAGGTGGTCCGGTCGTCGCTGCAGTTGCTGGTGCAGGATGCCGGTCGTCCTGGTTTCGCGGCGCTCGGAGTCTCGGCATCCGGAGTCGCCGACCGTCGGGCGATGCGCGACGCGAATCGGGCGGTGGGCAATCGGACCACGGCCGCCGTGCTCGAGAGCGTCGGCGGGATGGTGCTGCGCTTCCGCGGTGACGGCGTCGCTGCGGTCGCAGGAGCGCTCGGTTCGCTGCAGCTGACCGACGTCGACGGTGCCGCGCGACCGGTCGCGCAGGGAGAGCCCTTCGCCACGGTCGACGGCGACGAGCTGAGTCTCGGACACCCGGAGAGCGGGCTGCGGTACGTGATCGCCGTCCGCGGCGGACTGCGCGCGACACCCGCGCTGGGCAGTGGATCCAGCGACACGCTTGCCGGGCTCGGGCCGAAGCCACTGCAACCCGGCGACGTGATCGCGATCGGTGACGACGCTCCGCACTCCGTGGAGCCCGGTGCCGTGACTCGTGATCTCCCGGCATCCGGTGACGTCGTCGACCTGGAGATCACCCTCGGCCCGCGCGACGACTGGTTCACGCCCGCCGCGCTCGAGACCCTCACCGGTCAGGAGTGGACCGTCACCCCGCGGTCCGACCGTGTCGGCATCCGTCTCCAGGGCGACGCGCCGCTGGAACGGTCGATCTGCACGGAACTGCCCAGCGAGGGCGCTGTCACCGGCGCGATCCAGGTGCCGCCCGACGGCCAGCCGGTGCTGTTCCTGCCCGACCACCCCCTCACCGGTGGGTACCCGATCATCGGCGCCGTCACCGATCGGAGCCTCGACCTCGCCGGTCAGCTGGCCCCGGGGACGCGTCTTCGCTTCATCGTCAAGGAGACCTCATGACCAAGGTGCTGATCGCCAATCGCGGCGAGATCGCGGTGCGGATCATCCGCGCCTGCACAGAAGCCGGCTACACGTCGATCGCCGTCTACGCGGATCAGGATGCCGACGCCCTGCACGTACGACTCGCCGATGAGGCCGTCGGGCTGGGCGGAGACACCGCTGCGACGACCTACCTTTCCATCGACGCAGTGCTGGCCGCGGCGCGGCAGTCGGGAGCGGATGCCGTGCACCCCGGCTACGGCTTCCTCTCCGAGAGTGCGGAGTTCGCGCGAGCCGTGGAAGGCGCGGGGCTCGTGTGGATCGGTCCGTCGCCGGACAGCATCGATGCGCTGGGCGACAAGATGACCGCGCGCCGGATCGCACAGCGGGTCGGGGCTCCCTTGGCGGCCGGTACCGACGAACCGCTGGCCGGTCCGGAGGAGGCGGTGGCCTTCGCGGAGCAGCACGGACTCCCGATCGCGATCAAGGCCGCGTTCGGCGGTGGCGGGCGCGGGTTGAAGGTCGTGCACGAGCTGTCCGACGTCGCCGAGGCCTTCGACGCCGCCACCCGGGAGGCCATCGCGGCGTTCGGCCGTGGCGAGTGCTTCGTCGAGCGCTTCCTGGAGAGTCCGCGGCACATCGAGGTGCAGGTGCTCGGTGACGGGCTCGGCGGCATCGTGGTCGTGGGGGACCGGGACTGCTCGATGCAGCGTCGGAATCAGAAGCTCATCGAGGAGGCGCCGGCGCCGGGGCTGTCGGGCGAGCAGCGGGCGCGCTTCCACGATGCCGCGCGATCGATCTGCGCCGAGGTGCAGTATCGCGGCGCGGGCACGGTGGAGTTCCTCCTCGCCGCGGACGGCACGATCTCGTTCCTCGAGGTGAACACCCGGCTTCAGGTGGAGCATCCGGTCACCGAAGAGGTCACCGGAACCGACCTGGTGCGCGAGCAGTTCCGCATCGCTTTCGGCGAGGGGATGTCGATCTCCGAGACGCCTGTGCCCGTGGGGCACGCGTTCGAGTTCCGAATCAACGCCGAGGACCCCGGGCGCGGGTTCCTGCCCAGCCCCGGTCGTGTCGACGCGCTGCGGATCCCGGGCGGACCCGGCGTGCGCTGGGACAGCGGCATCGAGGCGGGCGACGTCGTGCAGCCGGCCTTCGACTCGATGATCGCGAAGCTCATCGTGCATGCGGACTCGCGTGACGCTGCTCTGGTGCGGGCGCGACGGGCACTGCGCGAGCTCGCGGTCGAGGGCCCGGCGACGGTGATCCCGTTCGACCGACGTGCGCTGGAAGACCGGGCATTCGCGACGGACACCTTCGCGGTGCACACGCAGTGGATCGAGCGCACGCTGCTGCCGAAGCTCGAGCCGCAGCTGCGACCGGACGCCGTGTCGGATGCCGGTCTGCAGCGCTTCCCGGTGGAGATCGACGGGCGTCGCGTCATGCTCGGTGTGCCCGCGGCTCTCCTGGCCGGACTCGGTCGGCCGGCGGATGGAGAGGCGCCCGCTGCATCCGACCCGACCGAGCTGCGCTCACCTGCCCCCGGCACGCTCGTGCGCTGGCTCGTCGACGACGGTGCGGACGTCGCGGAGGGCGACCCGGTCGCCGTGCTCGACGCGATGAAGATGGAGACCACGGTCGGCGCCCATCGCTCCGGCACGCTGTCGCAGCGAGCGGAGCTGTCTGCGATCGTCACAGCCGACGGAGTGCTCGCCGTCATCCGGTGAGCGCTGCGCCCGCGGGTGGTGCACAACTCAGCAAGAACTTCCCCAAACGGGCTGAAACGGGCTGCAACGGGCCTCGCGGACGAGTTTCGACGAATTCTTGCTGAGTTGTGCACCGCTGTCCGTGGTGCCGGACCGGGCGGGACGGCCTACGCCGGGTCGCCGCCCAGTGGGCCGACCGCCTCGAGCGGCTTCGGGTCGTCGGCGCCGGTCTTGCGGGCGCGGGCGATGAAGTTGCCGACGTGGTAGATCAGCAGGGCCGCGACGGTGCCGAGCACGATGCCGCCGAAGGCGAAGTCGCCGAGCTGCATCGAGAACCCGGCGATGCCGATCACGAGCGAGACCGCCGCGGTGTACTGGTTCACCGGGCGCGAGAAGTCCACGCGGCTGTCGACCCAGATCTTGATGCCGATGATGCCGATCAGGCCGTAGAGCGCGGTGGTCGCGCCGCCCAGCACGCCGGCCGGGATCGAGTTGAACACCTCGCCGACCTTGGGTGAGAACGCAAGCAGGATCGCGAACAGACCGGCGACCCAGTAGACCGCGGTCGAGTAGACGCGGGTCGCGGCCATCACGCCGATGTTCTCGCCGTAGGTCGTGGTGCCCGACCCGCCGAAGCCTCCGGCGATCGTGGTGGCGACACCATCGGCGATGAGCGCGCGGCCGGTGTGCTTGTTGATCTCGGGGTCTTCGGTCATCGTCGCGACGCCGCGCACGTGTCCGACGTTCTCGGCGATCAGCACGAGCACGACGGGGAGGAACATCGCGATGGTCGACCAGGTGCCCGGCTCGACGAAGTTCGGGAAGTCGAAGTGCGGCAGGCCGATCCAGGGCGCATCCGAGATCAGCTCGGCGGGCGTCTTGCCACCGCGCAGCTCGCTCGGGACGCTGAACGAGCCTGTGAACGCGGCGTAGACGAATCCGACTGCGACGCCGAGGAAGATCGAGATGCGGCCGAGGAAGCCGCGGAACAGCACGGCGAACACGATGATCGCGACGAGCGTGATGGTGGCGGTGACCGGGTCGATCTTGAAGTTGTTCCAGGCGGTCGGGGCGAGGTTGAACCCGATGAGCGCGACGATGGCACCGGCGACGACCGGGGGCATCAGAGCGTCGACCCAGCGGAGGCCGGCGAACTGCACGACCAGGCCGACGACCGTCAGGAGGATGCCGACGGCGACCACGCCCGCGAGGGCCGAGCCGGTGCCGCCGGCCGCGACGGCCGCCGTGATGGGGGCGATGAACGCGAACGAGGAGCCGAGGTAGCTGGGCAGCCGGTTCTTCGTGATCAGCAGGAAGATCAGCGTGCCGAGACCGCTGAAGAGCAGCGTCGTCGACACCGGGAAACCGGTCAGTGTGGGCACCAGGAACGTGGCACCGAACATCGCCACCACGTGCTGGGCGCCGATCGCGATGGTCGCGGGCCAGTTCAGACGTTCCTCAGGGGTGACGACGGCGCCGGCCTCGACCGTGCGGCCGTTTCCATGCAGCTTCCACAGGGCCATGCGGGCTCCTCAGTCTCGGGGGATGTCGCTCGGGGGATCGCGACAGCGCTGGAGCCACACTACCGATTCCTGAGTGTTGGCTGGGTGGCTTTCTACCATGGTAGACATCGAGGGTAGATTGGTAGACATGAGCCTCAACATCAAGAACGAGACGACGCATGCGCTGGTACGTCAGTTGGCCGAGCTCACCGGTCAGAGTCAGACGAGTGCCGTCGAGGATGCCGTGCGTCGGCGGATCGCGGAGCTCGAGGGGGCGAAGGAAGCCGAAGTCGAGCGCAAGCGTGCGGCGATCCGGGAGACCGTTCGGCGTTTTCGTGCTCTGAAGCCGATCGGACCGTCTATCGAGGAGATCATGGACGAGATGTATGACGAGAACGGCCTGCCCCGATGATCATCGATACGTCAGCGTTGATCGCGATCGTGAAGGATGAGCCAGAAGCCGAGGCTTTCGAGGAGTTGCTCGCGAATGTGGGTGGAGTCATCTCGGCGGGAACTCTCGCGGAAGCGTTGATCGTCGGCGGAGGATTCGCAGGTCCGGACGGAATGGCTGAGATCGAGACGATGCTGCGCAACGCGGGAACGACCGTCGTATCGGTCGATGAGACGCAGGCCCGGCTCGTCGGACGCGCCTACCTTCGATATGGCCGCGGCTCCGGCCACCCCGCACGCCTGAACTACGGCGACTGCTTCTCCTACGCGCTCGCGATCACCCGCGACGAGCCGCTGCTCTTCAAGGGCGACGACTTCATCCACACCGACGTGCGGCGCGTGCCTTCCGGTCGTTGAGCGAGCGGAGCGAGACGAAACGTCACGCCCCGAGGCGCTCGATCAGCTCGCGGTAGCGGTCGGCGGTGCGCTCGACGACATCCTCGGGAAGCAGCGGCGGCTCGCCCTGCTTGTCCCAGTTCGCGGCCAGCCAGTCCCGCACGATCTGCTTGTCGAAGCTCGCCATCCGCTCGCTCGGGGTGGAGCCCGACTCCCAGGCTTCGGCGTCCCAGTACCTCGACGAGTCGCTCGTGAGCACCTCGTCGGCGAGGCGCAGCACGCCGTCGGCATCCGTCCCGAACTCGAACTTGGTGTCGGCGAGGATCAGACCCTTCTCCTCTGCGATCGCTGCGGCGCGTGAGTAGAGCGCCAGCGACACGTCGCGCAGTTCGGCCGCGCGCGCGGAACCGACCAGCTCGACCGTCTTCTCGAAGGTGATGTTCTCGTCGTGCTCGCCCATCGGCGCCTTGTACGCCGGGGTGAACAGCGGCTCGGGCAGGCGGTCGCCGTTCTCGAGGCCCGCCGGCAGCGGGATGCCGCAGACCGTGCCGCTCTCCTGGTACTCGACCCATCCGGAGCCGGTGATGTAGCCGCGCACGACGCACTCGACGGGCAGCATCTCGAGCGACTGCGCCAGCATGGCGCGGTCGGCGACGGCATCCGGGATCTCGCCCGCGGCGAGATGGTTCGGCGTGTCGGAGAGCTGTGCGAACCACCAGCGGCTCAGGCGGGTGAGCAGCGCGCCCTTCTGCGGGATGCCGGGGGAGAGCACGAAGTCGAACGCGCTCACGCGGTCGGACGCCACGACGAGGATGCGCGTGTCCTCGGCATCCTCCGAGGCGTACAGGTCGCGGACCTTGCCCGAGTAGATGTGCCGCCAGCCGGGAATGACCAGTGCCGTGCCTTCTGAAGAGGTGCTCACCCGCTCCATCATTCCAGAGCGCGCGGGCGGCCTTGGTCTCCGAGTCGCGACGGGTGTATAGTCCATGTGGACTAATCGAGGTGGAACATGAAGGATGCCGTGGATCGGCTCACACCTATGGGGGTGATGGTGCTCGCGCTGCTGCGCGAATCCGACATGCACCCCTATGAGATGGCGCGCCTGCTGCGCGTGCGCCGCGACGACCGTCTGCTCACGATCACGACGGGCACGCTCTATCACACGGTCTCGCGGTTGCAGCGGGCAGGACTCGTCGACGAGGTCGGCATCGATCGCGACGGCAACCGTCCCGAGCGGACGACATACACGCTCACGGATGCCGGACGCGACGCCGTCGTCGCGTGGGTGCGACGCGAGATCGCACGGATCGATCGACCTGCCGAGTTCCGCATCGCCCTCGCGGAGTCACACAACCTCGAACGCGAGGAATTCATCGAGCTGCTGCGCGTCCGCCGCTCTGGCCTGCGCGACGACCACGCGGCGCACCGAGATGGACTGCGCAGGTCCGCGGACGAAGGAGTCCCCGCGCAGGTGCTCGTCGAAGTGGAGCGTCAGGAGGCGCTCCTCGACGCCGAGATCCGATGGCTCGACACCCTCCTCGCACGCCTCGAAGCCGACAGCATCCCCTGGGGTCCGTCGGCGTTCACCGACTCCGACCGCTACCTCGCTCAGCGAAAGGCTGCACAGCAATGACCGAATCACGCCAGGCGACGGGTCCCGGCACGGGGACGTTCGCCGCAGGTCACCGACCGAAGAGCCCCTGGCCCGCCCTCTGGGCGCTCGTCATCGGGTTCTTCATGATCCTCGTCGACACCACGATCGTCTCGGTCGCGAACCCCGCGATCAAGGCCGCGCTCGACCCCGACACCAACAACCTCGACAACGTGGTGTGGGTCACCAGCGCCTACCTCCTCGCCTACGCGGTGCCGCTGCTCATCACCGGGCGCCTCGGTGACCGCTTCGGCCCCAAGAACATCTACCTGATCGGCCTCGCGGTCTTCACCCTCGCCTCGCTCTGGTGCGGTCTGTCGAACTCGCTCGAGGGCCTGATCGTCGCCCGCGCGGTGCAGGGTCTCGGCGCCGCGTTCATGACGCCGCAGACGATGGCGGTCATCACCCGCACCTTCCCGCCGGATCGCCGCGGCGCGGCCATGGGCCTCTGGGGTGCCACCGCCGGTGTGGCGACGCTCGTCGGTCCGCTGCTCGGCGGCGTGCTCGTCGACAGCCTCGGGTGGGAGTGGATCTTCTTCGTCAACCTGCCCGTCGGTGTGATCGCCTTCGTCGCCGCGTGGATCCTCGTGCCGAAGCTGCAGACGCATCCGCACCGCTTCGACATCCTCGGCGTGATCCTCAGCGCCGTCGCGATCTTCCTGGTCGTGTTCGGCCTGCAGGAAGGCGAGAAGTACGACTGGGGCGTCATCTGGGGCCCGATCTCGGTCTGGGGCCTGATCGTCGCCGGCCTCGTCGTGCTCGCGCTGTTCATCGTGCAGCAGTGGAAGACCACGAGCGAGGCTCTCGTGCCCCTCGCGCTGTTCCGCGATCGCAACTTCGCCGGCGCGAACATCGCGATCGCCACGGTCGGCTTCGCCGTGACGAGCATGTCGCTGCCGCTGATGTTCTTCTTGCAGATCGCACGGGGGCTCACGCCCACACAGGCCGCGCTGCTGATGATCCCGATGGCCGTGTTCTCCGGTGTGCTCGCGCCGCTCGCGGGGAAGATCCTCGACCGCACCGATCCGCGACTGATCCTCATCCCCGGCCTGATCGCGTTCGGCGCGGCGCTGGTCTGGTACTCCTCGCTGGTCAACATGGACAGCGAGATCTGGATGTTCCTGTTCCCGTCCGCGCTGCTCGGCATCGGCAGCGCCGGCATGTGGGGTCCGCTCGCGACCACCGCGACCCGGATGCTCCCGATGCGTCAGGCCGGCGCCGGCGCAGGCATCTACAACACCACCCGCACCATCGGCTCGGTGATCGGCTCGGCGGCGATCGCGACCTTCATGCAGGCGCGGCTCGAAGCGAACCTCCCCGGGATGGGCGATGCCGCGGGATCGATCGGCTCGGGCGGGGAGTTGCCGGCCGCCGTCGCCGAGGGCTTCTCCGCAGGGATGTCGCAGGCCATCCTGCTGCCGGCGTGCGTGATCGTGATCGGACTCGTCGCTTCGCTCTTCCTCCGTGGTGCCCCGCACCAGAGGTCCGCGAAGGCCGACGCCCCGGCATCCGTCCCCGCCGAATAGCTCCCGTCGCGAAAACGCACCCATCCGTCCGTCGGAAGGGTGCGTTCTCGCGACCCGAGCGTGGGTTTCGTCGGCAGAGGAGCGCGGCGCTGTGAACGGCTGCCCGTTAGGGTGGATGCTCGGCGGCTGTCCGGTCGCATCGTCCGATCCCGAGGAGCATCCGTCGTGATCCCCACTCCCTCTGCGCGCCTGCGCCGATTCGGTCGCACCGCCGGCGCGACGGCGCTGGCCGCCTTCGTCGCCATCGGCGCTCTGCTCGGCGGAACATCTGCCGCGGTCGCCGCCGACGACACCGAGTCGTACATCATCGGCACCGACACGACGTTCGCGCCGTTCGAGTTCACCAACGCCGACGGCGAGCTCGTCGGCATCGACATGGACCTGCTCCGCGCGATCGCGAAGGATCAGGGCTTCGAGGTCGAGATCCGTCAGCTCGGATTCGACGCGGCCCTGCAGGCCCTCCAGTCGAACCAGGTGGATGCCGTCATGGCGGGCATGTCGATCACCGATGAGCGCAAGCAGACCTTCGACTTCAGTGACCCGTACTTCACCAGCGGCATCCAGCTCGGGGTGCTCGAGGCCAGCGACATCCAGTCCCTCGACGACCTCGACGGCAAGAAGGTCGCGGTCAAGACCGGCACCCAGGGACAGACCTTCGCCGAGGAGAACCAGGACGAGTACGGCTTCACCATCACGCCCTACTCCGACACCACCGACATGGTGGATGCCGTCAAGGCCGGCCAGGCCGTCGGATACTTCGAGGACTTCCCGGTGCTGGCGTACGGCATCCAGCAGGGTTCCGGCTTCCGCCTGATCGGCCAGCCCGAGCTCGGCGGCGAGTATGGATTCGCGGTCAACAAGGGGATGAACCCCGAGCTGATCGAGATGTTCAACGAGGGCCTCGCGAACCTGAAGGACTCGGGCGAGTACGACGAGATCGTCGACACCTACCTCAGCGCGGGCGAGACGTCGACGCAGCCGACCGACATCATCTCGGTCGCGGTGAAGTACTGGCCGGCTTTGATGAGCGGACTGTGGCTGACGATCCTCGCGACGCTGGTCGCGCTGGTCGCCTCGTTCATCCTCGGCATCGTGTTCGGCTTCGGCCGCATCTCGAAGTTCCTGCCGTTCCGCTGGCTCGCGACCGCCTACGTGTTCGTGTTCCGCGGCACCCCGATCCTGGTGCAGGCGTTCTTCGTGTTCTTCGCCGTGCCGCAGCTGTTCCCGGGACTGCAGTTCAACCCGTTCGTCGCCGGCGCGATCACGCTCTCGCTCAACACGGGTGCGTACATGACCGAGATCATCCGCGGCGGCATCCAGGCGGTCGATCCCGGGCAGAACGAGGCCTCGCGCTCGCTCGGCCTCGGCCACTGGAAGACCATGCAGAAGGTCGTGCTGCCGCAGGCGTTCCGCATCATGATCCCGTCGTTCGTGAACCAGGGCATCATCACCCTCAAGGACACGTCGCTGATCAGCGTCATCGGACTCGCGGAGCTGACGTTCCAGTCGCGACAGATCATCGCCTCCACGTACCTGTCGGCGCAGGTGCTGACGATCGTCGCCATCATCTACTTCGTCGTGATCACGCTGCTGACGCTGCTCGCGAACCGCCTGGAGAGGAAGTTCAACGCATGAGCAAGATCGACGTGCAGAACCTGCACAAGTCCTTCGGCAACAACGAGGTGCTCAAGGGCATCGACCTCACGGTGGAGGATGGCGAGGTCGTCGCGGTCATCGGTCCGTCGGGCTCCGGGAAGTCGACTCTGCTGCGCTGCCTCAACAAGCTCGAGGAGCCCACGTCGGGCAAGGTCGTCATCGACGGCGTCGACCTCACGGACAAGAGCGTGAAGCTCGACGAGGTGCGTCAGCGCATCGGCATGGTGTTCCAGCACTTCAACCTCTTCCCGCACATGACGGTGGTCGAGAACATCACGCTCGCGCCGATCGAGCTCGGCAAGCTCTCCAAGGCCGACGCGCGCACCAGAGCCCTGGCTCTGCTCGAGCGCGTCGGACTCTCGGAGAAGGCCGATGCGAAGCCGGCATCCCTCTCCGGTGGGCAGAAGCAGCGCGTCGCCATCGCCCGCGCGCTGGCGATGGACCCGGAGATCATGCTCTTCGACGAGGCCACGAGCGCCCTCGACCCCGAGATGGTCGGGGAGGTGCTGCAGGTCATCCGCGACCTGGCCTCCGGCGGCATGACGATGGTCCTGGTGACGCACGAGATGGGCTTCGCCCGTGAGGTCTCCGGTCGCACGGTCTTCATGGATGGCGGCGTCGTTGTCGAGGAGGCTCCGCCCGCCGAGCTGTTCGGCGACCCGAAGAACGAGCGCCTGAAGGACTTCCTCTCCAAGGTGCTCTGACCCCGGGTCTCGGGGTGCCGAGCACGCCCCGTCGGTGCTCCACGTGCACGACTTCGGAGATCGGACACGACGCGCCGCTGATCGGCCTCGGGTGCCCGTGTGTCGCCCCCGACCTCCGAAGTTGTGCAGGGCGAGTGAGTGGCTCAGTCGGCGAGGGGCTGCGCGGGCGCGACGGCGGGATCGGATGCTGACGCACGAGGCCCGTGCCGGCGGATCGTCGCACTGACCAGTGCTGCGACCGCGCACAACCCGGCGGCGGCGAACCACGCGAACGTGTACTGCCCTGTGTGATCGCGGATGATCCCGGCGAGGATCGAGGCGATGCCGGCGCCGATCTGATGCGCGGCGAACACCCAGCCGAACACGAGCGGCCCCTTGTCGCCGAAGACCTCGCGGCACAGGGCGATCGTCGGCGGCACCGTGGCGACCCAGTCGAGCCCGTAGATCACGATGAACACCACGATGCTCGGCTGCACCTCGGCCGACAGCAGACTCGGCAGGAACAGCAGGCTCACGCCGCGCAGGGCGTAGTAGGCCGCGAGGAGGATGCGCGGGTTCACCCGGTCGGTGAGCCATCCCGAGAAGACGGTGCCGGCGATGTCGAAGATCCCGACCACCGCGAGCAGACCGGCGGCGGTCGTGGTCGGCATCCCGTGGTCGTGGGCGCTGGGGATGAAATGCGTGCCGATCAGGCCGTTCGTGGTCGCGCCGCAGATGGCGAACCCGATCGCGAGCGCCCAGAACGTCCTGGTGCGCGCGGCTTCGCGCAGCGTCGTGATCGCCAGGCGCGCAGCGCCCCAGGCCGAACCGCGCGGTGTCGGCGTCGGGGCGGCGTACGGCTCGGTCTCGCCGTAGCGGGTGACGCCGAGGTCGCTCGGGCGGTTGCGCAGGAAGATCCAGACGAGGGGTGCGACCGCGAGCGCTCCTCCGGCGATGATGAAGGATGCTCCGCGCCAGCCGATCTCCTCGGCCGCGGCCGCGATCACCGGCAGGAAGATGAGCTGTCCGGTCGCGCTGCCGGCCGTGAGCACGCCCGAGACGAGCCCGCGGCGGGTTGAGAACCACGTGTCGGTGATGGTCGCGGCGAACACCAGGGCCATCGATCCGGTGCCGAGTCCGATCAGCACGCCCCAGGTCAGGATCAGCTGCCCCGGTGTCGCGACGAGCACGCTCAGCGCCGCACCCGCGCCGATCACGAACAGTGCGACGACGGTCACCGCACGGATGCCGAATCGCTGCATCAGCGCCGCGGCGAAGGGCGCGATCAGGCCGTAGAGCAGCAGGTTGATCGAGACCGCGAGCGACAGCTCGGCTGTCGTCCAGCCGAACTCCTCCTCCAGGGGCACCATGAGCACGCCCGGCGCGGCGCGGAAGCCGGCAGCGCCGATCAGCGCGATGAGCGCGACCAGCGCGACGGTCCAGGCGGGGTGCAAGCGGCGCGGACGGGCGGCGGGCAACCGAGTGGGCTCCTCGACCGATTCGGCGGTCATGCCCCGGCTCCGGAGAGAGCGAAGGGGGTGCCGCCCATGCTGCGTCGGGCCCAGAGGGTGCTGTCGGCGTCGAGCGGGGCGGCGCACGACGGGCACCAGTCGACGGATGCCGCCGGCTCGCCGCACCGGCCGCACGTCACGGTCAGCCCGAACTCGTCATCGGGGTCGGTGACCCGGCTGAAGCGGGCGTAGGCGTGCAGGATCGGCAGCGTCTCGCGTCCGGCATCCGTCAGGCGATAGCCCGCGCGCGGCTCGCCGCTGCGGGCGAGCAGCCCGGCATCGATCATCGAGCTCAGTCGGCGGGCGAGCACCGAGTCGGCGGCGCCGGTCGCGTCGCGCAGCTGGTCGAACCGGCTGCGGCCCGAGAACAGCTCGCGCAGGATGACCAGCACCCAGGGGTCGGCGAGCACATCGGCGGAGCGGGCGATCGGGCAGGTCGTCGACGACCAGTCGGAGCGGAGCGGCATCCGCCCACTTTCTTGAAGAAAGCTGGCGAAGTCAAGCGTGCAGGGTGCGGAATTCGGAAGATGGCAGGAATCTCGGATGATTCGGCAGGAATCCTCCGAGAAACGACGGATCGCGCGAATCGCGACCGGGTTGCGCCGCTACTCCGCGACGCGCGCCGCGATGTCGGTGCGGTGGTGCGAGCCGTCGAGGCCGATGCGCCCGATCGCGTCGTATGCGCGGTCGCGCGCGGTGCGGAAGTCGGATGCCACGGCGACCACGCTCAGCACCCGCCCACCCGACGCGACGAGCGAGCCGCCTGGCGCGTCCGGACTGGCGGTCGCCGCGTGCGCGAGGTGCACGCCCTCGACGGCTGCGGCATCCGCCAATCCCTCGATGGGGCGCCCGGTCTGCGGCGCCTCCGGGTACCCCTCGCTCGCCAGCACCACCGTGATCGCGACGTCATCGCGGAAGACGGGTTCCGGCTGGTCTTCCAGAGTGCCGGATGCCGCGGCGAACAGCAGCTCGGACAGCGGGGTCACCAGCCGCGGCAGCACCACCTGCGTCTCGGGGTCGCCGAAGCGCGCGTTGAACTCGATCACGCGGATGCCCGCGGGCGTGAGGATCAGGCCCGCGTAGAGGAGGCCGATGAACGGGGTGCCCTCTCCGTCGAGCTGACGGATCACCGGAAGGGCGACGTCGCGGGTGACCTCGTCGACGAAGGCCTGCTCGCTGCCGAACTGATCGGCCAGCCATGGCAGCGGGGAGTATGCGCCCATGCCGCCCGTGTTGGGACCGGCATCGCCGTCGAGTGCCCGCTTGAAGTCCTGCGCGGGGCTGAGCGCGCGCACGGTGTCGCCGTCGCTCAGGAAGAACAGCGAGACCTCGGGGCCGGAGAGGAACTCCTCGATCAGCACCGGACCCGCCGGGAGGTAGTGCTCGGCATGCGCGAGTGCTTCGGCGCGGTCGGATGTGACGATGACGCCCTTGCCCGCGGCGAGGCCATCAGCCTTGACGACATAGGGGGCGCCGAGCTCGTCGAACGCGGCCTCGACCTCGGCGACCGTCGCCGCACGCACAGCACGACCGGTCGGCACGCCCGCGGCATCCATCACACGCTTCGCGAACGACTTCGAACCCTCGAGCTGCGCCGCGGCCTTGCCCGGGCCGAACACCGGGATGCCGTGCTCGCGCAGGGCGTCGGCGACACCGGCGACGAGCGGCGCCTCGGGGCCGACCACGACGAGGTTGATCCCGTGCTCGTTCGAGAACGCGGTCACCGCCGCGCCATCGAGCGGATCGACCGAGACGGGGGTGGCGTCCTGCGCGATGCCGGCGTTGCCGGGGGAGACGAAGATCTCGTGCTCCGCCTGCTCTGCCCGCAGAGCGAGGATGATCGCGTGCTCACGGGCACCGGAACCGAGGACGAGAATCTTCACCGGTCCAGCCTACTGAGGGTGGCGCCGCGGATTTCGGTGCATAACTCCTCCAGAAAGTGGCCGACCGGGCCCGAAAGCGGGCTTTCGACAGCGGTTGGTCACGGATTGGAGGAGTTGTTCACCGCTCCCGGGTCAGAGTTCGATCGGACGCTCGACCGATTCGTCCCAGGGCACCGTCCAGCCGGCCGCCGTGAAGAGCGCGTCGAGCACCATGGCGGTGAAACCCCACACGATCGTGCCGTCGACGTCGAAGGCCGGCCCTTGAACGTCTGACCGAGCCGGTGCAGCGTCGAGGTGAACCGCGTCTCGGGATCGAGCAGCTGCGCGACCGGCACCCGGAACACCTCGACGGTCTCGGCGTGATCGACCGCGACGACCCGGGACGGCGACCGCCACCATGCCAGCACCGGGGTGACGAGGTGGTTGCTCGCGGCCAGCGGGATCTCCGGCAGAGTCGCGAGGATCTCGACGCCGGCCGGGTCGAGCCCCGTCTCCTCCTCGGCCTCGCGGAGCGCGGTGGCCACAGCATCAGCATCCGTCGATTCGCTGCGCCCGCCGGGGAACGACACCTGCCCGGGGTGCGAGGAGAGCGTCGGAGCGCGGCGCTGCAGCAGCACATCGAGGTCGGCGGCCACGGTCAGGTCGTCGCTCTCGGCGGGGATGCTGTCGAGGCGGCCGAACAGGATCAGGACGGATGCCGGATGGGCGCCGTCGAACACGGCCGGGAATCCCCGCGTCCACCCGTCGCTGCGCTGCGCGGTTGCGAGCAGCTCGGCGCGGGCGCCATGCAGGGTGTCGGGATCGGGGCTCATCGACTCGAGCCTATGCCCGCTGACGGGCGCGGGGCTCGGCCTTTCGCGCTTCGCACGGCCGGATTCGCGGTATCCGTCCTTGTGAAGCGCGAATGTCCTTGCGGGGCGCACGCGCGACCGGCCGCGTACCCTGGATCGCATGCCCTCCCGCAGGATCGATACGATCGCCGGCCGCTCGGCCCTCGACGCCGTGCGGAAGGCGGATGCCGCGGGCGAGAAGCCGCAGCGGACCGATCTCGCCACCGCCGTGCGATACCTCTTGCAGCTGCTCGACGAGAAGGCCCCGGGCAACAGCGTCGAGGTGCGGGTGCCGCCGTTCGGCGCCGTGCAGGTCATCCAGGGTCCGCGGCACACCCGCGGCACTCCGCCGAACGTCGTGGAGATGGATGCCGCGACCTGGATCGCCGTGTCGACGGGCGAGGAGGCGTGGGAGGATGCCGCGACTGCCGGCCGCATCCACGCGTCCGGCACGCGGGCCGACCTGTTCGGCGTCCTGCCGTTGCGGCCGTAGACGACGAAGGGACCGCGATGGGAAAGCGCAAGACGCCCGAGCAGATCGCCGATGAGGAGCGCCGCTACGCGCTGGCGCGTGCTGCGCGGACGCCCGACGACTTCGCCCTGCTCGCGATCGACCCGAACCAGGGGATCCGCGCGGTCGCGGCGATGAACCCGGCCGCGGACGAAGCAGCTCTGGCCCGCTTCGCGCAGGACCGCTTCTGGGGCGTGCGGATCGAGGTCGCGAAGCACGCCAACGTGACGAGGGGCATTCTGCTCGAGCTCCTCGAGTTCGATCCACCCCGGCGCGGGGTGGTGCATCACGCGGCGAAGGAACGGCTGATCGCCGAGGGTGTCGCGTTCGACGACGACGGGCTCCCTCTCGTCGGCGACGGGCTGCCGGGCGTCTGAGCCCGGGTGTCTGAGCCCGGCCGGACGCGACTTCGAGACCGGATTCAGCGCCGAGCCACCACCAGCGGAACCCCCGTGACCGGGTGCGGGAAGACGTCGACCGCCTGACCGTAGACCTCCTCGATGCGCGGCGCGGTGAGCACCTCGGCCGGCGGCCCGGACGCCACCACGCATCCGTCCGACAGCAGCGTCACGCGGTCGGCGTGTGCGAGTGCGGCGTTCAGATCGTGCAGCACGATCGCGACGGCCACGCCGGCATCCGCCCTGGCCCTGATCAGACGCATGACGTCTTCGTGATGCTTGAGGTCGAGCGCCGCGGTCGGCTCGTCGAGCAGCAGGATGCCGGTGCTCTGCGCGATCACCCTGGCAAGGGCGACGCGGGCGCGCTCGCCGCCCGACAGCGACGTCACCGCACGGGCCGACAGCGCGGTCACCTCGGTCTGCTCCATCGCCGATGCCACCACGACGTCGTCGTCGTCCGCAGCGGGTGTGCGCGCCCAGGGTGCGCGTCCCATGCGCACGACCTGTTCGGCGCTGAACGGGAACGTGACCGTGTTCTCCTGCAGGAGCACGGCCCGCTGCTGGGCGAGGGCCCGGGCGCGCACGCCACCGATCCGCCGCCCGTCGATCTCGACCGTGCCCTCCTGGGCGGCGACATCGCCCGCGAGCACGCCGAACAGCGTGGTCTTGCCCGCGCCGTTCGGGCCGACCAGTGCGTGGATCTCTCCGTCGTGGATCTCGATCGATGCGTCCTCGAGAATCGCGCGCCCTTCGCTGACCCGCACGGTGAGGCCGTCGCCGCGCAGGCGCACGGTCATGCCCAGCCCCCCGAGCGGCGACGCGTGCGCACGAGCAGCCACAGGAAGAACGGCCCGCCCACGAGAGACGTGATCATGCCGATCGGCAGGTCGGCCAGCGGCACGGCGGTGCGGGCGACGAGGTCGGCGACGGCGATGAGCAGGGCTCCACCGAGTGCCGAGGCGATGACGAGCGGCAGGTGCGCCGGTCCGATGAGCATGCGCATCAGGTGCGGTACGACGAGGCCGGCGAACCCGATGATCCCGGCGAACGCGACGGCCGCACAGACGAGGATCGCGACCGTGACGATCACGACCATCCGCAGCAGTTCGACGTTCAGTCCGAGGTGCCGGGCGGTGCGCTCGCCGAGGGCGAAGAGGTCGAGGCTCGGTGCGACGATCAGGGCCGCGACGACGCCGACGGCGACCAGCGGCGCGACCAGGTGGATGTTCTGCCACAGAGCGCCGTTGAGCGATCCCAGCTGCCAGAACACGATCTGCTCGCGCGTCGACGTCGAGCCGAGGAACGTGAAGAACGCCATGCCCGCTCCGGCGATGGCGTTGATCGCGATGCCGGTGAGGAGCAGCGTCACGACCTCGGTGCGTCCTCCGGAGCGGCTGATGAAGTAGACGGAGAGCACGGCGATCAGCCCGCCCAGGAATGCGAAGGCCGGGGTGGTCCACATCCCGAACGTCGCGAGTCCGAAGGTGATGCTCGCCGCCGCGCCGAGCGCCGCGCCGGAGGAGACGCCGACGACTCCGGCATCCGCCAGCGGGTTGCCGAAGATCGCCTGCATGAGCACGCCCGAGACGGCCAGCGCCGCCCCGACGAGGAGCCCGAGCACGAGCCGCGGCATCCGCAGATTGTTGATCACGCCGTAGTCGGTCGACGCGGTCGGCGCCCAGGCGGTGTCGATGCCGATGCCCTTGAGCAGCACTCCGACGAGGGCGGATGGCGACAGGTCGTACTGGCCGCTCGTGATCGATGCGACGCACGTGATCGCGAGCGCGACGAGCAGGCCGCCCGTCACCAGAGTGAAACGCAGGCCGCGATGCCGGGTGGGTGTCGAGGTGACGACCTCTGACGTCACTTCGCGGTCTCGGGGGCGTACAGGGCGCGGGCGAGCGCGCTGATGACGTCGGCGGTGCGCGGTCCGAAGCTGAGGATCTCGCTGTCGGCCATATCGATCACGCGGCGGTTCGCCCCGGCCGGCGTCTCGGCGACGGCCGGGATCCGCTCGATGAGACCGTCGATGCCGCCGACCGATTCGAGGCCGTCGGTCATCATCACGAGCACGTCAGGGCGTGCGGCGACGAGGGCTTCGGCGGTCATCGGCTTCATGCCCTCCCAGCCGATCTCGCCTGCGACGTCGATGCCGCCGACCGCGTCGATGAGGGAGTCCGCTCCGGAGTCCTCGCCGAAGATGTAGTAGACGTTGGCGCTGCCGCGCACGTAGAGGAACAGCATGCGCGCGCGGTCTTCCTCGGCCGGAGGGACCACTTCGGCGATCTCGGCGAGGGCGGTCGCGACGCCCGCGTCCAGTCGCTCGATGAGTGCCTTGCCGCGACTCGGGACGCCGAGCGCAGCCGCGATCTCGGTGACGAGCGCGTCGGTCGTGTCGAGGCGGCGGTCGCTGGAGATCACGACCACGGCGATGCCGGCATCCCGCAGCTGCTGGCGGATCTCCTTCGGGCCGATCGTGGTGTCGGTCAGGATCACGGTCGGTGCCAACTCGAGGATGGCCTCCGCGTTGAGGGAATGGCCGCTCTTCGTGACGACGGGCAGGTCTTCGGTTCCTGCGAAGCCGGTGGAGGAGTCGCGGCCGACGACCTGATCGCCGAGCCCGAGAGCGAACACGGTCGAGGCGATGGTGCCGGAGATGTCGATCGGCAGGATGCGATCGACATCGGCGATCTCGATCTCCCTGCCCTCGCTGTCGGTCACCGACACGGGGAGCTTCGGGGCAGTGTCGTCGTCGACGGGCTCGATCGCGTGGCTCGACAGGCAGGCCGTGGACCCGCCCGTCACTTTCCGCACGTCGTCGACGACGTCGAGGGAGGCCAGGGGAACGGATGCCTGGGGGCACGCGTCCGCCGGTTCGGAGGCCGGCGCTGCGGTCGCGCCCGGCTGCGCGCAGGCCGCGAGTCCCAGAGCGAGACCGGCGGCGAGGAGGAGAGCGAGAGCGCGACGCATAAGGCAAGGCTAACCTAAAACTTGACGCCTCTCGGCTGGGCGCTCTACGCTCGGGACCATCGGCTTGTTAGCTAAGCCTAACCAATCCCCATCCCTTCGCCCGACTGCATTGCGGCACCGCCGGCGCGCGTGTCCGCGTGCCCCGGGGTCCGGAGAGAACCCGTGAACGACACAGCCATAGCCCCCCGAGCGAGCAGCCGCATCCGCGTGCTGGTCGCCGCCCTCGTCTCCCTCTTCCTCATCGCCGCGGGTGCCGTCGTCGCGGTCCCCGCGCACGCCGCCGACGGCAGCGTCAGCGCGACCGTCACCAGCGCGTCGGCCTCCGGCGTGACAGTGCAGGTGCAGGCATCCGGTCTTCCCGATGTGGCCGGCGCGTACGCCGCCCTGATCGTGAAGGGCACCGAGAGCTCGATCTCGGCCGGAGGGGGATATGCCGCGTTCGCGATGCCGTTCCCGACGGTCAGCGCAGGGGCGAGCTCCTTCTCGCTCACCGCACCCGCCGCATCGCTCGACCGCACCAAGGTCTACGAGGTGCTGATCTGGAAGCAGCACTCCAACCCCGACGCGACCACGATCTACGCGCGGGGCGACGTCGGGATCACCGTGCAGCAGTGGGATGCCGTCTTCGGCGCGGAGCCGGGGACGGATCCAGGAACCGATCCCGGAACCGATCCGGGGACTGACCCGGGCACTGACCCGGGGACCGACCCGGGAACCGATCCCGGCACCGACCCGGGAACCGATCCTGGGACTGACCCCGGTACCGACCCCGGCACCCCTCCGGCATCCGCGTCTCTCTCGGTGTTCCTCGCCGACGGTACGACGCCCGCCGCGGACAAGGCGCTGAAGGCCGGCGACAAGATCGTCGTCCGGGGCTCGGGCTACGACCCGACCGCCAACGTGGGTGGCCGGGGTGTGCCGATCCCCTCGAACCTCCCGCAGGGCACCTACGTCGTGTTCGGCAACTTCGGGTCTGCCTGGCAGCCGTCGACCGGTGCCGCGTCGTCGACCCGTTCGGTCGCATCGCAGGCATGGGCGCTTTCGGAGGGCGTGCTGAACCAGGTTCCTGCGCAGTATCAGGGCGCGATCCGCGCGCAGTGGGTCGACATCGCCGCCGATGGCACGTTCCAGGCGACGCTCACGCTGAAGGATGCCGCGGCATCCCCCGGTTCCTACGGTGTCTTCACGTACGGCGCCGGCGGCGTCGTCAACGCCGACCAGGAGCGCAGCGTCGCACTGAACTACTCCGTCGCACCGAAGGTCGCGATCTCCGCAGCCCTCGCGACGGCGTCGCCGGGCATCACCGCCACGGTCGCAGGCACGAACTTCGGGGCGGCGACCGGCGTGTACGCGGCCGTCATCGAGACCGGCACGGAGGCGGATGTCACCGCGGGCGGCGGCTTCCTCGCGATGCAGTACGTGCGCGGCATCTCTGGTGGCGCGTTCAGCGTCGACCTGACGGCGACCGTCGACAAGCTCGACCGCGCGAAGACGTACGAGGTGATCGTGTGGAAGCAGCACACGATGCCGAACGCCGACACGATCCTCGCCCGCGGGGCTGTCGCGATCAGCGACGCCGACTGGGGAGTGCTGTTCCCGGCCACGCCCACGGTCTCGACGACCGTGAAGGCGGCGACCGCGAAGGACGGCCTCACGGTCAGCGCCGCCGGGTCGAAGCTCGGCGCGGTACCGGGTGCCTATGTCGCGCTGATCGAGACCGGAACCGAGGCGGATGTCACCGCGGGCGGCGGGTTCCTCGCGATGCAGTACGTGCGCTCGATCTCGGACGGGGCGTTCTCGATCGAGTTGACCGCCGCCGCGAAGGGCCTCGACCGGACGAAGACCTATGAGGTGATCGTGTGGAAGCAGCACACGATGCCGAACGCCGACACGATCCTCGCCCGCGCGGCCGTGACGGTCACGACGGCGCAGTGGGACGCCCTGCTCGGCAAGAAGCCCGAGGAGCCCACGACGCCGACCAAGCCCGTGACCCCGCCCGCCGCCGTGCCGGGCGGCTCGCTCCGCTGGGCGATCTCCTCGTCGTTCACGAACTACGTCACGGGCCCGATCGCCCAGGGCGCCATCGCCGTCTCGAACGGTGCGACCCGCTCGGGCGGCCAGTTCCAGTTCGGGCAGACCGTCGGCGGCGACTTCGACGCGAAGTCCGGGCGCGGCAGCGTCGTGTACCGCGGCTCTGTACGCTTCACCGGGCACCACGGCCTGCTCGACGTCACGGTCTCGAACCCGCAGATCCGCATCGCCTCCGCCGGTGCCGCGACCCTGTACGTCACGAGCGGCGGCGCCCAGGTGGCATTCGCCACCCTCGACCTGACCCGCGCCGCCCGCATCACCGCGAACGGAGCGGTCACCTACTCCGCGGCGCCGGCGACGCTGACGGATGCCGGACGCGACCGCGTGCTGTCGGGCAACTCCACGACGCTGAACCCGGTCTCCTTCACGATCGGCTCCGTGGCGGCGGCGCCGTCGGGGACGACGGGCACCGTGGCGGCAGCATCCGTCACGGTCAAGAAGACGCTCCCGGCTGCCCCGCCGGCGAGCGACGGGATCGAGATCGACGAGAAGAACCTCGCCGCGCTCGAGTCCGGCAAGGCGGCGACCTTCTCCGCCTCCGGTTTCGCACCGAACGAAGAGGGCATCCAGGTCGTCGTGTACTCGACTCCGGTGCTGCTCGACACGGTGACGGCGGATGCTGATGGCGTCGCGACCTGGTCGGGAACCCTGCCCGCCGGGCTCGAAGACGGTGCGCACACCCTCACGCTGCAGGGCTCGGTCGACCGAGGTCTCGCGTTCACTCTGACGCGCGCCGCCACGGCGATCGGTTCGTGCACGGTCGAGGGTGCCACGCTCATGTGGGGCTACAAGGAATCGTTCCGCACCTACATCGAGGGCATCGCGAAGGGCGGATGGACGCTCACGGACGTGGCCTACCAGTACCCCGACTACGTGTGGGAAGGCGGTGCCGGTTCCTTCGACGACAAGACCCTCACGGGGCTCGTCACCTACGGCGGCAGCATCGCGTTCACCGGCCACGAGGGTGCGCTGAACACGACACTGGCGAACGCGCGCGTCGAGCTGGCCGGCGACACCGGCTACCTGGTGTTCGATGTCACGGGCACCACGCAGGACGGCACGAGCGTCGACCAGAAGGGCGTGCGGCTCGCAGAGTTCGCGCTCGGAGACGCCGCCGTCGTCGACGGGGTGCTGTCGCTCGACGCCGTGCCCACCACCCTCACCGAGGCGGGCGCTGCGGCCTTCGGCACCTACGCCGCGGGCGAGGCGCTCGACCCGGTCACCGCGTCCATCCCGGTGAACGCCGACTGCGGCGTCGCGGCTCCGGCCGAGGACGAGTCCGATTCGGATGCGGCCGCCGCGGTCACCGCCGTGACGGCACCGGTGACCACGGAGGGTGCGCCGGTATGGCCGTGGATCGTCGGTGGACTCGTCGTCGCGCTGGTCGGCGCGGGCGGCGTGCTGATCGGTCGCCGCAGCGTGAAGAGCGCCGCGGGCGAGGTCGCGGCCGAGGCCTGAGCTCGATCGGCCCGGCAGCGGGACGAATGCAGGTCCGGATCACGGTTGCAGGTCGAAGTCGACGATTTCGACCTGCAACCGTCGCTCGTGCCTGCAGGTGGGTCCGCCGGGCAGGCCCGGGTGCCGCGCTGCGAGGAACGGTGGGAGAATGGAGTCATGGCCCCCACCGATTCCCACCAGACCGTCGAGGCGACCGTGCGTCACGTGCCGCGGTACGGCGTGTTCATGGGCATCGGCGTGGTCGTCGGCATCATCGCCGCCGGCATCCTGACCTGGATCGGCAGCTTCGAGGAGTCGCAGGCTCTCGACGTCGTCTACCCGCCCGGCCAGGTGTTCGGGTTCCTGCTGCTGTGGACGGTGCCGATCGGCATCGCGCTCGGCGGCGTCACAGGGCTCATCCTCGAACGGGTCGCACGCCGTCACGACCGCGTCGTGCGGGTCGACCGCGAGACCATCGTCGAGGTCGACTAGTTCGGCCGACGCCGCTACGCCAGTTCGGCGATGATCGGACGGATCCCGGCGTCGAACGCCACGACGTCACGCCGCATCCCGTCGGTCACGGCCACGGTGAGCGCGCCGATCCACCAGATGCCGCGCTGCGAGAACGGCAGCACCTGCACGTTCAGCTCGAAGGAGTGCGCGCGCCGCCCGACCTCGCGCTCGAACTCGGCGATGGCGCTCGCGTAGGCGCGGTAGGCGTCGCCGCCGGTGTGGCTCTTCATCGAGTTCACGTACCTGTCGTGCGCGGCCCGCGCGTAGCGGAGTGCGGATTCCCCGTGCGGGGCGATCGCCTCGGTGAGCTCCTCCGCGCCGGTGGCGGGCAGGGCGACCAGGGTGTCGAAGCCGTCGATGAGCTCGAGGGGCCCGTCCGCCGGGTGCGCGCGCGGCTCGACCGTCATGTCCCAGTACGACCGCCACTGCGCCTCGATGGCGTCCGAGGCGTCGGCGGCATCCGGCGCCCGCACCGAGAGCTCGCGCAGGCTCGGGAGGTCTTCCGGCGCCCGGATCCCGAGGGTCTGGCGCAGCGCGAGCGCGACGAGCACGGGAACGCTCGCGTCTTCGCGGATGAGCCACTGCGGCTTGTCGGCCATGGCCCCACGCTACTGGAACAACACCTCGGATGCCTTGCCTCCGCTCCCCGGCCCAGGCTGGATCACAAATGCAGATCGCGAGGCCGATTCCGCAGCATCTTTGATCCACCATGGTCGGATGCCGCGGGGACGAGCCGGACCCGCTGCGGGCGGTAGGCTGGAAGCGTGGCTGCCTCCCCCACCAATCCCTATTCCGAAGCCGGCGTCGACACCGCTGCAGGTGATCTTGCCGTCGAGCTGATGAAGTCTTCCGTGCGCGCGACGCACGGCCCCGAAGTGCTCGGCGGTGTCGGCGGGTTCGCCGGCCTGTTCGACGCCAGTGCGCTCCTCGGCTTCCGTCGCCCATTGCTCGCGAGCAGCACCGACGGCGTGGGCACGAAGGTCGCGATCGCGCAGGCGATCGACAAGCACGACACGATCGGGCAAGACCTGGTCGGCATGGTCGTCGACGACATCGTGGTCGTGGGCGCGAAGCCGCTCTTCATGACCGACTACATCGCGTGCGGCAAGGTGTTCCCGCAGCGCATCGCCGACATCGTGCGCGGCATCGCCGAGGCCTGCGCGGCCACGGGCACCGCCCTCGTCGGCGGCGAGACTGCGGAGCACCCCGGTCTGCTGGGCCCGCGCGACTACGACGTCGCCGGTGCGGCGACGGGTGTCGTCGAGGCCGACGCGATCCTCGGCGCGGAACGCGTGCAGGACGGCGACGTCGTCCTCGCGATCGCATCCAGCGGACTCCACTCCAACGGCTACTCCCTCGTGCGCCACATCATCACCGGCGCCGGCATCTCCTACGCCGACAATGCGGCTGACTTCGGCACCACCTGGGGCGAGGCTCTGCTCGAGCCGACCCGCCTCTACACGTCGCCGCTGCTGCGTCTCATCGACGCGTTGGGCCCGTCGACGGGCTCAGGGACCCAGGCCGTCCATGCGCTCAGCCACGTCACCGGCGGCGGCATCGCCGCGAACCTCGCCCGCGTCCTTCCGCAGGGCAGCTGGGCAGAGGTCGACCGCAGCACGTGGTCGCCGAGCCCGGTCTTCCGCGTGCTCAGCGACATCGCCGGTTCCACGCTGGAGTCCGCCGAGGGCACCTGGAACCTCGGCATCGGATTCCTCGCCGTGATCGCGGCGGACAAGAAGGATGCCGCGATCGCGGCGCTGAACGCGGAGGGCATGCCGTCGTGGCAGGTCGGCACCGTCGGTTTCGGTGCGCGTCCGGCAGGAGATTTCGAACAGGGCGCCAAGGGCGTCGACGGCGGAGCGGTGCGCCTCGTCGGTGCATACGCGGACGGAGTGAACTAAGAGCCCATGTGCGGCATCGTCGGAATGGTGGGGTCAGCCCCGGTCAATCAGGACATCTACGACGCGCTCCTGCTGCTGCAGCATCGCGGCCAGG
The DNA here is from genome assembly GCF_051294855.1 of Microbacterium sp. PMB16. Classification (GTDB taxonomy): domain Bacteria; phylum Actinomycetota; class Actinomycetes; order Actinomycetales; family Microbacteriaceae; genus Microbacterium. The sequence continues at coordinate 1,803,823 of NZ_CP145908.1, forward strand.
ATGCGACGGGAATCGCCACGGCGGAGACCAACGGCGTCATGCACAACGCGAAGGCGCAGGGCATGGTCCGCGAGGCCTTCCGCACCCGCGACATGCGGGCACTGCTCGGCAACGTCGGCCTCGGTCACGTGCGCTATGCCACGAAGGGCACCGCGTCGAACGAGGAGGAGATGCAGCCGTTCTACGTGAACGCGCCGTACGGCATCATCCTCATCCACAACGGCAACCTCACCAACACGCGTGAGCTCACCGCCGACATGGCCAAGCGCGACCGCCGCCACCTCAACTCCTCGAGCGACACCGAGTTGCTGCTCAATGTGCTCGCCGGCGAGCTGCAGGCCACGACCTCGGCCGTCGATCTCGACTCCGAGCGCGTCTTCGAGGCGGTCACCCGCACGCAGGCGCGCATCGAGGGCGCATACGCCGTGATCGCCGTGATCGCCGGGTACGGCCTGCTCGCGTTCCGCGACCCGTTCGGCATCCGTCCGCTCATCCTCGGTCGTCGTCCCTCGACCGTCGCCGGGGCCGAAGGCCGCGACGAGTGGGTCGTCGCCAGCGAGTCGCTCGTGCTCGAGAACGGCGACTACGAGGTCGTCCGCGAGGTCGAGCCCGGCGAGGCCGTCTTCATCACGAACGACGGCGAGATGTTCAGCAAGCGGTGCGCCCCCGAGGCGCAGCTCGCGCCGTGCGCGTTCGAGTACGTGTACCTCGCCCGCCCCGACTCCGTCATGAACGGCATCTCGGTGTACGAGTCGCGACTGCGCATGGGCGACCGGCTCGCCGACACGATCGCGAAGCATGTGCCGATGGACAAGATCGACGTCGTCATGCCGATCCCCGACTCGTCGCGCCCCGCTGCGATGGAGGTCGCCCGCAAGCTCGGCATCGAATACCGCGAGGGCTTCTACAAGAACCGCTACGTCGGACGCACGTTCATCATGCCCGGGCAGGCGGTGCGCAAGAAGAGCGTCCGCCAGAAGCTCAACGCCATGTCGACCGAGTTCCAGGGCAAGAACGTGCTGCTGATCGATGACTCGATCGTGCGCGGCACGACGTCGAAGGAGATCATCCAGATGGCTCGGGATGCCGGAGCCACCTCGGTGACCTTCGCGTCGGCGGCGCCGCCGGTGCGGCATCCGCACGTCTACGGCATCAACATGCCGTCGCGTCAGGAGCTGATCGCGCACGGCCGGACGATCCCGGAGATCGCCGAAGAGCTCGGCTGCGACCACCTGGTGTACCAGGAGGTCGAAGACCTCAAGGCCGCGATCATCGAGGGCTCCGCGCTGACCGAACTCGACATGAGCTGCTTCGACGGCCGCTATGTCACCGGCACGGTCACCGATGAATACCTGGCGTGGGTGGAGGGGTCGCAGACCTCGTGACCGCCCGGCCACTCTGGCAGGGCAGGGCGCTCGCGCTCATCGGGATCGTACTGGTCGCGTTCTCGCTGCGGTCGGCCGTCGCGTCGCTGTCGCCGGTGATCGACCACGTCGCCGAGGACTTCCCGGTGCCGCCGGTGGTCATCGGGCTGATCGGCGCCGCGCCGCCGGTGTGCTTCGCGGTCTTCGGCCTGCTGACGCCGCTGTTCGAGCGGCGGTTCGGGCTGGAACGCGTTGCCGTGACCGCCATCGCGCTGATGGCGGCGGGGATGCTGCTGCGAGGCTTCGCGGGCGAGTCGGTGGGTCTCCTGGCCTCGACCGCCCTCGTGTTCGCCGGAGTCGGCTCGGGCAACGTGCTGCTGCCACCGCTGGTGAAGAAGTACTTCCCCGACCGCATCGGCCTGATGATGACGGTGTATTCGACGACGCTCGCGGTCTCGACGTTCCTGCCGCCGCTCGTCGCCGTTCCGGTCGCCGATTCGCTGGGCTGGCGGGTCTCGCTCGGCATGTGGGGCGTCGTCGCCGCCGTCGCGCTGGTGCCCTGGGTGGCGCTGCTGCTCCGCGAGCGCAACAGCCCGATGGTCGCGCCGGTCGAGCCCGACGAGCCCGACGACATCGACCCCACCGACGGACGCCACGACATCCAGGATGCCGTGGCGGTCGCGACCGGTCCCATCGCGACCGCGCCGGCGAACCCGCGGTACTTCGCCCGGCTGTGGCGGCTGCCGCTCGCCTGGGCGCTGGCGCTCGTGTTCGGCACGTCGTCGACCATGGCCTACGTCTCGTTCGCGTGGATGCCGACCATGCTCGTCGACATCGGCGGAGTCACCCCGGCCACCGCCGGCCTGCTGCTCTCCCTGTTCGCGCTCGTCGGGCTTCCGTGCTCGATGGTCGTCCCGATCCTGGTGGTGAAGTATCAGGCGACTCGTCCGCTCTTCTTCGTCGGCGTCGTCGGCGGGCTCGTGGGTCTGGCCGGATTCCTGTTCGCGCCGACCATGGCGCTGCCGCTGTGGGTCGGCATCTTCGGACTCTCGGCGATCATGTTCCCGCTGAGTCTCGTGCTGCTCAGCATCCGCGCACGCACGCCGGAGAGCGCCGTCGCACTGAGTGGCTTCGTGCAGAGCATCGGCTACGCGATCGCCGCCGTCTTCCCCCTGTTGATCGGGATGCTGCACGAGACGACCGCCGGGTGGCAGGTGCCGATCTTCGTCGTGGCAGCTGTGCTCGTGCTGTCGATTCCGGCGGGGATCGTGGCCCGGCGTCGCACGATCGAAGACGAGTGGGAGCGTCGGCGCGGACGCTGGTGACGCGCGTGGTCGGGACCGGTCAGAGGCCGTCCTGGTCGTGCCAGTGCTCCTGCCAGCGCCAATCGATCGGCTCGGTCGCCCGCTGATATCGGATGTCGGTGGACAGCCGCATCCGTCCCGCGGCATCCACATTGTCGAGGCCGGCGTGCACGATGTGCGCCGAGTGCACCACGACATCGCCCGCGCGGTAGTCGGTGACCAGCCAGCGGGAATCGTACTCCTCGGCGAGTGACGGAAGGTCGGCGGTGATCGAGGCGGCGGGGTGGCGAAGCGTGCCCGCGGCTTCCTCGGCCATGACGCGCCGGTGGCTTCCCTCGAGGTAGGCCAGGCCGCCGCGTTCGACGGGGACGTCGCCGAGCGGAATCCACATCGACAGCACGCGGTCGCTGCCTTCACGGAGGTAGACCAGGTCGTAGTGCGCCTGGGTCGCCGTGCCGATGCCGGTCTCGCCGGGCTTCGTGTGTCGGATGATCTTGCGGCGGTGCAGGTGCACGTCATCCCCCAGGAGCCATCCGAACCAGTCCGCGATGCGCGGCGCACGGCAGAGCGCCTCGTACTGCGGCCCCGGCACGATCTCGTCGAACAGCAGCCGGCGGTAGGCGCCTCGATCGATGTCGCCGTCGGCGGCGACCGCTTCGGCGGGGTCGGAACCCGGGGCGATCACCCCGGCAGGGGCGAGCGTGGAGAAGTAGTACCGGCGGAACTCCAGAACCTCGGCCGGGTCGAGGTGGCCCGTGAGATACAGGTATCCGTCGCGGCGCAACCGCTTCCAGAGCGCATCACGATCGTCACGCTCACCCGAGGGAACCGGCACGAGACGGGACAGCCGGGATGGACTATCGTCAAGCACGTAACCATTGGAGGTGAGCATGCATCCATCATCATCTCAGGCCTTCGCCGAGTCCATGGACCCGTCCCCGACACCGGTTGGACTTTTGTCGACGTCGAACTGGGCCGCCTACGCCACCGCGCACCCGCTGCTGCGCGACCACGGGCTCGTCTGCCGCGGTGCGGGCGAGCAGAGCAACGCGATGACCGGATTCCGGGGACGGCGGCTCGAGAGCCACGCGCTCGTCTTCGTCAGCCGCGGCTCCGGGACCTTCGTCGACCAGGACGGATCGGAACACGCGATCGTGGCGCCGGCGCTGATCAGCGTGCAGGCCGGACGCATCCACGGCTACGGCCCCTCGGCGGCAGGCTGGACCGAGCACTGGCTCCTGTTCGACGGAGCTCTGGTGCACGCACTCGCCGATCTCGGCATCCTGCGTCGTGGCGGAGCGGTGATCGCGGTCAGAGGCATGCCCGGTGAGCTCGCTGCCCTCTTCGGCGAGTTGCGTGAGGCGCTCGGCTCGACGGCCCGTCATGCGCGATTCCGCGCATCCGCGATCTGTCAGCGACTTCTCGCCTTCGCCGCCGCCGAGGCATTCGTCGCGGATGACGACGCCGAGCCCGCCGATCGGGTGGTGGCGGCGCTGCGCGAGCGTGCCGCCGAAGACCTGTCGCTCGCGGAGCGCGCCGAAGACCTGCGACTCACGGTGCCCGAGCTGCGATCCATCGTGCGGGCAGCCACCGGGCGAGCGCCGCACGACTTCGTCGTCACGACCAGGATCGAGAGGGCTGCCTCCCTGCTCGCCGAGACGGCCCTGTCGGTGCAGGAGATCAGCACGTCGGTCGGGTACGCGGACCCCGCGTTCTTCTCCCGGATCTTCGCCCGGAAGACCGGTGTTCCCCCGACTGCCTTCCGGGCACAGCACGCCAGAGCGGAAGAGCTCGGGAGCGCGGGCGACGGCGGCTGAGGCTCGGCGCTACGCGGTGCGCGGCGCCGCAGTGGACGAGCGCACGATCAGCTGCGGGTCGGTCGACGGTACGTCGCCGAGGGCTTCGTGCCCCTCGATCTGCGCGATGAGGCGGAGCGCCGCCGCGCGGCCCATCGCCTCGAACGGCTGTCGCACCGTGGTGAGAGCGGGAGAGGCGTAGGCGGCGAGGGCGATGTCATCGACGCTGACGACGGAGACGTCGTCGGGAACGCTGCGCCCGGCCTCGTGCAGGGCGCGGATCAGGCCGAACGCCATCTCGTCGCTGCTGACGAAGACAGCGGTCACCTCGGGGATGGCCGCGATGGTCCGTCCGGCGCGGTAGCCCGACTCGGGGGTCCAGTCGGCGGGGATGACGGGCGGGGGCTTGATGCCGCGGTCGCGCAGGGTCTCCTCCCACGCCTCGCTCCGCTGCTGCGTCTCGGTCCAGTACTCGTCGCCGGAGACGTGCCAGACGGTGGAGTGCCCGAGGTCGAGCAGATGCTCGACGGCCAGCCGGGCGATCGCCCGCTGGTCGACGGCCAGAGGGGCGTCTTCGTCGAGTGAGGTCCGCTCGCTGCGTGTGGCGGGGGTGCGTTCGGTGCGTGCCCGCATCGCGGGACTGTCGAGCTCGACCGGCACGCCGAGGATGATCCCCTCGGCGCCCTGACGCTCGAGGCGGTCGAAGGCCTCGAGGAAAGAATCGGCTGACGCGTGATCGGCCACCGCGGCGGTCGTCACGGTGTAGCCGTTGGCGGCCGCCGCCTGCTGGATGCCGACACCCAGGGCGGCGGACGAGTAGCGGTCGGTCGAGACCACGATCACGCCCAGGACCCTGGTGCGTCCGGAGGCGAGGGATGCCGCGGCGGCGTGCACACGGTAGCCGAGCTCCTCGACGGCAGCCAGTACCCTGCGGGCGGTGTCTGCCCGTACGTTGCCCTGGCCCGACATCACCCGGGAGACGGTCTGCGTCGAGACACCGGCGAGCGTGGCGACGTCGACCTGGCTCGGGGCGCGATCGTCTTTGGGGCGGCGGGGAGACATGTAGCAATGATAGCGATCAATCGGCGGAAAATCAGGAAGCGGCATCGCCCGTGGTGCGATAATGTGAACGCAAACACTCGTGCTTGGAGCGCTATGCCTGACCTTCTCGCCTCGGTTGCCGACGGCCGATCCCTCGCCGTCGCCGACCCGGCATCCGCCGCGATGATCGCCGAACCCGCCTTGACCTGGCGTGACGGCGAGATCGTTCGCGACGGAGCGACCCATCGCATCCTGGCCGGGTCGATCCACTATTTCCGCGTGCATCCGGACCAGTGGGAGGATCGCCTGCGCCGGCTCGCCGCGATGGGCGCGAACACGGTCGACACCTATGTCGCCTGGAACTTCCACGAACGGGTCGAGGGTGACATCCGGTTCGGCGGATGGCAGGACATCGAACGCTTCATCCGGATCGCCGGCGAGGTCGGACTCGACGTCTTCATCCGTCCCAGCCCGTACATCTGCGCGGAATGGTCGAACGGAGGGCTGCCGTTCTGGCTGTCCGCTCGGATTGCCGCGCTGCGGACGAGCGACTCCGATTTCCTCGCGGCCGTCGACGCCTGGTACGACGCCCTCATCCCGCGCCTCGTGCCGCTGCAGGCCGCATACGGCGGGCCGATCGTCGCCGTCCAGGTGGAGAACGAGTACGGGTCCTTCGGCAGCGACGCCGCCTACCTCGCGCACCTGCGCGACGGTCTGCGTCGCCGCGGAATGGTGGAGATGCTGACGACGGCCGACGGCATCACGGCCGACATGATCGAGCACGGCAGCGTGCCGGGAGCGATGGCGACCTTCACGTTCGGCACCGGCGTGCCCGCGGCCCTGGAGCTGCGGCGCCGCGGCGACGCCCTCATGTGCAGCGAGCTGTGGGGCGGCTGGTTCGATCACTGGGGCGAGCGGCATCACGTGCGTTCTGCGGCGAGCATGGGCGGCACGGTCGGCGAACTGCTCGAGGCGGGAGGCTCCGTCAGTCTGTACATGGCCCACGGCGGCACGAACTTCGGGCTGTGGAACGGCGCGAATCACGACCGCGTGCTGCAGCCGACGGTCACGAGCTACGACTCCGACGCACCCATCGGCGAGGACGGCACGCTGAACGACAAGTTCCCTGCGCTGCGGGAGATGTTCGCTCCTTTCCATGCTCAGGAGCTGCCTGCGATCCCGGCGCCGCCGCGCCGACAGGCGGCAGCATCCGCGCCTCTCGTGCGACAGGCGTCGCTGCTCGAAGTGGTGGGCACGCTCCCGATCGCCGGGGAAGTCATCCCGCGCCCGGCGACCTTCGAGCAGCTCGGCGCCGAGGACGGGCTGGTCGCCTACTCGGCCACGGTCTCGTTCCGGGCCGACTCGGTCCTCACCGTCGATGGTCTGCATGACCGCGCGGTGGTGTTCCTCGGCGATCAGCGACTCGGGGTGCTCGACCGAGACGGCGAGACGTCGGTGGCGCTGCCCGGCACCGGACAGGACGCTCAGCTCACGATCGTCGTCGAGAGCCTCGGGCGCATCAACTACGGCCCGTACCTCGGTGAGGGCAAGGGCATCATGCGCGGGGTGATGATCGGTCGTCGTCTGGTCAACGGCTGGACGCATCGGGTCATCCCGCAGGAGGTGCCTGTGGCGGATGCCGGCGCGAGCGACAAGGACGCGGCGGGGAGCGATGGCCTCGCGGTCGCCGAGTTCGACGTCGCGGAGCCGCTCGACGCGTGGCTGGCGTTCCCCGGCGGGACGAAGGGGCTGGTCTGGCTGAACGGCTTCCTCCTCGGCCGGTACTGGAAGGTCGGTCCGCAGGAGACGCTCTACGCACCGGCGCCGTTGTGGCGCGCGGGGCGGAACGAGCTCGTCGTGCTCGACACCGACGGGCTCGGCGACTCCGTCGAGATCCGCGAGGAGCCGACTTTCGGCGAGACGGAAGAGTTCATCGGGTCCTGAGGCTACAGCGGTCGAGCCTGGCCCCGCGCAGTAGTGCGGCGTAGGAGTCGTCGGCTCGCGGTCCGTCCTTATACTTCGGTAGAGGTATAAGGACAGACCGCGCGAAGAAAGTTGTGGCCCATCCTTATAGTTCATCGCGCGGGTCCGGGTCGACTACGCCGCGCGCGGCGTGGGGAAGACGTCCCTGCTACGTGAGGCGGAGCGGATCTTCGCCCGGCACGGGATCGCAGCCATCTGGGTCACCGCCAACCAAGACGAGAACCTCCTGCTGACCGTTCTCGACGAGATGCGCAAGCTCGTCCCCGCATCGAAGGCCGCCGATGTTCTCAACTCCATCGACAGCGCCACTCTCACGCTGAACGCCGGCGTGATGAAGGGTTCAATCACGGTGAAGCCGAAGAAGAAGGACGCCGTCACCGCCTCCGCATCGTCCGGCAAGGCGTTCATCGCAGCGTTCGTGAACGTCACCCGGGCGCTCCTGGACGAAGGTGGGAACGGGTTGGTCATCCTCGTCGACGAGATCCAGTCTGCGGACAAGCCCAGTCTGAGAGCGATCGCGAATGCATGGCAGGAGATGAAGAGCTCTCCCAGCCGGGTTCCCTCTGGGCTATTCACGGTGGGTCTGCCCGGCAGCCAGGATCACATCAACTCGGCCGTCACATTCAGCGAGCGGTTCGATTTCTCGGAAGTGTTCGGACTTGATAGCGGGGGAGTGGTTACTGCTTTGGCCGACCCCGCCCACACGCTCGGGGTCTCCTGGGGGCGACCGGCGCTGCAGGTGGCCGTCAGGGAGGCGAAAGGCTACGCATACAAGGTTCAGCTCATCGGCGATGAGACGTGGAAGACCGCGGGATACCCAGACCCCGGCTCGTCCATCACGGCCCAGCACATCGCTGATGCGTTGCCGCAGGTCGAGGTTCATATGGAGACCCTGTTCAGGGCGCGCTGGCGCAGTGCTTCCTCGAAGCAGCGGGAACTGCTCAGTGCCATCGCAGAGCTCGGCGGTCGTGACGTGAAGCGCGAGGACATCGCCGCACGCCTCGGGGTCACCACGCAGTCGATATCGATGGCACGTGATGGTCTTCTGCGACGTGGCATCATCGACGCGACTCGTCACGGCCGCGTGTCTTTCACTGTCCCCGGTTTCACAGAGTGGATCCTCGAGCAGGGCTGAGCCCAGCGTAAGACCACCGCGATATCGAGCGCCCGGTCGCACCGACCGGTGTCGCTTGCCGGTTCAGGCAGAGGCTCGGTCTGGCCGGGAGTGACTCGGTTCTCGAGGGGCCTCGATGCGCCAGGCATTACGGCGCCAAGGTCGTCGGCGTCGCCGTGGTCACACTGGCTCCCGGTTTCGGTGAGGACTTCGGCGGGTTCAACCCGCATCCCGTCGGCGAGGCGGTGCGGGCATGCGACCGATGATGTTTGCGCTCGCTCCGAGAAAAACGCTTGAGAATAGAGCACACGTCCATCTAGAGTGATAGCGCAAACATCGATCTTCGATCGATGAACCCATCTGCGACGCATCGGAGCGTCTGGTCTCCGCGCGTCACTTCGTTCGAGAGGCAAGACGTGTCGAAACCTTCCCGATCTCCCCGTCCCGCGGTCGTCGTCAGTTCGTTGCTCGCAACGACGCTGGCCTTCGGCGGCGCCATCGCCCAGCCGCCGGCGGCGCACGCGGCCGATCTGATCCCCGTGCCGAAAGCGGATTATCGCCTGCACGCCGTGTCGAGTGAGTCCGATCCGTACCCGGCGCCGCCTGCCCTCGACGGCACGGCGCTCGGCGCCTTCGACGGCGACTTCGGCACGCAGTGGACGTCGCGGTACTCCGCGAACGCACCTTTCCCGCACTGGATCGTCGTCGACCTGCAGCGCTCGCTCTCGGTGAAGGCGCTCGACTACTCCGTGAAGAAGGGGCAGAGCGTCGCCGCAAAGACCGTCGAGGTGTACGTCACCGACGACGCCGCGATCGCGGAGACCTCGCCGGCGGACGGCGGCTGGGGCGCAGCATCCGCCACGGCGACACTCCACGCGCCGACGGCCAACGACGAGAAGCAGCGGATCGCCCTCGACGCGGCGAAGGACGGCCGCTACGTCGCCCTGCTGGTGATCGACGCCCAGGGCACGACGGGCGGCGGCGCCGGCGAGATCGAGATCCTCTCCGACGAGACGCTCCCGCCGATCGTCGTCGACCCGGAGGAGCCGGGAGAGCCGGGGACGCCCGAGACCTACGACCTGTCCGCCGGTGGCACGACCGTGAGTGCGGCGAAGGACTTCCCGCAGATCACCGGCTACCGCGTCGGTGACCAGAAGATCGCGGGTCAGCGCACGTCCGCGAAGACCTGGTCCGTCAACGGCATCGCCTACGCCGCCGACACGACCGCCACAGCCTCGGCCACCGGCGTGGACTACGTCTCGGTGCTCCGCGGCGTCGACGTCACTGTGCGCAGCAGCATCCGCGTCACGAAGGCGGGGACGGTCGAGTTCGAGGTGACCGGCATCGATGGTGGCGCCACGGTGACCACGCTCGGACTGACCGACAACGCCTTCCTCTCCACGAAGGCAGCGGATGCCGGCGCGGTGCTCGACCGCACCGTGATCAGTCCCGACAGCACGAAGAACGCCGACGAGCACATCGCGGTGGACGCGTCGACGGCGACCGGCAAGAAGGGTGCCGCGTTCGCCTTCCTCGGCAACGGCGCCCTGGTCGGCAGCGTCATCACGAACGCCACGACGCAGGCATCCGAGGGAACCGCTTCCTGGAACACCCGCCTCGTCACCCGGGTCACCGCAGCAGAGGGCCGCACGGCCGAGATCGGATCGAGCGACTGGCTGATCCACCCCACCACTGCCGTCGACAGCCGGGTGAAGACGTTCGAGCTGCCGAAGGTGACGGTGCTCCTCACCGCCGACCGCAATGATGACGACACGGTCGACTGGCAGGACGCCGCGATCCGCTACCGCGAGGTCGACACGCCCCGCCTGGGCGCGGATCGTGTCGCGGAGCGCGTGGTCAGCCGCATCCCGTTCAACTTCGCCTCCAGCGCCACGAACTACTTCGACCTCACGCTCGACAACACCAAGCGCATCGCGAACCAGACCGACGGCCTCGGCCAGTGGGTGCTCAACAAGGGCTTCGGCAGCGAGGGCCATGACTCGGCCAACACCGACTACGGCGGGAACTACAACGAGCGCGCCGGAGGCCTGGACGACTTCAACCACCTCGTCGAGGAAGGCGCAGCCCTCAACGCCGACATGAGCGTGCACGTCAACGCGACCGAGATGTACCCGCAGGCCGACGCGTTCGACTCGGCCATCATCGACGGCGCAGCGCCCTACAAGCCGGGTTGGAACTGGCTCGACCAGTCGTACTACATCGACCAGCAGGCCGACCTCGGCTCCGGGCGTGTGCTCGACCGCTTCCAGCAGCTGCGCGACGAGGTTCCGGGACTCAGCGGCGTCTACATCGACGTCTACTACTCCAACGGGTGGGTGGCGGAGGAGCTCGCGGATGAGCTGCACGCCATGGACCTCGAGGTCGCGACGGAATGGGGCGACAAGTTCGTCGACAGCACGGTCTGGTCGCACTGGCCCAATGACCTCAGCTACGGCGGGGTGACGAACAAGGGCATCAACTCGACCATGGTGCGGTTCATCCAGAACGGGCAAGCCGACATCTGGAACGATGACGCGCTTCTCGGCCAGCAGCGGCTCGTCGACGCCGAGGGCTGGGTGGGCAACCGCAACTGGGACGGCTTCATCGGCAACATCTGGACCCAGAGCCTGCCCACGAAGTTCCTCCAGCACTTCGATCTGCTCACGTACGAGGCGGGCAAGAAGGCCACCTTCACGGATGCTGTCACCGCGACCGTCGACGGCGGCACGCGGGTCGTCACCATGGACGGCGCCACCGTCCTGCGCGGCGACTCCTACCTGCTGCCGTGGCAGTCGCTGGAGTCGAACGAGGATGCCGGGTCACCGGTCGATGCCGACAAGATGTACTTCTATTCGGCATCCGGCGGCGAGAAGACCTTCGGTCTGACCGACGCGTTCAGTGGCAACACCGCCTTCGACGTCTTCGAGCTCGGAGACCAGGGGCGTGTGAAGACGGGGAGCGTGAACGCCGTCGACGGGAAGATCTCGCTCACCGGTGAGAAGGGAGTCGCCTACATCGTGGTTCCGCAGGGTGGCGCAGAGCGCGCTGTCGTCGACTACCGGGACGCCGGACTCGACGACCCGGGCTTCAACTCGGGCTCGCTCGACGTGTGGCACCCGAAGGGCGATGTGTCGCTGGAGCGCACCGATCTCGGCGCGCAGAAGAACGCATCCCGCGGCGACAACATCGCCGTGCTCGGGGCGTCGGAATCCTCGATCTCGCAGAAGGTCACGGGGCTGAAGCCGGGTTCACGGTATTCGTTCTCCGCGCAGGTGCAGATCGACCCCACCGCGACGCGTGACGTGAAGGTCTCGGTCGACACCGGGGCTGGCTCGGTCGACCGCACGTGGAACCTGTCGCCGACGTTCAACTACGTCGCGGCCGATTCCAAGGCGGGTCAGCATTACCAGCGAGCATCCGTCTCGTTCCTGGCTCCGGAATCGGGAGAGGTCACCGTGTCGATCGCCGCAGCCGCCGGGAAGCCGAAGGTGCGGATCGACAACGCGCGGATCATGACCGACACCAGTGCGGCGCACGCGTCGGGGACCGTCTACTCGAACGACTTCGAGGGCAACCAGGCGGGGTGGGGACCGTTCGTGAAGGGCGATGCCGGCGGCATCACCGACCCGCGCACGAGCATCTCCCGACGGCACGATCCGTACGCGAGCAGCGACTGGCGCAACACCGCCAAGCCGTTCTCGGCCGGGCAGCCGCTCGCCGGACTCGCTGTCGACTCCACGGTGAACGGCGATCACTCGCTGATGTCGCACGCCGAGAACAACGGTCTCGTGTACCGCACCGATCCGACGCAGCTGCCGCTGCAGGCGGGCCACACCTACCGGATCGGCTTCGACTACCAGCTGGGTGCGAATGGCGCCTATCGGTGGGTCACCGGCACCGACGTCGTCGCCGGTGGTGAGGTCGCGTCCACGGTTCTCGGGCGCACCGATCTCGCCCAGGCGCTGGAGACGAAGGAGTTCGGTCAGGATCTGGTCGTCGGCTGCGGCGACTACAGCTGGGTCGGGCTCGAGCGCATCAGCGGGCCGGAGGTCGACTTCGTGCTCGACGACTTCACCGTGACCGACCTCGGTCCGACCGTCGGCGGCACGCCGTGCGCGACGGTCTCGGGCGGCGCCGCGGTGCTGAGCCCCGGAGCGCAGGCCGGCTTCACCACCACGTTCACCAACAGCGAGGACAGCGTCGCGGAGAACGTGGGCGTGCAGCTCGACCTTCCGAAGGGATACACGGTCGAGGTGGCCGACGGCTCGGCCAACGTGTTCGGGAAGGTGGAGCCGGGCGACAGCGTGACGACCGACTGGTTGATCACCGCCCCGGCGGATGCGGCCGGTACGTCGGTCGGCATCGGCATCGCGGCGACCTACCTCGTCGACTGCGACGTGCGCACCGTCAACGCGCAGCAGCAGACGACGGTTGCCAGTCGTGCCCGCATCCCGAACGCACAGATCACGGCGACGGCTTCCTCCGAGGAGACCGACGGTGAAGACGGCCGCGCGGCGAACATGCTCGACGGCGACACGTCGACGATCTGGCACAGCCGGTACGGCACGGATGCGACCTCGTATCCGCACGTGGTGACGCTCGACCTCGGCTCGACCGAGACCGTCGACGGCATCGCGTACACCCGCCGCGGGGCCAATCAGAACGGTCCGATCAAGGGGTACGAGGTGGCCGTGTCGGCCGACGGCGAGACGTTCACCCCGGTGACCACCGGCGAGTGGAAGAACATCGCCGGAGCGCAGGAGGTCACCTTCGATGCGGTCTCCGCGCGCTACGTGCGGATCACCGCGACCTCATCGATCTCGGGGACGCAGTTCGCCGCGATCGCCGAGCTCGCCGTGTTCGGCACCTCGGCGCCGAAGCCTGGGCACGCCGCCGAGGTGCGTCCGGACGACGACCTGAGCGAGTGCGAGCCCGCGACGGATCCGACACTGGACCTCGGTGCGGCCTCGGTGCGGGCGGGCGAGACGGTCGAGGCCACACTGTCGGGCTTCGCACCGCGCTCGACCGTGACGGTCTGGCTCGGTGACGTGCGGCTCACGGATGCGGCAGTCGACGGGGACGGCGCGCTGAAGACCGCGCTGCTGATCCCGGCCGACACCGAACCGGGGAAGCACGCCATGACCATCAAGGATGGCTCCGGCGCGGAACTCGCGCGTGCTGAGCTCACGGTGAAGAAGGCGAAGCCGGTCACCGAGGCGTCGCTCGCAGCATCCGTGGGTTCGGTCCGGGCGGGGTCCAGCCTGAACGTGGAGTTGCGCGGGTTCGAGCCGGGCGAGGTGGTGCAGCTGTGGCTGCACTCCGAGCCGGTCAAGATCGGCGAGGTCACGGCATCCGCCGCCGGTGAGGCCATGGTGACGGTCACCATCCCCGCGAAGACCGCTGCGGGGGCCCACGCGATCGTCGCGACCGATGCTGTCGGGGCCGAGCGCGCCAGGACCGACCTCACGGTGACGGCGGCCCCGGGAACGGGAGCGCCGGGCGAAGGTCTCGCGACGACCGGCATTGACGGAGCAGTGTGGACGGCGGCAGCCGTGGTCGCCCTGGCCCTGATGCTCCTCGGCGGCCTGCTGTGGACGCGACGCCGACGGGAGATCCGCTGATGCGGTGACCCGTCCACGATGAGCGGCCCGGAGGTGTTTCCTCCGGGCCGCTTTCGCGTGCGCAGGCTACTTCTTCCGCCGCCAGGCGCGGCCGATGCGTGCCGCGTTGCGCGCCCACTTGTTGTCGCTCACGATGAACATCGTGCAGCACAGCGCGGTGAGCACCAGGCGGACGATCGCCGCGATGAGTTCCCGATGAGCAGCCGGACGCCGGGGTCGGTCAGGATGAGGGCGAGAGCCTCGAGATCAGACATGGTCTTCTCCCTCACCTGCCCGCGCCAGGTGGAGAAGAAGAGACCACGGAGCAAACAGAAACGGCATCCGTCCCTCCCGGAGAAGGAGACGGATGCCGTTCGCGTCGCGCTGATCAGCCCTTGACGGCTCCTGCGGCCAGGCCCGAACGCCAGTACCGCTGCAGCGTGAAGAACAGCACGATGAGCGGGATGACGCCCAGCAGGGCGCCGAGCATGACCGCGCCCTTGTCGGGGGCGAAGTAGCTCATCATGCCGTACAGGCCGAGAGTGACGGGCTTCAGATCCTGGCTGGAGATCATCATGAGCGGCAGCAGGAAGTTGTTCCAGGTCGCCACGAAGATGAAGAGGAAGATCGTCACCATCGCCGGGCCCAGTAGCCGCATCACGATCGTGAAGAAGATGCGTGCTTCGCCGGCGCCGTCGATGCGCGCGGCCTCGAGCAGTTCGGTCGGAACGGAGGACTGCGCGTAGACCATGCCGAGGAACACCCCGAACGGGGAGACCGCCGAGGGGATGATGATCGCCCAGGCCGTGTTCGTCAGGCCGAGTGCGTCGAACTCGATGTACAGCGGCACCGTGAGCAGGGCGACCGGCAGCAGCAGGCCGGCCATGATGACGCCCACCGCGATCCGCTTGCCGGGGAATGCGAACTTCGCGATCGCGTATCCGGCCATCACGGCGAACAGCGTGCCGATGACGCCGGCGCTCACCGAGTAGAACAGCGAGTTGCCCACCCAGCGCCAGAACAGCCCCTGGGTCCAGCCCATCAGGCTGTCGTAGTTGGCGCCGAGATTCCAGTCGGCGAACCAGAATCCGAACGTCGTCGTCAGGTCGGTGTTGCTCTTGGTCGACGCGACGATGAGCCAGTACACCGGTACCAGGAAGTACAGCGTGGCGACGACCAGGGCGATGATGCCGAAGACGCGGGCGAGCGGTCCTGGAGCCATCGCCCGGGGCGGCACATCTGCCGCCTGCGGTCGGCGGGGACGGCGCCGGGTGCCGGCGTCGGTCGTGGTGATGAGAGCGCGGGTGGTCATGCGTCGCCCCTTCGGCGCTGCATCAGCGCGTAGACGATCGCGAGCACGCCCGCGATCAGAGCCATGAGGAGCGAGTACGCGGATGCCGGGCCGCTGCCCGACGGCGAGATCTCGCCCATCATCGTGTTGTACGTGAGCATCATCGGGGTGAAGTCCTTGCCCATCCAGGAGTTCGCCGCCTGCATGATGACAGGCTCGTTGAACAGCTGGATGGTGCCGATGATCGACAGCAGCACCGCGAGAAGCGCGGCCCCCCGCACGAGGGGAACCTTGATGCGCATCGCGACCTGGAACCCGGATGCGCCGTCGAGACGCGCTGCCTCGTACAGGTCGCGCGGCACGGCCTGCAGAGCGGACAGGAAGATGAGCATGTTGTACCCGGTGTAGGTCCAGGTCGTCATGTTCGCCATCGAGAACAGGATGGTCTGCGGGGACATCAGGTCGGTGCCCTCGGGCAGGTAGGGGAGGAAGGGCGACACCTGCGGTGTGTAGAGGTAGAGCCACATCATGGCCGCGATGATCCCCGGCACGGCATAGGGGAGGAAGAAGGAGAGGCGGAAGAGGGCGGGGCGGCGCACGATGAACGAGTCGAGCAGCAGGGCGAGGCCGAGCGCGACGACGATCATCACGGGGATCTGCAGCCCGGCGTAGAGCACGACCCGGCCCATGCCGGCCCAGAAAGCCCCGTTGCCCGCGGCCATGGCGAAGTTGTCGAGGCCGACGAACGTGTCGACGAGCTCGCCGCCGCCGTAGAGTCCACCGCCGGCCGGCTTCTGCGCGAAGAACGAGGAGCGCACCGACACGACGATCGGCACGAGGAACACGACGGCGAACAGCACCGCGAACGGCGCCATGAAGAGCCATCCGGTGATGCCTTCGCGGCGCGATGCCCGGCGGCGGCTCCGGTTCTGTTCGGGGGTGCGCGAGAAGGTCACCGGTGCCCGATCCCGCGTCTCGGTCGCAGTGACCATGTTTCTGCCTCTCGTCCTCATGGCGACGGCGGAGTGCACGGTTGCGCGTGCACTCCGCCGTCGATCATCCGATGATGCTGTCTGTCCGGGTCACTTCGCTACGGCGAGGCCGAGGTCTTCGAGCGAGGCGACCGCGGTGTCCTGCGCTGTGGTGAAGATGTCCGCGACGGTGCCCGTGCCTGCCACCGCTGCTGCTGCGGTCTCGTTCATCTTCGACAGCGTGGAGAAGCCGGGGGCGTAGGGGAAGTCCGGGTTCAGGTTCTCGGTCGCCGTGGCCAGCTCGGCGAGCACGTCCTGTCCACCGAACTGACGGAGCATCTTCTCAGGGGTCTCGACTTCGCCCTTGGCGGCGACGACGAGGCCCTGCGACGCGAGGTCGTCGACCTGCGTGTTGAACCAGTCGTTGAACTCCATCGCCTCAGCCGGGTGCTCGCAGCCCTTCATCACCGCGACGCCAGAGCCGCCGTCCGGGCCGCTCATCGCGCCGGCACCGAAGTCGGGCAGCTGCGCCACGCGCCACTGTCCTTCGGCGGGGGTGCCGTCGAGGGAGTCGAGCAGGAAACCCGCTTCCCAGGCCGCACCGACATGGCCGATCAGACTGCCGTCGTTGAGGGCCGCGGTGAAGCCCTCGCCCCAGCGCTCGGTAGCGAGGGTCTGCTTGCTGTCGAGGAGGCCCTGCCAGAAGGAGGCGACCCGCTCGGAGCCCTTGCCCTCGGCGTCGACCTTCCACTCGTCGCCGGCGGTGGAGAACCAGGTGTCGCCGGCGGCGGCTGCCTGACCGGCGAGCCAGTTCAGCGCCTCGTCGGGCGTGAACGCGGTGACGTACTTGCCCGCGGCGGCGGCGGTCGTCGAGTCGGCGGCGAGGTCGCCGAGTGTGGCCGGTGCGTCGAGGCCCAGGGCCGTGAACGCGGCCTCGTTGTAGAAGTAGACGAGGGGCCCGGTGTCCTGCGGCAGGCCCACGATCGCCTCGCCGACCTTCATGCCGCTGAAAGCACCGGCGGAGTAGTTGTCCTCGTACTTCTTGGCTTCATCCGCGACATCTTCCAGCAGTCCCTTGACGAACAGCTGCGGCACCTCGGAGTATCCGGTCTGGGCGAGGCACGGGCCGTTTCCGGCCTTGATGTCGGTCTCGAGCTTGAGGATCATGTCGGACGACTTGCCGTCGAACTTCGTCGGCTTGACCTGGATGTCGGGGTGCTCCTTGTTCCAGCGCTCGACGATCTCGGCGACGCTGGTCATCCCCTCGCCGTCGGGAAGGCGGTGCATGTACTCGATCGTGACGGGCTCGCCGCCGGCGTCGCCGTTGCCGGAATCGCCGGACGAGCAGGCCGCGAGGCCGAAGGCCGACACCGCGCCGACGGCGACGATCGCGGCGGTGCGGGTGAAGCGCGGGGTGATTGCCATGCTGTTCTCCTCTTTGAGGTCAGGTTCCTGCGGATCGCCCAGCGTGTGGGGCCGACGTCGGGACATCGTCGATCACATGCTCATCAAATCAGAAAATGTTTGCGCTCACAAGCGCGGAATGGTTACGGAATAGGCACGTATCAGTCTCCCGCAAGGGAGCGCTGACATGGCGCGGTCATCCGATCGCCGTTCCCTGGGCGAGCACCTCGTCACCGATGCGGATGACGCCCTGCGGCGATCCTTCCTCGGGCAGCAGGAGCCGCCCGAGGGTCGGCTCGTCCTGGGCGAACGCTCCGGTGAGGGTCGTGAGGACTTTTGCATCGCGCACGCCCGTCTCGGGGTTGGCGTGCGTGGCGAGGCAGCGCACGATGCGTCCGGCCGTGCGGAACGTCATGGCGCCGATGCGCACATCACCGGTCCAGCCGAGCTCATCCCACGGGCCGACCCCGTCGATGACGATGTTGGAGCGGAAGCGGCGGTCGTCGGCGGGCATGCCGAGGGCATCGGCCAGCGCCTGCGTGCTGCCGTGGCTGTGGAGCGACACATAGCCTCGAGCGCGGTCCTGGAAGCGCGACGTCACTCCGTCTCCGACGAGGACGAGCGAAGCCGGCCGGGGCGTTGCAACCGGCGGCCCTCGCGGGTGGACAACACGAAGTCGGTGATCGCGGCCACGAGCTCGGCGCGGCCGTCCTCGTCGAGGCCCGCGTCCACGAGCAACGAGCCGTCGTGCTCGATCCGCACCCGTTGCGCCGCGTCGTCGTAGCTCGTCCGCAGCGTGGCCAACGCCGGGAAGTCCTGGAGAGCGAGGCCCTTCGACTTCGGCCAGTAGTCCAGTCCGTCGGACTTCTCCGGCGTCACCGCATCCGCGAAACGGAACGCGAGCACGCGGTCGCCGGCGACCCGCCCGTCCGCCTGCACGGTCAGAGCGGTGACGGGCTCAGGAGTGAATCCCTTGATCGGGTGGCGGTAGAGGGTGACGACGTGGGGCATGAAGAGATCCTCTCAGGCGGATCGACGATGCCGGGGCACGACGAAACCCCCGTGGTTCGCACGGGGGTCGACGAGAGAGTCGGCGGTCAGGCCTTCTCTAGTTCGTCCTCGTCTTCGTCTGCGAAGTCGTCGGCCCACTTGTCGACGTAGGCATCTTCGTCAGTCGGGTGAGCCAACTCGCGCTCGAGCGCGGAGTAGTTCACCGACGGACTGTACGCCTTGAGTTCGCGGGCGATCTTTGTGTGCTTCGCCTTCTGACGGCCACGGCCCATACGCCAGACCCCCTCACGATTTCAGCTGCGGGCTGCAGAGGCCCACGCATTTCACGACACCGGATGAAGCCGGTAAGAGTAGCATTCAGAATAGCACGCGGCTGAGACCCCCTGGCTGATGCCAGGCCGGTGAAGGGAGCGATCCTCATGTCCGACAGCACTTCCCCTCCGTCCGACGAGGCCTCGCAGAACGCGGCGCTGCAAAAGGCCGTCATCGTCGGCATGCAGCCGGGTCAGGACCGGCATGTCGTCGACGAGGCCGTGCGATACGCCCGACTGCTGGGTGTGCCGCTCGTCGTCGCCCATGTCGACGTCACTCGTTTCGTGACCTACGAAGACCCGGACGGCTACGTGCATTCGGCTCCGATCGATATCAACTTCGACGCCGGCGCCGCCGAATTCGAGGCGGTCCAGGCCGCGGCCGCCGCCATCCTCGACGGAACCGGGATCACCTGGACCGCCCGTCAGCTCGTGGGTGACCCGGCATTGGCGATCAAGCAGCTCGCGGGAAAGCTCGACGCCCAGCTGATCGTGGTCGGCACGCGCAAGCGCGGCATCGGCGAATCGATCAGGGAGTTCTTCACCGGATCTGTCGCCGCGCGTCTCGCGCATCGGCAGCATCGCCCGATCCTGGTGGTTCCGCTCGGCGAGTCCGTTCCGGACACGCAGAAGGAGATCTGGCCGGAGGCCGAGTAGGTCATCTTTCCGGTCGGCGGCAGCCCAGAGCGTCAGCGAGTCCAGAGGATCGCAGGGATGAGTTCGGCCTCGGGGGCGAAGGCGACCCAGTCGTCGGTCACCAGGATTCCGGAGACCTCGCTCGGGGTGCTTCCGTCGTCCGTCACCCACGTGCCCTGCTCGTCCTCCGTCGTCGTGTACCCGTTCTGAGCGGTCAGCGCCAGAAACTCCTCGGCCTCCCCGTCGCTGAGAGCAGCCCAGGCGTAGTACGTCACACTATGGGGCTGCCCCTCGTAACCCCAGGGGCATTCGATCGCTGCTCCCGTCGGCTCGAACCCGAACTGCGTCCACGGCTTCCCGGCGGGGATGACCTGAGTGGCGCGCAACGCGCGATCGACCAGGGGATCGAGCATCGTCTCGCAGCTGATGTTCTCGGCGGTCGGCAGCTCGACCGAGGTGTCGGTGGGGGCGGGCGACGGCTCATCCGACGGCGTGGTCGTCGCGGCGGGCGGCGTGCGGGGGGCGGCACTCTCGCCCTGAGGTGCGGGGGTCGGGCTGCACCCGGCGAGGGTCACTGCGGAAGCGATGGCCGCGAGGAGAATCAGCGACTTCAGTCTCGTCATGCGGCCAAGGCTATGGCACCGCACAGGAAGGCCCGGGATCCGAAGAGATCCCGGGCCTTCCCGTGCCGGCGTCAGCGGTCGGAGTTCAGCGCAGCGAGGGCGGTCGTGATGCCGCGTGCGGCAGCATCCAGTCCATCTTCGAGCTCACTCACGACGGACGACGGGAGCGTTCCGCCCTTCGCCACGTGCGTGCGCAGGTCGGTGCGGATGCGGGCGCGGAATGCGTTGACGACGGCATCCGCCCGGTGCAGCTCTTCCCGGCTGACGATGCGGGCATCGTCGGATGCTCCGCGCGGACGGTTCTTCGCCGCGGCCCGCTCGTCGTGCTCGGCCGAGGCGAAGTCGGCGCGGAGGCTCTTCATCGCCTCCTTCACGCTCTGGCGCACCTCGTTCGCGATGAGGCGCACCGAATCGGTGAGTCCGGCCTCGATGCCCGCGAGGTCGCCCTCGCGGGATTCGAGCTCTCTGCGTCCGGCATCCGTGATCGCGTAGATCGTGGTGCGGCCGTCGACGGTCTTGGTGACCAGGCCCTCCTCCTCGAGCTTCGCGAGACGCGGGTAGATGGTGCCGGCGCTCGGCGTGTAGGTGCCGCCGGTGCGGTCGGTGAGCGACTGGATGATGCCGTACCCGTGCTGGGGCGCTTCGGCGAGCAGCGACAGCAGGTAGAGGCGCAGGTCGCCGTGGGAGAAGACTGCGGGACTCATGACTCTTCCCACTCGGCGTCGTTCGTGATGGATTCGGGTGCGCGGCGGAGCACGGTGACGCCGCCGGAGACGGAGTTCGCCCGAAGGTCGACGAACCGGCCGGCGAGTTCTCCGGTCGATCCGGTGTAGTTGCTCGGACCCGAGGAGCTGCGCTCCACGCCGTCGATGAGCAGTCGTCCGCTGAGCGACCGGATCACGTAGTTGGCGGCGAGCGACTCGTCGAGGCGCACCGTGGTGCCACCGGAGACGGAGTTCACGTTGATGGTGTTCACGTCGCCCGCGGCGTCGACCAGGGTCGAGCCGGAGACGATGTCGACCGTCGCCTTGCGCACGGTGCCCGTGACGGCCACGTCGCCCGAGACGCTGTTGGCGGTGATCGATCCGGTGAGACCGTGCACCTGCACGTCGCCCGATACGGAATTCACGTTGAGGTCGCCGATCAGGGTGTCGACGATGATGTCGCCCGACACGGTGTTGAGGCGGGCATCATTGCGGATGCCGGAGACGAGGGCACCGGCGCTGACGACGCCGAGGTTCAGGGCGATGGCGCGGGGGACCGCGACGCTCACCTCGGCACGAGGGCCGCCGGAACCGAAGTTGCGGAACACCTCGAGGAAGTTGTCCCAGCCCAACTGTGGGTGGTCGATCTCGACCTCGCCGTCGTGGGCTTCCACGCGGAGGTCCTTGATCGTGACGCCGTGCACCTCGATGCGGATGCCGGGTTCGTCATGGGCGATGATGTCGACCTGTCCTCCGACGAGACCGACCTTGAGCCGGGTGATGGATTCGATGTCGATGACGCGTTCCTCGCCGGGGGCGATGAGCCACTTCTCGGTCATGTCTGCTTCTCCTGTGTTGAGGGATCGAGATATATCGTGTGTGTTGAGAGTAACACGATATATCTCGATGTGGTCAAGAGGGGAATGTGTCGGACAGTCTGTAGAGGTGAAAGAAGACTTCCACCTGATCTTGGCGAGCTCCGTCGGCGAGCGCGATGGGATGGCACTCGAGCTCACGAGGGCGGACGGCGAGATCGTTGCCGAGGTGTACGAAGATGACGCCTCGAAGGCACGCACCGTGACTCTGTTCGAATCGGGCGTGCCGCTGGAAGCGATCGAGTGGTTGTTGGCGTCAGCGAGAGTCAAGCTCTGACCGGGCTCACACCGGCGGGCCGACCGCGACGTATGACGCCGTCGGCAACATGACGTCGACGACGGATGCCCGCGGCAAGACGGTGACGACGACCTACGACGAGCTCAACCGCAAGAAGGCGATGTTCGCGGGTGACGCCTCGGGAGCGATTCTCGCCGAGTGGGCGTACGACTCCATCGCGAAGGGGCGCGTGACCAGTTCGACGTCGTACACGGGTTCGACAGCGGGTAGTCCCGGGAACGCCTACAAGACGACGGTCGGCGCTTACGATCGCGCCGGCAACCCACTGAACACCACGGTGTCCATTCCTGCCGGTGCCCCGGCGTTCGGTGGCACGTCGTACCAGGTCACGTCGTACTACCACCCGGACTCCTCGTTGCAGGCGAAGGCTGTGCCTGCGATCGGCGGTCTTCCGGCTGAACAGATCCGCTTCGGGTATGACTCGTGGGGGCGGTTGGGCAGCGTTCGCGGTGCGTCGCTGGTGCTCGGCACCACGAGCTTCTCGCCGATCGGTCAGTTGTCGCAGTTCAACCGGTACGACGGCACCAACAGCGCGTTCTCGACCTACGGTTACGACAGCGCGACTGGCGCGGTGCTCGCCATCAAGGACAACGCCGTGTTCGGCGGTGTGGGCCACTACGTCGCGGATCGCACGTTCACACGTGACGCTGTGGGCAACGTCACATCCGCGACGATCGGGGCGACGCATCCGCAGGAGCAGACTCAGAAGACCTGCTACTCGTACGACGGGTTGCGGCAGTTGACGCGGGCGTGGACGCCGAATGCGTCGACGGAGTGTTCGGCCTCGCCGTCGGCGGCGACGATGGGTGGCGTCGCTCCGATGTGGATCGACTACGGCTACGACACCGTTACTGGCAATCGGACGAGTGTGACGTCGCATTCGCCGATGGGGTCGGTGTCGACGCGGGAGTATGAGTATCCGGCGGCGGGGGCTGCGCGTCCGCATGCGGTGCAGGAGGTTACGGGCCCCGCGGGTCAGGGCTCGGGGTCGTATGAGTATGACGAGTCGGGTAACCAGGTGTCGCGTCCGGGTCAGGAGTTGACGTTCAACACGGTCGGGAAGGTGTCGAAGGTCGTTCAGGGGTCGGAGGAGCAGTCGAACGTGTTCGATGCGGACGGGAACCTGTTGTTGCGGGTGTCCTCGTCGGAGGGTGCGTCGTTGTTCCTGGGGGATACGACGGTGACGCAGGCTGCGGGGGCGAGTGTGCAGGAGGGTTTCCGGACGTACTCTGGTGCGGAGGGTAAGCCGGTGGCGCAGCGGTCGGCGAAGTCGGGGACGGCGGGCAGTGTGTTGACGTGGTTGTTCTCGAATCTGGAGGGGACGGTGGATGTGCAGACGGTGGCGGATGGGTCGTCGACGGTGCAGCAGTACCGTGACCCGTTCGGTGCGCCGATCGCGTCTGGCTCACAGGCGTGGGCTGATGGTGCCGGGTATATGAACAAGCAGGTCGCTGAAGCGACACAGCTGACGAATGTCGGTGCGCGGACGTATGACCCCGCGTTGGGGAAGTTCGTGTCTGTGGATCCGGTGATCGACACGAACCTTCCGCAGCAGAAACACGGGGTATGCGTACTCGGGCAACAACCCGACCACGTTCATGGACCCGACCGGGTTGAAGCACCAGATCGACTGTCCCTCCTGTAAAGGCGGAGTTCTGAAGACGAAAGATCCCAAGTCGCGCCCGACGACCAAACCGCTGGGCAACAGCGAAAAGTCGAACTCTGCCAGCTCAACAGATCGCTTTACACTCACTCCGACGCAGGCACAAGCGCTTGCTGAGCAGATGGGGCCGCTGCTCGAATATCGACGATGTGCCGATTTCCCGACAACGCGAATCCCTTGTGGCCCGGAGTACGCGAAGGCGAACGATGCCTTCAATCAGGGGCTCTTCAGGGCAGCAGAACTAGCCATTACAGTCATCCCAGGTGTAGGAGTCGTGAGGATTCTGCGCACGGGCGTGGCCATAGGCACCTCGGCTAATCCGTCCAGGAGTACGCCCACGTCCGTTCGGGTTAATTTTGACGACCCCGCGATCTCGCCGGGCGCCGGTTGGGAATGGAGGGGCAGAGAGACGACACCCGGATCAGGCCCGGGTAGTTGGTACAACAGTACGACACGCGAGTACCTGTACCCCGATCTGAAGCACCCGGAGCCGATCGGTCCACACTATGATTGGCGAGCACCCGACGGAACTATGTACAGAGTCTTCCCGGATGGCCGCGTTGAGCCGAAGCTCCCGGGGTAGTCGACCGCTGTCGTATCTTGACTAGATTGAGATTGGGTGGAGATCCAATGCACGTTCGTGGGACATTTGTCTCGATTCCGATAAGTCGAGTCATCGAGTGGTCAAGGGAATCCTTAGACCAAGGATCTCGTCTGTCCAAGCAGGTGGTTCCGGGTCTCGACCGAGAGAAGGTGCACGCGTATGCGATCGTGCCTCAAGGGCAAGCGGGCATCGAAAGCGCCGATTTTTTGCAGTCTGCGCGACTCGGCGATGCAGATTATCTTCTGGGTACGTTCCTGCGAGGCATATCAGCGTTCTTTGTCGGCATTCTCGTAGTTGATGATGATCTTGCCCGTCGCGGCGATCCAGGACTCGATGACGCCTCTTTCGTGCAGGATAGAGTCATCCGTTGGAGCGACCTGCGCTCAGCTCCAGAGGACTTGATGCTTCTGATAAGACGCGGCGCTTCTGGATATCCGCTCAACGCCTTCATTTGTGGAGGCGAAGGCAGTGAGCCTTTCTATCCTCAAAGCGGTGAGTTACGCGAGTCGGAAGTTAACTTGATTGCAAGCGAGGTGCGAGTTATCATCCATTCGATCTACGACGCGGAATCCTTCCTGATTTTGGTCTTTGACGACCGGCTCAACGCATTCCTGAAATCACTTACCCGCCCCGTCGCCTAGAGTCGGGCGCTAGGCGTTGCTTCTAAGATGATCGGCTCATGGTTGGAACGTGACCTCGTCGACGGTGACGGCCACGCATCCGCAGGCGACGACGCAGAAGACCTGTTACACGTAAGACGGGTTCCGTCAGTTGACACGCGCCTGGACGCCGAATGCGTCGACGGAGTGTTCGGCCTCGCCGTCGGCGGCGACGATGGGTGGCGTCGCTCCGATGTGGATCGACTACGGCTACGACACCGTTACTGGCAATCGGACGAGTGTGACGTCGCATTCGCCGATGGGGTCGGTGTCGACGCGGGAGTATGAGTATCCGGCGGCGGGGGCTGCGCGTCCGCATGCGGTGCAGGAGGTTACGGGCCCCGCGGGTCAGGGCTCGGGGTCGTATGAGTATGACGAGTCGGGTAACCAGGTGTCGCGTCCGGGTCAGGAGTTGACGTTCAACACGGTCGGGAAGGTGTCGAAGGTCGTTCAGGGGTCGGAGGAGCAGTCGAACGTGTTCGATGCGGACGGGAACCTGTTGTTGCGGGTGTCCTCGTCGGAGGGTGCGTCGTTGTTCCTGGGGGATACGACGGTGACGCAGGCTGCGGGGGCGAGTGTGCAGGAGGGTTTCCGGACGTACTCTGGTGCGGAGGGTAAGCCGGTGGCGCAGCGGTCGGCGAAGTCGGGGACGGCGGGCAGTGTGTTGACGTGGTTGTTCTCGAATCTGGAGGGGACGGTGGATGTGCAGACGGTGGCGGATGGGTCGTCGACGGTGCAGCAGTACCGTGACCCGTTCGGTGCGCCGATCGCGTCTGGCTCACAGGCGTGGGCTGATGGTGCCGGGTATATGAACAAGCAGGTCGCTGAAGCGACACAGCTGACGAATGTCGGTGCGCGGACGTATGACCCCGCGTTGGGGAAGTTCGTGTCCGTGGACCCGGTGATCGACACGAACCTTCCGCAGCAGAAACACGGGGTACGCGTACTCCGGCAACAACCCCACCACGTTCATGGACCCGACCGGATTGAAGATGGCGTTCGATTGCGGATCTGAATGTGGCGGCCGGAGGAATCTCACCTCAATTCCCGGCGCGGCCGCTTCGCAGAAACTCGGGGATCGGTGGGTCAAAGAGGGCAAGAAAGAGATGAAGGCCAATCGTTTCGATCCCTGGACGGGGCCGGCTCGCGAGACTGGAGCTTACCTGGGCGGTTACATCAAATACGATCTTGGGCGCTTCCTTCAATCTGAGCAGGGACAGCTTGTCGCGGCCTGGATGGGAGGTTCTTTGCCGCAATACATCCATCTCGACGAGAGCTTCCGCACCACGCAGGGCCTTAGAGACGGACCGGCGACACGAAAATACACGGACATCATCTTGGCTGACCTGATAGCCGGAAGGCGAATAACGTCCAGCTACTACTACAACGCGGGGCCGGGAATACCGAGCAATCCGAATATCCAGAAAGACGCGGTTACGATGTTTGCATGGGAGGATGCTTCCAACGCTGAGCGTTCGCTCGCGATTACCGGATCGCATTTGCTCCACGCGGAAGTCATTGAGAGGCCGAGTGAAAGTTCGGCGATCATCCAGTTCTCCGCATCGAACCCAATGACGCTGGGATCATTGGCTAGCCCGATTCGCCAATACGCAGATTCTTTGCCAGGAACAACAGGGCCCCTTTCGGCAGTCTCGATCAACTACTCGTGGACTTCAACGGTAAGGTGGTAAATATGCGTCCTCGGGGAATTGTGGCTGCAGCTACGGTAACTACCTGCCTCCTACTGGTACTCACGGCCTGCGTGGCGTCGGCTCCGGCCGACGACCTGACGTCCGACGAAGTCGTGGGTGAATGGGCGCTGGAGGCAGGCGACCACACTGCCACGATCTCGATGGCAGAGGACGGGACGTTCGTCGCACGGTCGTGGCCGTCGAACCTGCTCTGCGTTCCGACGCGAGCGACGACGGTCGACGATCTGGAGTGGGACGACCCTCTTACCGTTCATGGCACATGGCAGCAGGGCGAGAACTTCCCCTCCTTGCTCATCCTGATGGCGGATCAAGCAACGTGCAGCGGCCCCACCTGGGCATTCGACGTGTGGGAGTTCGGTGCAGGGGACTACAGGGCTCAGGTTTTTCTCGACGGGGTGAGCGATCCTGAGGCCGCAGGAAACGATCAGAGCGTCTGGATCTCCAGGTCCTCCGACAGCGACTAACGGGCTCATTCTTCCATCTCGACCATGCAACAGAAAGTCGACGTGGAGGCCGAACTTCCGCTGCCGCTGGAACCCGAGGACTATGGGGAGGTCCTGCTCGCGGTGCGATTCTCTTGCGGAAGCGATGGAATCGCTGTGCTGAAGGACTTCCCGTCGGGACGATCGATTACACCCGCTCGTCGTGCACGTCTTGGGGCGGCGCATCTACGTGCACGGGCAAGGCCGAATGGACGGTCGACCGGGACGGCATACTCAGCATTGAGACGTAGGACGGAGACGTTTCGCTCGGCCCAGATGAGACTGGCGCACTGAAGCTCTGACCGGGCTCACACCGGCGGGCCGCCGTACTGCGGCGCCATGGTCACCGTGTTGTTCGACGGGTTGAGGTCGAGGCGGCCGCCCGGACCGAGCAGGGTGACGACGTAGTCGGCGGCATCCGGAACCCAGGCGGTCCGGTTCTCGATCGCGAACGAGGGCTGAATCGCGATCGTCTCGCCGTTGCCCGGAATGTCGAAGGGCAGCGAGAACGTCACGGTGCGCGTGGTGCCGGAGAGCTCCGTCGCGATCTGCTGCGCCGGGAACCCGTCGATCGTCACGCTGGGGCCGTCGATCAGGCGCGTGTCGAAGCTGACGACCAGCGTCGCGTTCGAGACCGGCCCTCCCGCGCTCGTCGCGTCGTAGGTGAAGGGGAGCGTGAGGTCGACAGCCTGCGTCCCCTCGGGGTTCGTGCCGCCGATGCGGTCGCCACCAGGACGCGCGACGAGCTCGAGATCGATCGCGGTGCTCGCGGCCGCGAGAGGGGTAGCGACGGCAACGGCCATCACCGGGATCGACCATGCCGATGCCTGCAGAATCGTGCGGCGGCTCAGGCCGCTCGTCGTCTTCTGAGCGATTTCGGGCATGCGTCAGTACCTCCGGCGAGTTGTGGCGGCAGCTCATCCGGCGCCTCGAACAGGCTAGTCGCGCGAGCCTGGAACTAATTCCATACGTGTGCTTGACCTTGACGCTGCGTCAACTTCTAGAGTCGAGTTATCGACAACGGAAAGGAGGATGCTGATGGAGCAGAAGGACTGGTCTATCCAGGAGATCGCGCGACTCGCGGGAACCACGAGCCGCACGCTGCGGCACTACGACGACATCGGACTGCTGCCGCCCACACGTATCGCGCCCAACGGCTACCGGCACTACGACGCCCCGGCGCTCGTGCGCCTGCAGCGCATCCTGCTGCTGCGGGACCTCGGCCTCGGGCTGCCGCAGATCGCCGGGGTCCTTGACCCTTCGACAGGCTCAGGGGCCGATGGCTCCGAAGCGTCCGCTCTCCAGACCCACCTCGCGCTCCTGCGCGAGGAGCAGGACCGGCTGGCGCGACAGATCGCGTCGGTCGAGACCACCATCAACGCATTGAGAGGAGGTGAAAACCTCATGGCAGAGAACATGTTCGACGGCTTCGACCACACCCAATACAAGGAGGAGGTCGAGGAACGTTGGGGAAAGAAGGCCTACGCCGACAGCGACCGCTGGTGGCGTGGCATGACGGATGCTGAGCGCGCCGACTGGCAGCAACGTGTCTCCGATCTCGGACGCGACTGGATCGCGGCCGCGGAGAGCGGCATCGACCCGGCATCCGCTGACGCTCAGGACGTGGCGCGTCGCCACGTCGAGTGGCTCACGGGCGTGCCCGGCACCCCCGCCGCTATCCCCGGCGGCGACGCCAAGGCATACGTGATCGGGCTCGGCGAGATGTACGTCGCCGACCCGCGCTTCGGCGTGAACTACGCGACGGCCGACGGCGGCACGCACGGTGCCGAGTTCGTCCGCGACGCGCTCCGCATCTACGCGGAGAGCAACCTGTAACACCTCCCGGTTCCTGAGCAAGCGCGGCGGGCCCTTCGTCTCGTCGCTTCGCTCCTCGCTCAGGAACCGGGAATCAGGAACCGGGCCCTTCGTCTCGTCGCTTCGCTCCTCGCTCAGGAACCGGGAATCAGGAACCGGGCCCTTCGTCTCGTCGCTTCGCTCCTCGCTCAGGAACCGGGCCCTTCGTCTCGTCGCTTCGCTCCTCGCTCAGGAACCGGGCCTATCGACACGGCCGCTTGTGCGCAAGGGGGCGCGCCCGCCGGAGCGGCGGGCGTAGGGTCTTCGCATGAGGGACCGACGGCAGCGCACGAACGCTGCGCCGCTGTTCGTGGCAGCATCCGTCGCTTATGGCGCGAACGCCGCTCTCGGCACCGCGGTCGCTGCGAAGGTGATCGACACCTCGAACTTCCGCTGGCTGCACCACGCGCTCTACATCGCGACCTGCACCACCGTCGCCGCCGCGGTCAGCGCCGCGCTCTGGGGCACCCCGAAGAGCGCGAGCAGCCGGGCGGCCCTGGCTCTCGCTCCGGCCGCGATCCCGCTCGCCGCCATCCCGTATCTCGGGTCGCACAGCCGCCGGCATCCGCTCGTCGCGCTCGCCGCGGCCCCCTTCGTCATCGCGGGCCTCGTGTGCTCGCTCCGTCCCGCCAACCGGAAGTGACCGCATGGAACTGCTCGACGCCATCCGCCGCCGCAAGACCACCAACGGGCCGATGCTGCCCGACCCGGTCTCCGAAGAGCACCAGCGCCTGCTGCTGGAGGCGGCGGGCCGCGCACCCTCGCAGCTGAACAGCCAGCCGTGGCGCTTCGTCGTGATCGAGAACCGCGACACGATCGAGCAGATCGCGCGCATCTCGGGTGCGAGCATGACCGAGGCGATGTCGAACGGCACCTTCTTCGAGCGCTACAAGCCGTACTTCCGCTTCAGCCAGGCCGAGATGGACGAGAAGCGCAGCGGGATGCTGTTCGACAAGCTCCCCGCCGCGCTCCGGCCCTTCACGAGCCAGGTGTTCACCAAACGTGGGCAGACGCTCATGAACACGTTCGGCGTGCCGAAGACCCTCGGCTCCGAGAACCAGAAGCTCGTCGCCGGGTCACCGCTGCTGCTGGGCGTGATGCTCGACCGCAGCGAATACCGGCCAGGGCAGCTCTCGTCGTTCTACTCGGTGTTCAGCATGGGCGCCGCGATGGAGAACATCTGGCTCACGACGGTCGAGCTCGGCATGGGCATCCAGTTCATCTCGTTCCCGATGGAGGTGCCGGGCAAGTGGGACGAGATCGTCGACCTGCTGCACGTTCCCGACGACCTCGAGCTGATGGCCGTCTACCGGCTCGGCTATCTTCCGCCCGAACAGCGCCGGCCCGCGATCGACTGGTCGAGCAGTCAGCGCAAGCTCGCCTCGCAGTACGTGTTCCGCGAGAACTGCGACACTCCGCAACAGGGCTGGGACGACACTCAGCTCTCGCACGAGAGCTGAGTGCGACCGGAATCACCCGGCGCGGCCCGAGCGGGGCAGCTCCTTGAGATCTTCCAGAGCCGGGCCCTCGATGCGCCTGCCGTCGGGAGCGAAGCGCGAGGCGTGCAGCGGGCAGTCCCACGTGCACTCCGCGTCATTCCAGGCGAGCACGCCGCCGAGGTGCGTGCACACGGCGCTCACCGCGCGCGTGACGCCATCGACGGTCGAGACTCCGACCGGGAGCCCAGCACGGTTCGCGACGACGCCCTCTCCCTCGTCCGGCGCCGGGACGGGAACCTTGCGCGACTCGGCCTCCACCCATCCGGAGGTGGCGGCCGCGGCGACCTTCGCGCCTTCGACGGCGCCCTTCGCGAGATCGGCGGGAATGGTCAGGCGCGTGCCGATCGTGTTCATCCATCCGGAGCGCTCGCGCCACGGGACGCCGATGATCTCGGCGGTCAGGCGCAGCGCGGCGGCCGGGGCATTCGACAACCCCCACTTGGCGTAGCCGGTCGCGAAGCGGATGGCCCCGAGTCCGCGCGGCAGCGCGCCGACGAAGGGGATCTGGTTGTGGGACTCGTAGTCCTGCGCCGACCACCGGTGCGTTTCCTCTGCTCCGGGGAAGTGCTCCGTCGTCCAGGCGATCAGGTCGGCGACCGCCGCGGCCTCGCTGTCGGAGCGGCCGACCGGGTGGCCGTTGCCGCCGACGACGAGCTGTGCGGTATCGGCGGGGCCGTCGGCGGCCGAGACCGGACGGATGGATCGCGTCGGGCCGTCGACCGAGAGGAACGTGCCCTCGAGCACCTCACCCGGCACGCGGAACGAGACGCAGTACGACCGCATCCCGCTGGTCTTCGTGAAGTAGAGACCGCGATCGAGGATCACGCTGCCGGTGGCGAGCACGATGTGGTCGGCGAGCAGGGGCCGGCGGTGGTGTCGACGCGCGGCGTGGGAATCACGTGGGCGCCGGTGACGCGGATACCGGTGTGCAGCGTTCCTCCCTCGGCGAGCAGCTCGCGGGCGAGGGCCGCCGTGACGGTCACCGGATCGATCGTGACCTGGTCGTCGAGTGCGACGGCTCCGGCGATCGGGAACGGCAGGTCGGGCAGCTCGTCGGGGGAGAGCATCCGCGTGGGCAGTCCTGCCTCGGATGCCGCGTCGTGCTGCGCCCGCACGTCCTCGAGCCCGTCGGGACCCTGCGCGTAGGAGTGGTCGGTGCGCCACGTGTACGGAACGCCGGCGTTGTCGGCGAAGGCGGTCAACCAGTCCATGCCCTCGCGGTTCGCGTCGACGTACGCCCGCACGAGTCCTGCGGGATGGTGGCGGCGGATCTCGGCGAGCCGCTTGCCCTGGAGAAGTGAGAGCTTGCCGGTGTTCCCGCCGGTGGCGAGCTCGGCGATGTCGCCCGCTTCGACCACGGCCACATCCAGGCCGGCGCGCGTCAGCATGACGGCAGTGGTCAGACCAGTGAGCCCTGCTCCGACGACGACGACGTCGTGCTGCGCGCCCGGCTCGAAGGGCGAGCCGGTCGGCATGGTCGTGTCGGTCTTCCAGAGTGGCTTCATGAGGCCAGTCAACGCCACCGGCGCGTCGGCACGCACTGCCTTGACATTCGGATGCTGCGCTGCCACGGCTCAGCGCTGCCCCGGGCGACTACAGTGACGAACGTGAATCTCCGTCGTGTTCTGTTCGTCGCTCTCGGCGGCACGATCGGCACCGCGGCCCGGCTCGGACTGAGCCTCACCATCCTGGATGCCGGCGGCTTTCCCGTCGCTGTGCTGATCGCCAACGTCCTGGGGGCTCTGCTCATCGGCGTCCTCGCCGCGCGGCTTCCCGCGTCGAGCGATCTCCGCGTGCTGATCGGCACCGGTGTGCTCGGCGGGTTCACGACCTACAGCGCGTTCATGACGGGCACGATCGCGCTCTGGGGTGACGCGCCGCTCGTCGCCGTCGCTTACGCGCTCGGGAGTCTCGCGCTGGGCCTCGCCGCCGCCGCGCTCGGGCTCCGCATCGGGCGACCTCGATCGAGGGGAGCCGCGCGATGAGCCCGCTCCTCTTCCTCGGTGCCGCACTCGCCGGCGGTCTCGGCGCCGTGCTGCGGTACCTCGTCGATCTCGGGGTCGCCCGATTCGCAGGTCGCCGCTTCCCGTGGGGCATCCTGCTGGTGAACCTCACGGGCTCCTTCGCGCTGGGCGTCGTGACGACGGCGCTGCCGGAGGCCGCTTTCCTCCTCGGCGCAGGGCTGCTCGGCGGCTACACGACCTTCAGCACCGCCATGCTCGACACGGTCGCTCTGTGGCGCGACGGCGAGCGCCCGGCATCCGCTTTCAATGCGATCGGGATGCTGGTGCTCGGCCTCATCGCGGCGGGCCTCGGACTGGCTCTCGGCTCGCTGTTCTGAATCGGTGCTTGCGCACCACGCGGAAGTGCGGCTAACATCGCTGCTAATCGATTAACGCTAAACGATTAACACGCTTTCCCGGCCCCGCGCCACACCTCGAAGCACCCGTCAAAGGAGACACCGATGCCCCGAACCTCCCGCCGCGCTCTCGGCGCCCTCGCCGCCTCTGCGGTCGCCGTCCTCGCACTCACCTCGTGCTCCTCCTCGACCGGCGGGGGAGGTTCGTCCGGAGAGGACGTCACCCTCAGCTACGCCATCTGGGACGAGAACCAGAAGCCCGCGATGGAAGACATCGCCGCGGCGTTCACCAAAGAGAACCCCAACGTCACGATCGACATCCAGGTCACGCCGTACAAGGAGTACTTCACCAAGCTCCAGACCGCGGCGACCGGCGGCTCGGCGGCCGACGTGTTCTGGATGAACGGCCCGAACTTCCAGCTGTACGCGTCGAACGGCCAGCTGGCTCCGCTCGACGACGGCGGCATCGACGCGGCCGACTACCCGCAGGGCCTCATCGACCTCTACACGTTCGACGGCAAGCTCTACGGCGCTCCCAAGGACTTCGACACCGTCGCGCTCTGGTACAACAAAGACCTCTTCGACGCCGCGGGCGTCGACTACCCCGCGGCCGGATGGACGTGGGACGACTTCACCGCTGCCGCCGCCAAGCTCACCGATCCCGCGAAGGGTCAGTTCGGCGTCACCGCGAGCCAGTACGGCCAGGAGAACTTCTACAACTCGATCGCGCAGGCCGGCGGCGAGGTCATCTCCTCCGACGGCACCGAGAGCGGCTACGGCTCCGACGAGGCGCTCGCCGGTGTCGAGCTGTGGACCGACCTGATCGAGGCCGGCTCCTCGCCCACGGCGCAGCAGATGACCGACACGAACCCCGAGGACTTCTTCCTCTCCGGCAAGGCTGCGATGTTCCAGAACGGTTCCTGGGCGGCCATCGCCTACGCCGACAACGCCGACATCGGCGGCTCGGTCGACGTCGCCCCGCTGCCGGAGGGCGCCACGGGCAACCAGAGCGTGATCCACGGTGTGGGCAACGTCGCGAACGCCAAGAGCGCGCACCTCGCCGAGGCGAAGGCCTTCGCCGAGTTCGCCAGCGGCGAGGAGGCCGCGAAGATCCAGGCCGCGACCGGCACGGTCATCCCGGCCTTCAACGGCACCCAGCAGGCCTGGGTCGACGCGCTGCCGCAGTACGACCTGCAGGTCTACATCGACGCGCTCGACACCGCCGTGCCCTACCCGGTCTCGAAGAACACCTCCGCGTGGACGAGCATCGAGAGCGAGGTGCTGTCGCAGGTCTGGTCGGGAGCCGTCGCTCCCAAGGAAGGTCTGAAGGACCTCGCCGAGCAGATGCAGACCGCGCTGGACGCCGAGAAGGAGTAGCGCATGACCGCCATCGCGCCACGCGCGGTCGCCACGGCCGAGCGGATGCCGGAGGCCACGAGCCCCGGCATCCGCCGCCGCAGGCGAAGCCCTGGCTCCTCCCCGTGGTGGGCGCTGGTCTTCATCGGGCCGACAGCCCTCGGGATCGCCGTCTTCTACCTGTGGCCGACGGTGCGGACCCTCATCATCTCGTTCACGAAGTCGGGGCCGTTCGGCGGCTCCGAGTGGGTGGGCATCGAGAACTACACCCGGCTGTTCCAGGACCCCGAGCTGATCGGAGCCCTGCGCAACACCGCGATCTACACGGTCATCGCGCTCATCGGCATCCCCCTCGCGGTCGGCATCGCGGCCCTGCTGAACACCACCGGCCTCAAGGGGCGCAGCGCCTACCGCACGCTGTACTTCATCCCGGTCGTCACGATGCCCGCCGCGATCGCGCTCGTCTGGCGCATGATCTACAACGGCGACTACGGCGTGCTCAACGCGGGGCTGGGCGTCGTCGGCATCGACGGGCGCAGTTGGCTCACCGACCCGAACACCGCACTCGTCGCGATCGCCGTCGTCGGCATCTGGGCGGGGCTCGGCACCAACATCGTCATCTTCCTCGCGGGGCTGCAGGGCATCCCCGACACGATCATGGAGGCCGCCGACCTCGACGGCGCCGGCCCCATCCGAAAATTCTTCTCGATCACGATCCCGCTGCTCTCGCCGTCGATCTTCTTCGTCAGCGTCATCAGCGTCATCGGCGCCCTGCAGGTCTTCGACCTCATCTACATGATGCTCGGGCGCAGCAACCCGGCAATGCCGAACACCCGCACCGTCGTCTACCTGTTCTACGAAGCCGGATTCCTCGACAACGACCGCGGCTACGCGGCTGCCGTCGCGTTCCTCCTGCTCGTGATCATCCTGCTGCTCACCGTCGTCCAGTTCCGTCTGCAGAAGAAGTGGGTGCACTATGAGTGACGTCTCGCTCGACACGCGCGCCATCGTCGGCGCCTCCGACGGCACGGGCCGATCGGGCGCCGGCCGCACGAAGAACCGCGGTATCTGGGTCGTCCACATCGTGCTCCTCGTCGGCGCGATCCTGATGGTGTTCCCCTTCATCTGGCAGCTGCTGACCTCGTTCAAGACGCTGTCCGACTCGGTGCAGGTGCCCCCGAGCTTCCTCCCGCGGGAATGGGTGTTCACGAACTTCGCCGAGGTCTTCGACTCGATGCCCTTCGCGCAGATGTTCCTCAACTCGGTGTGGCTCACCGTCGGCCGCACGGTCGGCCAGGTGCTGCTGTGCACGATGGCCGGCTACGCGTTCGCGCGCATCCCCTTCCCCGGGCGGAACGCGCTGTTCGTGGTCTTCCTGTCGGTACTGATGGTTCCGTCGCAGCTGTACCTGCTGCCGCAGTACGAGATCATCCAGGCGCTCGGCTGGCTGAACACCCTGCAGGCGCTGATCGTGCCCGGCATCTTCAGCGCCTTCGGCACCTTCCTGATGCGGCAGTTCTTCATGTCGATGCCCGCCGAACTCGAAGAGGCCGCCCGCATCGACGGCGCGAATCCGTGGCAGACCTTCTGGCGCATCATGGTTCCGCTCGCGAAGCCTGGCATCATCGCTCTCGTGGTGTTCACCGTGCTCTGGTCGTGGAACGATCTGCTCTGGCCCCTGATCGTGACGACCGATCCGGCCAAGATGCCGCTGTCGGTCGGTCTTTCGCAGCTCGTCGGCATCCACGGAACCGACTACCCCGTGCTGATGGCCGGTGCGCTGCTCGCGACCCTGCCGATGCTGGTGACCTTCATGATCCTGCAGCGGCAGTTCATCCAGGGCATCGCCTTCAGCGGATCGAAGGGCTGAGCCATGGTGCAGCGCGAACATCAGGCGCCCCGGCGCCCCACCCTGCGCATGGTGGCGGAGCTCGCCGGTGTGTCGACCGCGACCGTCTCGTACGTGTTCTCGGGTCGGGCGGGCACCACGGGTGCCGGTGTCGCCGAGGCGACGGCGGCGCGGGTGCTGGCGGCCGCCGACGAGCTCAACTACCGGCCGAACAGTGCAGCGCGCACGATCCGCACCGGCCGCAGCGGCACCGTGCAGCTCTCGCTGCACGTGCTCAGCGACCCGTGGTCGCTCGCGGTCGCCGATGCGGTCAACGCCGAGGCGAACAGTCACGGGCTGACGACGCTGATCCTCGCCGACGGCGACTGGCGCGCGGCGCTCGACCGCATCGAGTGCGACGTCGCCTACCTCGACAGCATCGGCGACGACGACGAGGTGAAGGCGAAGCTGCAGGAGCTCGTGCGGGGAGGACAGCGACTCGTCGTCTTCTCGGAGTTCCTCGAGCCCGACGGCTTCGACGTGATCCGCTCGGATGCGATCCCCGGCTGCGAGATCGCGATGGATCATCTGCTGGAGCGGCACACCGCGATCGGATGCCTCGCCGCCGAGGGCGCCGTGCGCCTGGCGGGGGAGCAGGTGACCCGGTACACGCCGTACCTGGAGAAGCTGGCCGCGGCGGGCATCGAGCCCGACCCGAGCTGGACGGTCACCTACGAGGAGACGCCGGCGAGCGCATTCGCCGCCGCCGTCACCCTGCTCTCCCGAGACGACCGGCCGGACGCGATCTACGCCACGACCGACTTCGCCGCGATCGCCGCGATCAACGCCGCCCACATGCTCGGGCTCCGCGTGCCGCACGACGTGGCCGTGATCGGCGTCGGCAACACGCCGGACGCCGCACTGGTCGCTCCGACCCTGACGACGGTCGGTCCGACCGACTTCTACGCGCGCCAGGCGCGCATCATCGTCGACCGCGCACTCGAGACGGAGCCCGCACCCGGGCGGCTGCACGAGTTCGAATGGACGATCTTCCCCGGCGGGTCGACCGACCTCGACGCCCCCGCCGCGAGAGCCCGCTGACGCCGGCTCCGCTCTCAGACAGCTCACCACACAGAAGGACCATCGTGGATCTCAAGATCGGCATCATCGGCTTCGGCGCGCGCTCGACCCTGCAGGAGGAGGTGCACCGCCCCGGCAAGGGCTCGCGGATCACCGCCGTGTGCGACATCGCCGAGAGGGCGCGGGAGGACGCGCGCCTGCTCGTACCCGACGCCCTCATCACCGACTCGCTCGACGAGCTGCTCGCCTCCGGAGTCGATGCGGTGATGGTGCTCACGCCCGACGACACGCACGCCGCGCTCAGCATCCGTGCCCTGGAGGCCGGCATCCCGGTGTTCTGCGAGAAGCCCCTCGCGATCGACCTCGCCGACGCCGACGCGATGCTCGAGACCGCGCGCCGCACCGGCACCCGCCTCTACATCGGCCACAACATGCGGCACATGCCCCTCATCACCCTGATGCGCGGACTCATCCAGACCGGTCGCATCGGCAAGGTCAAGGCCGTGTGGGTGCGCCACTTCGTCGGCCACGGCGGCGACTTCTACTTCAAGGACTGGCACGCCGACCGTCGGCACACCACCGGGCTCCTGCTGCAGAAGGGCGCCCACGACATCGACATCATCCACTGGCTCGCCGACGCGTACACCGAGCAGGTCGCGGCGATGGGCGGACTGAGCGTGTACGGAGACATCACCGACCGTCGTGATCGCACGGGCGAGCGGATGCCGGACTGGTTCAGCGTCGACAACTGGCCGCCGACCGCACTGACGGGCCTCAACCCGGTGGTCGACGTCGAGGACATCTCGATGGTCAACATGCGTCTCGAGGGCGGCATCTTCGCCTCGTACCAGCAGTGCCACTTCACCCCCGACTACTGGCGGAACTACACGGTGATCGGCACCGAGGGCCGCATCGAGAACTTCGGCGACGTCGCCGGGAGCGAGGTCAAGCTGTGGAACCGGCGGCACGCCGGAGCGGCCGAGGCCGACGAGGTGTTCATCGTCCCCGAGGTGCCGGATGCCGGACACGACGGCGCCGACGCGCTGCTCGTCGCGGAGTTCCTCCGGTTCGTCCGGGTCGGCGGAGTCACCGAGACCTCGCCGGTCGCCGCGCGGGAGGCCGTGGCCGCCGGCATCCTGGCGACCGCGTCGCTGCGCGCGGACGGCTCGGCCATCAGCATCCCGCCGCTCGCCCCCGATCTGGTCGCCTACTTCGAGCAGGGCCAGACGGAGCCGGCCCGGGTATGAACACGTCGGGCGCTGCGGTGTCGCCGGTCTCCTCGAAGACTCGCACGACCCGGCTCGCGCTCGAATCGGTCGCCCTGGTCGTGCTGCTCGCGGCGACCTGGGTGATCGCGGGGCTCGCGCTGCAGGGGGCGGGCGTCGGCGTGGTGTCGGCGGGGCGCACGGGCTTCGCGGCTCTCGGCCTGCTGCTGCTGGTGCTGCTCTCGCATCGGGGTGGCGCGCGCTCCGGCTCGGCCGAGCCGCCGCTTCCCACGCGCCGCTACTCCTGGTGGCAGCTCGGCGTGCTCTCGGTCACCGGGGTCGCCGGCTACACGCTGCTGTCGACGCTCGCGATCGCGCTCGCCGGCCCGACCATCCCCAGCCTCATCCTCGCGCTGTCGCCGGTCGTGGTGCTCCTGCTGGAGAGCGCCCTGACCCGGGTGCGGGTGCGCCCCCTCGTGCTCCTCGCGACGGTCGTGGCCATCGTCGGCGCGGTGCTCTACGTGGTTCCCCGCCTCGGCGGAGCCGCTGCACCCGGTGTCGTCTGGGGAGTGCTGGCCGCCGTCGGCGCGATGCTGTCGATGTCGGCCTACGGGCTCTACTTCGCGCACGTGAACCGCGGCTACCGCGGGCCGATGACCCCGCGCATCCTGCCGATCTTCGCCCTCGGCAGCGTGCCCCTGGTGCTGTGGGCCGTCGTCGAGGTGACCGGCGGCGGACGGGTGGAGCTCATCACCCTCGCCGCCCTCGCGCTGCTCGGCCTCGGCATCTACGTGCCCGCCTACCTGGTGCAGCACCGCATCATCCTGACCGCCGGGCCGTCGTACGCCGCCCTTCTGGGCCTGGCCGTCCCGCCGCTGGTCGGCGTCGCCTCCGCCGCCTTCGGACTGTCTGCGCTGCCGCAGCCGCTCCAGGTCGGGGGCATCGTGCTCACCCTCGCGGGCATGCTCGCCGTGATCCGAATGAAGTTCCGTCCATCGAATGCGCAGACAAAGGAGTGACGCAATGAGTCAGACGAAGATCAGAGTGGGGGTGGTCGGAGCGGGTCTCCGGTTCACGTTGATGCGCGCCATCATCGACCTGCCCGACAGCGCGTACCGGCTCGTGGCAGTCGCCGATCCGAACCCCGACGCGCGGGATGCGGTGGGCGCCGAGCTGCCCGACGTGCGGCTGTACGCCGACCACCGCGAGCTCGTCGCCGATCCGGATGTCGACGCGGTCTTCGTGCTCACGCCCGACTTCCTCCACGCCGAGGTGGGCCTGGCCAGCCTCGACGCCGGCAAGGCGACCTTCATCGAGAAGCCGCTGGCGACGTCGCTGGAAGATGCCGACGCCCTCATCGAGGCCGCAGAGCGCAACGGTGTGCTGCTGTACGTCGGGCACAACATGCGGCAGATGCCTCTCGTCGAGAAGATGCGCGAGGTCGTGGAGTCCGGCGTGATCGGCGAACCGCGCGCGTTCTGGATCCGCCACTTCATCGGCCGCGGCGGCGACTACTTCTTCAAGGACTGGCACGCCGAGAAGGCGCGTTCCGGTGGACTTCTCGTGCACAAGGGAAGCCACGACCTCGATGCGATGGCGCACATCCTCGGCACGCGTTACGTGAGCGTGCAGGGCTCCGGGGGCCTGACCGTGTACAACGGCGCGCACTGCCGCGACGCCGATGCCCCGACGCCGGACGCCCGGTCGTACATCGACAACTGGCCGCCTCTCGCGCAGCGCGACCTCAACCCCGCGCTCGACGTGGAAGACCTCTCGCACGTCAACCTTGTCTGCGAGAACGGCGTGCTCGGCACGTACATGCAGTGCCACTACACGCCCGACTACTGGCGCAACTACTGCATCATCGGCACCGAGGGTCGCGCCGAGAACTTCGGAGACGAAGGCGGCGACGGGGTCATCAAGGTGTGGACCAATCGCCGTCGCGGCTACGACCCGGAGCCCGACATCGAGATCCCGCTTTCCGAGGATGCCGCCACCCAGGATGGGCACGACGGCGCCGATCTGCGGATCCTGCAGAACTTCGCCGACAGCTACCACGGACGGGCGGAGCCCCTGACCTCGATCGACGCTGCGCGCAACGCGGTCGCCGTCGGGCAGCTCGCCGGCGCATCGATCGGCGGGGACGGGCGGATGCTCGCCGTCCCGGTTCCGGCGGGCCGGGCGGGAGCGCGGATCGATGGCTGACGTCTTCGACCTGAGCGGTCGCATCGCCCTCGTCACGGGTGGCGGCGGCGACATCGGCTCCGAGATCTCCCGCACTCTCGCCGGGTTCGGCGCGCGGGTGGCCGTCGCCGACATCGATGAGGATGCTGCGGCGCGCGCGGCGACGAACGCGGCGGTCGCGGCCGACGGCACGGGGGAGGCGCGTGCGTTCGCGCTGGACGTGACGGATGCCGACAGCATCGACCGATGCTTCACCGCGGTCACCGAGGCCTGGGGTGCGCCGGACATCGTCGTGAACAACGCGATCGTCGCCTGTCCCATCCCGCCGATGCCCCACGAAGCGCCGGACGACATCTGGGATCAGGACATCGATGTGATCCTCAAAGGCGGATTCCGCTGCGCGCGGCGCGCCCTTCCCGCGATGATGGCGTCGGGTACCGGGGTCATCGTCAACATCCTCTCGGTGAACGCCCACGAGTTCTACGGGCACCCCTCCTACAGCGCTGCCAAGGCGGGCATGCGGTCATTCACCCAGTCGCTGGCGAGCGTCTACGGCCAGCACGGGGTGCGCGCGGTGTCGATCTCGCCCGGGACCATCCGGACGAAGGCGTGGGATCAGCAGATCGAGAAGGATGCGAGCACGTTCGAGCGCCTCACGGCGTGGTATCCGCTCGGCAGGGTCGGCCTGCCTCGTGACGTGGCCGCCGCTGTCGCGTTCGTGTCGTCGGAGTCGGCGAGCTGGATGTCGGGCTCCGACCTCGTCATCGACGGCGGTCTCATGGCGGGCAACCCGACCATGGCGCGCTCGGTGGAGGGGTCGTAGCGATGGGGGCCGATCACCGCATCCTCCATCTCGTGCAGTGCGGGCCGACGACCGGCGGTACCGTCTCGCACGTCGCCACCCAGGTCGCGCACCAGCGCGGCGCGGGCCTGCCGGTCGCGGTCGTCGCCGGGAGCGAGGGCGTGCTCACCGAGCGGTGTCGCCGCGTCGGCGCCGAGGTGTTCGTCGATCCCGGGCTCCTGCCGACGGCTGCTGCCGACGGCGGTGATCCCGCACAGGGGGCGCTCGCCGTCGCCGACCGCTGGGGCCCCGACCTCGTCCACTCGCACCTGATGCACGCGGGGTTCGTCGGCCACGCGGTGGCCGCTGCGGTCGGACGGCCGCATGTCTACACCCAGCACATGTACACGCCGATCGATCCCCTGCTGCGGACGCTCCGCGTGACGCGCTCCGAGACGCAC
This sequence comes from Microbacterium sp. PMB16, assembly GCF_051294855.1. Classification (GTDB taxonomy): domain Bacteria; phylum Actinomycetota; class Actinomycetes; order Actinomycetales; family Microbacteriaceae; genus Microbacterium. The sequence goes on from NZ_CP145908.1 coordinate 1,845,876, forward strand.
GTGATCGCCGTGGCCCGGTTCGCGCACGCCGCCATCGCGGAGTACCTGCCCGATCCGGATCGCGTGCACCTGGTTCCCAACGGTGTCGATGCGCCCGAGCCCACCGACTTCCGGCTCGACACCACCGGCCCCGGTCCGCACCTGCTGTACGTCGGACGCCTCTCGCCGGAGAAGGGAGCCGACACCGCTCTCCTCGCCTTCGCGGAGGTGCACCGCGCGCTTCCCGATGCGGTGCTGCACATCGTGGGCACCGGCCCCGACCACACGCTGCTGGAGCGGATCACGCGCACCCTGGGCCTCGAGTCGCAGGTGCGGTTCTACGGCAGCGTCTCCGGCGCGCTGCATCCGCGGGCCGGCGCCGACCTGCTGCTCGCCCCGTCCCGCGGTGATGCGGCGAGCCTGGTGCTCATGGAGGCGATGGCCTCCGGCATCCCGCTGATCGCGACCAGGGTCGGCGGAACGGCGGAGCTCATCCGTGACGGTGTCGACGGCGTGCTCGTCGACGCCGATTCGCCGGAGCAGCTCGCGACGGCAGCGCTCTCCGCGCTCGCAGCCCGCGGCGACGCCGATCGACGTGCCGATTCGGCCCATGAGCGCCACGCGACGCTCTTCACCGCCGAGCGGATGGCGGCCGAGACGCGGGAGGTCTACGACACCGTCCTGCGGTAGCGGGAGGCAGGAGAGCGACTGCTTCCCAGCATCCTCACAATCCAAAAATGTACAAATGTACATGTACGGATGTCCAGGGGGTGCGCATGGGGGAGACCACACGTCGTCGACGTGATCCAGAAGCACGCCGTCGCGCGATCATCGCCGCTGCCGCCGAGCTGATCGTCGAGGTCGGCGCCGATGGCATCACGCACCGCATGGTCGCCGCTCGGGCCAACGTGCCGCTCGGTGCCACCACGCAGTACTTCGACACTCTCGACCACCTCCGCGCCGCGGCCCTCCGCGCGCTCGCCGACGAGGTCGACGCCAGGCTCGACGGCGTGCGCATCGCACTGGCCCAGCGCGGTGCGAGCCCCGCCGTGATCGCCGACCTCATCACCGAGGGACTCGACGACGCCGACGCGGTGAAGGCCGATCGGGCCGTCGTCACCGCCGCCATCCACGATCCCCGCCTGCGCAAGCTCGCGCGGCACCTCTCCGAGCAGCTCGTCGCCTTCCTCGAGCCCACCTACGGCGTCGACCGTGCGACCGCCGCGATGATCTTCATCGACGGCGTCATGTGGAGCACGCAGATCCGCGACACCACGCTCGACCGCGCGTTCATCGAGACCGTGCTCACACGAATCCTCGGGATGCCCGAGACTGAAACCACCCCCGGTCGCACCGCAGCGCCGTCCGCACCCTGAACCGAGGAATCCGCCGTGTCGAATCTCGCCGTCCTGAGCCTGAAGAACCGGGCGCTCATCGCCCTCATCACCATCGTCGCCGCGGTGTTCGGCGGCCTGGCACTGACCAACCTCAAGCAGGAGCTCATCCCCTCGCTCGAGCTGCCGAACCTCATGGTCATGACGACCTACCCCGGCGCATCGCCCGAGGTGGTGGAGAACGACGTCTCCACGCCGGTCGAGGCCGCGATCCAGGGCGTGCCCGGGCTCGAGGGCACCACCGCCACGAGCACCACCAACGCCTCGATCGTGCAGGCGACGTTCGCGTACGGCACGAACCTCGCGACGGCGGAGCAGAAGATCCAGCAGGCGATCAACCGCATCTCGAGTCAGCTCCCCGAAGACGTCAGCCCCCAGGTGCTGGCAGTCTCGATCGACGACTTCCCGGTGATCCAGGTCGCGGTGACCGGATTCGAGGATGCCGACAACGCCCAGTCCGAACTGGAGACCGTCGCGATCCCCGAGCTCGAAGACGTCGACGGCGTCAACGCCGCCCAGATCGTCGGCGGCGTCGGCCAGCGGATCAGCATCACCCCGGATGTCGCGAAGCTCGCGGCCGAAGGACAGAGCACCCAGGCCATCAGCACCGCCCTGCAGCAGAACGGTACGCTCTTCCCCGGTGGCGACATCACCGAGAACGGTGAGACGCTCACGGTGCAGACCGGCGCGAAGATCACCTCCGTCGACGAACTCGCAGCCCTCCCACTGGTCGGCACGACGCTGACCATCGGCGACGTCGCGACCGTCGTGCAGGAGTCCGACCCGATCAGCTCGATCTCCCGCGTCGACGGCAAGGACGCGCTCTCGATCTCGGTCACCAAGCTCCCGGCCGCCAACACCGTCGAGGTGTCGCAGGGCGTGACCGCGGCGCTCGACAAGATCGGCGAGGCATTCCCGGATGCCGAGTTCACGATCATCTTCGACCAGGCGCCGTTCATCCAGCAGTCGATCGAGAGCCTCGCGACCGAGGGTCTGCTCGGACTCGTCTTCGCGGTGATCGTGATCCTCGTCTTCCTGCTGTCGATCCGCTCGACGCTGGTGACCGCGATCTCGATCCCGACCTCCGTGCTGATCACGTTCATCGGGTTGCAGGCCTTCGGCTACTCGCTCAACATCCTCACGCTCGGTGCGCTCACGATCGCGATCGGACGCGTGGTCGACGACTCGATCGTCGTGATCGAGAACATCAAGCGGCACTATGTCGGCGACGCCGACAAGGGTGACGCCATCAGACTCGCGGTGCGCGAGGTCGCCATGGCCGTCACCGCCTCCACGATCACGACCGTCGCGGTGTTCCTCCCGATCGTCTTCGTCGGCGACATGGTCGGTGAGCTGTTCCGTCCGTTCGCGATGACCGTGGCGATCGCGATGATCGCCTCGCTGCTCGTCTCGCTCACGATCGTGCCCGTGCTCGCGTACTGGTTCCTCCGCCCCGGCAAGCCGCTGCTCGACGCGAACGGTGTGGCGATCGATCCGGAGCACCAGGATGCGCCGCCCACGGCGCTTCAGCGCGGCTACCGCCCGATCCTGAACTGGACCCTCAAGCACTCCGCCGTCACGCTGATCATCGCGGTCGTCGTGCTCGGCGGAACCCTCGCGGCCGCTCCGCTGATGAAGATCAACTTCCTCAGCGACTCGGGCCAGAACACGATGACGGTCACGCAGGACCTCGGTCCGACCGCGAGCCTCCAGGCGAAGTCGGATGCCGCGACCAGCGTCGAAGCCGCCCTGCTGAAGATCGATGGCATCGATCACGTGCAGGCGTCCATCGGGTCGAGCGGCTCGGCGCTGCGCGACGCTTTCTCGGGCGGCGCGGGCATCACGTACTCGGTGCTCACCGACGGTGACGCCGACCAGGAGAGGTTGCGCGCCGACGTGCAGAAGGCGATCGACGGGCTCGGCGACGAGGTCGGCGAAGTGTCTGTCGCCGCATCCGCAGGCTTCGGTTCCAGCGACATCGAGATCTCGGTCTCGGCCTCCAACGCCGACGACCTGCAGACCGCGACGACCGCCGTGGTCGATGAGCTCGACGGCCGTGACGGCGTCGGCAAGGTGACCGACAACCTGGCCGCATCGCTGCCGTACATCGCCGTCGTCGTCGATCGCGAAGCCGCCGCCCAGCGCGGACTCTCCGAGGTCGCCGTCGGCTCGATCGTGTCGAACACGATGCGCCCCCAGCAGGCCGGAACCGTCGAGATCGACGACACTGCGCTGACCATGTACATCGTCACGCCGGAGCCCCCGACCACGGTCGCTGCCCTGCAGGCCCTCGCGATCCCCACGCCGCTGGGCATCGTGCAGCTGCAGGACATCGCGACGGTCGAGCAGCGCAACGGACCCACGTCGATCACGACCGAACAGGGCCTGCGCACGGCGACGGTCACCGTGCCGCCGGCATCCGACAACCTCGCCACCGCGACGGCATCGGTGACCGCAGCGCTCGCCGCGGTCGACCTGCCGGACGGTGCGGATGCCGAGGTCGGTGGAGTCGCCTCGCAGCAGGCGGACTCGTTCTCGCAGCTCGGACTCGCGATGCTCGCCGCGATCCTCATCGTGTACGTGGTGATGGTCGCGACGTTCAAGTCGCTGCGCCAGCCGCTGCTGCTGCTCGTGTCGGTTCCGTTCGCGGCGACCGGTGCGATCCTGCTGCAGATCGTCACGGGCGTGCCGCTCGGCGTCGCCTCGCTGATCGGTGTGCTGATGCTCATCGGCATCGTGGTGACGAACGCGATCGTGCTCATCGACCTCGTGAACCAGTACCGGGAGAAGGGTCTGTCGACCGCAGACGCCGTGAAGGCGGGTGGCGAGAAGCGTCTTCGCCCGATCCTCATGACGGCGCTCGCGACCATCTTCGCGCTCACGCCGATGGCGCTGGGCATCACCGGGCACGGCGGGTTCATCTCGCAGCCGCTCGCGATCGTGGTGATCGGTGGCCTGATCTCCTCGACCGTGCTGACGCTCATCGTGCTGCCGACGCTCTACAACCTCGTCGAGGGTGCGAAGGAGCGGCGCCGGGCGCGCAAGGGCGGTGGGGCGGATGCCGCGGACGCGGGTTCCGACTCGGACTCGCCGACCGGGCCTGCGGCCCCCGCCGCTGCCGACACGGCCGACACGGCCGACACGGCCGATGACTCGGTGACGGTCGACGCGAGCGGTCTCCCCGACCTGTCGCACCTGACCCGCCGCGAGCTGCGCGACCGCGGGCTGGTCTGACCCCGCAGCTCCCGTTCGAATCGCGCGATTGGTCGCATTTCCCGCCGGAAAGCGACCAATCGCGCGATTCGAAGGCCGCCACTCAGTCGAGAGTGATGCCCCAGCGCAGGCTCCAGGACTCGCCGGGAGCCAGGCGACGGATGCCGAGGCCGCTGTTCAGTGCGTCGGCGGGAGCCGTCATCGGCTCGATCGCGACCGCAAGGTCGTGGCCGGGATACTTCGACGTCGTGAACGCCTGCACGTAGTCGAAGCCCTCGCCCTGCCACACCGTGAGCCGGCGACCGTCCGGGGCGGTGAGCGACGTGCGCACAAGCCCGTCGGCGTCACGGGTCAGGTCGGTGAAGCCCGTGTCGAGCGAGGCGTCGCCCAACCGGATGCCGTCGCGCAGAGCCGCATCGGCCGGGCGGGTGCCGGTCGGCAGCATCCGCTCGTCGGTGTCGAAGGCGGTCGCGGCGGGCACCCGCAGCACAAGGTCGTGCGGGTCGACGTCGCCGATCGTGACGAACGGGTGCGTGCCGAGCGCGACCGGCGCGGGCTCCGGCGACCGGTTGGTGAGCACGTGCACCACGTCGATCCCGGTACCCGTCAGCAGGTAGGTCACCGAGGTCTCGACCAGGTACGGGTAGCCGGTCTGCGGCACGATCGTCGCGCTGAGCGTGGCCGCGGCATCCGTCTGGTCGATCTCGTACGCGACGAAGCGGAGCAGTCCGTGGCTGGCGTTGCCGAACTTCGGCTCGGTGATCGCGAGCTGTCGAGGTGTGCCGTCGTCGTCCCACCGGCCGTCGCGCACGCGGTTCGGCCAGGGTGCGAGCACCACTCCGGAGCAGGAGGGAGTGGGGATGTCGAGCGGATACGGCGTGACCAGGTCGACCCCGCCGATGCGGAGAGAGCGCAGAGACGCGCCCACCTGGGCGACCTGCGCGGTGACGTCGCCGGACTGGAGGTGCACCTGGGTGCCGGTGGGGGATGCGGTGTTCACTCCGCCATCGTACGGTCGCGGAGGACTCTCCCAGGCGATACCGCTAGACTCGTTCGGTCGGCTTCGGACACCCGCGCATGGCGCGGACGTTTTTGTGTAAGAAGTGTGAGTCCAGGGGCCGATGGTGAGCGTCGCTCGACGCAAATCAACCATCACATGAATGGCCCCGGCCGCTGACAGTCCGGAACCCCGCTTCGTCTCAGCTGTGACGAACGCAAGGGTGCTCGCGCGTGCGCGCAGCGCTGTTCTCGTGCGAGAACTCAGAAGGACAACTGCTTTGCCCAAGAACAAGAAGCCCCGCGGCGGACGCCCCGCTGCCAACTTCGAGCCGCGCTACGGCGCCAAGAAGACCTCGTTCCACGATCGCCACACGTCCGGTCGCGACAGCGCCCGCGATGGCGCCCGCCCCGAGCGCGGCGGACGAACGGATGCCGGTGAGCGCCGCAGCGCGCCCGCAGCCGGCGGCTACGATCGTCGCCCGGGGAGCCGCAGCGTCGGCCACCGCGGATACCGTCCGGCCGAGGCGGAGACCGGTGCCCCCAAGCAGCGCTGGAACGCGCAGGAGCGTGCCGGCCGCGACGAGGCCCGCGGCATCCGCAACCGCGCCGAGTCGGGCCGTCGCGAGGCACCGCACCACCGCGGCGACGAGCGCACCGAGCGTCCGCGTTTCAACGACCGCCCGACCAGTGGCGCGCGTCGTTTCGACGACCGCCCGAGTCGTGACGACCGTGGCGGCCAGCGGCCGACCGGTCCGGGCACCTACCGCGACGAGCGCGGCGGCCAGCGCGACGAGCGTCCGCGCCGTGACGACCGGGGTGCAGGCACCCAGCGTCAGGGTTTCCGCGACAACGATCACCGCGATGGCGGCCGTCCGGTCCGCGACGACCGTCGTGGCCAGCGTCCGACCGGTCCCGGCAGCTACCGCGACGAGCGCGGCGGCCGTGACGACCGCGGCAGCGACCGTGGCGGACAGCGCTTCGATCGCGCCGAGCGTCCGCGCCGTGACGACCGCGGTGCCGGTGCCCCGAGCCGTGGCGCCGAGCGCCCGGAGCGCTCGTACGACGCCGACCGTGCGCGTCGCGCGTTCGACCGCGACCGCACCCAGCGTTCGTTCGAGGGCGGCCGCGATGAGCGTTCGCGTCCGTCGACCGGTGGCGCGTACCGCACCGAGCGTCCGCGCCCGCTGACCTCCGACACCCGGGGACGCCCGTCGCGCAACGAGCGTCCGAGCCGCAACGACTGGAACGCGAAGCCGGCATCCGCGCCGAGCAAGAAGTTCGAGCAGGGCGAGGACGTCGTGCACGATCGCCTCGAGGCGAAGTCCGTCGCGGCCGTCGAGGTCGATGGCGTGACCTTCGCCGACCTCGGTCTCGGATCGAACATCGTCGACACCCTCGCCGAGCTGGGCGCGGCCTCGCCGTTCGCGATCCAGGCCGCCAGCATCCCGGCCGTCCTCGAGGGACGTGACGTGCTCGCCCGTGGCCGCACCGGCTCCGGCAAGACCATCGCCTTCGGTGCACCGCTCGTCGAGCGCGTGCTGCAGTCGCAGGCCGGCAAGCGCCGCGAGTTCGGACGGTCGCCGCGTGCGATCATCCTCGCTCCGACGCGCGAGCTCGCGCTGCAGATCGACCGCACGATCCAGCCGATCGCCCGCAGCGTCGGTCTGTTCACCACGCAGATCTACGGTGGCGTGCCGCAGGGCCGTCAGGTGGGCGCGCTCAAGAAGGGCGTCGACATCGTGATCGGCACCCCCGGTCGCGTCGAAGACCTGATCAACCAGGGCAAGCTCGACCTCTCGGACTGCCGCATCGCGGTGCTCGACGAGGCCGACCACATGTGCGAGCTCGGTTTCGTCGAGCCCGTGCAGCGGATCCTCCGTCACACGGCCGACGGCAGCCAGAAGCTGCTGTTCTCGGCGACGCTCGACCGCGAGGTCGCGGCTCTCGTCGACGAGTTCCTGATCGATCCGGCGGTCTTCGAGGTCGCTGGTGAAGACCAGGGTTCCAGCACGATCGAGCACCGCGTGCTCGTGATCGAGCACCGCGACAAGGCCGAGATCCTCACCTCGCTGGTCGACCGCGACGGCAAGACGCTCGTCTTCGCCCGCACCCGTGCGTACGCCGACATGCTCGCCGAGCAGTTCGACGATGCCGGCATCCCCGCGGTCTCGCTGCACGGCGACCTGAACCAGGCCAAGCGCACGCGCAACCTCGAACGACTGACCTCGGGCCGGGTCAACGTCCTCGTCGCCACGGATGTCGCAGCCCGCGGCATCCACGTCGACGACATCGACCTGGTCGTCCAGGCCGATGCGCCGGACGAGTACAAGACGTACCTGCACCGCTCCGGCCGCACCGGTCGCGCCGGTCGTTCGGGTCGTGTCGTCACGCTGATCACGCGTCAGCGTCAGCGTCGCATGACCGAGCTGCTCGAGCGTGCCGAGATCGACGCGCCGTTCGAGAACGCACGTCTCGACGACGACATCATCGAGGAGATCACCGGTCGCGTGCCGACCGCGGCCGACCTCACCAGCTGAGGTTCCTCCGGCACAGATGGGCCAGGGGACGCCGCAGCATCCGGTGCCCCCTGGCCCTTCGTCGTGCGTGGGTCGTACGTGGCTCGCGCGCGGGTCCTGCGTGCACAACCGCGGAGCCGCGCCGCGCCACACCGGGCCTGGGCAGTTTCCTTCGGCGTGTCGCCCGACCACTCCGAAGTTGTGCCCGCCGCGAGACCGAACGGGGCTATACGAGCTCGTGCTCGTGAATCGCCGTCGTGAGCGACGTCCCGTTCAGGTCGACGTAGAGCACCTGCTCGGTCACCGTGAGGGTCAGCGTGTTGCGCCGCGCGATCAGCGGCACGGCGGAGTCGATGAAACCGGGGTCGAAGCTGTAGACCCGGATGGCGTCGGACCGGTGGATCTTCTTCCCCGCCCACGGTGCCATGACCTTGGCGGGGTCGCGATGCGTGTAGACGACGGTGCGCTCGGCGAGGCGGCTGCCGTAGTGCAAGCGCTCCGCATCGGGTGCACCGATCTCGATCCACGCCGTGATGCGTCCGGTGAGGTCGCGCACCAATACGGCCGGGTCCTCGGTCGAGGAGATGCCGTCGCCGAAGGTGATGCCTTCCGCGTACTCGAGCCCGTGGGCGAGGACCCGCGTGATCATGTACGCGTCGGTTTCGGACGGATGCCGGGCGACCCGCAGAGCATAGTCCTCGTAGACGCCCCTGTCGGTGTCGGCCAACTGGACGTCGAACGTGTGCATCGTGGAGCCGGTAGCCATAACCACCGAGCCTACGCGGCTCGGGGGTGTCGCCCGTCCGGTCAGCGGGCGCCCGGTTCAGAAGAGCATCGGCTGCGCCGTGGGTGCGGATGCTGCGGTCGGCGCGAATCGCACCGGTCGCACGCGCTGCGGGTAGTCGTCTTCGTGGCGGCCGTCGAGTCCGTGCATCCGGATCAGCGGACGGACCCGCTTGGCCAACCACTGGCGGTAGGCCTTGGGTGCTTCGGCGGAGACGCCCGGATACAACCCGCGATACGACGAGACCAGATCGGGTCGGGCCTCGCTCAGCCACTGGAAGAACCAGGGCTTCACGCCGGCGCGCAGGTGCAGGGCGCCGTAGATCACGCGTCGCGCCCCGGCCTCCTTGATGCGGCGGAGGCCTTCGTCGATCGCGGCGACCGAGTCGGTCATGTGCGGCATGATCGGCATCAGGAACACGGTCACCGGGAACCCGGCATCCGCGAGCGCCCGCACCGTGTCGAGCCGCGCCTGCGTCGTCGGGGCTCCGGGCTCGATCGCCTTCTGCAGCTCGTCGTCGTACATGGCGATCGACATCTGCACGTCGACGGGCACGCGCTTGTCGGCCTCGATGAGCAGAGGGATGTCGCGGCGGATCAGCGTGCCCTTGGTGAGGATCGACATCGGTGTGCCGGATGCCGCCAGCGCCTCGATGATTCCCGGCATGAGCTTGTATCGGCCTTCGGCCCGCTGGTACGGGTCGGTGTTGGTGCCGAGCGCGACGGTCTCGTGCTGCCAGCTGCCCTTTCGGAGCTCTTTCTCGAGCACTTCGACGACGTTCACCTTGACGACGATCTGCGAATCGAAGTCAGCGCCCCCGTCGAGGTCGAGATACTCGTGCGTGCCTCGGGCGAAACAGTTGTGGCTGATGACGCCGTTGGCGATGAAGTCGCCGGTGCCCGTAGTGATGTCGAGAAGTTCTCGAGTTCCGCTCAGTGGTGCGACCTCGGTGACCCGCAGATTGGAGGCCGTCTCCACCGCGAACCCGACCAGTGTCAATTTCCGCGTGATAGCCGGGTCGGTCAACGCGAAGAACTTCTGTCTGCTGGGCAGACCTCCGGTCACTCGCACGTTTCGCACGCCGTTCGGACGTTCGGCCTCTGCGACGTAGGGAATGCCGAGTTCCCGCAGACCTTCCTCGATCAGCCGGATGATCTCGGCATCCTTATTCGAGATTCGGAGTACGCCGCGCGAGCAGCTTCCCTCTGCGTCGAAGATTCCGGCCAGGAATCCAGTGAACCAATTCACCCCGGGTGTCGTCGGAGTGACGATGAGTTGCTCGATCTTCTGAACGCTGGCGCGGGCTGCCGTGTGGATGGCATTGGCCGGTCGCCGAGTGGGACTCTCCGCGGTAAAGGGGCGCAGGTGTGTTGAGACGCCCTCCATCGCGAGGTAGTCCCTGGTCCGGTCGAGGGCCTCGGGATCGACCAGAGCCAGGCGGAACATGTTGATCTCTCGCGTGCGGGTCTTGCTCGGGTAGCTGCCGTGGAAGATCATCCCGTCGCCTCGAATCATTCCTGCCAGGTAGCCGAGCCGATAGTCGGATGTCGTACGGTCCACCCGACTGTCTGCAGATCCGATACCGAACCCCATGAGTCGATTGTTCGTCGTCAGGTGCGGACGCTGGCCCGACTCGGCGTCCGCGACGTGCTTCCACCCGTGTTCAGTCAGAAAGCGATGATCGCCGCTTGCGATGAGTATCGTGCCATCCGCGAGAGTCACCCTGTAGGCGGGCTTCTGCGTCGACCACTTCGCCTGGATGGTGGTTCGCACGTAGCGCCGGTAGTCACCCTGCTCTTCTGTGCCGATGATCTCGTCACCGATCTCGAGGTCTCGGAGGGGACGCTGGCGTCCGTCGGCGCAGAGGATCAGGGTGTCCGGCGAGACGCAGTAGATGCAGGCATGACTGCATCCGCGATACGGGTTGATCGTCCAGGCGAACGGCATCCGCGAAGCGCCCGGCACGTGGTTGAGCACGGACTTCGACAGCACCTCATGGAAGGTCATGCCGGCGAACTCGGGCGTCGTCACGGTGCGCAGCACGCTCGAGCGGTCTTCGAGGCCGGGCAGCGCCGCAGCATCCACATCTCCGACCTTCTGTCCCTGCCAGCGCATGACTTATTCGAACATAGAATCGAATGAAGATCAAGTGAAGATGAGACATGCGTTCGAGTGGAAGAATGGTCGGATGCACGTCACGCCGCACGCCCAGCATGCGGCTCCACGGTCCCCGATCCGTGGCCCCGCCCTGCCGATCGGTGTCGCTGTCACCGCGCTCGGGATGCTGCTCTCGATCGCGTCCGCACCGCTGGCGTCGTCGGACGAGCCCTCGATGCCCGAGCCGGCTGCGGTGATGCAGGTGCCGACGGTGGAGGTCGACGCGACGCCGGCCGCCGATCCGTGCGCCGATCCTGCCGTCACGGACGCTCTCGCAAAGGGTGACGATGCCGCCGCGATCGCGGGCTTCGGCGGCGGGGAGGAATTCCGCGCGGCTGTCGTCGCAGGCAATGCCCCGTGCATCTCGCTCAGCGACCCCGCGCGGGTCTGGGTCGTGGTGAACAAGAACCGCCCGCTGGATCCGGCGGAGTACGAGCCGTCCGGCCTGACGCCCGTTCCGCTGCAGATGACGACGCCGTCCGGCAAGGTGCGGTCCGATGTCGCGGCAGCTGTGGGTCAGATGGCGGCCGCTGTGGAGGAGGCCGGCACCGGGCGCATCGGCGCGAACAACGGCTACCGCTCGTACGGGCTGCAGGTGACGACGTACGCCAACCATGTGCGTTCGCAGGGGCAGCAAGATGCGGATGCCGGGTCGGCGCGGCCCGGTCACAGCGAGCATCAGACGGGGTTGGCGCTCGACGTGGTCGCGTGCGGCGCGGGCTGCGGCGGCCTCGACGGGTTCGGCGGCACCGGGCAGAGCGACTGGGTCGCGGCGCATGCCTGGGAGTACGGATTCATCGTCCGGTATGAGGCGGTCGGCACGCCGGTCACCGGGTACGCGCCCGAGCCGTGGCATCTCCGCTATGTCGGGTTGGAACTCGCCGCCGCCTATCACGAGGGCGGATTCCATACCCTCGAGGAGTTCTTCGGGCTGCCGGCGGCGCCCGATTACGACCACTGATCCGGGCACTCGTCGGGGTGCGGATGCCGTGCGTTGCGGCATCCGACAACTGCGGTACCCAGTCTCACGAAATGTGGGATGCATTCTCACAACGTCCTGTCTCGAGGGCATCGTCCGCCGTAGAATCGCCGGAGCAACGATGCACGACACGTTCAGGAGGACGGCATGGAACGCGACATCTATGAAGAGGATCACGAGGCTTTCCGCGACCTCGTCAAGGATTTCGTCAAGCGCTACGTGACGAATGCGACGATCGAGAAGTGGGACGCCGACGGTGAGGTCGACCGTGCCACGATGCTCGCCGCGGGTGAGGCCGGGATCATCGGGCTGTCTGTTCCCGAAGAGTTCGGCGGCGCCGGGATGCTGCAGGATTACCGTTTCCGCGCGGTCGTCAACGAAGAGGTCATCGCGGCTGGCGCTGGTTCGCTGGCCGGCGCGTTCGGCATCCAGGACGACCTGGCGATCCCGTACCTCGTGCACATGGGCACGCAGGCGCAGAAGGAGAAGTGGCTGCCCCGCATGGCGACCGGCGAGGTCGTCGGAGCGCTGGCCATGACCGAGCCCGGCGCCGGGTCCGACCTGCGCGGCATCAAGACCACCGCCAAGAAGGTCGACGGCGGCTACATCGTCAACGGCGCGAAGACGTTCATCTCGTCGGGTGCGACCGCCGACCTGGTCGTCACGTTCGTGAAGACCGGCGAGGGCAACCGTCCCGACGCGTTCAGCCTGGTGCTGCTCGAAGACGGCATGGAAGGTTTCGAGCACGGCAAGAAGCTGCACAAGATGGGCTTCCAGGGGCATGACACCGCCGAGCTGTCGTTCAGCGACGTGTTCGTGCCGGAGGAGAACCTCATCGGCGGAGTCGAGGGCAAGGGCTTCGTGCAGCTGATGATGAACCTGCCGCTCGAGCGCCTGTCGATCGGCGTCGCCGGAGCAGCCGCCGCCCAGGCCGCGCTCGACTGGACGGTCGCTTACACGAAGGACCGTGAGGCGTTCGGCGAGCGGATCATCGACTTCCAGAACACCCGCTTCAAGATCGCCGACATGGCCACCACGGTCGACGCGCTCTGGGCCTACATCGACCGCGCGTTGCTCGCCTACTCGAAGGGCAAGCTGTCCGCCGAAGAGGCCGCGAAGGTCAAGTTCTGGGCGACCGAGCGCGAGTGGGAGGTGCTCGACACCGGCGTGCAGCTGCACGGAGGCTACGGGTACATCACCGAATACCCGATCGCCCGCGCCTTCCTCGACGCCCGCGTGCACCGCATCTACGGCGGCACGAACGAGATCATGCGCGAGATCGTCGGACGGCAGATCGCGGGGAAGCGCTGAGGCGCTGACGCAGAGCAGGGGACGCACGTCCGGGAGGGATTCCCGGGCGTGCTTTCTGTGTGTCGCGAGCAAAGACGACGGTGAAACGCTGAAAGTCCTGTGAGTGAAGTTACGAAACCGAGATAGGTAACCGCTCGCGCAGGACCATGAGGATCCGCTATCCCTTAGCTATGCGGAGTCTCACCGCAGTCTCCGTCGAAGGGCTCTGCGCGTGGTCAATCGCGTTCGAGGCGTTGTCGCCTCCTGTCTTGTAGCTGCACTCATCGTCACCTTGCCGGACGTCGCGGCTGTCGCGGACGTGGTGGCAACCGCTCCCGTCCAGATGCCTGCATCGGTGCCCCTCGACAACCGGCCCATCCCCGAGTTCGGCGAGCTCACCGCGGAAGACGTCGAGCGATTCGGTGACGCTCCCGTCGAGGCGGTTGACCCGGCTCCGTCGATGCCGACGGGCGATTTCTCTTCCCTTCTGGGAGGAGCCCCCGTGGTCGACGACGGGTGCGTTGTTGTTGTGGGATCCGTTCGGGCAGCCGGTGGACCCGGTGACGTTCGCGGTCGGGACGGTGGCGACGGATGACACGAACCAGGTTGCGGGGAACACGCTGTGGCATCAGGGGGCGTTGAAGCCCGCGGAGTCTGCGGGGTCGGCGTTGGTGGTCGAGATGGGGGCACGGTTGTATGTCCCCGCCCTCGGGAGGTTCCTGCAGGTCGACCCGATCGAAGGCGGCGGTGCGAACGACTATGCGTGGCCGACTGACCCCATCAACGGACACGACCTCAGTGGGAACTTCGCTATCGCGCTGCCCCTGGTCGCACTGATAATCGCAATCATACTTCTCGCGGTGTATATCTCGATGCCGCGCCGGCCTCTGCCGCCTATTAACATCGACTTTAGCTGGCCGACGATCAAGGCGCCAACGAGGAAGAACGTTACGGGTGCGGTCATGCAGAAAGGTCTCACGATCCCGGTTCCGCGGCCGACTAACTACCGAAAAGACAAGAAGTACATTGTCTACGAGATCTTCCAGGCATCGACGGGCGACACTTGGAAATACGGGATCACGAGTGGGTCACCGCTCGAGCGACGGCCGCAGTCGCAGCTTGCGACTTGTGCCGCTCACTTCGGGTCTGAATGTGGTTGGATTCGCCGGGCGGAGAATCTCCAGGGCTTCTATCAAGCTCGACTCGTCGAGTACAGCTATATCGTCGGATACGCCGCGAGGCACGGATCCTGCCCGCCGGGGCAACCGAGTTGCAACTAGGAGATGCGATGTCGAAAAGATTGAGCCCTGCTGAAATGGAGTCTGCGGCGGAGGCCGCCAACCGGCTCGGATCGTTGGGTGCGCACGGCTTCTTCGGGGGGCGGATCAGCGAAGGGTACGCATTGCGGGTGCTGTTCCGGACCGGCCGCAGGTTCGAAGATCTAGTGCTGTTCCAGAAAGGACCCGATGACACAGAAGGTATTGGGGCTCCGACAGGCGGTGAGTTCGAGGTGCTGTCCGCGAGCAAGTTCCTCATTCCCTCGGAGGAGGGGCCGGTCGTGGTGGAGGACCGTGTCGTTCCCATCAGATTCGAAGATCCGATCGCGTGGGTTGATGCGGTGACCGCCGACATTCAGATCGAGAGCTGGGCGCTCGATCACCCTCCGCGACGCCTGATGCCGGATGATGAGTTCTGGTCGATGATCGATCTGCTGGGTGGGTCACTCGATGGGGACGCCTTGGCGCGCCTCTCGGCAGCGTTGGAGGACATGCCCCATCCGGAAATCATCCGCTTCAACGACACGTTGGCTGCGCGCTTACACGAATTGGATCACCCGGACAACGCGGTCAGGTTCGGTGCCGCTGATGATGCGATCATCAGCGCAGATGCTTCGCTCTACTACCGATGCGAAATCATCGCGAAGGGGCGCGCGTGGTTCCTGGAGCATATTGATCGACCTCGAGTGGATAAGGAGGACGTGGGGGCGGAGGGAGAAGTGCTCCTCGGAATCGCTAGCGACGCTGCCATGCACAAGCTGCCGGCACCGGAATATCCGATCGAAACCGGCTTCAACAAGAGTCATTGGCCGAATGCGCCTGATCCGGCACCCGACCCGTCGACCTCGATTCCCAGCCCGGGGCCGTTCTCGTATGAGATCCAGATGGCTCGGCTTCGTCTCGCTCCCTGGAGCGCGCGCCGTCTCATCTCATGGGTGGCGTACTCGACAACTGGCGACGGCTTTGTGCGAGAGATCATGGGCTGCGTCATGCAGGGCTCTGTCGCCGCTGCGCGGGCAGAGGTCGTGCCGTTCCTCAAGACCATCATCGGAGATGAAGAGCGGATCCATCCTGCGGTGATTGTCCATGCGGCGGGCGTAGACGGCATCACCAAGGGCATCAGCATGGCGCGTATCACGCGCCGGAGCAGGCTGAGCATGCAGGACTACATCGACACCTACTACAAAGGAGTACGACCGCCGGGAGCGAAATGATCGCCCTCTCGTGCGAGCTCCGCTCCTCACTGCATAAGCTCGACGACAGATGCACAATAGCCTGATCGAGCTGCGGAGAACCGATAAGCCGACGGGTTCGTTGTTGTGGGATCCGTTCGGGCAGCCGGTGGATCCGGTGACGTTCGCGGTCGGGACGGTGGCGATGGATGACACCGGTCAGGTTGCGGGCACACGCTGTGGCATCAGGGCGCGTTGAAGCCGGCGGAGTCCGCGGGGTCGGCGTTGGTGGTCGAGATGGGGGCGCGGTTGTATGTGCCCGCGCTCGGGAGGTTCCTGCAGGTCGACCCGATCGAAGGCGGTGTCGACAACGACTACGTGTGGCCACCCGACCCGATCGGGGAGAGCGACCTCAGCGGCGAGGCTCCGCTCCCGTGCGGTCCGGATGGTGCCCGTTGCGCCGGTACTCTACCAACTAGCATTGTCACGCGAATGTGGAATGCGATCACTCAGGTGTTCTCGAAAGCCATGAGGCGCAATACCTTCGTGAAGCGCCCGCCCACAACTCTACAGAAAAATTACATAACCGGTAACGCTTTCCGCGACCGCGTCGCGGCTGGAATTCCGGACTCTAAAATTGAACAGGTCCGCACTTCCGCGCTAGGTGTGCGGCGAATCGACGTGCTAACTCCCGATCGAATCGCGATCGAGACGAAAGTGGGCTACACGACTCTTTCGGGTTCTACTGCCCTCCAGGTTCGGAAGGATGCGGCTCTGATCACCGAAGGCACAATCAACGCCGCTAAGTGGTATTTCACCGCTAGTCCTTCAACTGGACTCAGTGGCCCGAGCGGCCCGCTGGCGAACTACTTAACACAGAATGGAATCACATGGCAAGTTATTCCCTAGAACCCTGGTCGTCGTACGCTCTGAATGAACAGGACCCGTATTGGGTTCTGCAGGAACTGCCGCGCAAGGAAGCCCGCAAGCAATTTGAGCGGACAATGGCAATGAAGTCAGAGCGTATCGCCGAGTTGCACCGTCTACTCGAAGGTTTTGGAATCACGCTAGACCGAAGCGACCGAGCGATTCAATCGATGAACGACTGGTTTGTCGGCGTTGTCAACCCCTTGCCGGACCGAAATGTACCTGACGGCGTATCGCTATCAGTCTGCGAGGATGTCGCGCTTTATCTTGGCGAGATAATGATCTCACGGCACTCCGATCTTCGCTGGGATTTCTTTACTTGGGGCAAGAGCAACGGCTCGTATCAGTGTCACGTCATCATGGGCTTCCCTTTCGACAATCCTGTTCTCCACACCAATTTAGATCTGGCTGGAATCGTTCACGGTTACGGCGTTTCGGTACTAAGGAACCGTACCGGCGCACCAGAAGCGCTCCAACTGCCGGCGGGGCATCCATTAAGTGGAGTTCAACTGGATCCCGTTCCGCTGCAGGCAAGAAAATTTGTGGACCTGCTCGAGAAGGTGGATCGTCGTTTCGTCCCGGACGGCAGTAAATCAAACCAAACCTGATATGTACGAGCGATTCGTTCTGATCGTCAATCGAATCGGGCATCTCGCAGCTATTCGCATAGATACGAGGGAGTCTTGCGGCATCTGATCGGCGTCGTCGGCGAGGAAGACATGTAGATGAGTAGAGCTGCGTTGTCGGTGTATCAGGTCTAGTGATGGACGTTTTCAGATCCATCGATCAGATTGGGACGGAAGTGATTAAATTCGTCCGCCTCTACTTGATGCGTAGTCGAGGATAGCCGTGGCCCGAGGAGTCCTGGGGCACCACTCCGATGTATGGCGTAGACGGATGGTGTCACTCTTGCGGGATCCCGCGAGTGGCTCGGAACGGCAACCTCGTGCTGCAATCACAGAGCCTTACCTCGCGTGGGGGTGGATGCCGAATTGGAGGTTCGACTCGCTTTGCGTTGATGCCACCCTGGCTGGGGAACTCCGCGAGCTCTTCTCGGTAAGGATGCGTCCGGTCGACTCGCCGACGAAGTTGGCAGGGGAGGCCTTTCAACTCACAATTCCAGTCGTTGGCGACTCGTGGTATTCGGCTGAAGATCTCCGCCAAAAGACCGTGGCGCGTCACGGAAGCCCTGGCGCCGAATGCGTGGAGTGTGGTACGTGGCGTTGGTATCCACTCAATGACCTTCCTCCTGTGCGGCACCTGCCTTCACCGGAAGACCACGTCATCGCCGCCAGTCCTGAATGGTTCGGCGACGGGTGGCAGTCATATCGTGAGATCATCGTCCGCTCCGATCTTGCGGACTACGTCGCTTCAGCGAGCCCTCGAGACTCAAGGTCGAACCGCTGCACCCCTGAGCGGCCAACTGCGTCAAAATAGTGCAGTGTCGTGGATGAATTGGATGTGTTTGGGGCTCGGATGACGGACTATGTGGAGATCGTGCTACGGCGAAACCGAGGTTGGCCGTGGCCGGAAGACTCATGGGGCCTCACGCCGATGTACGGCGAGGATGGGTGGTGTCGTGTGTGCGGGGTGCCCCGGCATCCTCAGTCCGGGTCGATCGTTCTGCAGGGTCGCGGATTGACGGTGTCGGGGGCGTGGGTACCGAACTGGCAGTTTGACGTGTATTGCATGGAGTCTGAGCTTCAGGCCAGGGCGGAGGCTGAGTTCGGATTTACGTTTCGGTCGGTTCGCGCTCCGAAGGGCGAGCTGGACGCGGTGCAGGTGATCATCGACTCCAGCCCGGACGAGTGGTTTGTCGCGAGCGAGTTGGAGAAGTTGATCGCGCCGATCCACGGTGAAGCGTCTGAAACCTGTGTGGTGTGTGGAATCGTTCGGTGGATGCCCGTCGGCATGGACATCTTGCCCCCACCGCCCGTTGACGTTCTTGCGTCGGAACCACCGGTCGTCGCGAGTCCGGAGTGGTTCGGTGCCGGGTACCAGTCGTTCCGGCAGATCCTCTGGCGGCGCGATGTGGCGGAGTTCCTGTTGACTGTCGGGCCGAGAGACTTCCGAATCCAGGAGCTCCGGGCGCGGTAGGCCCGGCGACGGAAGCACAGCCCGTACTGATACTGGTCCATCGCAGGTTTCCGTTCTGGGTGCAGAGGGCATCGCTCGGGCAGGCGATCTGCCGGTACCGCCAGACTTCAACGCGGCACTGAATCGGGGTTTGCTGCGGCCGCTCCTGGGACTTGGGAGCTCGGGCGTTCGCCGGTATCTCGCAGACGGGAGTTCTGTCGACGTGTCGAATTCGCTGGTTCACCGAAGCGATCTAGCGACGCGAGGGCTTGGCCCGATTGAATGAACGACATGAGCGACCACAACATCGAATTGACGCTGTCGAGCGCCGAGGCCCTTGTCTTGTTCGAATGGCTCGCGAGCGCGCACGACGCCGAGTCGCTCACGGCCGATGAGGCAGAGCGACGCGTGCTCTGGGATCTGGAATCGCAGCTCGAGACAAGAGTGGTCGAGGTGTTTGACCCCGACTATCTGGAGGAGGTGGCACAGGCGAAGCGAGTCGTCTTGGCTTCGTGAGCCGGGCTGCTCGGACGGATCGCTTCAACGAAGAACCATGGACAGTGTCCGACCCACCGGGTTGAATCGAGAGCATGACCGACACCCTCCTCCCGATTCTGGAAGACCATGTCTCGCGCGGCACCGCCCCGGGAATCATCGGCGTCACCGGCACACCGGACGGGCGGATCGAGGTCGTCACCGCGGGTGATCTCGACGCCGACGCGATCGTGCGCATCCAGTCGATGACCAAGCCGATTCTGGCTGTCGCCACTCTTCGGCTGGTGCAGGACGGACGCCTCGATCTCGATGATCCGGTGGAGAGGTGGCTGCCGGAGTTGGCGGACCGCCAGGTGCTTCGCACCCCCGGTTCGGCCCTTGACGACGTCGAGCCCGCCCACTCGCTGCTCACCGTGCGGCACCTGCTCACCAACACCTCCGGGTACGGCATGATGACCGCGCCCTCCCCGCTGCAAGACGCGATGATCGCCAACCAGACACAGGCCGGGCAGGAACCCGTCGCCCTCGGGGCGCAGGAGTGGCTGAACGCGCTCGCCCAGCTGCCGCTGGCCTTCCAACCGGACACCGGATGGCGCTACCACCACTCGTTCGGCATCCTCGGCATCCTGCTCTCCCGGCTGGTCGGCGGCTCGCTCGACGAGCACCTGCAGCAGGACCTGTTCGGACCGCTCGGCATGGTCGACACCGGACCAACGGCGCCGATCGACCAGGCGCATCGGCTGCCTGCCGCGTATCGCCACGATGAGACCGGCGCGCTGATCGAGATCGAACCCGCCGCCGGCGGTTTCTACGTCGCGCCGGCGCCATTCGACCTCAGCCACGCCGAGCTCGTGTCGACGGCATCCGACTACGCCGCATTCGCGCGGATGCTGGCGGCGGGCGGTGTCCACGACGGGCGGGTGATCATCGAGCCCGAGCTCCTCGCTCAGATGAGGACTGATCAGGTGCCCGCATCGGCGAAGACGGCCGACAGCTTCTACCCCGGATTCTGGGACAACAGCGGGTGGGGATTCGGCGGCGGAGTGCAGACGAACGGCGATCACGTCGGACGCTACGGATGGTCCGGCGGGCTGGGTACGGACTTCTACGTCGATCCCGATGGCTCGTTCCGGATCGTGCTCACACAGGTCGAGATGGGGCCGGAGGTCTTCGCACTGCTCGCGGACGTGCAGTGACAGATCGCCCAGACCCTGCATACCGATAGACCGGTAGCCTTCCGCAGCTCGGACGCGTCAGCTCAGCGCCTCAGCCAAGCGCGATCTCACGCCTCGGTCTGCGCTGCCGGCGACTCGATCGGCGCACCCTGGCGAGCTGGCTTGCGCACCTGCAGACTCCGTCTACCGACGCCAGCGCGGCGCAGCCGATCCGCGATCAGGATGCCGAGCGCGGTCCCGCCGACAGAGCTCGCCAGTGTGATGGCGAAGAACGCGACCCGCACACCGATGCTCATCGACTCGAGGTCGAAAGACGCCCACGCCAACAACGGATACACGACGCCGACGACAGCTGCGCCGACGTAGTGCAACCATGTGCCCCAATAGCGCCAGAGCACGAAGAGGAACGGCAGCTCGGTGAACGCCGCCCACCAGAGATTCGTGGCGACGCTGCGGAACCCGTAGCCCGAGAACGGCACGATGATGAGCCCCGCGAGCAGCCCGACCAGCAACCCGACAAGAGGCCGCCGCAGCAGGCGGAGCGCGATGACCGAGGGCAGCAGCCACAGCCCGGCCAGCGCGACGCTGACGAACGGCAGACCGGGGAAGAGGATCGTCGAGACCCAGTTGGCCGGCGCGAGGAGAAGTCCCCCAGCCACGCCGAGTGCCGCACACGTCAACAGGATCGCGGTCGGGAATCGGAAGCGTCCGCGAGCTCGGGGCGTCCGAGCATCCGTCCCGCTCATACCAGCGGCTCCGCAGCAGCCTCACGAGCCGCCTTCGACGCAGGAGACGCGGCACCGATCTTCCAGTACCCGCAGAAGCTCACCGCGTTCTTGTCCACGCCACGCTCGCCCACCAGATGCTTCCGCACGCCCGACGCGAGAGCCTGCTCGCCGGCCCCGTACGCATGGAATGGCGCATCCGGAAGCGCCGTGCGCCCCAGCGTCTCGAGCGCGAGAGAACCCGGTGCGACGTCATGAGGCCGCACGATCCACACGACTTCGACGCCCGACGGATGCGGGAACGTCAGGGCGTCCTCCTCCGAGGGTGCCTCGATGATCGCCGTGCCGACAGCATCCGCCGGCAGCGAAGCGCAGATCGACGCGATCGCCGGAAGCGCCGTCTCATCGCCGACCAGCACCACCCGGTCGGTTCCCCGCTGCGGGTTGAACGTGAGCCCTTCATCGATGATGAGCACGTGCTCGCCCGGCTGGCACGTCTCCGCCCACCGCGATGCCGGACCGGCAGTCCCATCCGCAGCCGAGCCATGAAGTACGAAGTCCACATCGATCTCGGCACCCGAAGACGCCGTCGCCGCGCGGTACGCCCGCACGCTGTAGTTGCGCATCACCGGCCGCTCACCATCCGGAATGCGCAGGAACTTCAGATACCCGAACATCTTGTTCGCCTTCGCCGGCACCCGCTCGAGCCCCGCGTCACCCCCGATCGGAAGGAACAACCGGAACCACTGATCGAACCCCATCGGGCGGAACCTCTCGATCTCACCGCCGCCCAGCGTCACGCGGATCCAGTGTTCGGACAGTCGCTCGGTGCGCTGCACCGTGAGGTGGATGAGCTCGGAAGAGTCGGGCTTGACCAGTTTGCTGAACGCCATGGGACGCCTTTCAGGGAAGCTGCCAGGGGAAGAAGACGAAGAAGATCACGACGGATGCCGCGAGGCACAGCACGACGAACACCGTGTCGCGCGTGCGGAAGGGAACCAGGTGCCGCTCGGTGCGCGTCGAGTGGGCGCCGAACGCGCGGGAATCCATCGCAAGAGCCACGCGTTCGGCATGCCGGATCGCCCCGGCCAGCAGCGGCACGACGTACCCCCACCCGCGGGCGAGACGAGCGAACGGACCGCGGCCGCCGTGATGGCCACGGACGCGGTGAGCCGCCCGGATCACGGCCAGCTCATGACCGAACCGCGGCACGAACCGGAATGCCGCCAAGGCCGTGTACCCGATCCGATACGGCACGCGCAGCTGCTGCACGCTCGCCCGCACCAGGTCGGGGCCGCTCGTGGTGAGCCCGCCGACCAGAGCCAGCGCGATGATCGAACCGAGACGCAGAGCCGTCGCGAACCCGATCGCCAGTGCGCCCGAATACAGCGTCCAACCGCCGACCTCGACGACGGGCGCGCTGCCGTCGACGAGCGCGGCATCCACCCACACGGAGAACCCGACACCGATCGCGAGCATCCCGACCGGCAGAGCCAGCAGAAGCAGCAGAAGCAGACGCGTGGTCAGACGAGCACCGACGAGGATCACTGCACACGCCAGCACGAGAAACGCGGCCGGCGTCGCGAGATCGCGAACGAAGATCAGCAGCACCATCGCGGGTGCGAAGCCCGCCACCTTGGCGAGCGGATTCAGCGCGTACAGGAACTGGTGCTGCGACGTCGCGACCATCGCCGCATACGGATCGAACACCACCGCGCTCACGACCCCACCGCCCGGTGATGCGCCGCCAGCACCCGCTGCAACGCGGGCAACCGGAGCCCCGCCCCGGCGAAGACGCTCTCGTCGTCGAAGAGCGCCGCCGTCGGGCCGGCCGCATGCACCCGCCCATCGGAGAGGATCACGGTGTGCGTGGTGTGCTCGGCGACCAGCTGCAGATCGTGCGTGACGATGACGATCGTCGTCCCCTCCTCGCGCAGACCCTCCAGCAGGGCGAGGAGTTCGGATGCTCTGGCGCGATCCTGCCCGAACGTCGGCTCGTCCAGCGCCAGCACCCGCGGCCGCGTGATCAGAGCGGTGCCCACAGACAGGCGGCGCTTCTCGCCACCGGAGAGCAGGAACGGATGCACGTCGGCCTTGTGCTCGAGCCCGAACCGAACGAGCATCGCCTCGACGCGCTCCGCGATCTCGGCATCCGTCAGCCCGGCATCCGTCAGCCCGGCCCTCGACCTCGACGCCTGCGAACGCCGCAGTCGCAGGCCATGCGCCAACTCGTCGAACACCGTGTGCGCGATGAACTGGTGCTCCGGATTCTGGAACACGAACCCGATCCGCGCCGCGAGCTCCCGCGGAGACGCCGTCCCGGGGTCGACACCGTCGACGCGCACCTGCCCCTTCGGTGGCGGCACGACACCCGCCAACGCCTGAATCAGCGTGGTCTTCCCGGCACCGTTCGCACCGACGATCGCCGTGAGGCTGCCCGCCTCGAGATCGAGGTCGATCCCGTGCAGGATCTCAGTCCGACGCCTTCGCACCGTGAGACCGCGGGCGCGGATGATCGGTTCGGTCTCGGCCGTCGCACTCGCCTTGCCCGCAGAGCCCACCGGTCGCGACGAGCGATCCGCACCGTCTCGGGAATCCACCCGCACGCCGCTCGATGAACGGAGAGCCTCCGCGAGCTCATCCGGAGACAGCGGCAGCGGATTGAGCGCGAACCCCTCGCCCCGCAGCCGCAGCGCGGCCAGCGTCGCCGCCGGCAACCACACCCCCATCGCGACCAGCTCGTCGGCATGCTCGCGGATGATCTCCGCCGCGGGCCCGTCGAACACGACCCGGCCGTCGCGATCCAGCACGATCGTCCGCGTGACGAAGCCCATCGCAGCATCCAGGTTGTGCTCCACGAGCAGGATCGCGCGATCGCCCGCCGCGACGACATCCGCGAGCGCCGCGTACACGTCGTCGATGCCCTGCGGATCGAGATTCGCCGTCGGCTCGTCGAGCACGATCAGCGGCGACCCCATCGCCAGGGCGCAGGCGATCGCGAGACGCTGCCGTCCGCCGCCGGACAGGTGGTCGGGGTTGTCGTCGCGCCGTTCCCACAGCCCGACCCGCCCGAGCGCGTCCTCCACCCTGGCCCGCACCTCGGCCAGCGGGAGCAGCAGATTCTCCGGCCCGAACGCGACCTCGTCGTACACCGTGCCCGTGACGATCTGCGCATCCGGATCCTGGAACACCATCGCGACCCGGGTGCTCAACGTCGACGTCTGCGCCGTCGCGGTGTCGACCCCACCGGCCTCCACCGTGCCGGTCATCGTCGCCGGGAGTGCGTGGGGGATGAGTCCGTTCAGCGCGAGCGTCAGCGTCGACTTGCCGGAGCCCGACGGCCCCAGCAGGAGCACCACCTCGCCCGCGGCGATGTCGAACGTGACATCGCGCGGCGACGGGTGCGCGGCATCCGCGTGGGTGAGAGAGAGCTCACGCACGCGGAGCAGAGGCGCGGATGAGCGCACGGCGAAGTCCCGGGAGTCGGCGGATCGTACTCGTCCAACTTAGCTGAGCCTTACCTGATTCGCCATCGCGACGGACGGATGCTGCGCCGCCCCGATCCCGACCCGCCGCTTCAGCGCCGAGCGACCCCCGCGCGGCTGAGCGAGGCGCCCACCGCGAGTCCGATCGCCGTCCACGCCACCGGCCCGACCACCGAGATCGCCAGGTAGAGGACCTGCGCCCAGGGCGGCAGCGTTCCCAGGTGTGCCGCGAAGAACACGACCACGGCCACGATCACACCGATCACCGCGGCCGAGATGAAGAAGCGCCAGGCGCCCCACGCCCGGTACCGGGTGAGGGCCGCGACGCCCTCCTGGATCGCCCCGAACAGCAGCGCCGTGCCGATGAACCGCAGCGACCATGCCGGGTTGAAGGCGCTCGCGACGAGGGCGGCGATCACGTGCGTGATCAGCGCGACCAACGGTCGACGCAGCACCTCCTGCGCGATGATGCCGGGCAGCACATGCGACCCGAGGACCAGCCCGTACAGGAACACGGGCCCGGCCAGCACGGGGATCGTCACCCACCCGGCGATGCCGCCGATGATGCCCGTCGCGACCCCGATGGCTGCGCAGACCAGCAGCAATCTGGTCGAAAGGACGGGGGTTCGGGCCACGGTTCCAGCCTAGTTGTGCGCCCACCCCCGGGCGCCGCGCGAGCGCCGGGAGAAATCGCGCAGGGGCCGACCCGAGACCCGTCCTGTCGACGAAAGTCACTAGGGTGGCCGTTCGTCTACTCTTCCCCTCTGCATCTGGCGCGGTCGCGGGCCCCGGACTAATTTGAGCCGCGGTGCGGCAACGCGGTCGTACCGGATCATCGGGAGCACCACATGGGTCGAACACCCCTCCGGATGGCAGCAGCCACCACCTTGGCCACGCTGTTCATCGCGTCAACGGCAACCGCAGGCTACGCAGGAACGGAGGAGGTGACACACCCCGTCCCGGTCGAGGGCACGCCAGGCCACTACATCGTGGTCATGAAGGCCGATCCGCTCGCCAGCTACGAAGGCGACATCAAGGGCCTGAAGGCGACCAAGCCGGCCGAAGGCGAGCAACTCGAGACGCAGTCGAAGGACTCGCAGCGCTACGTCGATCACCTCCAGACCGAGCAGACCGACCTCGTCTCCCAGGTCGGCATCACCCCGGACACCACCTACCAGGTCGCGCTGAACGGCTTCAGCGCCGATCTCACCGGCGAGCAGGTCGACAAGCTCCGCGCCTCCAAGGACGTCTTCGGTGTGTTCCCCGATGAGATCCGTCACCCCGTCGCACAGACGTCGACCGACTTCCTCGGGCTCGGCGACGACAGCAGGGGACGCGGCGGCGTCTGGCAGCAGACCGGCGGCGTCGACAAGGCCGGCGAGGGCGTCGTGGTCGGCGTCATCGACACCGGCATCGCGCCCGAGCATCCGTCCTTCGAGGGCAAGAAGCTCAAGAAGCAGAAGAAGCAGCAGAGCCGCCACAAGGGCAACCAGCCCTACTCCGACGGCACCTACGTGTACTTCGACAAGTCCGACGGCGGCCAGTTCCGCTCCGCGATGGTCGAGGGCCAGGACTGGGACAAGAGCGACTACTCCTCCAAGCTCATCGGCGGCCAGTACTTCTACGCCGGCGCAGAGGCATCGGGCTTCGACTTCCAGTACGACTACCTCTCGCCGCGTGACGGCGACGGCCACGGTTCGCACACCGCGAGCACCGCGGCGGGCAACTTCAAGGTCAAGGCATCGGTCGAGGGTGTGAAGCTCGGAACCGTCTCGGGCGTCGCACCGGCATCGAAGGTCGCCGCCTACAAGGCCTGCTACGTCGGCCCCGACACGACCGTCACCACCGACGACGTCTGCGCCCTGAGCGACCTCGTCGCCGCGATCGACCAGGCCGTCGCCGACGGCGTCGACGTGATCAACTACTCCATCGGCGGCGGAGCGGCCTCGACCGTTCTCGCCCCGGAGGACATCGCGTTCTTCAACGCGGCAGCCGCGGGCGTCTTCGTCGCGGTCAGCGCCGGCAACGACGGTCCTGACCCGGTCACGGCCGACCACGCTTCGCCCTGGTACACGACGGTGGCAGCATCCACCATCCCGACCTGGGAGGGCACCGTCCAGTTCCCGGGCTTCGAGAAGGCGGGCGCCTCGGTGAGCGTGCCCTTCGGCAAGACCGTGAAGGGTCCGTCGATCTACGCCGGCGATGCCGCCAAGGCGGGCGCGGTCGACGCGCAGCTCTGCCTCCCCGGCACGCTGGATCCGGCGAAGGTCACGGGTCACATCGTGGTCTGCGACCGCGGCAACAACGCGCGCGCAGAGAAGTCGCAGGTCGTGAAGGATGCCGGCGGCATCGGCATGGTCCTCGTGAACGTCCCGGGTGGTTCCGACTCCCTGGACAACGACTTCCACGCCGTGCCCACCGTGCACCTCAGCTCGGTGAACCGCGCCGCCGTCCTCGCTTACGTGCAGGGTGGCAAGGATCGCCCGATCACGCTGGTCGGCGAGAACACCACCGGTGTCACCACGCCCACGCCGCAGATCGCGGGCTTCTCGAGCCGCGGACCGATGCTGGCCGACGGCAGTGACGTCATGAAGCCGGATGTCGCGGCTCCCGGTGTCGCGATCCTCGCAGCGACCCACAACGCACCGGGGGAGAAGCCGACCTTCGGCATCCTCTCCGGCACGTCGATGGCCTCGCCGCACATCGCCGGTCTCGGCGCGCTGTACCTGGGCGAGAAGCCGCGGGCCACACCGGCCGAGGTCAAGTCGGCCATGATGACCACCGCGTATGACACGGTGCTGCCGGACGGTTCGAAGAACACGAACCCGTTCGAGCAGGGTGCAGGTCAGGTCGACCCGAAGCGCTACTTCAACCCGGGCCTGCTGTACCTCAGCGGCGTGAAGGACTGGGCGGCGTTCCTCGACGGCAAGGGCCTCTCGGACTTCCCGGGGATCGATCCGATCGATGGCAGCAACCTCAACCAGGCGTCGATCTCGATCGGTTCGCTCGCGAGCGCGCAGAAGGTGACCCGCACGGTCACCTCGACCGAGAAGGGCGTGTTCACGGCGAAGGCCTCCGTGCCGGGCGTGAACGTGAAGGTCGAGCCGGCGCAGTTGACGTTCGACCGGGCGGGTCAGACGAAGACCTTCACGGTGACGTTCGACAACGCCACCGCGCCGGTCGAGAAGTGGGCCACCGGTTCGCTCGTCTGGAAGAGCAAGAAGAACACGGTCCGCTCGCCGATCGCGGTGTTCCCGGTGACGGCGGATGCTCCGGCAGAGGTCGCGGGCACGGGCGTCGACGGCAGCGTCAAGGTGCCGGTGACCCCCGGTCTCAACGGTCCGCTGGCGCTCGACGTCTCCGGACTCACGGCGTTCGAACTGCTCTCCGACCCGGCGAACCCGGTCGAGGGTCACTCGGGCGACGAGACCTCGGGCGACGCGAACAAGAACGTGTCGTGGATCGTGAACGTCCCCGAGGGCACGACGCTCTCGCGGTTCGACCTCGATTCGTCGGATGACACGGGCAGCGACCTCGACCTCACCGTGTACCGCGTGGTGAGCCCGGACGACCTGCAGTACTACCAGCGCTGGCAGTCGGCGACCGCCTCGGCGGACGAGCAGGTCACCATCCCCGCACCCACCGCAGGGACGTACCTGGTCGTGGCGAACGTGTTCTCGACGACGGGCCCGATGACGTGGGACATGTCCTACGCCAACGTGCAGCCTGACGGAGTGGGTGCGCTCACCGCCACGCCGAACCCGATCGTCGCCGTCCGCGGCCAGAAGACGAACTACGAGCTCAGCTGGACCGGCCTCACCGCCGGTACCCGCTACCTCGGACTCGTGCGCTACGGCGAGTCGGCGATCCGTACGGTTCTCGAGGTCGACGTACCGGCCGCCGCGAAGACGGAGACCCCGAAGACGGAGGCCCCGAAGACCGAGACCCCGCCGACGGAAGCCCCGAAGACGGAAGCCCCGCCGACGGAAGCCCCGAAGACCGAGGCCCCGCCGACGGAAGCCCCGGAGACGGTGAAGCCGTAGTAGATCCCCCACAGCACAGCGCCCCGCGGTCTCCGGATCGCGGGGCGCTGTGTGCGTACCGGACGCTCGCCTTCGAATCGCGCAATTGGTGTCAATCCAGCCCTGAAAGGCCCCATTTGCGCGATTCGAAAGGCCCGTTCGTCGCGTGATCGGCGCCGCTCGTCGCAGCATCCGCTCTCCGACCCGCCCGCGACGCTGCCAACTTCCTAGCGTGGGAAAACGCAATGATGCGCACACCGAGGAGATCCCCATGACCGCCCCCGAGATCGTCACCGATCCGAAACTCCCCTCCGTCGCCCTCTCCGACGATCACCACGAGAAGGCGAACCGCTGGACCCTGCCGAAGATCCTGATCTGGGCGGCCATCGCTCTCCTGGGCGCCGTGGCCTGGACCATGCTCGCGATCGTCCGGGGCGAGACCGTCAACGCGATCTGGTTCGTGTTCGCAGCGGTCTGCACGTACCTGATCGGCTACCGCTTCTACTCGAAGGTGATCGAGAAGTACATCACCCGCCCCGACGACCGCCGGGCGACCCCGGCCGAGGTCAGACAGGACGGCAAGGATTACGTCCCCACCGACCGCCGGGTGCTCTACGGCCACCACTTCGCCGCCATCGCCGGTGCCGGACCGCTCGTCGGTCCCGTGCTCGCCGCGCAGATGGGCTACCTCCCCGGCACGATCTGGATCATCGTGGGCGTCGTGCTCGCCGGCGCCGTCCAGGATTACACGGTCCTCTTCTTCTCGATGCGTCGCGGCGGCCGCACGATCGGTCAGATGGCGCGGCAGGAACTCGGCAAGATCGGCGGCACCGCCGCGATCATCGCATCCCTGCTGATCATGCTGATCATCGTCGCGATCCTCGCCCTCGTCGTCGTCAACGCCCTGGGCGAGAGCCCGTGGGGCGTCTTCTCGGTCGCGATGACCATCCCGATCGCGATCTTCATGGGCATCTACCTGCGCTTCATCCGTCCGGGCAAGGTCACCGAGGTCTCGATCATCGGCTTCGTGCTCCTCATGGCCGCGATCATCGGCGGCGGCCAGGTCGCGGCGACCGACTGGGGTCAGGCGATCTTCCACCTCGACCGCACCACGATCGCCTGGGGCATCATCATCTACGGCTTCGTCGCCGCGGTGCTCCCGGTCTGGCTGCTGCTCGCCCCGCGCGACTACCTGTCGACCTTCATGAAGATCGGTGTGATCGTGATGCTCGCCGGCGCGATCATCCTGGTACGCCCCGAGATCACCGTCCCCGCGGTCAGCATCTTCGGCGAGAACGGCATGGGTCCGGTGTTCGCCGGCCCCTCTTCCCCTTCCTGTTCGTGACGATCGCCTGTGGAGCGCTCTCCGGCTTCCATGCCCTGATCGCCTCCGGCACCACCCCGAAGCTCATCGAGAAGGAGCGCCAGTCACGCTTCATCGGGTACGGCGGCATGCTCATGGAGTCGTTCGTCGCGATCATGGCGCTGGTCGCCGCGATCTCGATCGACCAGGGCATCTACTTCGCGATGAACGCCCCGACGGCGGCGACTGGAGGCACGGTCGAGGGTGCGGTCGCCTTCGTGAACTCCCTCGGATTGACGGGGGTGAACCTCACACCCGAGATGCTCACGGGTACAGCCCAGGCAGTCGGCGAGGAGTCGATCGTGTCGCGCACCGGTGGTGCCCCGACACTCGCGCTCGGCCTCGCGCACATCATGCAGCAGGCGCTCGGCGGGCAGGCGCTGATGGCGTTCTGGTACCACTTCGCGATCATGTTCGAGGCGCTGTTCATCCTCACCGCGGTGGATGCCGGAACCCGTGTCGCCCGCTTCATGCTGCAGGACTCCATCGGCGCCTGGTTCCCCAAGTTCCGTGACGTCTCGTGGCGTCCCGGCGTCTGGATCTGCACCGCGATCATGGTGGCCGGCTGGGGAGCGATCCTCATCCTCGGCGTCACCGACCCGCTCGGCGGCATCAACACCTTCTTCCCGCTGTTCGGCATCGCGAACCAGCTGCTCGCCGCGATCGCGCTCGCCGTGGTGCTGGCGATCGTGGCCAAGCGCGGCCGCAGCTACTTCAAGTGGCTGTGGATCATCGGTCTCCCGCTCGCCTTCACCGCTGTCGTGACCATCACGGCCTCGCTGTACAAGATCCTCTCCCCGGTCCCCGGGATCGGATACTGGGCGAACCACTTCAAGTACCTCGACGCCAAGAACAACGGCGACGACTCGCTCGGTGCTCCCGAGGTGCTCGAGGCGGTCATCCGCAACACCGCGGTGCAGGGCACGCTGTCGATCATCTTCGTGACGCTCGCGATCGTCGTGATGATCGCGGCCGTGATCGTGACGATCAAGGCGATCCGCAACGGCGGCGGCGAGAACACCGAGGAGGAGCCCGTGGCCTCCCGACGCTTCGCGCCGGCAGGCTTCCTGCCGAATGCGGCCGAGCGCGAGCTCGAGAAGCAGTGGGAGCCGATCCTCGCCGGCGACCGCAAGGCGTCGAGGCATTGATGGGCTCGCGATGACGAACCACACGGATGCTGCGACCACCCCTCTGCGCACGGTCCTCCGTGCCGCAGGGCGGGTCGGCCGCGGCATCCGCTGGTACATGACGACGCTGATGGGCGACACGGCCTACGCGACCTACGTCGCCCATCACCGCCGTGAGCATCCGGATGAGGAGCCGATGACGGAGCGGCAGTTCTGGCGGCAGAAGATGGACGACCAGGACCGCAATCCCGGTGCCCGCTGCTGTTGAGAGGTATCTAGGCTGAACGCATGACCGACGTCGTTCTCGCAGCCAGCCTCGGCGTGCTCGGCGGGATCGTCCTCACGGTGCTCCTGCTGCTGGCCCGTCGTCTCGCGCGCGGAGCGGCCGACCTCGGCAGCGACGCGGAGCAGGCGGCACTCAACGCACTGCACCACGCGAGCCTCGCCGCGCCGCATCTGCGCGCGGGACTCTCCGGACCCGACGTCGTCAAGGCCGCCCGTCATCTGCGGGTCCTGCTCGGCAGCGCGGCGGTCGCGATCGTCAGCTCCGACGGGAACGTCTCGTTCGACGGGCAATCCGACGGGCTGGAGTCGGCCGCGCAACGCATCGCCGAGCAGGTCGGTGCCTCGGGGCGCCGACAAATCTTCCCCGCACCAGGACCCGGCGACGATCTCGAAGCCGTCGGAGCCCCCATCCTCGTCGACGGACGAGTCGCCGGGGTCGTGGTCGCCTTCGCGTCTCCCGTGCCCGCCGCCCTCGTGCGCGCGGCCGAGGAGGTGGCCGACTGGTGCGCCGCGCAGGTCGAGCTCGGCGGCCTCGACGCCTCACGCACGCAGCTTGCCGAGGCGGAGCTGCGGTCTCTGCGCGCGCAGATCTCGCCGCACTTCATCTACAACGCGCTCACCGCGATCGCCTCGTTCATCCTCTCCGACCCCGCCCGTGCCCGCGAGCTCGTGCTCGAGTTCGCAGACTTCACCCGGTACTCCTTCCGGCGGCAGGGCGAGTTCACGACGCTCGCCGAGGAGCTCGGCAGTATCCACTCCTACCTCGAGCTCGAACGCGCCCGCTTCGGCGACCGGTTGCGGGTCACGCTGCAGATCGCCCCGGAGACGCTTGCGACCGTGATCCCTTTCCTGTCGGTGCAGCCTCTGGTGGAGAACGCCGTGCGGCACGGCCTGGAACCAGGGGAGGGCGGTGGCGAGATCCGGATCGTGTCGCGCGATGACGGCACCCACACCGAGGTCGCGGTCGAGGACGACGGGGTCGGGATGGATCCGGATGCGCTGCGGATGACCCTCACCGCCGCCGACGACGGCGTGCACGTCGGTCTCCGCAACGTCGACACCCGGCTCCGCCAGCTCTACGGACCCGACGGCGGACTGGTCGTCGAGACGAACACCGGCGCGGGTACCCTGGTGCGCATGCGAGTCCCGAAGTCGCAGCCTCTGCATGATCCTCTGCACGATCCGGTGCACCCGTGATCGACGTCCTGGTCGCCGATGACGAGAAGCCGGCACGCGACGAACTCGTCCATCTGCTGCGCACCGACGACCGCATCGGTGAGATCCTCTCGGCGTCTTCCGGCGCTGATGCCCTCCGTCAGCTCTCGGAGCGCGCCGTGCAGATCGCGTTCCTCGACATCCACATGCCGGGGCTGTCCGGCACCGAGCTCGCCCGGGCGCTGCTCGCGCTCGCCCACCCGCCGGCCGTGGTGTTCGTGACGGCCGACGATGCGCGGGCGGTCGAGGCTTTCGAGCTGCGGGCCGCCGACTACCTGCTCAAGCCCGTCCGCGGCGAGCGGCTGCGGCAGGCGATCGATCGCGTCGCCGAACTCGGTGACACCGCACGGCCGGGCGACGACGAGATGGTGCCCGTCACGGTCGGCTCCGCGGTGCGATTCGTGCGACGCAGCGAGGTGCGCTGGGTGCAGGCGCAGGGCGATTACTCCCGTCTGCACACCGGCGACGGCGTCGGGCACCTCGTGCGCATCCCGATCTCGGAGCTCGAGGTGCGGTGGGCCGATGCCGGATTCCTCCGCATCCATCGCTCCTCACTCGTCCGCACGACGGCGGTGACCGAAGCGCGCCTCTCGGGGGCGGACCCCTCCGTCTCGATCGGCGACCTCGCACTGCCGGTGAGTCGACGCCTGGTGCCGGCCGTCCGCGAGGCGCTCGTGCGCGGAGAGGGTTCCGGATGACCGAGGCGCCCAAGCGCGTTCGGGTCACGGCCGATCTCCCCACCCGTCGCCCCGCGACCTTCACCAGGGGCATCGCGCTGCCCGGCGCGCCGGTGGACGAAGCGGATGCCGTCTACGCGCGGGCGCTCATGCGCAGCCAGCTGCGGCTCGCGCTCGGCACGGTCGCCGGATTCGTGCTCGTGGTCGTCGCCCTCACGCTCGCCATCGCGCTGATTCCCGAGATCGGTCAGGTGCTGGTGTGGGGGCTGCCGCTGTCGTGGCTGCTGCAGGCGTACGCGTTCTACCCGATCATCGTCGTCTTCGCGGTGCTCTACGTGCGCACTGCGGCCCGCAACGAGCGCCGGTACCGTGCGCTCCGGGATCGCGAATGAACGCGGTGATGGACCTGGTGGGTGTGGCCCTCGTCATCGTCGCCACCCTGCTGATCGGCGTGTACGGGCTGCGGATCTCGCGCACGACCGGGGACTTCTTCGTCGCGTCCCGCACGGTGCGGCCGGTGTGGAACGCGTCGGCGATCAGCGGGGAGTATCTGTCGGCCGGGACGTTCCTCGGACTCGCGGGGCTGGTGCTGCTCGACGGGGCTCGGGGCTTCTGGTTCCCGATCGGCTACGCCGCGGGATATCTGCTGGTGCTGGCCTTCGTCGCGGCTCCGCTCCGGCGCAGCGGCGCGTACACGATCCCCGATTTCATCGAGGCGCGCCTGGACTCCACGTCCGCGCGGCGCGTCACCAGCCTCGCCGTCCTGATCATCGGGTGGCTGTACATCGTGCCTCAGCTGCACGGGGCGGGGATCACGCTCCTCGTCGTCGCCGGGCTCCCCGAGTGGGTGGGAGCGGTGACCGTGGCGGTGCTGGTGGCTGCCGCGGTCGCGGCCGGCGGGATGCGCGCGATCACGTACGTGCAGGCGTTCCAGTACTGGCTCAAGCTCACCGCACTGCTGGTGCCCGTGGTGTGCATCGCGTTCGCGCTCAGCGGCGGTCCGCACGATTTCGATCCCGCGCTGGTGTTCCCCATCGAGGCCGGTCCCTCGGGCTTCGACGCTTACGAGACGGCGTCCCTCCTGCTCGCGCTGCTGCTGGGCACCATGGGCCTGCCGCACGTCCTGGTGCGGTTCTACACGAGCCCGACAGGGGTGTCGGCTCGGCGCACGACCGTGATCGTCATCGTGATGGTGAGCGCCTTCTACGCCGTGTCGAGCACCATGGGCCTGCTCGCGCGCATCGCCGCCCCCGACCTGGCGGTTCCCGGCGTCGCCGACACCGTGGTGCTGGTACTGCCCTCCCGCGTCTTCCCCGGTGTCTTCGGCGAACTGCTCACTGCGCTCATCGTGGCCGGCGCGTTCGCCGCGTTCCTGGCGACCTCGGCCGGACTCGTCGTGTCTCTCGCCGGCGTGATCAGTCAGGACGCGTTCTCCGGCTCGGTGCGCTCGTTCCGATTGTCTGCCGTGCTGTGCACCCTGGTGCCGCTCGTCATCGCGCTGCTCACGGCTCCCGCCGGTCTCGGATCGAGTGTCGGGGTGGTCTTCGTCGTGGCCGCGTCGACGCTGTCACCCGTCGTACTGCTGGGAGTGTGGTGGCGCGGGCTCACCGCGCGAGGGGCGGTGGCGGGGATGCTGTCCGGCGGGCTCGCCGCGGGCCTCGCGCTTCTCGTGCACGCGGCGATCGGCGGGGTCGGCGTCGCCGCTCCGTACCTCGCGCAGCCCGCGGCGTGGACGATCCCGCTCGCCACAGCGGTCACGGTCGTGGTGTCGATGCTCGACCCACGCGGACCGTCACCGCGCACCGACAGGTTCCTCGCGCGCGTGCACACGCCGGAGCGCGGCTGAGGGCGCCCTCAGTGCTGCGCGGAGCGCAGCGACCAGGCCGGCCACCACCCGCCGGGGAGACGCTCGAGGAGCGTCGTGGCGTCGTCCAGCAGATCGCGCGGCAGCGACGGGCCGGGCTCGCCGCTGCTCGACCGTCCGCCGCCGTCGGCCGTGAGGATCCGGGCGTGCAGCAAGCGCCGATCACCGACGGGGAACAGTTCCCTCAGCCCTCCGGCTGCGATCGCGAGCACAGTCTCCTCGAGCTGGTCGGCCACGGTCTCCGCGGTCTCGTCGCACGCGTCACAGGTGCAGCTGGGCATCATGTCCCGGAACAGTGCTCCAGCCTCGATGCCCACGGACGACGCGGTCGCGGTGAGGGTGATCGCCGCGCCCGTCGTGGGGCGCAGGTGCACGACGCGTGCTTCTGCCTCGCCGTCACGTCGCTCGACGTCGACGTCGTACCAGGTCTCGAGGTGCTCGACCAGCGCGTCGACGACCGACACCACCGGGGCGAAGCGCTCGGGATGGGACACCCGCGAGTAGGCGTCCTCCGGCGGGGAGCCGCCGGCCCAGCGGGATCCGTAGTCGATGACCCGGCCGTCGTCATCGACGAACTCCGGGATCGCGAGCGCTGGACGCGCGAAGGGCACCGGTGCGACGACGAGCTCGACATCGGCGTCCTCCTGCGCGAGGGCCGAGAGCTCCTGCGCGTCGCGGTCCACCTGAGGCCAGGAAGCGATCATCTCCAGGAACGGCTCGCGCTGATCCGGGCGCTCCACGATCGTCCGCAGCAGGCCGACGACCGTCACCGACATCGTCGAAGTGCCCACCTCGGGTTCGCTCGTCATCCGCCACGTCGCCGCCGGGTGCGCCCTGGCGATCGCGTTCCCCAGGAAGCGTGCCGCCGCATCCGCCACCTCCGGAGAGGCGAGGAGGTCGGGGTGCGCGGCCACGAAATCCCACAGCGCGGCGAGGTCGGCGGCGAGCGCGGCAGGGTCAGCGCCGGCGTCGCGTGCGAATGCCTCGAAGAGCTCGAAGCCCTCGACGAACCGCGCGCGAGGCACCGGCCCGTCGCTCGGCGACATGATCATGGCGAAGGACGTGGCATCCGGCATCGGCGCCAGTTCACCAGGAAAGACGTTCGACGTCGTCATCCGGTTCAGATCTTCCGTCCGCGCGGCATCAGCCGCACATCGGGCAGCGGCGGCGCGGGGATGCGCACGTCATGTCCCTCGACCTCGCCGAAACGGGCGGATGCCGCTTCCCACTCCTCGCGCGCCGCGACGATCTCTTCGTGCGTTCGACCGGCGAAGTTCCACCACATCACGATGTCGTCCTCGAACGGCTCGCCGCCGAGCAGGAAGAGCAGCGCGCCCTCGGTCGACGACACCTCGACCTCGTCGCGGGAGTCGCCGAGGTACAGCAGATCGTTGCGCGCCAGCGGATGCTCCGACACGACGGCATCGCCCTCGACGAGCATGAGTGCGTGCTCCCAGGCCGACCGCAGCGGAAGGCGCACGCGGGAGCCGGCGGCGAGCGCGATCTCCGCGCCGACGATCGGTGTGTGCACGGTCGCCGGCGACGAGACGCCGGCGAACTCGCCGAGCACGACTGTGGCCGCGGCATCCTCTCCCTCATCGGCGGTGACCGTCACCTCCGGCAGGTCGGTGTGCCGCTCGAATCCGGCCGCGCCGTGGCGGGCGGACTCCGGCTGCACGACCCAGAGCTGCAGCGCGTCGAGGGGGATGGGGCCGTCGCCGATCGAGTACTCCGAGTGCGAGATGCCGTTGCCGGCCGTCATCAGGTTCAGCTGGCCGCGGCGGAGGTCCGCGTCGCTGCCGAGGGAGTCGCGGTGCCGGATCTCGCCGACCAGCGGCCAGGTCACGGTCTGCAGGCCGATGTGCGGATGCGGCTCGACCCGCATCTTCGTCTCGGCGGGGCCGAACCGGTCGAGGAAGCACCAGGCGCCGATCGTCGGCAGATTGCGGTGCGGGAGCGCGCGCAGCACGTTCATCCCGCGGACTCCGCCGAGCGGAACCTCACGCGGTTCCAGGACGATGCGGCGTGCCCCGATCATGACCCTGAGGTCCCTGAGCTTGACGAAGGGCCTGAGCCCGTCGAGGGGCGCGGCCAGCGGATCTCCGCTCCCGCGATCTCGTGCGTCTCGAGGTACTTCGCGATGTAGGGGCAGAGCGGCACGATCGCGTTTCCGGATGCCGCGGCATCCGTCAGCGCATCGAATGCGAGCCGTCCGGCGAGACCCTGACCCTGGAACGCGTCGTCGATCTCGGTGTGCAGGAAGCGGATGGAACCGGGCCGCCGATCGAACGCGGCGAAGCCGGCGAGTTCGTCGCCCACGCGGATCTCGTAGCGGGAGGCATCCTCGTTGAGGGTGACGGTGATGTCGGTCATGGCGGCTCCTTCATGCGTCTGCATCCAACCTACGCCCGGAACTGTGGACAGGCGCCGCCGACGTCGGCGGGGATCGTTACGCTGGAGGGATGCCGCAGACTCCCCGTGACCCGTACGCGGATCTGCCGTACGCCGACGAGCCCTACGACGACGGCTGGGAAGCGAGCGAGCCGCCCGAGCCGATGGACTGGGAGCCCCAGGGCGCCGGGTTCGAACCGCCGCTCGACTGGGGACCGGGCCCGGTCACGAAGGTTGCTCCGGCATCCGCCCCGGCCGTCCGCAAGGCCACCCCGAGCCGCTACGCGACTGCCGCCGAGGCGTTGCATACGGTCTTCGGCTACGACGAGTTCCGCGGCGATCAGGCCGACATCGTCGAGCAGGTGATCGCCGGCGGCGACGCGGTCGTGCTGATGCCGACCGGTGGCGGCAAGAGCATCACGTACCAGGTCCCGGCGCTCGTGCGCGAGGGCACGGGGCTCGTGATCAGCCCGCTCATCGCGCTCATGCACGACCAGGTCGACGCGCTGCGCGCCAACGGCGTCAAGGCCGCGTACCTCAACTCCACGCAGGCGATCGACGAGCGGCGCGAGGTCGAACGGGCATACGTCGCCGGCGAGCTCGACCTCATCTACGTCGCGCCCGAGCGGCTGTCCAGCGCCCAGACCACCGCCCTCCTCCAGCGCGGCACGCTCAGCGTGATCGCGATCGACGAGGCGCACTGCGTGTCGCAGTGGGGCCATGACTTCCGGCCCGACTACCTCGCGCTCGGCGACCTCGGCGAACGGTTCCCCGGCGTGCCGCGCATGGCGCTCACCGCGACGGCGACCGCGGCGACGCACAAGGAGCTCACCGAGCGGCTGCAGCTCGATGCGGCGAAGCACTTCGTGGCGAGCTTCGACCGCCCCAACATCCAGTACCGGATCGTGCCCAAGGTCGATCCGCGCAAGCAGCTGGTCTCGTTCATCAAGTCCCAGACCCCGGCCTCCGACTCCGGACCGCAGCCCGCCGGCATCGTCTACGCCCTCAGCCGCAAGTCGGTCGAGCAGACGGCCACCTACCTCGCCGCCCAGGGCATCGACGCGCTGCCGTACCACGCGGGTCTTCCCGCCGAGGTGCGTGCCGCGAACCAGTCGCGCTTCCTCCGCGAAGACGGTGTCGTCATGGTCGCGACCATCGCGTTCGGCATGGGGATCGACAAGCCCGACGTCCGGTTCGTCGCGCACATCGACCTCCCGAAGTCCGTCGAGGGGTATTTCCAGGAGACCGGTCGTGCCGGCCGTGACGGCGAGCCCTCCGTCGCGTGGATGGCGTACGGCCTCGGCGACGTCGTGCAGCAACGGCGCATGATCGATCAGAGCCCTGGCGATCGTACGTTCAAGATGCGGCTCGGCCAGCACCTCGACGCCATGCTCGCCCTCTGCGAGACGGTGGAGTGCCGTCGGCAGAACCTGCTGGGCTACTTCGGCCAGCCGTCGCAGCCCTGCGGCAACTGCGACACGTGCCTCGACGACACCGAGACCTTCGACGGGCTGGTCCCCGCGCAGAAGCTGCTCTCGACGATCGTGCGGCTGAAGCGCGAGCGCAATCAGTCGTTCGGCGCGGGGCACCTCGTCGACATCCTCCGTGGCGCGTCGACCGAGCGCATCCGACAGCAGGGGCACGACAAGCTCGCGACCTACGGCATCGGGGCCGACCTGTCCGACCAGGACTGGCGCAGTGTCGTCCGGCAGCTCCTCGCCCGCGGCATCCTCGTCGCCCAGGGCGACTACGGCACCCTCGCTCCGGGTGAGCCCGCGGCCGCCGTGCTGCGCGGCGAGACGCCCGTGCCGCTGCGCAAAGACACGATCGGCCGGCCGACCTCGTCGACCCGCGCCCGCAAGGCGAGTGCCGCCGACACCCTGGATGCCGCCGACCGCGGCATCTTCGAGGCGCTGCGCGCCTGGCGGGCCGAGACCGCGCGCGAGCAGGGTGTTCCGGCGTACATCGTGTTCGGCGACGCGACGCTCCGGGCGCTCGCCGAGCACCGCCCGGCATCGCTCGGCGACCTCGACGGCATCACCGGCATCGGCGCGAAGAAACGCGAGGCCTACGGCGAGGGCGTGCTCGCGGTCATCGCCGCTGCCTGACGGTGGCCCGCACCTGTCGGCTGGCGACAAGCGGATGCCGGTGCGATCCGGCATCCGCTTAGAGGAAAACCACAGGCGACTTCACCGTGGTTTGTGGCAGACCTACCATGGAGGCATCCCTACTTCTCCCTGGAGGAATGCTCATGGTCGACGCTGCCGTCCGTCCTTCGACGACACCCCACCCGTCGCGTGACGCCGCTGACGTCCCGCACCTCGATGTCGCCCGCGTGAACGATGCCCTGATGGGTACGTGGGCCGACACCCGGCGCCAGGCGCGCGAGATGATCAAGGATTCGGCGTTCTGGCGCAAGGACGACCTCGGCAAGGACGAGCATCGCGAGCGGGTGCTCAGCCAGCTGCATCTGCTGGTCGAGAACAAGGCCGTGCACCGCGCCTTCCCCAAGTCCCTCGGCGGCGAGGAGAACAACGGCGCGAACATCGCCGGCTTCGAGGAGCTCGTGGTCGCCGACCCGAGCCTGCAGATCAAGTCGGGCGTGCAGTGGGGCCTGTTCGGGTCGGCCATCCTGCAGCTCGGCACGAAGGAGCACCACGAGAAGTGGCTCCCCGGAGTCATGGACCTGTCGATCCCCGGCGCCTTCGCGATGACCGAGATCGGCCACGGCTCCGACGTCGCCGCTGTCGGCACCACGGCGACCTACGATCCGGAAACCTCGGAGTTCGTCATTCACACGCCGTTCCGCGCGGCGACCAAGGAGTACCTCGGCAACGCGGCGCTGCACGGCATCTCGGCGACCGTCTTCGCGCAGCTGATCACGAACGGCGTCAACCACGGCGTGCACTGCTTCTACGTGCCGCTTCGTGGCGACGACGGCAACGATCTCCCCGGTATCGGCCGTGAGGACGACGGGCTCAAGGGCGGACTCAACGGCATCGACAACGGTCGGCTCTCGTTCGATCACGTCCGCATCCCGCGCACGAACCTCCTCAACCGGTACGGCGACGTCGCCCCCGACGGCGCCTACTCCAGCGCGATCGACAGCCCCGGCCGCCGCTTCTTCACGATGCTCGGCACCCTCGTGCAGGGACGCGTGTCGCTCGACGGCGCGGCATCCTGGGCATCTGCTCTCGCGCTGAAGATCGCGATCACGTACGCGACCCAGCGCCGACAGTTCGACGGTGCCGACGGGCAGGAGGTCGTGCTCCTCGACTACGGCAAGCACCAGCGGCGTCTGCTGCCGCGGCTGGCCACGACCTACGCCCAGATCTTCGCGCACGACGAGTTCCTGAAGAAGTTCGACGGCGTCTTCTCCGGTCGCATCGACACCCCGGCGGACCGTGAAGACCTCGAGACACTTGCCGCCGCCCTCAAGCCGCTGTCGACCTGGCACGCGCTCGACACGCTGCAGGAGGCTCGCGAGGCCTGCGGCGGCGCCGGTTTCATGTTCGAGAACCGCCTCGTCGGGCTGCGCGCCGACCTCGACATCTACGTGACGTTCGAGGGCGACAACAACGTGCTGCTGCAGCTCGTCGGCAAGCGTCTGCTCACCGACTACGCGCA
Organism: Microbacterium sp. PMB16; assembly: GCF_051294855.1. Lineage (GTDB taxonomy): Bacteria > Actinomycetota > Actinomycetes > Actinomycetales > Microbacteriaceae > Microbacterium. The sequence continues at coordinate 1,887,090 of NZ_CP145908.1, forward strand.
GCAGTTCAAGGGCAAGGATGCCGCGACCCTGGCGAAGTTCGCCGTCGGCATGACGGCAGGCAAGGTCTTCCACGGCGCGGGTCTGCGTCAGCTCGGACAGTCGGTCGCCGACTTCGGGCAGGTGGCCCGCTCGGTCGAGAACGGTCTGCGCGAAGAGCAGCAGCACGATCTGCTCGCCGGCCGCGTGCAGCAGATGGTGGCCGACATCGCAGGCAGACTGCGTCCCGGCGCGAAGGATAAGGCTCTCGGTGCACGGCTGTTCAACGAGAACCAGGCCGAGCTCATCGAAGCGGCGCGCGCTCACGGAGAGCTCCTGCAGTGGGAGGCGTTCACGGACGCCGTGCACGCGATCGACGACGCCGACACGAAGAAGGTCCTGACGTGGCTGCGCGACCTCTTCGGTCTGCAGCTGATCGAGAAGCACCTCGCCTGGCACCTGATCAACGGACGCCTGTCGAACCAGCGCGCCGCTGCGGTGTCGCAGTACATCGACCGCCTGTGCGCCCGGCTGCGTCCGCACGCGCTCGACCTCGTCGACGCGTTCGGGTACGAGCCCGAGCACGTGCGGGCGCCCATCGCGAGCGGCATCGAGAAGCAGCGGCAGGACGAGGCTCGCGCCTACTATGCCGACCTCGAGGCCTCGGGTCAGGCGCCGGTCAAGGAGAAGAAGAGCAAACGAGAGCCCCTCGGCGATCTGAAGAAGCGCTGAGGTCGGGGCGCCCCGACCTCAGGCGTCCACTGCGGGTGGGTAGTGCGGAGCCGTCGGATACTGCGTTCCCGCCACCGACCGAACCACCAGTGCGCGCGCACGGACGCGCAGCACCACCACGGTGAAGACGAGATAGATCAGAGCGATCGCTGTTCCGACACCGAGGATCACCAGCTGAGGCAGGGTGCGCCCGATCATCGGTATCCCGCCGAGCGTCGAGAAGATCACGTCGGGCACGAGGATGAGCAGGCTGAGCACGATCAGGGCGACGGCCGGAAGCACCAGGGCGAACGTCGACCAACGGGTGACGAACACACCGGCGATGGCGAGCAGCGTCCCGACCAGTACAGCGGCGGCAGCATCCGGAAGAAACTCGAACCGGAATTGCTGCAGCGCGGTGAACTGCCCGCGAGCGATTCCCCATGCCAGCAGACAGATGCCGGCCACCAGGAGGATCGGCGCAGCCACGAGACCGAGAATCGACAGGACGGTCGCCGGCCGCTCCGGACGGCGGCGCACGTTCGCCAGGACGATGCCCATCGCGCCCAGCGCCGGGAAGAAGATCAGCGGGATGCCGTAGGTGAGGCCGTCGATCCATTCGCGCGGCAGCACGGGACCGAGCACCCGGTAGGACTCCAGCAGCAACGCGGGGAAGAGCGCGAAGGCGAGGGGTACGAGGGCGAGGGCCCCGACCGCGAGCAGCCCCGCCGAGCTCCAGACGCCGGTCAGCACCACGGCTACCAGGAGGAGGATGCCGAGAGCCTGAAGCAGCGTCGGCATCAGGAGCGGCCCGAATCCGTCACCGGAACTCCCGTACTCGAAGTACGTCATGAGCCATTTCGTGCCCCCGCTGGCGAGAAGCCCGACGGCGACGGGTGTGATGACGACCGCGATGATGACCGTGATCAGTCTGGCGAGCGTGCTGGATCGGCGCATCGCGACTTCCCCCTCCGGAGTCTTGCGGCTCACCCTATCGCCGCGTCGGTCGAGCGGGGCTCGGCCTCCTCGCGAGCCCGCGGATGCGTAGTGTGGAGCGGGTCGTCAGAACAAGGAGCCCGAAATGACCCGCGTCAACGCCTATGCCGCCCCCAGTGAAGCCGCCCCGCTCGAGAAGACCGTCATCGAGCGGCGCGAGCTCGGTCCGCTCGACGTGCTCATCGACATCGCCTTCGCCGGCATCTGCCACTCCGACATCCACACCGTGCGTGGCGACTGGGGCCCGCAGAGCTACCCGCTCGCCCCCGGTCACGAGATCACGGGCACGGTCGCGGCCGTCGGCGCCGAGGTCACGAAGCACGCTGTCGGCGATCGTGTCGGCGTCGGATGCCTCGTGAACTCGTGCGGCGAGTGCCGCAACTGCCTCCGCGGCGACGAGCAGTTCTGCACGAACGGGGCCGTCTTCACCTACGGCGCCCCCGATCATGACGGCACCATCACGCAGGGCGGCTACTCCGAGCAGGTCGTCGTCACCGAGAAGTTCGCGCTCCGCATCCCGAATGCTCTTGCGCTCGATGTCGCCGCCCCGCTGCTGTGCGCAGGCATCACCACATACTCCCCGCTGAAGCACTGGAACGTCGGACCGGGCACCCGCGTGGCCGTGGTCGGACTCGGCGGGCTCGGGCACATGGGCGTGCAGATCGCGCACGCACTCGGCGCCGAGGTCACCGTGCTCTCGCAGACGCTGGGCAAGAAGGACGACGGCCTGCGCCTCGGGGCCGACGACTACCGCGCGACGAGCGACCGCGAGACCTTCCGCGAGCTGCGGTCGTCGTTCGACGTGATCCTCAACACGGTGAGCGCCGTGATCGACACGCGCTCCTACCTGAGCCTGCTCGACGTCGGCGGCACCATGGTGTGCGTGGGCGCTCCGGCCGATCCGCTCCCCGTGCAGGTCATGTCGCTGATCGGCGGACGCCGCTCGCTGGCGGGCTCCAACATCGGCGGCATCGCCGAGACGCAGGAGATGCTGGACTTCTGCGCCGAGCACGGCATCGCCGCCGAGATCGAGGTGATCCCGGCATCCGAGATCAACGCGGCGTATGAGCGCGTGCTCGCTTCCGACGTGCGGTACCGCTTCGTCATCGACGCCTCCACGTTCGCCGACTGACGTCGGTGGTGGCGGATACGTTGGCGATATGACTTCTCTCCTCACCGGCCCCGATGCCCGCGCTCGCTGCTTCTGGGTCGGCGACGACGCCGAGTACCGGCGCTATCACGATGAGGAGTGGGGAACGGCGCTGCACGGCGACCGCGCCCTGTTCGAGAAGATGGCGCTGGAGGGGTTCCAGGCGGGGCTGTCCTGGATCACGATCCTGCGCAAGCGTCCGCGGTTCCGCGAGGTGTTCGCCGGTTTCGAGCCGGACGTCGTCGCGGAGTTCGACGAGGCCGATGTCGAGCGCCTGATGGCGGATGCCGGCATCGTCCGCAACCGAGCGAAGATCGAGGCCACGATCGGCAACGCGCGCATCGTTCAGACCATGGGCGAGGGTGAACTCGACGAGCTGATGTGGTCGTTCGCGCCCGCCGCATCCGGCATCCGCCCCGCATCGATGGCCGACGTCGCCGCGGTCACGCCGGAGTCGACGGCCCTGAGCAAGGAACTCCGCCGCCGCGGGTTCCGCTTCGTCGGCCCCACGACCATGTACGCCCTGATGCAGTCGGCCGGAATGGTCGACGACCACCTCGAGGGGTGCTGGCGCGCCTGATCCGCGCGGGCGGGCAGACATGCCCATCGAGCGATATACCGGGTCGCGGTTAGTATGAACGAGTGCGCCGCCGGCCTGTGGGGCTCGTGGCCGTGAGCTGAAGAGTGTCGACCCTGGGGGGAACCGGGTATGAAGGCCTTGTCGTGGATACGCGAGCGACCCAAGACGCTGGCGTCCGCCGCGGGGGTCACCGCGGGCGTCATCGCCCTCACGACGATGGCTCTCACGTATGAGGGCTTCCCGACCACCAAGGTCGATCTGAACGACGGCGGCGTCTGGATCACCAAGACATCGAGCCTGCTCGTCGGGCACTTCAACCACGAATCGACCGTCCTCGACGGCGGCCTCCGCACGGCCAGCGAGAGCTACGACATCCTGCAGGACGCCGCGAACGTGCTCGTCGTCGATGACACCGCATCGACCGTGACCGCCATCGACCCGGCCCGTGTCTCCCTGGGCGACTCGACCGTGATCCCCGCGACCGCGAAGGTCGCACTCGGCAAGGACACCGCGGCGATCCTCGACGAGAAGTCGGGCGACCTCTGGGTGATGCCGGTCCAGGGACTCGCCTCGTTCGAGATCGAGGGCGAGGAGCCGCTGGTCGAGCTCGGGAAGGATTCCGACGTCGTCGTCGCCTCCGACGGCACGGTTTTCGGGCTCTCCGGCGAGCGCGGCGAGGTCGTGACCGTCCCCGTCGACAACGAGGGCACGCCCGGCGACCCGTCGACGGCATCCGTCGGCGAACTCGATGTGAGCGAGCGCCCGACCATCACCGTCGTCGGTCGCACCCCGGTCGTGCTCGACGCGGCTGCCGGCGTGGTGACCACGCCCGGCGGTTTCCGCACCGAGATCGAGGGCGCGGCGGATGCCGTGCTGCAGCACGCTTCCGCGGAGTCGGATGCCGTCGCCATCGCGACGCCGACCGCTCTCCTGCGGGTGCCGCTCGATGGCGGCGAGACGACGGCGACCGAGGCGGGAGCATCGGGCGCGGCGGCGGCGCCGGTCTGGCTGCGCGGGTGCACCTACGGCGCGTGGGCGGGATCGGCGACGTTCATCCGCGAATGCCCGGGCGACGCCAACGATGTGAAGGCTCCCATCGAGGGTGCGGAGAACTCGGCCAGCCTGACGTTCCGCGTCAACCGCGATGTCATCATCCTCAACGATGCCGTGGGCGGGGCCGCCTGGATGGCCAACGAGAGCCTGCAGCGCGTCGACAACTGGAACGACCTGACCCCTCCCGAGGGCGAGACCGAGAACGAGGACGACTCGACCGAGGAGACGATCGAGACGACCCTGCCGGAGCGCAGCGAGGAGAACAATCCGCCGGTCGCCACCGATGACGAGTACGGCGTCCGCCCCGGCGCGACGACGCTGCTGCCGGTGCTCGACAACGACAACGACCCCGATGGCGACGTGCTCGTCGCAGCCCTCGCTGAGAAGCAGCCGTCTATCGGCACCGTCCAGCCCATCAACAACGGCGGCTCGTTGCAGATCGCGGTCGACGAGAAGGCCACGGGGTCGGCGACCTTCATCTACGAGGTCGACGACGGACGCAAGGGCAAGGACACCGCGCAGGTCACTCTCACGGTGCGCGACTGGGACCAGAACGTCGCGCCGAAGTCGAAGCGCAAGACGGCGCTGGCCGTCGAGACTGGCGGCACGATCTCGTACAACATCCTCCCCGACTGGATCGACCCCGACGGCGACGACATCTATCTGAAGGACGTCATCCCCGCGCCCGGTGACGAGGTCGACTTCAGCAAGGACGGCCAGATCACCTACAAGGCGACGGCGAGCCTGCAGGGGCGCAAAGACGTGCAGGTCACGGTGGCCGACGCCTCCGGCGAGGTGGGCTCCGCGACCATCGCGCTCGACGTGCGGCCCCGCGGTTCGACTAACCCGAAGACCAACGCCGACCATGTGATCACCCGGGCCGGCGAGCAGGTCACGGTCGCTCCGCTCGTCAACGACACGAGCGCCGGTCGCGAGCCGCTGCGGTTGAGCCGGGTGCTCGACACCCCGGGGGCGACGATCCTCCCGGACTTCCCGAACAAGACTTTCGCGTTCACAGCCGAGAAGACCGGCGTCTACTACGTGCAGTATCAGGTGACCACCGGGCCCAAGAACGGGGAAGGGCTCGTACGCATCGATGTGATGCCGGAGTCCGAGAGCGATCTGCCGCCGGTGGCCGTGCGAGACGTGGCGCTTCTCCCCACCGGCGGGGACGTGCTGCTGGGTGTGCTCAACAACGACACCGATCCAGCCGGCGGCATCCTCGTCGTCCAGTCGGTCACGCTGGAGCCCGGCACCGGCATCTCGGTCTCGGTGCTCAATCACGAGACCCTGCGCATCACCGATCAGGGCGCTCTCGACGAGCCAGTGCGCATCAAGTACCGCATCTCGAACGGATCGAAGTCCGCCGACGGCGAGGTCGTGGTGATCCCGATCCCCGCGCCCGAGGAGATCCTGCCGCCGGTGACGAACCCCGATACGGCGACCGTACGCGCGGGCGATGTCGTGACGATCCCGGTGCTCGACAACGACACGCATCCGAGCGACGACGTCCTGCACGTCGAGCCGGAACTCGTCGAGACCGTCGAGCCCGAGGACGGCGAGGCTTTCGTGTCGCAGGACGCCGTGCGCTTCAAGGCCGGCAACGAGGCGCAGACGGTGTACCTCACCTACGAGGCGTTCGACTCGCGGCAGCAGAAGGCGGCGGGCTTCGTCACGATCCAGATCCTCCCGATCGATGCCGAGACCAACGCCGCTCCCCGCCCGCAGGATCTCACCTCCCGCGCGCTGGCCGGCAGCGAGGTCAACATCGCGGTGCCGCTGGACGGCATCGACACCGATGGCGACTCCGTCGAACTCGTCGGCATCGACTCCAGTCCCGGCAAGGGGCGGATCACAGCTGTCGGATCGAACTACTTCACCTATGAGGCCTCCGACGATTCGGCCGGCGTCGACGTGTTCAAGTACCGCGTCCGCGACCGCCTCGGCAAGGAGGGCATCGCCACGATCCGCGTCGGGATCGCCCCGGCCGAGCAGATCAACCAGCCCCCGTACGCCGTCAAGGACGCCGTCGTCGTGCGCCCCGGCCGGGAGATCGCGGTGCCGGTGCTCGAGAACGACTCCGATCCCGAGGGCGACAAGCTCGCGCTGGTGGAGGACGGTCTCGAACTGCCCGATCAGATCGAGGCCAGGGTCTCCGGCGACCGGGTGATCCTGACCGTGCCGAACCAGGAGATGGAGACGTCTCTGCAGTACACGGTGAGCGACGCGCGCGGCGCCACGGCGACGGCCACGCTGCAGATCACCGTCGACGAGGACGTGCCGCTGCAGGCCCCGGTCGCACGCGACGACCGCCTCCAGCCGGCAGACCTGAAGGACGGGAGCCTCTCGGCCGACCTCGAGATCCTCAAGAACGACGAGGACCCCGACGGAACCAAGGACCGGCTCGACGTCGAGGTCGGCGGGGGAGGCACCCTCCTCGAGAACGGCGACGTTCGTGTCACCGTCACCGACGAGCTGCAGCTGATCCGCTACACGCTCACCGATCCCGACGGGTTGCAGGCCTCCGCGTTCATCTTCGTGCCCTCCCGGGCCGGGCTTCGTCCGGCGCTCACGTCGACGAAGCCGGTCGAGGTGATCAGCGGTGAGACGAAGAAGCTGCCGCTGTCCGAGTACGTCACGGTCGCCGGCGGCGGCGACGTGATCATCACCGAGAAGGCGAAGGTCAGCGCGAACAAGGCCGACGGCTCCGACCTGCTGCTCGATCCGCGCACCCTGGTCTACACGTCGGCAGAGGGATACTTCGGGCCCGACTCGCTGACGTTCGAGGTCACCGACGGCACCGGGCCCGATGACCCCGAGGGTCGGAAGGCCACGCTCAGCATCCCGATCAACGTGCTTCCGCCCGACAACCAGCAGCCGACGTTCGTGCAGGGTCAGGTCAACGTCGCACCAGGCGAGGACGCCACCGAGCTCGACCTCGCGGCGCTCACCGACGATCCTGATCCGGAGGATGCCGGCGAGCACGACTATTCGTTCGTCGGCGGCGACGGCAAGGGCATCTCGGCGCGGGTCGAGGGCGACAAGCTGTTCGTCGAAGCATCGTCCAACGCGGTCAAGGGCACGACGGTCACGCTCACCGTCCGTGTCAGCGACGGAGAGACCGAACCGATCGAGGGCATCGTCACGGCACTGGTCACCGCGTCGACGCGGTCGATGCCGACCGCGAACACCGACACGATCGCCGAGGCGGATGCGGGTGAGAGCATCACCGTGCCCGCGCTCGCGAACGACCACAATCCATTCCCGGAGACGCCGCTGAAGATCGTCGCAGCCGTGACGGAATCGGGGCGCGGCGAGGCCGCGTTCACCGAGAACGACGTCACGGTCACGCCGGCCGAGGGTTTCGTCGGTACCATGGTGGTGCGCTACCGCATTCAGGACGCGACACAGGATGTCGATCGCGAAGTGAACGGACAGATCGTCGTCACGGTGCAGGATGTCCCCGCTGCGCCCGGCGTTCCCGTCGTCTCCAGCGTGCAGGATCGCACGGTCGTCGTGTCGTACTCCGCACCGTCGAACAATGGCGCCGAGATCACGAAATACACCGTGAAGTCGGTCAAGGGGGGCGCGTACACCAAGGAGTGCCAGTCGACCACCTGCACGCTCGACGGGTTGACCAACAACGTGGAGTACACGTTCCAGGTGACGGCGACGAACCGCGTCGGCGAGTCCGAGCCGTCCAGCGCGTCGGAGATCGCGCGTCCGGACGCCCGGCCGGACACCCCGAACCCGCCGACCCTCGTCTTCGGTGACAAGTCGCTGAAGGTCGCCTGGGTCACCCCCTCCACGCCGGGTTCACCGGTCGACAGATACACGCTGGAGATCTCTCCGGCGCCGCCGTCCGGTGTCACCCAGAAGGAGGTCACGGGCAACTCCCTCACCTGGGAGGGCCTCGAGAACGGATCGAACTACCAGGTCCGCGTGCAGGCACACAACCGGGCGCCCGATCCCTCGAGCTGGAGCGGCTGGTCGTCGTCGGAGATTCCGGCCGGCCCCGCTGGCGGCCGCCGCACCGACCACGCAGGAACTGTCGCCCGTCGGCGATCAGGCCCAGATGCAGGTGAACTGGTCGCCGCCCGACAAGAACGGCGACGCGATCGACAGCTACCAGCTCGAGGTGCTGCGCGGCGGTCAGACGGTCCGCACAGTCACGCCGGGGCCGCAGGCCACCAGTCAGGCCGTCGTGGTCGAGACGTCGGAGACCGCGTACACGTACCGCATCCGCGCGCACAACAAAGCCGGCTGGGGCGAGTGGAGCGCACCGTCGGCACCGCGCCGCGGTGTGGTGGCGCCCGGGGCCCCCACGAGTCTTCGCGTCGTCACCGAGGGTGACGGAGCCCTCGAGATCGCGTTCAACGCAGGCTCCAGGGGCGGGGCGTCGTCCGGGGAGATCAGCTACCAGTACCGGCTCAACGGCGGCGACTGGAACGGCATGCCGGGTAACCGGATCATCGGCGGGCTCGGCAACGGTGTCGACTACACGGTGCAGGTGCGCGCCGTCGCGACGGTGAGCGGGTCGACCTATGCGGGCGCCGTGTCGAACTCGGCGCGAGGCAATCCGCACGGAACCCCGCACCCGCCGGGAGTGAGCGCCGAATCGCTCACCACGCAGGTGCGCCTGCACTGGAACGCCAGCGGCTCGGCGAACGGCCGCGCGATCAATCTCACGCAGATCAGCATCGACGGCGGCGGGTGGCAGGACGTCGCGCTGTCCGGGACGGTCGACGTGGGAGGCAACTACAGCGAGACGCACACGATCCGGTCGCGCGCACGGGACACGAGCGGGGTGTGGTCGGCCGAGAGCGTCACCGCGCAGGCGACGTCGCAGCCGCCGCCCGCGCCGCGTGCCTGGGTCACGCGCGGTCAGGCCGTCAGCAATTCGCAGTGCAACGACGGCACGTGCGCGAGATTCGTCGTGAACCTGTCGAACTTCCCGGCGGGCAGCTACTCCCTGTCGTGCAACAGCGACGCCCCCGGCGGATACCGGTTCTCCAGCTATCGGTCGGTGGCGATTCCGGCCAACGGCTCGATCAATCTCACCTGCTTCCACGGATACGGCGGGCGTGCGCAGGTCTGGGTCACGATCAACGGCGGAGACTACGAGCGGACCAACTGGTAGCTTGCGGCCGGGCCGTGGGCAACTCTGCCCATTTGAGCCCGGTCACAGCGCAGTTAGGATGAACGGGTGTCGTATCGCATGAGCGCGATGCGGATCGCGGTTCGGGATGCGAGGCCTGGGGGGAGACCAGCATGAAGGCGTTGTCGTGGCTCCGTGCGCGCCCGAAGGCGCTGGCCTCTGCGGCCGGCGTCACCGTCGGCGTGGTCGCCATCACGACGATGGCGTTCACCTACGAAGGTTTCCCGACCACGAAGGTCGACCTGAACGACGGCGGCGTCTGGATCACGAAGACGTCGAGCCTGCTCGTGGGGCACTTCAACCACGAGTCGACGGTGATCGACGGCGGCCTGCGCACGACCAGCGAGAGCTACGACATCCTCCAGGCCGCCGCCAACGTCCTCGTCGTCGACGAGAGCGCGTCGACGGTCACCGCAGTGGACCCTGCCCGGGTGTCGCTCGGCGACTCCGCCGGCATCCCGGGCGGCGCCAAGGTCGCCCTGGGCAGTCAGACGGCGGCGATCCTCGAGCCGGAGTCCGGCAGCCTGTGGGTCGTGCCTGTCCGGGGGATCGCCTCGTTCGAGATGGAAGTGGCCGACCCCGTCGTCGAACTCGGTGAGAACGCCGATGTCGCGGTCGCTCAGGACGGCACCGTCTTCGCGCTGTCCAGCGAGCGCCGCGAGGTCGTCACGATCCCGGTCGACAACGAGGGCGAGCCGAAGGATCCTTCCACGTCCTCTCTCGGAGACGCCGAGCTGGCGGATCAGCCGACGATCACCGCCGTCGGGCGCACGCCCGTCGTGCTCGACCGGAAGTCGGCCGCGGTGATGACCCCTGGCGGGTTCCGCACTGAGATCCCGGACGCAGCGGAAGCCGTGCTCCAGCAGGCATCGGACGAGACGGATGCCGTGGCGGTCGCGACCGCGACGGGGCTGGTGCGCGTACCCCTGGACGGCGGCGAACCCACCGTGACGGATGCCGGCGGCAGCGGCGCCCCCACCGCGCCCGTGTGGCTCCGCGGTTGCACGTACGGCGCCTGGGCCGGGTCGGCCATCTTCATGCGCGAGTGCCCGGGTGACGCCAACGATGTCACCGCGGAGATCGACGGCGCCGAGGACTCGACCAGTCTGGTGTTCCGGGTGAACCGCGACGTCATCATCCTGAACGACGCCGTGGGTGGTGCGGCCTGGATGGCGAACGAGAGCCTGCAGCGCGTCGACAACTGGAGCGACCTGATCCCGCCCGAGGGCGAGACCGAGAACGAGGAGGATTCCACGGAGGAGACCGTGGAATCGACCCTCCCGGAGCGCAGCGAGGTGAACACCAAGCCGATCGCGGAGGACGACGCCTTCGGCGTGCGTCCCGGCGCGTCGGCGCTGCTGCCCGTGATCGACAACGACAACGACCCGGATGGCGACGTCCTGGTCGCCGCGATGGCGGAAGCGCAGCCATCGATCGGCACCGTGCAGCCGATCTACAACGGCGGATCGCTGCAGATCGCGGTCTCGGAGGAAGCCTCCGGCTCCTCCACGTTCCAGTACGAGATCGATGACGGTCGCGGCGGCAAAGACACGGCCACCGTCACGCTGACCGTGCACCCCCTGGATCAGAACGGCGCTCCGAAGCCGAAGCGCAAGACCTCTCTCACCGTCGAATCCGGCGGCACGGTCTCCTACAACATCCTCCCCGACTGGATCGACCCCGACGGCGACGACATCTACCTCAAGGACGTCGTGGCCGCGCCTGGCGACGAGGTCGACTTCAGCACCGACGGTCAGCTCACGTACAAGGCGACGGCGAGCATGCAGGGGCGCAAGGACCTCCAGGTCACGGTGGCCGACGGCGCCGGCGAGGTGACGACGACCACGATCACGCTCGACGTGCGTGCGCCGGGGACGACCAAGCCGAAGACGAACGCCGACCACGTGGTCACCCGTGTCGGTGAGCAGGTCACGGTCGCCCCGCTGGCGAACGACACCAGCTCCGGACGCGAGGCGCTGCGGCTCGGCCGTGTCGACGAGGTGCCGGGCGCCACCGTGTCTCCCGACTTCACCAACAAGACGTTCACCTTCACCGCTCCGGCCGTCGGGGTCTACTACGTGCAGTACCTCGCGACCGCGGGACCGGAGAACGGCGAGGGACTCGTCCGTATCGACGTGACCGAGGCGACGTCCGCGGAGCTCCCTCCGGTGGCCGTGCGCGACGTGGCGCTGCTGCCCGCGGGCGGTGACGTGCTCATCGGCGTGCTCAACAACGACACCGATCCCGGCGGTGGCATCCTGGTCGTCCAGTCGGTGTCGATCGAGCCGGGGACCGGCGTCAGCGTCTCGGTGCTGAATCACGAGACGCTGCGCATCACCGACGAGGGCACGCTGGAGGCGCAGGTCCGCATCCGCTACCGGATCTCCAACGGCTCGCAGTCCGCAGAGGGCGAGGTCGTGGTCGTGCCGATCCCGGCGCCCGAGAAGATCCTGCAGCCGGTCACCACCGCCGACACCGCTTACGTCCGGGCCGGTGACGTCGTCACCATCCCGGTGCTCGACAACGACACCCACCCGAGCGACGATGCACTCCACCTCGCGCCCGAGCTCATCGAGCCGCTCGTCGACCCGGAGGCCGGCGAGGCATTCGTCTCCCAGGACTCGGTGCGGTTCAAGGCCGGCGCCAAGGCCCAGACCGTCTACGTGACGTATGAGGCGGTCGATTCTCGAGAGCAGAAGGCGGCGGGACTCGTCACCATCCAGATCCTCCCGATCGAGGAGGAGACGAACGCCGCCCCGCGGCCTCGCGACCTCGTCGCCCGCGCCCTCGCCGGCACCGAGGTCAACATCGCCGTGCCGCTGGACGGCATCGACGCCGACGGCGACTCCGTCGAACTCCTCGACACCGCGTCCAACCCGACCAAGGGACGGATCACCGAGGTCGCGCCGAACTACTTCACCTATGAGGCTCTCGATGACGCGACGGGGGTGGATGTCTTCAAGTACCGGGTGCGCGACCGCCTCGGCAAGGAGGGCATCGCGACGATCCGTGTCGGAATCGCCCCGGCGGAGCAGGTGAACCAGGCGCCCTACGCCGTGAAGGATGCCGTCGTCGTGCGGCCGGGGCGCGAGATCGCGGTGCCGGTGCTGCTCAACGACTCCGACCCCGAGGGTGACCAGGTCGCACTCGTCAAGGACGGACTCGAGGTGCCGAGCGAGCTCGAAGCCCGCGTCTCGGGCGACCGCGTGCTCGTGCAGGCGCCGAACTCCGCGCTCGAGACGTCTCTGCAGTACACGGTGACCGACTCGCGCGGCGCGACAGCGACAGCGGTGCTGCAGGTCACGGTCGACGAGGACGTGCCGCTGCAGGCTCCCGTCGCGCGCGACGACCGGCTGCGCCCCGTCGACCTCAAGGACGAGACGCTGACGGCGGATCTCAACATCCTCGAGAACGACGAGGACCCCGACGGCACGACCGAGCGCCTCGACGTGGAGGTCGGCGACGGCGGAACGCTGCTGGAGAACGGCAAGGTCCGGGTCACCGTCACCGACGAGCTGCAGCTGATCCGCTACACGCTCACCGATCAGGATGACCAGAAGGCGTCGGCCTTCATCTTCGTCCCCTCGGAGGACGGGCTGCGTCCGACGCTGAACTCGACGAAGCCGCTCGAAGTCATCAGCGGTGAGACGGAGGAGGTTCCGCTCTCCGAGTACGTGATCGTGGCCGGCGGTGGCGATGTCGTCATCACCGAGCACGCCAAGGTCAGCGCCCTCAAGTCGGACGGATCCGACCTCGTCAAAGACGAGCGGACGCTGGTCTACACCTCGGAGAAGGGCTACTTCGGCCAGGACTCGCTGACCTTCGAGGTCACCGACGGCACCGGCCCGGATGACCCTGAGGGGCGCAAGGCGACCCTCAGCATTCCGATCAACGTGCTTCCTCCCGAGAACCAGCAGCCGGAGTTCCTGGGCAGCGAGATGAACGTCGCGCCCGGAGAGCCCGCGACGGAGCTCGACCTCGCGGCCCTCACCACCGATCCCGACCCCGAAGACGCGGGCGAGCACGACTACACGGTCATCGACGGCGAGGGCAAGGGCATCAGCGCGCGGGTCGAGAACGACAAGCTGCTGGTCGAGGCGTCCTCGAACGCCAAGAAGGGCACCGCGACCACCCTCACGTTGCGCATCAGCGACGGCGAGACCGAACCCGTCGAGGGCCAGGTCCTCGTGCAGGTCACCGCGTCGAACCGGGCGATGCCCGCGGCCAACACCGACACCATCGCCGAGGCCGACCAGGGCCAGGCCGTCACGGTCCCCGCCCTCGCGAACGACTACAACCCGTTCCCCGAGACGCCGCTGAAGATCACCTCGGCCGTCGTCGAGACCGGCTCCGGTGGCGCCAAGGTGCAGGGCGATGACGTCGTCGTCACGCCGTCGAAGGAATTCGTCGGAACCCTGGTCGTGCGCTACACGATCCAGGATGCGACCGAAGACCCGGATCGCGAGGCGACAGGTCAGATCATCCTCACGGTGCAGGGCGTTCCCGACGCACCCGGTGCGCCGACGGTGACGAGCGTGCAGGACCGCACGGTGGTCGTGTCGTTCGGTGCTCCGTCGAACAACGGCGCCGAGATCACCAAGTACACCGTGAAGTCGGTGCAGGGGAGCGCCTACTCGAAAGAGTGCCAGTCCACCACGTGCACGCTCGACGGGCTCACGAACAACGTGGAGTACACGTTCCAGGTGACCGCGACGAACCGGGTCGGCGAATCGGAGCCGTCGGGGACGTCGCAGGTCGCACGCCCGGACGCGCGACCGGACACACCGAACCCGCCGAAGCTCGTGTTCGGCGACAAATCGCTCAAGGTCAGCTGGGTCACCCCGACCACCCCCGGATCCCCCGTCGAGCGGTACACGCTGGAGATCTCGCCCGCTCCGCCCTCCGGGATCTCGCAGAAGGAGGTCACCGGCAACTCGATGACCTGGGAGGGTCTGGAGAACGGCGGCAACTACCAGGTGCGCGTGCAGGCACACAACCGCGCGCCCGAGCCGTCGAGCTGGAGCGGCTGGTCGGCCTCCGAGATCCCGGCCGGTCCGCCGCTCGCCGCCCCCGCTCCGACGACGGCAGAGCTCGCTCCCGTCGGCGATCAGGCGCAGATGCAGGTGAACTGGCAGCAGCCGAACCCGAACGGCGATCCCATCCGGAGCTATCAGCTCGAGGTGTGGGAGGGCGGCACACTCCGTAACACGCTGACGCCCGGTGCGGGCACCACGAGCCAGGCCGTTGTGGTCCCCACATCGGAGACGGCCTACACGTATCGGATCCGTGGCGAGAACAAGGCCGGCTGGGGCGAGTGGAGCCCGATGTCGGCGCCGCGCCGCGGTGTGGTCGCGCCGTCGCCGCCGCAGATCACCGCGCTTCGGGCCGGAAACCATCAGATCGCGGTGGAGTACAACCCCGGTTCGCGGAACGGAGCCCGCGAGAACGAGGTGACCTACCAGTACCGTCTGAACAACGGTGGCTGGGCGGGCCTCCCCGGCAACCGCATCATCGGCGGGCTCACCAACGGCGAGCGCTACACGATCCAGCTGCGCGGTGTGGCGACGGTCGATGGCGTCGGCTACACCGGTGGGCCATCGGCCGGCGCCCAGGAGATCCCCTACGGCGACCCGACGGCGCCGACGGCGAGGGCCAGGAACCTCGGCACGAGCGTCGAGGTCTCGTGGAACTCCGGCCCCTCCAACAACGGCCGACCGATCGAGAAGACGCAGATCGACATCGGCAACGGCTGGCAGGACGCAGCGGCCAGCGGATCGCGGACGCTCGGCAACGGGTACGAGCAGACGCACAGCATCAGGGTCAGGGCCCAGGACTCGATGGGGACCTGGTCGCCGGTCGCGTCCGACTCGGCCAGGACCGACAACAGGCCGGAACCGCGCGCGTGGGTCACCCGCGGGGCCAGCGCAGTGGGTCAGCCCAATTGCAGCAGTGCCTCGTGCGCGTACTTCGTCGTCAACACCAAGGATTTCAACGCCGGAAGCTACAACATCACCTGTCACTCCACCAACCAGGGCCAGATCGGATCCGGCACCTACACGAGGAACCTGCCGGCAAACGGTGGAGGCCCGCAGCTCGGGTGCTACTTCGGCTACCCCGGTGAGAACGTGTGGGTGGAGATCAACGGCAAGGCCTACGAGAAGCGCGGCTGGTAGCCGCAGCCTCCGACTTCGACGATCAGCAACTTCCAGACAGAAGAGGGCAGAACAGATATGACAATGACCCCCGAGCAGGCCGCCTGGTTCCAGGGCACCTTCCAGCGTCTCGTCGACAACATCGACAAGGCGGTGCAGGGCAAGCGCGAGGTCGTCGGCCTCGTGCTCGCGTCGATGCTGGCCGAAGGGCACGTGCTCCTCGAAGACGCGCCCGGCACCGGCAAGACGAGCTTGGCGAAGGCGCTGGCGGCGACCGTGCAGGGGACGAGCGCGCGCATCCAGTTCACGCCCGACCTGCTCCCGTCCGACGTGACCGGCGTGACGATCTACGACCAGCAGTCGCACCGGTTCGAGTTCCACAAGGGCCCGATCTTCGCGTCGATCGTGCTCGCCGATGAGATCAACCGCGCTTCCCCGAAGACGCAGTCGGCGCTCCTCGAGGTCATGGAGGAGTCCCGCGTGACGGTCGACGGCGTGACGCACGAGGCGGGCCGCCCGTTCCTCGTCATCGCGACGCAGAACCCGATCGAGCAGGCCGGTACCTACAAGCTCCCCGAGGCGCAGCTCGACCGCTTCCTCATCAAGACGTCGATCGGGTACCCCGACCTGGCGATCACCGAGAGCATCCTCGCCGGTGCCTCCGACCGCAATCCGTCCGCCGGTCTCGGCGCGATCATCACGACGAGCGCAGTCGCCGACATGGCCGACCTCGGCGCCTCCGTGCACGTCGAGCCCGCTGTGCTCCGCTACGTGGCCGAACTCTCCGAGGCGACCCGCAAGGACTCGGCGATCCGCCTGGGAGTCTCCGTTCGTGGAGCCATCGCGATGATCCGCATCGCCAAGGTCTGGGCCGCCGCGCACGGTCGTCACTTCGTCCTGCCGGATGACATCAAGGCGCTCGCTCGTCCGGTGTGGCAGCACCGTCTGCTGCTGGACGCGGAGGCCGAGTTCGCGGGCACGAGCAGTGACACGGTGATCGCACGGGTTCTCGACGCGATCGCTGCCCCGCAGGCGCGAACGGCGGCCTGATGACCACGGAGGCTCTCCAGACGACCCCCGCCGGGGTGGATCGCGATGCCGGATGGCGCGATGTCGCGGCCGTCGTCGGCGTGCGCGTGCTGGGGCGTCTCCGACTGATCGCCTCGGCGATCCGTCCGCTGGCCTGGGTGCTGATCGGGCTCGCGGTCTTCTTCTGGATCCTCGGTCAGATCGCCGGATGGTCGGAGTTCACCGTCGCCGCGATCGTCATCGCGATCACGGTCGCTCTCTGCGCGCTGTTCCTGATCGGCCGCACGGCCTACGACGTGTCGCTCGACCTCGCGCGCACGCGCGTGGTGGTGGGCGAGCGCGCGGTGGGCGCGCTCACTCTCGCCAACCGCGGCACCAGGGCGATCCTGCCGTCGCGCATCGTGCTCCCTGTCGGATCCGGCCGCGGTGAGTTCGGCATCCAGCGGCTCGCGCCGGGCGAGGAGGCGGAGGAGCTCTTCGCAATCCCCACCCAGAAGCGCGGTGTCGTGAAGGTCGGGCCGGTGAGCGTGGTGCGCGGCGATCCGCTCGGACTGTTCGAGCGGGCGCATCGTCGCGACGAGCCCGTCGACCTCTTCGTGCATCCGCGCACGGTGCTCTTCGACGGCCAGTCGCTCGGCTACCTGCGCGACCTGGAGGGCCTGCCCGCCGCCGACCTGTCCCGCGACGACGTGTCTTTCCACGCCCTCCTGGAATATCAGCCCGGCGACGACCTGCGCCACGTGCACTGGAAGTCCACCGCCCGCACCGGCACGATGATGGTCCGCCAGTTCGAGGAGACCCGTCGGTCGCACTTCGTGATCGGGCTGTCCCGCTCTGCCGCCGACTACGCCACGGCCGACGACTTCGAGCTCGCGGTCTCCGCCGCAGGTTCCATCGGTCTGCGCGCCCTCCGCGACTCGCAGCGCGTGGACGTGCGCGTGCAGGGACGCGAGCTGCCCGCCGGCACCGGCAAGCAGCTGCTCGACTCGCTCTCTGCGGTCGAGAACAGCAAGCCGCGCGAGGGCGGCATCGCCGAACTCGCCGGTGTCGTGTCCGCCACCATTCCTCTCGCGAGCGTCGTCGTGCTGGTCACCGGCCCACGGGTGAGCGCCGACGATCTGCGCCTCGCGTGCTCTCGCCTGCCCTTCGGCGCCCGCGTGCTCGCTGTCGTCGCCGACACGACCGCGACCGGTCCGGCTCTGAGGCGCATCGGCGAGGCCGACGTCGTCACCGTCGGAGCGCTCGAACAGATCCCCCTCGCCCTGCAGAAGGTGCTCGCATGACCGCGCCCGCCGTCCCGGCAACCGCCTCCTCCTCGATCCCCGTGCGCCGGTGGGGTCTCGATCTCGCGGCGACCGCGCTGCTCGTCACGATCTCCCTCGTCGGCTTCTGGCCGACATTCGCGGGTCCGTCGTTCCTGCCCGCCGTCATCGGCGGTATCGTGCTCGGCCTCGCGATCGCGGCCGTGGCCGCCTGGCGTCGCTGGGGCATCCTGATCATCACGGGTCTCACCGTCGCCGCCTACTTCGTCTTCGGCGCCGCACTCGCGCTCCCGCAGACGGCGATCATCGGTGTCATCCCGACGATCGACACGCTGCAGAAGCTGGCGCTCGGGCCGGTCACCGCGTGGAAGCAGATGCTCACGACGGTCGCCCCGGTCGCGGCGGCCGACGGCCACCTCATCGTCCCGTTCCTGCTGGCGCTCGTGGTCACGACGCTGACCGCATCCCTCGCCCTCCGCTTCTCGCAGGTCGCCTGGGCGCTGATCCCCGCCGGTGTGCTGCTGATGCTCGTCATCGCGCTCGGTACACCGGAGCCGGCCTTCCCGGTCGTGCAGGGACTCGTCTTCGCCGTGGTCAGCATCGCCTGGCTCGCCCTGCGTCAGCTCTGGGCGCCGCAGAACATGGCGGTCTCGGTCAGCGAGGTCGACCCGTCCCGCGCCAGCCACATGCGCATGCGGCGCCTGCTCGCCGGCGTCGCCGTGCTGGCAGTCGCCGGGGGTGCGGGTGTCGCGACGAGTGCGATCGCCTCGCCCGTCGAGCCCCGCCACGTCTTCCGCGACGTGATCATCCCGCCGTTCGACATCCGCGACTATCCGAGCCCGCTGCAGGCGTTCCGCAAGAACGTGCGCGACGAGGTCGACGAGACGCTGTTCACTGTGCAGGGACTGCCCAAGGACGCCCGCATCCGCACCGCGGTGATGGATCAGTTCGACGGCATGGTCTACAACGTCACCGATGGCGGACCGACGTCGTCGAGCGCGTTCTCACCGCTGCGCTCCAACATGTCGCCGGATGCCGAGGGCATCCCGGTCACGCTCAAGATCGCGGTCGACGAATACGACGGCGTGTGGATGCCGACGGCGGGCTCGCTGTCGGAGATCCGTTTCAGCGGCGACCGCGAAGAGGAGCTGCGCCGCGGCACGTACGTCAACACCGCCACCGGCACGGCCGTCGCGACCCCGAAGCTCGAGAAGGGCGACGAGTACACGGTCGACGCCGTGATGCCGAACGAGTTCGACGACAAGCAGCTCGCCGAGGTGCCGTTCGGCAAGGTCACGATGCCGAAGCAGAGCAACGTTCCGGAGGAGCTCACCTCGCTGGCCGCGGAGACGGTCGCCGGGGCCGAGACGCCGATCGAGCAGGTGCGCGCGCTGGAGACCTTCCTCTCCGAGGGCGGCTTCTTCAGCCACGGGCTCGAGGGCGAGGTCCTGTCGCGCGCAGGTCACACCGCCGAGCGCATCTCGACTCTCATCGGCGGCGACCAGATGATCGGCGACGACGAGCAGTACGCCGTCGCGATGGCGTTGCTGGCCAGCCAGCTCGAGATTCCCGTGCGCGTCGTCATGGGGTACTACCCCGACGAGGAGCAGGCGGGCGAAGCGGTCTTCACCGCCACGGGCGACAACATCCACGCCTGGGTCGAGGTCAACTTCGAGGGTGTGGGCTGGCTCCCCTTCAACCCGACGCCGCCCGAGGACCAGGTCCCCAACGACCAGAACACGAAGCCGCGGGTCGACCCGAAGCCGCAGGTGCTGCAGCCGCCGCCCCCGCCGCAGGAGCCGGTGGACCTGCCGCCGACGCTGCCCGACGACCGCGAGTCCGAGGATGAGAACCTCAACCTGGCCGGCATCATCGGTGCGATCCTGCTGATCGGTGGGATCTCACTCGGCATCCTCGCGATCCTGATGTCGCCGTTCATCGTGATCGGCGCGTGGAAGGCGGCCAAGCGCCGCGCGCGTCGCGCTGCCGCCCGCACGGCCGACCGCATCAGCGGTGGCTGGGATGAGCTCACCGACCGCGCCGTCGACTACGGCGCACGTCTCTCTCCGGGCGGGACGCGGATCGAGGAGGCCACCGCGGTGGTCGCCACGCTCGCCGTGCCGCAGGTCGTGGGCCTCGCCGATCGCGCGGACGCCGAGGTCTTCGGACCCAGTGAGCCGACGCCCGAGGACGTGGAGGCGTTCTGGGGCGAGGTCGATGAGATCGTCGGCGGCCTGGGCAAGGACGCCGGCTTCTGGAAGCGCACCAAGGCGCGTCTGAGCCTGCGGTCGCTCATGAGCGGCTCGGCGATCTCGACCGGAATTCAGGGGCTCCGTGAGGCTGCGACCGCGCGCGTGCGGCGCGAACCTGGCACGATCGAGAACAGCAGCACGAGTACACCCGTCGCACCCGAGAGCGAGACCCCATGACGCAGCCTGCGTTCGCCCAGATCGCGCCGATCTCCCGCCGCGCGATCGGCTACCTCATCGACGCCCTCATCGCCGGCGGACTGGCCGTCGTCCTCGGCGGCGGCCTCGTGGTCGCCGCGACCCTGGCCGGCGGCCTCGAGGGGATGCTGTCGACGCTCGTCGTCGGCGGCCCGATCGTCTCGCTGCTCCTGCTGGGCTGGTTCGGCGTCTACACCTGGATGCAGTCCGGCGCGGGATCCATCGGGATGCGCGCGCAGGGGCTGCGACTGGTCTCGGCACAGAGCGACGCACCCCTCGGATTCGGACGCGCGCTGCTGCGCAACGTCATCTTCGGCCTCGCCGGGTCGATCGTGGTCGGGTACTTCACGCCGCTGTTCGACGGCTCCGGTCGTTTCCAGGGCTGGCACGACAAGGTCGCCGGCTCCCTGATGCTCGACGCGCGGGTGGCCGGACCGGCTCGGCCGGCGGCGGCAGCGCCCGCGACGACCGTGGCGCCGATCGTGCCCGGCCGGGCAGCCGAGCCCGCTCGTCCCCTCGCTCCCGCGATCCCCGGCATCCCGCATCCGACGGCTCAGCCGGCTCCGGCGTTCCCGATGCAGCCCGCCGCTCCTGCTTTCCCCGCCGCGCCGACGCTTCCCGCCGCTCCGGCGTTTCCTGCGTCTCCGGCGGCTCCCGCCTTCCCGGGGCAGCCGGCGGCACTTGCATCCCCGGCCGCACCGGCGTTCCCTGCGCAGCCGGCTCCGGCGGCCGCCGCTCCGGTGACGCAGAGCCCCGCCGTGGGTGGCGCCGATGCTCTGATCGCATTCGTCCCCGGCATCACGCAGGACGCGCCGCCGCCTCGGGTCACGCCCGCGCCGTCGGGCAGCGAGCTCGATGCGACCGTGAAGCCCTCCGACGTCGCGTCGTTCGCGGCACCGACCGCTCCGCCCGCGCCCACGGTTCCGCCCGCACCCGTTGCGCCGGCCGCGCCCGTCGCCGCTCCGCCTGCACCCGCCGCTTCCGATGCCTCGGGGTCAGATGACATCGAGGACACGCGGA
The DNA here is from genome assembly GCF_051294855.1 of Microbacterium sp. PMB16. Classification (GTDB taxonomy): domain Bacteria; phylum Actinomycetota; class Actinomycetes; order Actinomycetales; family Microbacteriaceae; genus Microbacterium. The sequence goes on from NZ_CP145908.1 coordinate 1,908,625, forward strand.
TCAGCATCCCCGGCCACCGTCTGGTGTTCACGTGGGACGACGGCACCCGCGTGTCGGTCTCGCGCCGCACGATCTTCGGTCGCAATCCCGCTCCCGAGGACGGCGCGGTCGTGGTGTCGGTGCGCGACGAGACCCTCTCGCTCTCGAAGACGCATTTCGAGGCCGCGGCGGAGTCGTCCGGCGGCTGGGTGCTCGACCGGCACTCCACCAACGGTATGACGCTCGTCCGCGATGGCCAGCGGATCGCGTGTCCGGCCGGCCAGCGCGTTCCGGTGCGACTCGGGGATGCCATCGAGATCGGCGACCGCATCGTGACGATCGGCGGATACGCATGAGGCCCGGGCTCGTCGTCTCCACGGGGTCGGCGACGCACCCTGGTCTGCGGCGCGCGCTGAACGAGGATGCGCATCTGGCCAGCGCTCCGGTCTTCGTCGTCGCCGACGGCATGGGAGGCCACGAGGCGGGCGAGCGCGCGAGCGCAGCGGTCATCGCCGAGTTCTCCAGCAGTGTCGGACGAGCATCGCTCGAGCTCGACGATGTCCGGCTCGCGCTGTCGCGGGCCCGCGCCCAGGTGGAGGAGCTGTCGACCTCGGGCAACGGGCGCGCAGGAACGACGCTCAGCGGAGTCGTGATCGCCTCCGTCGACGGCATGGGCTACTGGCTCGCCGTCAACATCGGCGACTCCCGCACGTATCGGCTCGCCGACGGTGAGCTGGAGCAGATCAGCGTCGACCACTCGGTGGTCCAGGAACTCATCGAAGCCGGGGAGATCACGGTCGAGGAAGCCGCGACCGATCGTCGCCGCAACATCATCACCCGCGCGATCGGCGCCAGCAGCACGGGCGACGCGGACTACTGGCTCTTCCCGGCAGAGCTCGGGGATCGGATCATGGTGTGCTCGGACGGGCTCACCTCCGAGGTGTCCGACGCGCGCATCCGCGAAGTGCTGCAGGGTACGCCCGACCCGCAGAAGGCCGCCGACATGCTGGTCGACGACGCGGTCGGCGCAGGCGGCAGGGACAACATCACCGTCGTCATCGTGGATGCCGTCTCGGTCGCTTCGCGGCCCGGAACGCTCCTCGAGACGGACTCGGACATCGACATGGACACGCGTCCGCGTGAAGCCGCAGCAGGAGGGGTTCGCTGATGCAGACGATCTACCGACCGGGACAGTGGTACCTGATCGTGCTCCCCGGTGCGCTCGTCGCCCTGCCTCCCGACGTGCCGGCCGATGTGGTGGCACGCCTGTGGGAGCGGATGCCGCAGCAGAAGACCCTCGCGACCGTCGTCGACGTCCTGACCTCGCAGGCGGGCGGTGCGTATAGCGGCGGCTCCTTCGCCGCGCTGCCGCCGTTCGTCGCCGCCGTCGCCGAGGGGACCGATGTGCGCATCGCCCTGCGCGGAGGCGTCGCGGCTCGCGTGAGCACGGCGACCGAGTCGCACGAGTTCTCCGGTGCCGAGGTCACCACCTGGAGCGAGCGGTTCGTCGGCGGTGCAGCACGCATCGAGATCACGATCGAGGAGGCCGACGGCACGTCGGCGCTGCCCGTGCAGAGCGGCGTCGTGCGTGCAGCGGCCGTGAGCGCGGAGCTCGAAGCGGGCGATGACCGGCCACTCGGTGATGCACTCGGACCGGTTCCCGTGGTCGAGGTCTCCGGAGCAGGACCATCGGCTGCCTCGCTGACCGGGGCCCCGGCACCGGCGCTCGCGGTCTTCGGGTCGCTCGCGCCGGCGGCCGCATCCGTCCCCGAGCCGTCCGTGACTGCCGAAGCCGACCTTCCCGCACTGACGATCGAGGCGCTGCCGACGAGCGAAGACGAATCGGCGGCGGGCGACGAGTCCGCGGCACCGGAACCCGCGTCCGCCGAGCCTCCCGTGCTCGACGAAGCGCCCGAGCCCGAGGTGGCGGCAGAACCCGAGCCTGAGATCGAGCCCGAGGTCGTGCCCGAGCCCGAGGTCGAACCCGAGCCGACCGCGGCCGTCGACGGTGCCACGATGCTGCCCACCGAGGTCACGCTCGCGCCGGGCACGGATGACGACTTCGACCAGCTGTGGGGTGCCACCGTGCACTCCGTGCCGTCGGCCGCCGGCGCTGCCGTTGCGACCGCGATCCCGGCCGAAGGCGACCATGACGGAGCGACGATCTCCGCCGCAGAGCTGCGTGCCCTGCGTCAGCAGCCGCCGGTCGGCAATGACGCGCCCACCGCCGTGATTCCGGTGACGCCCGGCGAGTCGGGTGCGACCGGTCGCGTCCGGGTGTCGACCGGACAGGTCGTCGCCCTCGATCGCACAGTGATCATCGGACGGCGCCCGAGGTCGACGCGAGCCAGCGGCGCGAGCCTTCCGCACCTGGTGGCCGTCGACAGCCCCCAGCAGGACATCTCGCGCAGCCACCTCGAGATCAGGCCCGAAGCCGACACGGTCGTGGTCATCGACCTGCACACCACCAATGGATCGACGCTCCTGCGCCCCGGCGCCGACCCGATGCGTCTGCACCCGGGCGAGCAGACGCTCGTGCTCTCGGGCGACGTCGTCGATCTCGGCGACGGCGTCACCGTCATCTTCGAGGATCTGCCGTGAGTCGTCCCCCCTCACCGCCGCCGGAGCTTCCCGGCTTCACCTACGTGTCGCCGCTCGGCACCGGCGGCTTCGCCGACGTCTTCCTCTATGAGCAGGAGATGCCGCGGCGCCGGGTCGCCGTGAAGGTGCTGCTCGCCGACCGCATCTCCAGCAGCGCCGCCCAGGAGTTCGCCGACGAGGCGAACGTGATGGCGATGTTGTCGACGCATCCCGCGATCGTCACGATCTACCAGGCGGGCGTCGCCGGCGACGGCCGACCGTACCTCGTGATGGAGTACTGCCCGCGCCCGAACCTGCAGCTGCGTGCCCGTAAGGAGACCTTCTCGGTCGCTGAGGCGCTGCGGGTCGGCGTGCAGGTGGCGGGGGCGGTCGAGACCGCGCATCGCGCTGGTGTGCTGCACCGCGACATCAAGCCCGCGAACATCCTCGTCACGGAATACAACCGTCCCGCGCTCACCGACTTCGGAATCGCGTCCACGACCGGCGCCACCGGAGAGGCGTCGGGCATGTCGATCCCGTGGTCCCCTCCGGAGTCGTTCGCGGAGGTGCCGCAGAGCGGTCCGCGCACCGATGTGTGGGCGCTCGGCGCCACCCTGTACACGCTGCTCGCCGGACGTTCGCCCTTCGAGCGGCCGGGAGAGCGGAACTCCAGCGCTGATCTGATCGAGCGGATCGAGCGCGCGGCGCTCACATCGCTCGGGCGACCCGATTCGCCGGAGAGCCTGCAGCGCGTGCTCGAGCGCGCGATGTCGAAGAACCCGGACGATCGTTACCCGAGCGCCGTGGCCTTCGCGCGGGCCCTGCAGAAGGTGCAGATCGAACTGTCTCATTCGGTCACGCCGATCGACATCGTCGATGATCACCCGCCGGCGGAGGATCTGGATGACGACGGCGACGGTCTGACCCGGGTGCGGGAGATCGTCAGCATCGACCCGGATGTCGCCGCGTTCACCCGACCGTCTGCCACGACGCAGCCGAAGACCCCGGCGATGGCGCTCCCCGATGTCCCTCGGTTCGACGCGCCTCGGCCGTCGGATGCCGTCGACGAGTCGACCCAGCTGCGCGTCGCCCCCTCGGCCCCGGCACCCGAGGCCGAGGACAAGACCATCCTGCGGCCGCCGATGGTGGTCGCGCCGTTCGCCGCGGCATCCGCTCCGCCTCCGACTCTTCCGCCCATGGCCCCGCCGGCCGACCCGGCCACGGGAGGCGCCGCTCCTGCCGCGGCGCGCAGTCGCAAGGGGCTGTGGATCACGCTCGCCGCGGTCGCCGCGGTGCTGGTCGTCATCGGGACGATCGTCGGGCTCAACGCGCTGGTCGCCGGGATACCGAAGCCCGAGGCGACCGAATCGACGGAGCCGCAGGACGTGGTGTCCGACTTCGTGCCGAAGGTCACCGAGCTCGCCGGAACCCGCGCGGGCGACCAGATCTCGTTCACCTGGGTGAACGAGGATGCCCAGGAAGGCGACTCGTTCATCTGGAACGTCGTCCAGGTCTCGGGCGAGGTCGATCCGCAGCAGTCCGATGTACCGGAGGCGACGTACACCGCCGACCCCGGGAAGACATGCATCCAGGTGATGCTGCGGCGGGACGACGGGCGTGTGTCCGAGCCGGTCGTGGGCTGTGTGGGCTGATGATCTGGGAGATCGACGAGCAGAAGCAGACGATCGAGGGGCTTGACGCCTCGGGTCGCCCCGATCCGGCGTACGCCGCCGCCCTCGGACTGCTGCGCGCCCCGTTCGGCCGCCGTTTCCTGGCGGCGACCTACGACATCGCCATCTGGCTGGTCCTGCAGCTCCCGCTCTGGCTCGGCGCCGTGCCGCTCCTGCTCAAGCTGGCGACCGGAGCGATCTCGTCCTACGGCCTCATCAACCATCCGGGCTTCGTGCTCGCCGTGGTGATGGCCGCCGTGACCACGCTGTTCACCCTGATCTACCTGGTCGTCCAGCTGGTCCTCCACGGGAGGAAGGGGAGGACGATCGGCAAGGGCATCGCCGGCATCCGGAGCGTGAACGTCCGCACCCTGGAGCGGCCAGGGGTCGGAGCGGTGCTGCTGCGGTTCCTCATCGTCGGCGCCGCAGGTGTGCTGCCGCTCGTGGGCCCGGTGTTCCTCCTGATCTCCCCGACTTTCGATCCGGAGGGGCGGGGCCGTGGCCTCCACGACAAGGCCGCGAAGGTCTGGCTCGTCGATGTGCGCAACGGCCTGAACCCGTACGACGAGAAGCGCATGCGCGTGGCGCGCAAGGTCGTGAAGGCCGAACCGACGCCCGAGCGCTCGGCGCTCCCCTCGCTGGCGACGCCGATCGATCCCGGAGCGCAGCCCGAATATCGACCGGGCAGTCGAGTCAGCGCGGGAGTGCTGGGCGTGGCCCGTCCCTACGAACCGCACGAGCGTCCATCGATCGGTCTGTCGCTGGCGACTCCGACGGAGAACACCCCGATCGAGGCCGGGAAGCCCGTCCTCGGCGGATACCGCGTCGCCGAGGGAGAGGCACCCGCTGCGCCTGCCTTCCCGGTTGTTCCGGTCGTGCCGGAGCCGGCCCCGCAGCAGGAGGCGGCACCAGCGCCCGCGCCGCAAGCACCCGCCCCGCAGGCACCCGCGCCGCAGGCTGCGCCGGTGTTCGCACCCGCACCTGCCCCGGTCTCTGCGGCTCCCGCACCTGCCCCGGTGTTCGCACCCGCACCTGCCTCGGTCTCCGCGGCTCCCGCACCTGCCGCCGTCCAGCCGGCCCCGCCGGCCGCGGCCCCGCAGCCCGCGGCCCCGCAGCCCGCGGCCCCGCAGCAGGCACCGCGGTTCGGACTCCGTTTCGACACGGGCGAGAGCATCCTGATCTCCGACGTCGTCCTGCTCGGGCGCAACCCCGACGCGGCCGGCCATCCCGGAGCGCGAGCGATCGCCCTGACCGATGACAGCAGGTCGTTGTCGAAGACGCACATGCTGGTGCGGCCCGTCGAGGGCGGACTCGAGATCACCGACTGCCGATCCACCAACGGGTCAGGGCTGATCCGCGACGGCGCGGAGTACGGCGTCGCCGCCGGAACACCGGTGATGACGACCGACGGCGACATGATCCGCCTCGGCGATCGTGTCGCGGCCGTGGTCCGGCTGTGACCGACGGTGAACCAATGACGAGCGGCGCTGGCATGTTCAGTGGAACCGGGGGATACGTATGAGGCTGAAGCTGACGTTGCACCGTCAGGCAGGTGACCCTGTCGACATCGTGATCACGACGGACTCCACCGCGACCGCCGGAGATGTGGCCCGCCACGTCGCGGAGGCGGATCCGACCCGATCGATCCCGGTCGCCGAAGGCGACGTGCTCACGCTCGCGGTCGCGCCGCCGACCGGGGAGCGTCTCGTCCCGCTGCAACCCGAGGTCCCGATCGGCGAGGCTCCGATCGGCTCGGGCTTCGCGGCATCCATCGTCAACTACGGCCCCGACTACTCGTTCGCCGGGCAGCGCGACGTCGCCGGCGTGCTCATCGCGACCGCGGGAGCGCTGGCCGGCCAGGAGTTCCCGATCTCCTCCGGGCACGTGTTCCTGGGCCGTGAGGCCGGCAACGATGTCGTCCTCGCCGATCCGATGGTCTCGAAGCGGCACGCCCGTCTCGAGGTCGGCACGCACATCGAGGTCGTCGACCTGAACTCCGCGAACGGCGTGCTGGTCGACGGCGTGGCCGTGCAGCGCGTCCGCGTCGAGGAGGGCGAGCCGTTCGTGATCGGCGGCACCACGCTCGTGCTGCGTCTCGCCCGCTCGTTCGACGGCTCGGCCGCCGAGGAGCCGATCATCGAGCGCGGCGGCGGGTTGCAGTTCAACCGCAGCCCCCGAGTGGAAGTCCGCTTCCCCGGGACGCTGTTCAAGGTGCCGCGGCTTCCGACGGAGAAGATCGGGAAGATGTTCCCGTGGCCGATCATGGTCGCCCCGATCCTGATGGGCATGGCGCTGTTCGCCATGAACGGCAACCCGCGATCGCTCCTGATGATCGTGATGACGCCGCTGATGGCGTTCGGCAACATCATCAACCAGGCGGCGCAGAGCAAGAAGAGCGAGGGACACGAGGTGCTGCTCTTCGAGCGGCAGTACGAGCAGCTCGAAGAGGACTTCTTCCACGGGAAGCCCGAGGAGGAGCGCGCCCGCAACGCGGAGGCACCGCCCGTCGCCGAGATCTACGACCACGCGATGCGGCTCGGGCCCATGCTGTGGACCCGACGGCCTGAGCACTGGAACTTCCTCGGTCTGCGGCTCGGCAGCTGCCGTCTCCCGGCACGCAACAAGATCGACGACGCCGAGGTGCCCGATGGCCTCCCCGAGTTCATCGATCGCGTCGACCGGCTGCGGGAGCGGTACGAGTTCGTCGACGACGTTCCGGTGTTCGAGAAGCTGGCGGTCGCGGGTTCCATCGGGATCGCGGGACCGCAGGGTCCCGTCGCCGACACCATGCGCGGCATCGCGGTGCAGCTGCTCGGTTTGCACGCGCCCAACGACGTGGTGGCCGTGGCCTTCGCCGACTCCGCCTGGACGCCGGAGCTGGAGTGGCTCAAATGGATGCCGCACACGTCGAGTGAGAAGAGCCCGTTCCGCGACATGGCGCTCGCGGATTCGGCGCCGACGAGCGCTGCCCTTCTGAGCAGTCTCGAGGAGTACGTGCAGCGGGCGACCGGCGACCGCGAGGGCGAGCCGCGCGGGCCGTTCAAGGAGGAGTGGAACCCGCTGCTCTACGGCACGGACGTCTCCCGTGCCGCCACCGATCATCAGGGAACCCCGCCGCTGTCCGTGATCGTCTTCGTGAGCGGCGATGCGCCGGTCGATCGCGGACGCCTCACCGACGTGCTCGAGCGGGGTGCGGATCACGGCGTGCACGCGGTGTTCGTCTCGCCGACGGTCGAGTCGCTGCCCGCCGTGTGCCGCAGCTACATCGACGTCACGGCCGGGCTGGAGGACGCGCAGGTCGGCCTCGTCCGCAACGGCGAGTACTTCGAGCACGTGCGGGTCGAGGGCGTGTCCAACGCGTACATGAACATGCTCGCGCGCCGGCTCTCTCCCGTGCTCGACGCGAGCACGGCCGTGCACGACTCCTCGGACATCCCCGGAGCCGTGATGTTCCTGCAGCTCGTCGACCCGGCCATCGCGGAGGACCCGCAGGTCGTCATCGAACGGTGGCGGCAGAACAACACGATCGTCGATCGCTCCACGAATCCGCGGCCGCGGCTGAAGAAGGCCAGCACGCTGCGCGCGATCATCGGACAGGGTGCGAGCGACGCCATGGCGCTCGACCTCCGCACGCAGGGGCCGCACGCGCTCGTCGGCGGCACGACCGGTGCCGGAAAGTCCGAGTTCCTGCAGGCCTGGGTGCTCGGCATGGCGGCCGCGCACAGCCCCGACCGCGTCACGTTCCTGTTCGTGGACTACAAGGGCGGATCGGCGTTCGCCGACTGCGTCGAGCTGCCGCACTGCGTCGGCCTCGTCACCGACCTGAGCCCGCACCTCGTGCGTCGCGCCCTGACGAGCCTGAGGGCCGAGCTGCAGCACCGCGAGCACCTGCTCAACCGCAAGAAGGCGAAGGACCTGATCGAGCTCGAGAAGCGGCAGGACCCGGAGGTCCCTCCGGCCCTCGTCCTGGTGATCGACGAGTTCGCCGCCCTCGCGTCCGAGATGCCGGAGTTCGTCGACGGTGTCGTCGACATCGCCCAGCGCGGCCGCTCGCTCGGCATCCATCTGATCATGGCCACGCAGCGCCCCGCCGGTGTCATCAAGGACAACCTGCGTGCGAACACCAACCTGCGCATCGCTCTGCGCATGGCCGACGAGGCGGACTCGCGTGACGTCGTCGACGACGGCGTCGCTGCGACGTTCTCTGCCTCCATCCCTGGCCGCGCCATCGCCAAGACCGGCCCGGGGCGCCTGGTGCCCTTCCAGTCGGCGTACGCGGGTGGCTGGACCACGGAGGACGACGGGGCCACCGCCGAGGTGCGCGTGGCACCGCTGCGCTTCGGCTCCGCCGCCGAGTGGGAGCCGGACCTCCCCGCCGATTCCGACGCGCACGAAGCCGATCTCGGTCCCAACGACCAGAAGCGCATCGTATCGACGCTCATCCGGGCCAGCGAGGCCGCGGCTCTTCCCGCGCCGCGTCGGCCGTGGCTCGACGACCTCGCCCCGCTCGTCGACCTGTACGACCTGCCCAACGAGGGAGACACGCGCATCCCGATCGCCCTCGTCGATGTCCCGGAGAGCCAGCTGCAGCAGGCCGCCGTGTTCTCTCCGGACCGCGATGGCTCGCTGGTGATCTACGGCACCTCCGGGTCGGGCAAGTCCACCCTGCTGAAGACGATCGGCACCGCGGCCGGCATGCGTCCTGATCTCGGGCGGGTGCAGGTGTACTGCCTCGACTTCGCCTCGGGAGCCTTGGGTGCGCTCGCCTCGCTTCCGCATGTCGGATCGGTCGTCGACGGCGCGGACGTCGAGCGCATCCAGCGTCTGCTGCGCACGCTCGACGGCGAGATGGACCGTCGGGCCGCGGCGTTCTCCGCCGCCAGCGCGGCATCCGTTCAGGAGTATCGGGAGCTGAGGGATCCGCGGATGCCGCGCATCCTGCTGCTGATCGACAACTACCCCGAGTTCAAGAAGGACTGGGAGGTCGCGGCAGGTCGCAGCGCCTTCTATCGCATGTTCATGCGCATCCTCGGCGAGGGGCGCACGCTGGGTGTCCACACGGTCATCACCGCGGACCGCGGCAACGCCGTGCCGAGTGCGGTCGCCGCGAACATCTCGCGCCGCGTCGTGCTGCGCATGGGCGACCCGAGCCAGTACATGCTGCTCGCCGCGCCGCGCGACGTCCTCGACGAGCAGTCGGCACCGGGGCGTGCGATCGTCGACGGGCACGAGGCGCAGATCGCCGTGCTCGGCGGCACCCTCAACGTGGTCGAGCAGACCAAGGCCCTTGTGGCGTTGGGCGACAAGCTCCGCGAGGGCGGCGTGCGCGACCTCCCGGAGATCGGCGCGCTGCCGACGATGGTCCTCTCCTCGGAGATGCCCACCAAGATGAGCGGGATGCCGGTGTTCGGCGTCGCCGACGATACGCTCTCGGCGCACGGCTTCGAACCGATCGGCTCGTTCGTGATCACCGGACCTCCGGCGTCGGGAAAGACGAACACCCTGCGGGCGCTCGTCGTCGCGATGGAACGGTTCGATCCCGGCATCCGCATGTATCACTTCGGCAATCGCCGTTCGGAGCTCAAGGACTTCCGTCCCTGGGTGAAGAGCGCCACGCGTCCGGAGGAGGAGAAGGAGCTGGCAGAAGAGCTCACCCAGCTCGTGGTGAGCGATGTGTCCGCCGGTCGCATCATGATCGTCATCGAGGACATCCCGCATCTCGCCGACGGCCCGGCCGACCGGGCGATGCGTGCGCTCCTGCAGGCGATGAACAACAGCGACCACATGCTGATCGCCGACGCCGAGATCAGCCGCGCGAGCGGCAGCATCGGCGTGCTCGGGGAGTGGAAGACGGGCCGGCAGGGCATCGTGCTCAAGCCAGACACCTACGACGGCGATGCGATCTTCAAGGCGCCGTTCGGCCGCGTCAAGCGCACGGACTTCCCGGTCGGGCGTGGAATCTTCGTGCAGGCGGGCCGCACGCTGACGATGCAGATCCCGTTCGTCCCGACCGATGGGCAGAGGTGACATGGGTACCGCTCCCCGTTTGCCGATCGACGATCGTTGGCTAACCTCGTCGTAAGAGGCCGAGCGGCCTGAACGAGAAGAAACTGGAGGCGGTTCTCATGGCCCATGATTTTGGCGCAACGTACAGCGAGATGGAAAGCGCTGCGGCGCGACTCCGCGACGGCCGCAGCGCGGTCACCGACACGCTCAAGGAGCTGCAGGGCGTCATCGACGACCTCGTGCAGGACGGCTTCAAGACCGAGAACGCGTCGGACGCGTACGCCACGGCGTACGAGGAGCTCACGACGTCGCTCGACGACGCAGCGGAGGCCGTCAACGACATGGCCCAGGCTCTCGACCGGATGGCGGACCAGATCCGCGACACCGACTCGAACATGGCCGGCGGCGCCTGACGCATCGCGCACGAAGAGGTCGTGGGGTTGATCGGAAGATCGACCCCACGACCTCTCTCTGTGCAGGGGGCAACTGCGGATCGCCCCGAATAGAATCGATCGGGAACACGAGGGGAACACACGAGCGATGAGCGGAACACAGAGCTACTACTGGTACAACCTGACCTCGCAGTCGGTGGTGCGTGCGGACGAGCGTCCTTCCGAGGATGTCATCGGCCCGTTCGGCTCGCCGGAAGAGGCCGAAGAGTCGCCCGCGATGCTGCTGGAGCATGCGCGCGCCTGGCTGGAGAGCGAAGAGAGCGAACCGTTCCGCGCGCTGGCCGAAGAAGAAGACGGCACCGATCTCGCGTGACCGACGGCTCATGAGGGGGGAGCGCCGCGTTGCGGCGGGTGTGGTGGTGCTGCTCGCGGCGTGCCTGACCGCCTGCGCGCCGGCGCTGCCGGAGACGGTCGTGCCTGACACGCGCATCACCGCGGGGTGGACGGGCGAGTTCACGTCGGCCAACGCCGCGGCATCCCCCACTCCGGGCAACATCGACATCGCCGAGACGATCCGCGGTGACTTCGGCGACCTGGTCGACGGGGAGTTCGTGGCGGATGAGGGTTTCGGGGCGGTCACCATCGTCTCCGACGACCCGTTCACCGTGCGATACGACCTCGCCGAACCGTCCTGGTCCGACAGCATCCCGCTCGACGCCGCCGATCTCCTGCTCGGCTGGGCGGGAGCTTCCGGCTATTTCGACGACGGGGAGGACGGTTCCGCTGAAGAGGCCGCCGCTGAGCCCGCGATTCCCACTCTCGACGAGTTCGCCCGCGCGATCGAGGTGACGTACCCGCAGCCTGACATCGGCTGGCAACGGGCCGTCACCGTCCCGGTGCCCGCTCACGTGGTCGGACGGCGGGCCTTCGGCATCGACGATCCGATGGAAGCGAAGCAGGCCGTCATCCGGGCCATCCAGGACAGCGACGACAAGGCACTCGACGAGATCGCCGCGGTGTGGAACGAGGACTTCGAGATCGGCAAGGAAGGGAAGCTCGCTGCGGAGCTCCTGCTCTCGAGCGGCCCATTCCGCATCGACGAGGTCAGCCGAGACGGCGACGGGCAGAGCGTCACGCTGGTGCCCAATACGGCGTACCGCGGGCTCGTGACGCCCAAGGTCGCCCGGATCGACCTCGTGCCGCGGGGAGATCAGCCGGAGTCGGAGGTCGGCGACCGGCTCGACGTCGTGCAGGTGGCTCCCGTCACCGCCAACCGCGAGCAGATACGCCAGCTCGAGCGCAAGGATCTCACGGTCGACACGCGGCATGACGGCACCCTCTGGGCGCTGATGCTCGACCCCACCCGCATCTTCACTCAGCCGCAGGCACGAGCAGCATTCCTCCGCGCCATTCCGGCGACGGCGTTGACGGAGCGCGGCTCGGGTGTGTGGGCGACGGCTTACACGGGGACCACGTCGATGCTGACCGCACCGGGGTCGCGTGCCTACGACATCGTCAACGAGGACTCCGGATTCACCGGGGCACTCGGGACGCCCGGCGAAGACGCCGCGCTCGAGCGCGAGAGCGCCGGAGTGCGCGCCGGATCATCTGTCTGCGTGCTGTACGACAAGGGAAGCGAATTCGCGACCGGAGCGTTCGTTGCTCTGCGCGAGGCCGCGGCCGAAGCCGGCTGGAGCGCCGTCGACTGCGGCAGCGCCGACTTCGACGCCGCCCTCGCCGCGGGTGCCTGGAACGCCGTGATCGCACGGGTGCCCGTGCCGCAGACGCCCGCGCAGATGCTCGACCAGTGGGGCAGCCAGGGCGCGGCATCCGTCACCGGAAACTCCGACCCCGATCGTGACGCGCTGATCGCGCAGCTCGCACAGACCACGGATGTGTACGAGGCGAGAGATCTTCTCGCGCAGATCGAGGCGACGATCGTGCGGGCCGCCGTCGCGCTGCCGATCGCGATGAACCCGCGGGTGACGATCATCGATCGCGCCGCGACCGGGATCACGCCGCGCACCGGTGCGACGGCCCCGCTCACGTATGGCGTCACGCAGTGGGAGGTCGCCAGGTGACGGCGACCCGTCGGGTTGTTCTCCCCATCGCGACCTGGCGCTCGCGGCTCGTAGAGTCATCCATGGAGGTGTCGCTGTGGGAATGATGTTGCCGAATGAGCTTGTCTGGGTGATGGAGAAGCTGGGTTTTGAGTGGCCGGATATTGATGAGGATGAGGTTCGCAAGGGTGCGACCTTGGTGCGGAATTTCGGGTCGGATCTGGAGGGTGTGATCCAGTCGGTTGATCGTCAGATGAATGGTGATCTGGGTGGGGCTCTGCGGGGGCAGACGGGTCCGGCGACGATGTCCGCGTGGAACACGAATCGGTCGCAGAATCTGCAGAAGTTGATCGATATCATGCCTCCGGCGGCGACGGCGATGGATGTCGGGGCGGATGCGATCTTCGCGTTGAAGATGAAGGTGATCGTGGATGTGTCGTCGACGTTGATCACGTTGGTGGCGATGTTGACGAATCCGATCACGGCGGCGGGTGCGGGTCCGATGTTGCTGATCAAGAAGAAGTTGTTGAATGCGGCGGTGGATATCGCGGTGGAGCAGTTGTTGGGTCAGTTGGCGCCGATGTTGATCGAGCCGATGGCGGAGCATTTGCCTGCGGTGATCGATGCGATTCTGGATGCGCCGATGGTGGAGGGTCAGGTGGGGGACTCGGATGAGTTCTATGCGGATCTGCAGGCGTTGGAGGATGCGCAGTCGACGATGAAGTTGCATGGGGCGGATATTCAGTCGTTGACGTCGAATTTCTTCTCGGATTTCGAGGCGTTGGATTTCGGGGGTGATGACTGATGAGTGCGATCAAGCCGATCATCCGTGAGGTGAGGCAGGCGGTGTTGAAGGGCTTCGCGCATGCGAAGGACAAGTTGCATCAGGTGGCGGACAACATCACCCACCACGTCGACGACGTCGCCAAGCGGGTGCGTGGTCAAGATCGATTCGACGGCCCCGGAGGCAATGGCGGTTCCGGCGGTTCGAACGGCCAGCCCTACTCCCATGGCGTGCGCTTCTTCGGTCCGGAGCAACTGAAGTACTACACGCGCGACAATGCGACGCTCGGCCGCGAAGGCAGCGCCGTATTCATGATGCCTTCGGAAGACGCGGTCAACGTCAGCAGCGCGATGGATGCGGCGATCGAGAGCGGGCTCGCCCCGAGCGTGACAGAGGCGGCGCTGCGCGGCGATCCCGTGTACGGCGCACTGATTCCGGTGGATCATCTGCCACAGCGGCTGCCGACCTCGGAAGACGCCGGTGGGTTCGTGCACTACCTGCCGGGTGGGCACACAGCCGTCAACATCGATGGTGTCAACTATCCGAACGCCACCCACGAGTTCGTCGTGGACGGCGGTGTTCCCCTGCCCCCCGGTACCGTCGTTTTCGAACTGGGCCCTGGCGGCACCTGGGATATCCTGGGCATCTATGGTTGAGCCCGGTACACCAGAACCCTCGACGATCGAGGCGCTGGCCCTCACTGCACAGAGCGGGGGACAGCCGGCCAACGACGCATTGATCAACGCGTTTCTCGATGCCGTCGTGGTCGTTCCCAGCGGGAGCGACCCGGGCAAAGGCTCGTTCGAGCCCGTGATGATCGACATCGAAGGCGTTTCGCACATGCTCGTCTGCGATTCGCTCGCCGCTGCGCGCGAAGCCACTGACCTCGCCCCCTTCGCCGTGTCGATGAGAGGAAGCGATGTGGTTCGGGGAGTGACTCCCGGACACGCCATCCTCGTGCGTACGCCGAAGACAGGCTTCGCCATCGACGAGGCCCTGCTGGACGAGATCCGCGCGCGATGACGCCTCCGAACCCGGCGTACCCGGGTGCCTGCGAGATCTGCGCCGGCTATTGGGCCACCTACGCGCCGGACGCGCGCGCCGTGACGATCGGCGAGAGCGAAGAATTCATGGCAGAGGTGCGTCGCTGCCGCCACTGCGGGACCTACTGGGAAGTGGGTGCCTTCAGCTATCCGCAGGTGATCTCTCGCGAGCATGCGCGGCGGGAGCTTCCCGATCTCGATGAGCTCGAGAGCGCACTGGGTATCGACTTCCCGGACCCGCCGCAGTAGTCCACGGGGTCACCGATTGCGGTCGATGGAGGACTGATGAAGAACCTGACCTACGACGGCATCATCGCCGAGGAGATCGTCACGTTCTCGGAGCAGATGGCTGCGCAACGAGAACGCATGGAGTCGTGGCTCCGATCAGGTCAGGTCGAGGGGCGAGAGGTCCCGTGACCGCACGCGCGAATCGACGTATCCGGATGCTTGCGAGTTCTTCGCCCGACACGGTGCGGGAGTCTTACACGATCCGCGAACTCGAACCTCATCCGCGACCCGGGTTGTTCTCCCCATCGCGCTGAGCTCTTCTCGCTGGGTACTGTCGTGTGTGGAGGTGTGGCTGTGGGAATGATGTTGCCGAATGAGCTTGTCTGGGTGATGGAGAAGCTGGGTTTTGAGTGGCCGGATATTGATGAGGATGAGGTTCGCAAGGGTGCGACCTTGGTGCGGAATTTCGGGTCGGATCTGGAGGGTGTGATCCAGTCGGTTGATCGTCAGATGAATGGTGATCTGGGTGGGGCTCTGCGGGGGCAGACGGGTCCGGCGACGATGTCCGCGTGGAACACGAATCGGTCGCAGAATCTGCAGAAGTTGATCGATATCATGCCTCCGGCGGCGACGGCGATGGATGTCGGGGCGGATGCGATCTTCGCGTTGAAGATGAAGGTGATCGTGGATGTGTCGTCGACGTTGATCACGTTGGTGGCGATGTTGACGAATCCGATCACGGCGGCGGGTGCGGGTCCGATGTTGCTGATCAAGAAGAAGTTGTTGAATGCGGCGGTGGATATCGCGGTGGAGCAGTTGTTGGGTCAGTTGGCGCCGATGTTGATCGAGCCGATGGCGGAGCATTTGCCTGCGGTGATCGATGCGATTCTGGATGCGCCGATGGTGGAGGGTCAGGTGGGGGACTCGGATGAGTTCTATGCGGATCTGCAGGCGTTGGAGGATGCGCAGTCGACGATGAAGTTGCATGGGGCGGATATTCAGTCGTTGACGTCGAATTTCTTCTCGGATTTCGAGGCGTTGGATTTCGGGGGTGATGACTGATGAGTGCGATCAAGCCGATCATCCGTGAGGTGAGGCAGGCGGTGTTGAAGGGCTTCGCGCATGCGAAGGACAAGTTGCATCAGGTGGCGGACAACATCACCCACCACGTCGACGACGTGGTGAAGAAGGTCAAGGGACAGGACACGTACGACGGCCCCGGGAGCTCGAGCCACCCGGGTGGAAGGCCGGGCGACGGTCACGTCGAGGGTGACGCGCCGAACCCCCAGCCGTTCCCTGATCTCAATGACCCCGAAGTCCAGGATCCCGATCTGGTCGATTGGGATGTGGTCAACGCCATCGACACGCGAACGGGACCCAACGACGCGACATTCTGGTCGGGCCGGATTCTGGACAGCGATGGCAACACGATCCCGGACGGAACCCAGCTCGGAGCGCAGAACCTCACCAATTCGTCGCACGGCGAGACGCTCGAACAGCTCCTGGATCGCCAGGGGATGACCGATCGCATGCCCTCTGACTGGAACGACCCGTCCACGAATGCCACGTGGCGAGAGGTCTCGACGCAGCTTGCCCAGAATGCATCGGGAGACGTTCGAGCCTACGTCGGCGACGTCCGGGCAGAATCCGTGTGGAACGAGTGCGAATTCCCGACCCTCGCGCAGAATGGCAACGTCACTTCGGTTACGATGATCGATGCGTCGACCGGAAGGATCCTCAATGTCTTCGTCCGCTGAACGTGAGCCGGATCAGCTCACCGCCGCCATCATCGCGTACGTCGGGTACGGCTCGCGGCGCACGCCGGGAGCTGATGATGCGGCCGTGCTCGCCATGGATGTCGCCGATCCCGAGGCTCTCCTCGCCGAGGTCAAGCAGATCGTGAAGGCCAGCGACACCCTGCACATCCCGAAGGAGGCCTTCGGGAACCAGAACAAGTCGATTCTCTTCGGCATCGAATTCGAGAAGATCTGGCCCGGGCTCAGCCCCGAGGCTCTCTACGCATTGTCCTGGCGCTGGTCCTACCTCGAGTTCTTCTGATCGAGCGACCGATGCGATGACGACACTCATCGCCGATCTTCCGAAAGAAGTTGATCGAGCCGATGGCGGAGCATTTGCCTGCGGTGATCGATGCGATTCTGGATGCCTCGGCGACGAGCAACGGGTACCGGTTCGACCCGACGACGCTGCAGGCGATCCTGCGATGACGTTGAGGAGTGAGAATGCCGCACGATGATCTGACCGTGGACGATGTGCTCGACCTGGTCGGCGAACATCTCCCCGCCGCGACGCAGGCACGCCGGAAGTCGGATTCCGCGCTCGGCTTCGTCCTGTACGACGCGTTCGCCGTGCACGGCGCCTACGACGAGTACGGCCGGGGCAACTGGGGATTCAGCATCCCCGTAGGCGGAGACGCGTCGGTGTCCAGAGTCCTCGGGCAGAGGCTTTCGATCCGCGGCACCCGGGAAGAAGTGCGAGAAGCGTTCGAGGCCATCGACGCCTACGTGCGGCTGCGACTGGGATCCGAGTACCTCGCCGCGTGCGAGGTGGCCTACGGTGGCGGACCGGCGTCGCCCGCCGCATGATCCAGAGCCCGCAGCGGATCGAGGCGAGCCGTGACGGCGTCGTCCATGAGGCGACGATCAGCTGGCAGTTCACACCCGACTATCGCTGGACGGTGTCGATCGAGTCCCCGTCGTTCGATGCGTTCGAGGCGACGGAGAACGATGCGTTCGAGGCTCTGTGCACCGTGCGCGAGCACCTCGAGCCGCAGGGGTGGCGTCTCGGCGTCGTCGGCGCGCAGATCGACGTATGGCCCAGCGGCATGGCCCGCGATCAGGGCGGCGGGAAGGCTGCCTACCGGATCTCTGCCCGCGGTGCCGGTGCTGTGGTGCAGACCTTCGAGCCGGCCGACCCGGCGACCGTGACCACGGTCGCCGAGCAGCGGGCCGCGGCCGACCAGTGGTTCGACCTCAGTGCCGCGGTCGTGGTCTATCTGACGAACTTTCCCGGCAGGAATGACGCGGAGTTCGAGGCGCAGTTCGGCTCTCCCGGTATCCGCGAGGCGGTGCGAGTGCTACTGGACGAGACCATCGCGATCCAGATGGACTGGGCGGGCAGAACCTTGAACGATATCGGCGACGAGGTCGAGCGTGTGATGCACGCGAGACATCCGGAGTTGACGGATGCTGCGCTCAAGAGTCTCGGCGACTACTTCACCTATCTCGTGAAGTGAGGTGGATGGGAAGCGCTACCCATGGTGTGTAAAAGCACGGGCGTCGTACAGTCTGTGCAGGAGGTGCCGCAATGGGAATGATGCTGCCGAACGATCTGATCTGGATCATGGAGAAGCTGGGCTTCGAATGGCCCGATGTCGACGAGGACGAACTCCGCCGCGCCGGCGACATCGTCAGCACCTTCACCGGTGAGCTCGAGGGGCGGATCCAGGCCGTCGACCGGAAGATCAACGGCGACATGGCCGCCGCCATGCGCGGGCAGGCCGGTCCTGCATTCGTCGCTGCCTGGAACAGCAACCGCTCCAACAACCTGCAGAAGCTGCTCGATGCGCTGGGTCCGGTGCCGCCGGGACTCGAGGTCGCGGCGGTTGTCGTCTTCGGACTGAAGATGAAGGTCATCGCCGACCTCACCACGACCGCGATCGCGCTGGTGGCCATGCTGACCAACCCGTTCACGGCACCCGGGGCGGGCCTGATGGTCATCGCCAAGAAGAAGCTGCTGAACGCGGCCGTCGACATCGCACTCGAGCAGGCCCTGAACCAGATCCTGCCCATGGTGCTCGAGCCGCTGATCGAGGAGCTGCCCGGCCTGGTGATGGCCGCGCTGGACGCCCCGGTGGTCGAGGCGGCCGTCGGCGACTCGGACGAGTTCTTCGCCGACCTGCAGGCACTGGAGCAGGCGGAGTCCGATCTGGACATCCATGCTGACGACATCGACGAGCTGATCGAGCGGCTCGGCACCGATCTCGCCGGCCTGAACATCACGGGGGACTGACCGATGGGAAGAGTGGGAGACGAGCTCGCACGGCCGATCATGAGGGCGCTTCAGGACGCGTCGCCAAACCTCAAGGCATTGGCTGACATTCCCCGGAAGCTGCGTGCGAAGGCCCGGGGGAATCAGGGCGCGATCCGGTACATCGACCGTTACGACGCCGACGCGACACACGTCGACATCACGATCCAACGGTTCAACCGCAATCCTGACCATCGTTCCGATCAGTTCGACGATCAGCTGAACGAGCAGATCGACACGCTCGAGAACACGACGATGGCGGACTGGGTCCTCAACCGTGTCGACTACCTGAGGAACGGCCGGCCCTCGGACTCCTTGTCCGCTCAGCAGGACACCCGTGATCTCGCGGCCAACGATGCGCTCGCGGAGATCATGGCGGACAATCCGGACCTCGATCCGGAAGCAGCGTCCAATTTCGTGGACCAGTGGATGGAGACGCAGGCCGCTCTGCACCGCCTGGACGGCATCGCGGGCGGTGACGTGACCGACGTGCCCCGGGTGGGCGACGGGAACGTGAACTCCTCGCTCGGAAGGCAGTGGCGGGACCGCGTGGCTGACCTCGACGCTGCGGTGATCGACTTCATGCAGAACAATCCTGGCGTCGACCTCAACACCGTCTTCATGAACATCCACTTCCGATAGGTTGAAGAGCATGATCGAGATTTCAGACTTCGTGCCCCACGGGCCGGTTGAACCCGAGGTCATCGAGGCCTTCCGGGGTCGTGTTCCCGACGAGGTGATCGAACTGTGGGAGACCTACGGGTACGGCACGTTCGCAGCGGGCTTCCTCCGCGTGATCAACCCCGCCGTGTACGAGACGCAGTTGGCTGACTGCATCGGCAAGACCCAGGGAGATGGAATCGCCATCCCGGTCATGGTGACGGGACTGGCCGATCTCATCACGTGGGAGCCGAGCCAGAACGGGTTCATCGCGATCAGGTACCGGGATGGTCGGACGGCAGGACTCAACAGCAAACTGAGCCAGTTCCTGGACATGGTGAACAGGGCGCGGGACTTCTACCTGTCGCGGACTCTGAACTGGGACATCTTCCCCAAGGCGGTCGAAGCCCACGGCGAACTGCCCTACGACCAGTCGTTCACCTTCGTGCCCCTACGTTCGCTGGGTGGGCCGGAGAAGGTGGAGAACCTGAAGAAGCGCGAGACGATCGCCGCGATCCAGGTGATGGTCGAGTTCCAGGGCGTCATCGGGCACTGACGTTGCGTCCGACGACGAACATGACCGGGGATACCCATGTCGTGCAGTCCAACGGCTACAGCCGGGGACCGCTCATCGACACCGTGCGACCCTATTCGGACCAACTCCGGTTCTCGTTGAGTCGGATGAACGGCACGTCGTTCTGGGCCTACAGCCTGTGGCGGGCAGCGGAAGGCTCGGACCTGCTGGAGGACATCCCGCTCTCCGACGCGTACATCCAGAGCGCCGGATCGGCGGAGGCGATGACCGTCGAGGCACGGGTCCTGCATGACGACGGCACCGCGCACCACTTCACGGTGGGCAAGCCGGGCGCGGGGTCGGAAGAGGCGCCGAGCGAGGTCATCCGCTGGGACGACGGCCGTCACAGCACCACGGTGTACCCGAACGAGGTGTTCACGGCGGACGAGGCGGCGGAGGTGTTCTACGCCTACTTCCTGACCGATGAGGTTCCCGAGTGGTGCACTCTTCGCGAGCTCGACCTGAGGGGGACGATGTGATCGACCCGTACGAGATCATGGCTCGAGTACTCGCCGGATTCCGGGCGCAGCCCGATCTGTCCGCCATCGATCGCGCCGCGGTTCCCCTCGACTGATCGGACATCATGCAGGCCATCTTCACGGAGATCGTCGACGGCGAGGACCAGAAGGTTCGCGACCGGATCGCGAACGATCCGTCCCTCGTCAACATCGTCGCCACCGGGCAGCCGAAGCAGTACGCAGGCCAGTCCGCTATGCAGGTCGCGGTTCGCACGGGTGCCTTCGCTCTTGCGAGGTTCCTGCTCGAGAACGGCGCCGACGCGAACTTCGCCGACACGGATTCGCCGAGCGGGTGGGCGAAATCGGTGCTCCACGATGCGGCGGTCGCCGCCGTGATGCGGTCGCGCTGGGTCAAGATGACGATCAACAAGAACTCCCAGAAGGAGTGGAGCGTCAGGAACAGCAACGCGCATGCCGACGAGGCCTTCGAGACACTGGTGGCACTGCTCGACGCGGGTGCCGTCGTCGACGCGGTGGACACTAAGGGTGCCACCCCGCTCGGGCGTGCTGCCCTGACGGCGAATGACGTGCTTCCTCGGCGCCGCGACGACCAGCCGGAGCGGAACGACGACCGCCCGCTGAATCCCGAGCTCGTCGACGACCTCTCCCGCATCTTCGACGCTCTCCTGTCGCGTGGAGCCGATCCGGATCGGATCGAGCCACAGCTCGACATGAGTCTCACTCAGTACTACGCGCACCGCCTGGTCGGGAAGTTCCTCGCTGGCGAGGCGCAGGCCGATCACTCCGCCTGACCGAACGGATCTCGAACCCGGGCTCGGCCGCGCGGTGGCGACGGCCCGTCAGAAGCGCTCCTGGCTCCCGCCCGCCTTCCTCCCGCCGCCGGACGACGGAATCCGCCCTGTCCATGGCAGGATGTTGCGAAGGGGGGTCTGACGTGACTGATGCGAGTGCGACGACAGAGCACGAGGTCGAACTGCCGACGGAGGTGCGGGGCGTTGCACCGCTGCGCCTCGAATTCGCCGGCGAGTGGCATGACCTGCCGACCGACAGGCCGTTCATCATCGGCCGCGAGGGTGACCTCGAGATCGACGACAACCCCTACTTGCACCGGCACTTCCTCGAGCTGCAGCACCGCGAGGGGCTGTGGTGGCTCGCGAACATCGGAGTGCGGTTGGCCGCCACGATCTCCAGCGCCGGTGGGGCCGTACAGTCCTGGCTGTCGCCAGGGGCGCGGATGCCGCTCGTGTTCGAGCGCAGCGTGATCGTGTTCACCGCCGGCCCTTTCACCTATGAGCTGAGCCTGCACACCGAACAGGCGCCCTACGAGGTGTCGCGTCAGGTGGAGATGTCGATGAGCGGCGAGACCACGGTCATGCCGGCCAGCTTCACGCCGCTGCAGAAACAGCTCATGGTCGCACTCGCCGAGCCGATGCTGCGCCGCGAGGGCGTGAGCATGAACGAGCTGCCGTCGTCGAGCGATGCCGCGAAGCGCCTCGGTTGGACGATGAGCAAGTTCAACCGCAAGCTCGACAACGTCTGCGACAAGCTCGACCGCATGGGCGTGCAGGGTCTTCGCGGTGGTGCGGGCAAGCTGGCGACCAACCGACGAGCGCGCCTCGTCGAATACGCGGTCACCTCACAGGTGGTCACCCGCGCCGACCTGCCCCTTCTCGATGACGAGGCGCTGCGCAGCCAGAGCGACGCCGACAGCGACTGAGCCGGATCCGACCGACCGCGGTCAGCGGGTCGCGTCCGCGAGGTGACGCGCGTCGTGGCTCAGCACCTTGACGATGATGCCGTGCCGGCGCAGTTCTGAGGCAGTGCGCGTGCCCTCCTCGGCATTGCGGCCCAGGGCATTGATATTCGCCACGACCAGCACGTCGCCGACATTGAGGGTGGCGATCAGGCGGCCGAGCCGTTCGCTCCAGCTCTCCAGGATGTCGGGGGCCGGGTGCCGGAAGCCCTCGATCGGCACACCGAAGCGCGTGAGGTCATCGCGCTGCTCGACGACCGACGGCATTCCCTCGCGCGAGACGACGAGCCCCACCAGGCGCGCACCCTCGGGCCGGGCCGTCCAGAACTCGCGGTTCTCCTGCAGCTCGGTGAAGCACTTGGGGCACTCCGCTGCCGGGTGCGGCAGATGCAGCGGACTCGTCAGGGTCACATCGACCGATGCTGCGGACGTCGTGGACTCGATCATGTCGCTCATGGGTGCGCCTCCGGCATCCATTCTGCCCTGCCGAAGGCCTCACCGGTGACGGATCACAGCATTCCGAGCGAACGGACCGCCTCGCGCTCCTCGACCAGCTCGGCGACGGAGGCGTCGACCTTCGCGCGCGCCCAGTCGTTCAGCTCCAAGCCTTCGACGATCTGCCATTCGCCGTCGACAGAACGCACCGGGAAAGAAGAGATCAGCCCCTCGGGGACGCCGTACTCGCCGTGCGACACGACACCGGCCGATGTCCATTCGTCGGTCCCCCGCACCCAGTCGCGCACGTGATCGATGGTCGCGCTCGCCGCGGACGCCACCGACGACGACCCGCGCACCTCGATGATCTCCGCACCGCGTTTCGCGACACGGGGGATGAACGTCGAGTCGAGCCACGCGGGCACGTCGCCGACGATCTGGGCGAGCGCCTCGCCGACCGGCGCGCCGCCGACCGTGGCATGGGAGATGTCCGGGAACTGCGTCGCGGAGTGGTTGCCCCAGATCGGCACGCGGCGGACGGTGTCGACCGGCATCCCGAGCGTCAGCGCGAGCTGCGCCCGCGCGCGGTTCTCATCGAGACGGGTGAGCGCCGCGAAGCGCTCGGGCGGAACGCCGTCAGCGGATGCCGAGGCGATCAGTGCGTTGGTGTTGGCCGGGTTGCCGACGACAGTGACACGCACGCCGGATGCCGCGTTCGCAGCGATCGCCGCGCCCTGCGGCCCGAAGATCCCGGCGTTGGCGGCCAGCAGGTCCGCGCGCTCCATGCCGGGTCCGCGCGGTCGCGCCCCGACCAGCAGCGCCAGGTCTGTCCCGTCGAATCCCACAGCGGCGTCATCCGTCACCTCGACGTGCTCCAGCAGGCCGAATGCGCCGTCCTGAAGTTCGAGTGCCGCGCCCTCCGCCGCGCCCAGTCCCTGAGGGATCTCGAGCAGCCGCAGTCGCACCTTCTCGTCCGGTCCGAGCAGGTCGCCCGCCGCGATGCGGAACAGCAGCGCGTAGCCGATCTGCCCGCCCGCGCCCGTGATGGTGATCGTCGTCGTCATGTCTTCGAGCCTACGTCCGTTCCCTCGTCCCACGCGCGGAGTACCCTCGTCGCATGACCTTCAATCCCGACGCCGATCTCTCGACCAACACCACGCGGAGACGCGGACGCAACACCGCCATCGCGGGCGGCGGCGTGGTGGGCGTGCTCGGCATCATCGCGCTGATCGCAGGTCCCCTGCTCGGAATCGACCTCACTGGTCTCCTCGGCGGTGCCGCTCCGGGCGGGGGAGACGGGCCCGCAGGCGGGACGGCGATCGAGAACTGCAAGACCGGGCAGGACGCCAATGAGAGGCTCGACTGCCGCATGGCGGGAGCGCAGGTCGCGCTCGACGCGTTCTGGTCCGACGAGGTCGAGAACTACAGTCCCCCGCAGCTGATCGTCGTCGACGGCGCGACCAACACGGCCTGCGGCACGGCGTCCAACGCCGTCGGGCCGTTCTTCTGCCCCGGCGATGAGACGGTCTACATCGACCCCACCTTCTTCCAGCTCATGCAGGAGCAGTTCGGCGCATCCGCCAACGAGCTCGCCCAGCTGTACATCGTCGGTCACGAATGGGGCCACTACATCCAGTACATCACCGGCGTGATGGACAGGTATCCGAACAACGGGACGGGTCCTGACAGCAACGGCGTGCGCATCGAACTGCAAGCCGACTGCTACGCCGGGGCCTGGATCGGGCGGATCAGCGAGCAGAAGGATGCCGAAGGCGACCCGTATCTGAACAGGCCTACTGAGACGCAGATCGAAGATGCGTTGAACGCCGCGTTCGTCGTCGGCGACGACAACATCCAGCAGCAGTCGTCCGGCACGGTCAACCCGGAGAGCTTCACGCACGGTGAGAGCGAGCAGCGCACAGGGTGGTTCGCCCAGGGCTTCGAGAACGGCCTGGGCGTCTGCGCGGAGCCGTTGACCGTCCCCGGCGGCGAGCTGTAATACCAGGCGCCGCCATCGTGTCGGCTAGCGTGGGAGCAGTTGTACTGCTTACTAACTGGGGGATCGATGGCGATGGACCTGGATGCGCTGTATCCGCCGATCGAGCCGTTCGAGACGGGTGAACTGCTCGTCGGTGACGGCCACCGCATGTACTGGGAGGTCAGCGGCAATCCCGAGGGTAAGCCGGTGGTGTTCCTGCACGGCGGACCCGGCAGCGGGACGTCGCCCTGGCAGCGACGTTTCTTCGATCCGGAGCTCTACCGCATCGTCCTCCTCGACCAGCGCGGCTGCGGCAAGAGCACCCCGCACGCGAGCGCGCCGGACGCCGACCTGCGCTACGTCACCACCGCCCACCTGATCGCCGACATCGAGCTGCTGCGCAAGAACCTCGGCATCGACCGGTGGCAGGTCTTCGGCGGATCCTGGGGGAGTGCTCTCGCTCTCGCCTACGCACAGGCACACCCCGATGCGGTGAGCGAGCTCGTGCTGCGCGGCATCTTCACGCTGCGTCGTGTCGAGCTGGAGTGGTTCTACGAAGGGGGCGCAGCGGCCCTCTTCCCCGACCTGTGGGAGGACTTCCTCGCCCCGATCCCGGTGCTCGAGCGCTCGCGCATGATCGAGGCATACCACCGACGGCTCTTCGATCCGGACCCCGCCGTGCACGGCCCTGCTGCAGTCGCCTGGTCGACCTGGGAGGCCGCGACGGTCACTCTGCGTCCGGATGCTGCGCAGATCGCCGCGATGTCCGACCCGCGCACCGCCACCGCGTTCGCGCGTATCGAGAACCACTTCTTCGTGCACCGAGGATGGTGGGAGGAAGGGCAGCTGATCGCCGGCGTGGAGACCATCCGCCACATCCCCACGGTGATCGTGCAGGGGCGCCACGACGTGTGTACGCCGATGATGACGGCGTGGGACCTGCACACGGCGTGGCCGGAGGCGGAGTTCGTCGTGGTCGACGACGCCGGTCATTCCGCGGCCGAACCGGGCACTCAGCGGGCGCTGCGCGCCGCGACCGACAAGTTCGCCGCCTCGTCCTGACAGCGGAGCGGGTCAGGCGCGCATCGCGCGGAGCAGCGTCTTCACCAGACCGAGCGTGCCGCCGTTCGCGCGGAACCGGGTGAGCCCCTCGCTGACGACCGCCCCGGTGCGCGCGGACACGAACCACGGAGGCTTCGGCAGGATCGTCACGCGTCCGACGCCGCCCTTCGACAGGCTCAGTGACCCGGCGATCCAGCGCGGCAACGGCCGGAACGGCCCACGGATCACCGAGCGCTCGACACGGTCCAGCAACAGTGCGTTGTGCACCACGCCGATGCCGCTGCCGACGTCGTCGATCGTGCTGCCGGGGTACGCGCCCCACGTGAGCGTCGGGGTGATGAATCCGAAGGCCGTCCAGCCGTTGATCGCGATCGATCCGTAGCGCAGGGCGGTGATCGCCCGTTCGAACCCCGCGCCCAGTGCTGTCTCGGTGACGGGGTCGATCAGCAGGTTGGCGCCGAGCGTGCCCTGGAGCTCGTCATTCGCGTAGGCCACGGCCGCGTCGAGGAACGTCTGGCCTGTTCCGGGGAGGGTGACGACGCCGAGCACCGGGGCGAAGTATTCGGTGTTCTGCAGGGGGGAGGCGTCGTCGCCCACGCCGATCTCGACGAGGACGCGATCCCCGAGCACGAGCGCGTCGGGGTAGGCGTCGGTCGCGAGGTGCATGCGCGAGGGGGCGCCCGGGTACCAGATCGGGCGTTCGGGTGCGTTCGCGTACGCGCGGCGGAGCGCCGCCCGGAAGGCGTCGGCCTGGTCCCAGTCCGAGGAGAGGATGACGACCTGGCCGGCGATGCAGTTGTGGCCGGAGTTCTGCAGCCGCATGGTCACGACATGCTCGGCCTGATAGGTGAGGTCGGCGTCGGTCCAGCGGCCGGGCACGATGATGATCGGCGAGACGCCGCCGAGTTCGGCCGTGATCGGCTTCTTCAGACGCGGACGGTTCTCGCGCCGCCGCCGCGTGGTCGCCGCGGCTCCCGGACCCTTCGACGGGCCCCAGACGATCGCATCGAACGTCGTCGCCGAGCCGGTGATGTGCACGTGGGCGAGGTCGGGGTGGCCAGTGAGATACTCGCCGACCGCGGGCCCGCCGCGGACGATGCGCACGAGCCCTGCGCCGATCAGCGGCGCGAACGCGCGCTTGTAGACCGGCACGAGCGCGTCCTGCGTCGGGTTGACCTTGAGCAGCGCGGTGCGGTTGTGCGCGAGCAGCTCGTACATCACGTCGAGCACCGGGATCGACGTGATGTTGCCGGCACCGAGCACGAGGCCGACGCCTCCGGAATCGGCCGGGGTGCGCTGCGCGAGGCCCGCGGCGGCGCGTGCCGCATTCGGGGTGACGCCCGGCTCCAGCCACACCTCGCCGGTGTATCCGGAGAGCAGGAACCTGTCGATGCCGGTCAGGGGGAACGCCTGCACGCGGGTTCGACCGCCCGGTCCTCGCTCGACCTTCACTCCGTCGAGCGGATTCGTCCCCTTCGCCAATCGCGACAGGGTCTCGATGTAGGCGTCGAGCGCTCCCAGCACGCTGTACGGCCCGCTGAGCCACTCCTCACCCCGGAGCGGATGCCGCCCGTCGAGCCCCTTGGAGGCCGCGGCCGTGTTCGCCCAGTCCTCGGCGACGGCCGCGACGCTCGTGCGCACCGCCCGCAGCAGGGTGACGCGCTGAGCGACCGTGAGTGCCGCCCAGGTGCCGGCTCCGACTTGCAGCTCATCGATCGCGCGGTCGAGCCGCTCGCGCTCTCCTTCCGCGAGCTCGGGAGCCGTGGTCTTCGGCGTGCGCTTCGCGGGAGCGGACGGGGCGTCGGGCGTGGTCGCAGAAGTCATCGGCGTCTCCTTCGGACGGGATCCCAGCTTATGCGCCGGGGGAGGTCTCGACGTCGATGTCGTGGCGGCGCAGCCGGTAGCGGCGGAGCGTCAGCAGGCTCGCGGCCATGAGCACGGCCGGGAGGATGCTGAAGCTGAGCACGATGCCCGTGATCGCAGCATCCGGTTGTTCCACCGCCACGCCGGCGACGGTGGAGACATACCCGGTGGCGGCGAGCGTCAGCGACACGGCGGTCGCGCCCAGCGCGAAGCCGACGGTCTCACCCGCGGTCCAGATGCCGGTGAACGTGCCCGCCTGGCCGGGGCCGCTCGCGCGCTCGTCGTGCGAGATCACGTCGGGCAGCATCGCCATGGGCAGCGACTGGAGTCCGGCGTATGCGACGCCCGCGACCGCGACGGACGCGTAGATCCACGCGCCCGGCGCCCAGACCGCGGCGGTGATGGATGCGGCGGCCAGGGTGAACAGGATGCTGGCGATCGCGAACGCTCGCTCCTTGCCGAGGCGTCGGGCCACGATCGTCCATGCCGGCGTCGCGAGCAGTGCGGGTCCGACGAGCGCCACGAAGACCAAGGTCACCGCGTCTTCGGAGCGCAGCACCCAGGTCGCGACGTACTGTGCGCCGGCCAGCATCGTGCCCGTCGCCAGCGCCTGCAGCAGGAAGGTGCCCAGCAGCGCCCGGAAGGGCTGGCTGCGCCCCAGCGCCCGGAATCCGGAGAGGTACTGGTCGCGCCATCCGGAGTCCGTCGACGCGGTTGCTGGAGCGCGATCCGTCGCGCGAGTTGAGGCGGTCGACGGACCCGCCGTCCGTGCCGCGATGAACATGCCGATGCCGATCACGACGCCGGCAGCGATGCCCATCAGCAGGTACCCCATGGCGGGGTCGGACCCCGCCTTGCGCAGGGCAGGGCCGCCGGCGCCGAACAGCAGGATCGCGGCGGTGAGCACCACGACGCGCCATCCGAGCAACCGGGTGCGCTCGTCGTAGCTGCCGGTGAGCTCTGCGGGCAGCGCGACGTACGGGACCTGGAAGAGACTGAACGCGGTGGCCGTGGCGAGGAACGCCAGCAGCACGCAGATCGCCCCGGCGACAGGGCCCCACGACGGCGGCACCGCGAAGGTCAGCGCGAAGCACAGCGGGAGGGTGAGCGCGCCCGTGACCATGAACCCGCGGCGGGAGCCGGTGCGTGCGAGCTGTCGGTCCGATGCGGCGCCGATCAGCGGATCGATCACGACGTCCCAGATCTTCGCCGACGTCACGATCAGCCCCGCGGCCAGCGCGGCCACACCGAGGTTGTCGGTGAGGAAGTAGGTCAGCACCAGCCCGGGGAGGGTGGCGTAGCCGCCGGTGCCGAGCGAGCCGATCGCGTACAGCACGATCGTTCGCGGGGACAGGCGGACGGATGCCCGTTCGGGCCGAGCCTCAGTGCTCATCGCGCCAGTGTATCGGTGCGGTTCCTAAGCGCCCTTCGTCTCGTCGCTTCGCTCCTCGCTCAGGAACCGAGGAGCGGCGAGGTGGAGGGCGTGCGCGGGTCAGATCAGCGCGAGTTCCCGCAGCTTCGTCTCGACGTCGGCGTTCGAGGGCTCGACGTGGTGCGAGGCGTCGGGGTAGAGGACGACCGGGATGTTCATGCGTCCCGAGATCTCCTTCGCGACGTCTGCCGCGGAGGGGTCGGCCTCCAGGTCGACGTAGGTGTACTCGACGCCCAGCTCATCGAGCTGCTTCTTGGTGCGGCGGCAGTCGCTGCACCACTCGGCGCCGAACATCGTGATGGTGTCAGAGGCAGGAGAAGTCATGCATCCAGCCTACGGCCGCGCGGCGGGGTCGGCTCCGGTGGAGAATCGTGCCAACGCGCGGATTGTCCTGAGCACGGCATGGGTTGCTGACTAAGGGTAGCCTTACCTATACTTCTTGCATGAGCAGCGCCTGCGAACACCTGGACGATCCCGACTGGGAGAACATCGACGGAGCCGTGCTCATCGCCGGTGATGCGGCGGACGCCGCAGTCATCGCGGGCATCGCGACCCGACTCCCGTGGGACGCGACCGGGGTCATCCTGCTCGAGGCCGCCGCGCGGATCCAGTTCCGCCATATCGATGTTCCCGAGGGGGTCTCGGTGCGCTGGCTGGTGCGCGGCGACGGGACGCATGCGCACACCAAGGGAGAGCGGCTGGCGAACGCCGTGCACGCCTGGTGCGTGGAATGGACCTGCACGGAGCCGCCCGCGCAGTGGACGGTGTGGCTCGGCCCGCACACCCCGGCGCACGTGTCGCGGATGGCGCGCAGCCTCCTCGGCGTCGCGAACTGAGCGACTCGCGCTGACCGGTTCGGGCCGAACAGCGCGAGTCGATCAGCGGGACAGGGCGAGCGCCGGCGCGCTCGCACCGGCGGTGATCGCGTCGAGCGCTCGCCGCAGCGACGAGCTCGACGTGTGCGCGGTGTACGGGAAGTACACGACCTCCACGCCCACCTCGGCGAAGTCGCGCTCCAGGCGCAGCCCCTTCTCGGTGCCACGCCAGTCATCGCCCTTGAAGAAGTGCGTGAACTGCACGTCGCGCCACGAGTCGAGCTTCGACGGCGTCGTCTCGACGTAGACGTCGTCGACGAACGAGATGTGCTTGACGATCTCCGCGCGCTCCGCCGTCGGGATGACGGGCTCGATGCCCTTCACCTGGCGCAGCATCTCGTCGCTCACGACGCCGGCGATCAGAATGTCGCACTGCTGCTTGGCGTGACGAAGAAGGTTCAGATGCCCGACGTGAAACAGGTCGAAAGCACCAACGGCATAGCCGATACGCGTCCCCATGATCTCCCCAGATCAGTAATTCCCCAGTGAGCGGATCCCCATCCGCTTCGCGACTCCCACAGCCGCGATCTCCGAGTGTAGCAGGAACGGGTTTCGCACCCCACAGGAACCCATGAAACGATGGATGCCGCAGACCATGCGCAGGCAGAAGCGGGGGAGCACGTGGGGGCAGCCGTCACGGTCATCGTGCCGACGTTCAACGAGCGCGACAACGTCGCCGAACTCGTGGCGCGCACCGCGGCCGCGCTCGAGGGGCGGGACGCGGAGATCCTGTTCGTCGACGACAGCACCGACGACACCGCGACCGAGATCGCCAGAGTCGCCGCGGACGCACCGATCGCCGTGCGCGTGATCCATCGCCCCCAGAACACGGGTGGGCTCGGCGGTGCGGTGGTCGTCGGGCTGCACGCCGCAGCATCCGACGTCTGCATCGTGATGGACGGAGACCTGCAGCATCCGCCGGAACTGCTCCCCGCCCTCCTCGACCGGCACGCAGCAGGCGACGCCGACGTGGTCGCCGCTTCGCGCTACATCGGCGGCGGCGACACCAGCGGTCTCGGCACGGCGGTGCGCTTCGGCGTCTCACGCGCGGCGACCTGGCTGACGAGGGCGATGTTCCCGATCCGCCTCGCACGCAGCACCGACCCGATGACCGGATTCTTCCTCGTCGACCGGAGCAGCCTCGACCTCGCGGCTCTGAAGCCCCAGGGGTTCAAGATTCTGCTCGAGATCCTGGCGCGCACCGACCTGCGCATCGCGGAGCTGCCGATGGAGTTCGGCGAGCGCCGGCACGGCAGCTCCAAGGCGAGCATGCGTCAGGGCGCCACCTTCCTGGCGCATCTCGCACGACTGCGCTTCGGCAAGATGTCGCTGTTCGCGATGATCGGCGTGATCGGGGCCGTGGCGAACCTCGGCATCATGTGGGCGTTGACCGCCGCCGGTGTGCCGTACGTCTGGGCGGCGATCATCGGCGCCGAGGTCACGATCGTCGGCAACTTCCTGCTGCAGGAGCGATTCGTGTTCGCCGACATGAGAACGGATGCTCGTGCGCTCGGCATCCGCTTCGCCACCTCCTTCGCATTCAACAACGTCGAAGCGGCCCTGCGCATCCCTGTGATGGCCCTGATGGTGGAGAGCTGGCACATCTCCAGCGTGCTGGCCACCGCGCTGTCGCTGATCGTGGCGTTCTTCGCCCGGTTCCTGTTCCACTCGCTGGTGGTCTATGCACCCGAGCGGCGCCGGAAGACCGACGCCGGGGTCGGCGAACCGCCCGTCGACACCGCCGCACAGCGCGTGATCCGTGCGATCGACGTCGAGGTGATGAAGCCGGGCGAGCTCTAGGCGCTCAGCCCGCGTCTGCCGCGAGGTAGGCCGCGAGCGCGGCATCCGCATCGCGAGGCGTCCAGCCGGCCGATTCGATCCGGCTCAGATCCAGCACGCTGTTGAGCGGGCGCGGCGCGATCGGACCGTCCTGGCCGGCGAAGTACTCGGCAGTGGTCACGTCGGTCACGGCGGCGGGGTCGTGACCGGTGAGCCGGTAGACGGCACGGGCGATGTCCGCCCAGGAGTGCGTCTCGCCCGCACCCGTCACGTTGTACACACCGTACGGCGCCGCCGTCGACACCAGATGCCGGATGGCGGAGGCGAGGTCGGATGTGAAGGTCAGGCGGCCGATCTGGTCTCCGACGACGCGGGGGGCGATGCCGCGTTCGGCGAGCGAGGCCATGGTGCGCACGAAGTTGCGCCCCTCGCCGATCACCCAGGAGGTGCGGACCACGTAGTGGCGCGGTACCGTCGCGGCGATCGCGTCGCCGGCGGCCTTGGTCTGCCCGTAGACGCCGAGCGGGCGCACCGGGTCGGCTTCCGTGTGGGGCCCGGATTTCGTTCCGTCGAACACGTAGTCGCTGGACACGTGGACGAGGGTGAGACCGTTCTCGGTGGCGACTCGAGCGAGCGCGGCGACGCCGGTGACGTTCGCTGCCCACGCGTCTCCGCGACCCTCCGGCGTCTCAGCCAGGTCGACCGCGGTGTACGCGGCGGCGTTGATGATGGTGCCGTAGTCACGCCAGCGACGAGCAGTCGTCAGGTCCGCGCGAAGATCGAGCGTCTCCCGCGTCGCGTACTCGATGTGATCGGCGTCGCCGAGGGCCTCGCGGAGGGCGAGACCGAGCTGGCCGCCCGCACCGATGACCAGCGTCTTGCGCGGTCCGATCGGGGTGACGTCGGCGAGACGCGGGTGCGCAAGGTCCTTGGGGGAGATCTCGACCTCGGACAGCGGGATCGGCCACGTGATCGCGGCGGTCTCATCGGCGAGGTTGAGGAAGGAGTACGCCGCGTCCGGCGACCAGTGGTCGTTCACGAGGTAGGTGTACGCGGTGTCGGCCTCGAGCGTCTGGTACGAGTTGCCGACCCCGCGCGGCACCAGGATCGCCCGCGACGGGTCGATCTCGGTCGTGAAGACCGTGCCGAAGGTGTCGCCGGCCCGCAGATCGACCCACGCGCCGAAGATCCGGCCGGTCGCGACCGACACCCATTTGTCCCAGGGCTCGGCGTGGATGCCGCGGGTCGTGCCGACCGCGTCGTTGAACGACACGTTGTTCTGCACGGGACCGAAGTCGGGAAGACCCGCGGCGACCATCTTCTCGCGCTGCCAGTTCTCCTTGAACCAGCCGCGGGAGTCGCCGTGCACGGGCAGCTCGACGAGCAGCAGGCCGGGAATGGGCGTCTCGGTCACGGTGAGTGCCTTGCCGAACTCGGTCATCGCTGCACTCACTGCCCCTTCGCGGCGTAGAACGACTCGGTGGCGTCCTTCGAGGGCGCCCACCAGTCCTCGTTCGCGCGGTACCAGTCGATCGTCGACGCCAGCCCCGACTCGAAGTCGGAGAACTGCGGCGACCAGCCCAGCTCGGTGCGGAGCTTCGTCGAATCGATCGCGTACCGCAGGTCGTGGCCGGCTCGATCGGTGACGTGGTCGTAGGCGTCGGCCGGCAGGCCCATCTGCGTGAGGATCAGCTCGACGACCGACTTGTTGTCCTTCTCGCCGTCGGCGCCGATCAGGTAGGTCTCGCCGATCGCGCCCTTCTCCAGGATCGTCAGGACCGCCGAGGAGTGATCGTCGGCGTGGATCCAGTCGCGCACGTTCTGCCCCGCGCCGTACAGCTTGGGACGGATGCCGCGGATCACGTTCGTGATCTGCCTCGGGATGAACTTCTCGACGTGCTGATACGGGCCGTAGTTGTTCGAGCAGTTCGAGATCGTCGCCTGGACGCCGAACGACCGCACCCAGGCGCGCACGAGCAGATCGCTCCCGGCCTTCGTCGACGAGTACGGCGACGACGGGTTGTACGGGGTCTGCTCGGTGAAACGCTGCGGATCGTCGAGCTCGAGGTCGCCGTAGACCTCGTCGGTCGAGATGTGGTGGAAGCGGCGGTCGTGCCGGCGCGCGGCCTCGAGCAGCGTGTACGTGCCGATGATGTTCGTATCGAGGAACGGCCGCGGGTCGTGCAGCGAGTTGTCGTTGTGCGACTCCGCCGCATAGTGCACGACCGCGTCGGCCTTCGCGAAGAGCCCGTCGACGAGCTCGGCATCCGCGATGTCGCCCTCGACCAGTTCGACGCGATCCTCGGCGAGGCCGGCGAGCGACGCGCGGTTTCCGGCGTAGGTGAGCTTGTCGAGCACGGTGACATGCGCGTCGGTGTGCGCCACGACATGGTGCACGAAGTTGGATCCGATGAAGCCGGCGCCGCCGGTCACGAGCAGACGGGTCATGCGCGGCCCCTTTCCAGAAGCATCAGCAGGTAGGAGCCGTAGCCCGACTTCACGAGCAGCTCGGCGCGGGAGCGCAGCTCGTCATCGGTCAGGAAACCCTGCCGCCACGCGACCTCCTCGGGCACCCCGATCCGCATGCCGGTCCGTCGCTCCATCGTGCGCACGTAGTCGGCGGCATCCGTCATCTGATCGAACGTTCCCGTGTCGAGCCAGGCGGTGCCGCGCGGCAGCACCTCGACCTGCAGCTTGCCGCGCTCGAGGTACTCGCGGTTCACGTCGGTGATCTCGTACTCGCCGCGCGCACTGGGCTCGAGGTTGCGGGCGATCTCGACGACGTCGTTGTCGTAGAAGTACAGACCGGGCACCGCATAGTTGCTCTGCGGGTTCTTCGGCTTCTCTTCGAGCGAGACGGCCTGGCCGTCGGCGTCGAACGCGACGACGCCGTACGCCTCCGGCTCGGCGACCCAGTACGCGAAGACGGCGCCGCCGTCGATGTCGGCGAAGCGCTTCAGCTGCGTGCCGAGGCCGGGGCCGTAGAGGAGGTTGTCGCCGAGCACGAGGGCGACGCTGTCGTCGCCGATGAAGTCGGCGCCGATCGTGAACGCCTGCGCGAGGCCGTCGGGAGACGCCTGCTGCGCGAAGGTGAGCGAGATGCCGAACTGCGATCCGTCGCCGAGCAGTCGCTCGAAGTGGGCGGCATCGTGCGGTGTCGTGATGACCAGGATGTCGCGGATGCCGGCGAGCATGAGCGTCGACAGCGGGTAGTACACCATCGGCTTGTCATAGACCGGGATCAGCTGCTTCGAGACGCCCAGCGTGATCGGATGCAGCCGGGTCCCGGAACCGCCCGCAAGAATGATGCCCTTCATGATCCCCCTCGTGAAACGTCGATGTCCGTGGTGGCGTCACAGAGCGGACGGCCATCCCCTGCCGTCCACGACCCCCACAGTCGTATCCGACGACTCTAGCGGGTGGTGCCCTGTCGTCGCTTGGTCCGCACGGCCGCACGGAAGGCATCGGCGTGTGCCCTGCCGGCATCCGCCCACTCCCGTCGGGAGAGGTCAGGTGCCCCGGTCAGCGCAGATGCGGCACGCCAGGCCGCGACGACCGTCGGCGCATCGAGGTCGCCGTCGTACATCCGCACCCACTCCGTCCCCACCTCGCGGGCGAGCGCCTCGTTGGCCTCGTTCCGCGGGACGAGCACCGGACGCGCCATCGACAGCGCGGCGAGCACGCTGCCCGAGTTGTGCATGAAGCGGTAGGCGAGAACGATGAGCTCCGATGAGGTCGCGAGGTCGACCAGCTCGGCGTCGCTGAGGAAGTCCAGATTCAGCTCGACGCCGGGAAGGTCGGCCGTCCGTGCTCGGAGGTCCGCCGCAAGCTCGGGCGTCGACGGGCGCCCACCGATGCGCAGGTTCAGCCCTGGTTCGACCGTGACGGCCTCGGCGTAGGCGTCGATGAAGCCCTCGAGCCCCTTGTACCGGCGGATGCCGCCGAACGATCCGAGCCGACCGGGAACGCGTTCCGCGCTCGGGAAGGCGGCGTACCAGTCCCGGTAGTGCCCGTGCAGGATGAGGCTGTGCGGGGCGCCGGCGGGGAGTGGCGTCGTCTCGTTGATGACGATGCGGTAGTGGGTGTGGCGGTCGATGAACCGCAGCAGTCGCAGCCGGGCCGGGGTGTCGTCCGGCAGCTCGATGTTGTGCACGGTGCGCACGACGGCGATCCGGCGCGACAGGCGGTGACGGAAGACCAGGGCGGTGGTCAGCGCGAGCTTGCCCGCGGACTTCCACCAGGTCGAACCGTGCATCTTCGCCTCCGGCCAGTGCCAGTGGAAAGCGTCGTAGCGCCCGAAGAGCGCGGTCTTCCAGGAGAAGCGCAGGTGCGTGAGCCCGTCGGTGGAGCCCAGGGCCTCATCGAGCATCTTGTTGTACGGGTTCGTCGTCGGACGCGGAGCGCCCAGCGACTGCATCACGCGGATGCTCGATGCGGAATCGGTCATGGTCGTGTCATCCTCCGATGGGCGACGGTATTCGTCATAGCGGCGCCCGAGGGCGGCGGCGATCGTGCCGCGGCCTCGATAGACCAGGCGTGTCCCCCTGGCGTGATGGGCGATGTTCGAGGTCACCGTGCCGTAGGCCATCCGCAGGCCGCCGACGACGATCCGGGCGATGCCGCCGAGGAGAGACCGCACGCGGAGCGCGCTGCGCCGGATGGTGCCGTCGGTGAGCTGCAGATGGATGCGGGTGCCGGCGTTCGCCGAGCTGAACGCGCGCTGCGCGGCCCACACGCGGCTGAGACGCGCGGCCACCACGAGGTCCTCGGTCTCGGACTCGTTGCACCACACGATCTTCCCGCCGCGCTGGGCCAGCTGCCGCGAGAAGAGAGTGTCCTCGCCACCGCCGAGTCCGAGCGACGGGTCGAAGCGCAGGCCGAGTCGGCGGATCGTGCGGAGATCCAGCAGCAGGTTGCCCGCGGCGGCGACGTGCAGGATCGTTCCGGTCTGGCGAGGAGGACGACGGAACGTGCCGGAGGCGAGCAGCCAGGGATCGACATCGTCGTCGAAGACCGAGATGACCCTGCCCATGACGGCATCCGCGTCGTGCTCCCGCCAGACGGAGACCAGCGCGGAGAGCCAGCGCTCGCGGGGGATCTCGTCATCGTCGATGAACGCGACGAGGTCGCTCCCGGCGCACTCGTCGAGGATTCGATTGCGGGCGGCCACGATGCCGGCGGTCTCCTCCACCACGTAGCGGACGGGGACATCCGAGCGCGTTGCGACCTCGCGCGCCGATCCGGCAGGGTCGTTGTCGACGACGAGCACGTCGACGTCGACGCCGAGTTCCGCGCATTCGGCGATGCGCGCCGGAAGCGTGCGCAGCAGCGCCTCGAGCAGCTCGGGTCGGCGATAGGTGGGGACGCCGATCGTCAGGGCGACCGCCCCTCTCGCTTCTGATCCCCGTGTCATCCGCCCCATCCCCATGGCTCACCGGCGCCCCACTCCGACGCCGGCTCATCGTATCGTGGTCCCCGGATTCCGGCATCCTGGCGCGGGTCTCGCGTATAGTCATTCACCTGGGAGTCGACGCCGGTCGCGACTCCGGGGAATTCGACCGGCGACCCGAGCCGATCCGCGATACGGATCCGGGGGGAGGATCGCGTGCCCATCGTGCACGGACGGCTTGCTGTCGTCGTCGTCAACTACGCCTCCGCGGGTCTCCTGGAGCGCAACCTCGTTGCCGTCGCCCGCGAGGCGCGGGCGATCACCCCCGGCGTCTCGGTCATCGTCGTCGACAACTGGTCGGGCGCCGAGTCGCGGCGCGCAGCGCAGGACGTCGCCCGCGCGAACGACTGGGTGCTGATCGAACCGGAGGAGAACTCCGGGTTCGGCGGCGGTGTGAACATCGGAGTGACGCGTGCCCTGGCCGACGGGGCGACCGACGTCCTGATCATCAACCCCGACGCGCACATCGACCGCGACTCGTTGCGCGCCCTCGCAGCCGTCACGACCGCCTCGCGCACCACGCTCGCCTCGCCCGTCATCGAGGATTCGGACGGCCGCACCTGGTTCGCCGGGATCGACCTCATCCTCGACGACGGCACGATGCGCTCGCGCCGCAAGCGGGCCGAGGGGGATGGCAGGGCTTTCGAGCCGTGGCTGAGCGGCGCCTGCCTCTGGATCACCCGCGAGGTGTGGGAGCTCTCCGGCGGCTTCGACGACGACTACTTCCTCTATTGGGAGGATGTGGACTTCTCGCGGCGAGTGGTCGCAGCGGGCGGCACGCTCGCACTCGTCGAGGAAGCACGCGCCGTACACGACGAGGGCGGCACCCAGCGTGCCGAACCCCAGCTCGCCCGCGCGAAATCCGAGGGTTACTACTACTACAACATCCGCAACCGGATGCTGTTCGCCGTACGCCACCTCGACGAGGACTCCGTGCGGCGATGGCGTCGAGCGATCCCGCGCACGGCCCGTGAAGTGATTCTCCGCGGTGGGCGCCGACAGCTGCTCCAGTCGGTCGCCCCGTTCCGCGCGTATCTTCGCGGGGTGCGGGAGGCGCGACGGATCGCGCGGACGCGGGGGACGGACCAGAAGGGCAGGACATGGTCGTAGAGGCATATCGCCGTCTCGCACAGGCGCAGAAGGGGCACGCGAGGGGCGCGCCCGCATACTCCGTCTACGTCAACCGACGGATCGGCCGGGTGATGGCGGCCGTCGCCTACCGCGCAGGGCTGACACCGAACCAGGTGTCGATCATCAGCGCCGTGCACTCGTTCGTCGCGATCGGACTCATCGCCTTCGGCCCGGTCGAGGTGTGGATGGGCATCCTGATCGCGCTGCTGCTCGTGCTCGGCTACGCGTGGGACTCGGCCGACGGACAGGTCGCGCGCCTGCGCGGCGGCGGCAGCCCGCAGGGGGAGTGGCTCGATCATTTCATCGACACGCTGAAGATCGCCTCGCTCCATCTCGCGGTGCTGGTCGGGCTCTACCGTGTCCTTCCCGAGACGCCCGCCCTGCTGTTGATCCCCATCGTGTTCAGCATCGTCGCAACGACGACCTTCTCGGGGATGCTGCTCAACGACCTGCTCAAGGGCAAGCACGCCGTGGCCTCGACGCACGAGCGCGGCGGAGGCACGCTGGTGCGTTCGCTCGTGCTGCTGCCGACCGACTTCGGTCTCGTGTGCCTGGTGTTCGTGCTCTGGGGATGGACCCCCGCGTTCCTCGTCGGCTATGGAGCTCTCTGCGTCGCCGCAGTGCTCTTCCTCGCGCTCGCCGCGGTGAAGTGGTTCCGTGAAATCGGAAAGCTCGGAGTGGCCGCATGACCGGTGAGAGCATCCTGGTGGTCTGTGCCGCCAACGTCTGCAGGTCGCCGCTGGCCGAGCTCGCCCTCCGGCGGGGACTCGGCTCCGGCTCGACGATCACCGTGAGCAGCGCGGGCGTGCGAGCCAGCGCGGGCGACCCGATCTGCACGCTGGTCGCGTCTCTCCACGACGACGATGACTGGACCGCGCAGGCGAAGGCGCACACCGCGAGGGAGGTCACCGCGGAGCTCATCGAGCAGTCGACCATCGTGCTGGCCGCGTCGCGGGAGATCCGCGGAGAGCTCGTGCGTCTCGCCCCGCGCTCGCGGGACTGGATGTTCACGATCAAGGAAGCCGCGCATCTGGGCGCGGGATTCTCCTCGACCGCGAGTGACCGTGTCGTCGAGTACGTCGCGCATCTCGACCGCGCCCGCTCGCGTGCCGTGCCCCTGGCCGCTCCCGGAGACATCGGGAGCCGGGTCCGTCGCCTGCTCGGAGGTCGGACCTCCGTCGACCCCACGAGCATCGCCGATCGGCACGGCAGCCGCGGACACCGAGAGACCGTCACCGAGGTTCAGACATCGATCGACACGATCCTCGCCCAGCTCACCGGACACCGCCGGCACGCATCCTGATCTGACCCTTGTGATCTCGCACCTCGCGCACTAGTATTAGCCGACGCCGCGTTCTGCGTGGTTGAGGGGAACCAAAGTCGAGGGGGCTTTGGGATCTGGGGTCTGAGTTCTGGGGAGCTGCAGTGTTCAGCGTTTCATCATGCCGTTCTGGTGACGGCTTTTCGCGCACGGGGAAAGCGATGTTCATCGCGCCCCTCATCGCGCTCGCTCTCGTGACGGCGGGCTGCACGTCGGCGCCCGACGCGTCCGAGACACCTGCGCCCGAAGCATCCAGCACCACGGATTGGACGCCGCCGGCCGACGAAGAGGCCGACGGCCCCACCGAGGCGCCCGTGCTGACAGAGGAGAACGCCGCGCTCGACGCGCCGATCACCCTCTCCACCGAGATGGTCGTCTCGATCGACAAGATCTCGACCACCACGATCAAGCCCGAGACGCCCGGCGAATTCGCCGGACCGGCTGTCGTGGTCACCGTGTCCGTGGTCAATGACTCGAAGCGGGCGCAGAGCATCGATTCCGCGGTCATCAGCCTCGTCACCGACGACGGCGATGTCGGAGTCGGCACCACGGCCGGTCCGAACTCACCGCTGAGCGGCGAGCTGGCTGCCGGAGCCACCGCGGAGGGCACCTACGTCTTCATGCTCGACCCCGCGAAGGGCCGTTCAGTGAAGATCAGCGTCAACTACGCCGCCGGAGAACCGGTCGCGACCTTCGCCGGTCAGATCTCCTGACTGACGCAGTTTCGCTTTTCACGCACTTTCGCTTTTCACGCACTTTCACAATCGAAGAAGAACATCTGGGGACTGGGGAGTCACTAATGGGGTACACGAAGACCTGGAAGCGGGCACGCACCGTGCTCGCGACCGTCGTGACGGGCGCATTGCTCGTCGCAGGAATGACCACGCTCGGGGCGCAAGCCGCGGTCGCCGCGGATGTCCCGCAGCCGCCGCCGCTGCTGCAGCGAGATGACGACGTCGTCACCTCGGATCCGATCCCGACGGTGCAGATCGACAACGGCTACGTCTGGGCGCAGACCACGATCGGGTCGACGGTCTACGCCGTGGGCAAGTTCGACAACGCCAGGGCACCGCTCGCGACGCCGGGCACGAGCCTGACCGCGCGCTCCAACGTTCTCGCGTACAACATCAACACCGGGCAGCTGCTGCCCTTCGCTCCGCTGGTGAACGGCGTCATCAAGGCCGTCGCGGCCTCGCCCGACGGCAGCCGCATCTACATCGGAGGCACGTTCAACTCCGTCAACGGACAGACCCGCTGGAACTTCGCCGCGCTCGATGCGACGACCGGTCAGCTCGTCTCCGGGTTCAACCCGTCGATCGGCGGCACCGGCGTCTACGCGCTCGCGACCTCCGGCTCGAGCGTCTACGCGGGCGGCCTCTTCACGCAGGGCAACGGCACCGCGCGCAAGAACCTCGCGGGCTTCAACGCGGCCAACGGTGCACTGCTTCCGTGGGCGCCGCAGACCGACCTCCAGGTCGACGCGATGGTCATGGACCCTGCGGGTCAGAATGTCATCGCCGCCGGCCGCTTCTCGCAGGTGAACGGCGACACCACCATGCGCGGCACCGTCGCGCTGGACAAGGGGACCGGCGCGGTCGACACCGCCTGGGCACTCCCGCAGACCGTCAAGAACGGCTCGAGCACGGGCGGCAACTCGGGCAAGGCCGGCATCTTCGGCCTCGCGGCCGATGCCAACGCCGTCTACGGAACCGGCTGGGTGTACGCCGATGCCGCGACCGGCAACCTCGAGGGCACGTTCTCCGCGGAAGCCGGTACCGGACAGGTCCGCTGGATCTCCGACTGCCTCGGCGACCACTACGGCGTCTACTCCACGGGCAAGGTCGTGTACACGACGAGCCACACGCACGCCTGCAGCACGCAGGGCATGCACCCCGAGCAGAACCCGCGCACGCACCGCTACTCCGAGGCCTACACGGCCGACGCCCGCGGAACCCTGGGCAACCAGCCCGCAGCGGGTGGCACGTACAAGAACTGGGTCGGCACGCCGGCACCTTCGGCCTACGCCTGGACGCCCGACTGGGCCGTCGGCGTGACGACGGGCATGGGGCAGGCCGGACTCTCCATCACCGGTGCGGGCAACATGATCTCCATCGGCGGCGAGTTCCGCTCAGTCAACAACGGACGCTTCGAGGGCCTCGTGCGCTTCTCGACCGCCCCGCCGGCCGGCGCCAAGGACGGTCCCCGTCTCTCGGGCGCGAACTGGGTGCCGAACGCGCAGTCGTTCATCCCCGGCCGCGCGCGGGTCTCGATCCCGACCAACTGGGACCGCGATGACCTGACGCTGACCTACGAGCTCCGCCGCACCGGCACGACCGCTCCCGTCGCCACGGCGACGGCCAACGGCACGTGGTGGAACCGCGCGGCCT
This sequence comes from Microbacterium sp. PMB16, assembly GCF_051294855.1. GTDB lineage: Bacteria > Actinomycetota > Actinomycetes > Actinomycetales > Microbacteriaceae > Microbacterium. Next base: position 1,950,592 of record NZ_CP145908.1, read on the forward strand.
CGGTCAAGCTCGAAGACAAGAACGCGGCTCCCGGCTCGGAGCAGCAGTACACGGTCGTCGCCAAGGACGGCAACGGCAACACGGTGAGCAGCCAGACCGTCAGCGTGACGATCGCGGCGGGCGCAGCATCCTCGTACGTCGATGCGGTCACCGCAGACGGCCCCGAGCTGTACTACCCGCTCGGCACCGCGCCTCAGGACTGGTCCGGCGCGAACGCGCCGGTGTTCGGATCCGGAGTCTCCACGACGTCGTCCGGCGTCCAGAACACGGCCACGGGCGCGTCGAACTTCAGCGGGACGTCGACGGGACGGGTGGCAACCACCAACCGCGTCGAGGTGACGAAGGCGTTCGCGACGGAACTCTGGTTCAAGACGACGACCAACAGGGGCGGCAAGCTCCTGGGTTACGGCTCCTCCGCGAGCGGCGACTCCGGCAGCTACGACCGCCACCTCTACATGGCGAACAACGGGCGCCTGGTCTTCGGTACGTACAACGGCACCACGCAGACGATCCAGAGTCCCACCGCGCTCAACGACAACTCGTGGCACCACGCCGTGGGAACGCAGAGCGCCGACGGCATGAAGCTCTACATCGACGGCGACCTGGTCGCGACGGCCGCGGGTGCGGTCGATGCGCAGGACTACCTGGGTTACTGGCGCATCGGTGGTGACAACATCGGCGGTTGGCCCTCGGGACCGACCTCCAGCTACTTCAGCGGAGCGATCGACGAGGTCGCCGTGTACCCGTTCGCGCTGACCGCCGCACAGGTGCAGACGCACTACGGCATCGGCATGGGCTTCCAGGCACCGACTGCGGCGTTCACCGCGACCGCCACCGGTCTCGACGTGGACTTCGACGCGAGCACCTCTGCTCCGGCAGGGTCCGCGACCATCACGGGCTATCAGTGGGACTTCGGTGACGACTCGGCGACGGCGACCGGCCAGACCGTGTCGCACGAGTACGAGACGACGGGCACCTACACCGCCCGGCTCACCGTGACCGACAACCACGGTCTCGCGGCGACCATCGAGAAGCAGGTCGTGGTGCAGGCGCCGAACGTGGCTCCGACGGCATCGTTCACGATCGCAGCGACCGGTCTGTCCGTCGCGGTCGATGCTTCGGCATCGGCGGACTCGGACGGCACGATCGCCTCGTTCGCCTGGAACTGGGGTGACGGCACGACCTCCACCGGTCAGGTCGCCGACCATGTCTACGCGACGCCGGGTACCCGCACGGTGACGCTCACCGTCACCGACGATCGCAGCGGCACGGCCTCGACCACGCGTCAGGCCGTCACCACGCACGCCGACCCGGTCGCGGCCTTCACCTCGACCTCGTCCGGTCTGCGCCTCGACGTCTCCGGCGCCGGCTCGAGCGCCTCCGACGGTGCGACGCTCAGCTACGCGTGGAACTGGGGCGACGGAACGCCCGCAGGCTCAGGAGCCACCGCGAGCCACACCTACGCACAGGCAGGTTCGTACGATGTCACCCTCACGGTGACCGACACCCTCGGTGGCGTCGACACGGAAGCGAAGTCCGTGGCCGTGCAGGCCGTGGTGTTCGCCGCATCCGACTCGTTCGGCCGCGTCGTCTCGAGCGGTTGGGGCGCGGCTGACCTCGGCGGCACCTGGGCGCCGATGAGCGGTTCGGCCGCCGTCACCTCCGTCGCAGACGGAGTGGGCAAGGTCAACCTCGCACCGGGTGAGACGCGCGAGATGCTCCTGCAGGGCACGTCCCTGCGCGACACCGCCGGGCGGATCACGTACACGCTGACCTCCGGTCCGTCGACGGGCGTCGCCTACGAAGGCCTCGGCTCGCGCCGCTCCGGCGCGAACGGCTACCGTGCGCTGGCCTGGCACAAGGCCGACGGCACCGTGTGGCTTGTCATCCACCGCAACGGAACGGCCATCGCCAGCACCGCTGTCGCCGGCCTGACCTGGACGGCGGGAAGCACGTTCAACCTGGCGATGGAAACCACGGGCGCTCCGACCACGACGATCCGCGCGAAGCTGTGGGCCGGCGGGGCGACGGAGCCGGCCAACTGGCAGCTCTCGACGACGGATGCGACAGCGGCTCTCCAGGTCGCCGGGCCGTCCACCGTCTTCTCCTACCGCGCCGGCAGCGCGACGGGCACCAACCCGGCGAGCTTCGACGACTTCACCCTGAAGAACCTGACGCCCGGCGCACCGGACCCCGATCCCGAGCCCGCGAACGTCGCCCCGACGGCATCGTTCACGGCCGCGACGACCAACCTGACGGTCAACGTCAACGGCGGAGCGTCGACGGATTCGGATGGCACCATCGCCTCGTACGCCTGGAACTTCGGTGACGGATCGAGCGGCACCGGAGCGACGGCCTCGCGCACCTATGCCGCGGCCGGCACCTACACGGTCACCCTGACCGTGACCGACAACAAGGGCGCGACGCACGCGACGTCGAAGCCGGTGACCGTGACCGCGGCACCGGTGGACCCGGACCCCGAGCCCGCCGCGCTGGCGAGCGACGAGTTCGAGCGCACGTCCGGTCCGGGTTGGGGTTCGGCGGTCACCGGTGGCGCCTGGACCATCGCTGGCGGCTCCCAGGCGGCGGCCACGGTCGCCGACGGTCAGGGCAAGATGTCGCTGATCGCTGGCGACACGCGTCACGCCACCCTCAACACCACGTCGATCGCCGACGCGGTGCTGCAGACCACGTTCCGCGTGGACCAGGCTCCTGCTGCGGGCGGCGCCTACATCGGTGTCATCGCTCGCAACTCGGCGGCCGGCAAGTATCTGGTCCGTGCATGGCTCCGTCCTGATGGCACGATCTGGCTGGTCGCGCACCGTGACGGCACGGTGCTCGCCACCCAGGCCGTGTCGGGACTCGCCTTCGCGGCGAACACCTCCTACACGCTGAAGGTCTCGGTCACCGGAACGTCGTCTGCGGCGATCTCGGCGAAGATCTGGGCTGCGGGAGCGACGGAGCCGGCCAACTGGCAGCTCAACACGACCGACGCCGCACCGTTGGGTGCGGGCTCGGTGGGGCTGAGCGGCAACCGGTCGGGAAGCGCGACGGCGACGCTCGGCGTCTCGTTCGACTCCTTCCGCGTCACGGCTCCGTAAGCCGGCACTGACGACCTGGCCACTGCGGCGATCATCCGATCGCCGCAGTGGCCAGGTCGCGTTAACGGGCGGACGGACTGGTGTGAAGGTCGGGCCGCTAACCTCAGGGAGGAATGCGTGGGGCGTTCCATGCCGCCTTCGTCGCGGCAGAAGTCTGGGGACTGGGGAGTTCGCAATGGGGAACAAGACCGTGCTGCGTGCGCGCAGAATCTTCGCGTCGATCGCGACCGTCGCGCTTCTGGTCGGCGGTCTGACCGCGCTGAGTGCACAGAGCGCGGTGGCAGCGGTACCGCCGCCACCCCCGCTGCTGCAGCGGGACGGCACTGTCGTCACCTCGGATCCGATCCCGACGGTGCAGATCGACAACGGCTACGTCTGGGCGCAGACCACGATCGGGTCGACGGTCTACGCGGTCGGCAAGTTCGACAACGCCAGAGAGCCGCTCGCCGCGCCGGGCACGAGCCTGACAGCACGATCGAACGTCCTGGCATACGACATCACCACCGGGCAGCTGCTGCCTTTCGCTCCGCTGGTGAACGGCGTCATCAAGGCCGTCGCCGCGTCTCCTGACGGCAGCCGCATCTACATCGGCGGATCGTTCAACTCGGTGAACGGCAAGGACCGGTGGAACTTCGCTGCGCTCGATGCGAAGACCGGCCAGCTCGTCTCCGGGTTCGTCCCGTCGATCGGCGGCACCGGTGTCTACGCGATCGCCGCGGCAGGCGCGAACGTGTACGTCGGCGGTCTGTTCACGCAGGGCAACGGCACCGCACGCAAGAACCTCGCCGCCTTCACGGCTGCGAATGGAGCACTGCTTCCGTGGGCGCCGCAGACCGACCTCCAGGTCGACGCGATGGTCATGGACCCTGCGGGTCAGAACGTCATCGCCGCCGGCCGCTTCTCCCAGGTGAACGGGAACGCGTCGCTGCGTGGCGCAGCAGCGCTGGACAAGTCGACGGGTGCGCCGGACGCGTCCTGGGCGCTCACCAAGACCGTCACCAACGGGTCGAACTCGGGCGAAAGCGCTGGCAGATCGGGCATCTTCGGGCTCGCGACCGATACGACCGGGATCTACGGCACGGGCTGGGGCTTCGGCGGAATCAGTGCGAACAATCTCGAGGGCACCTTCGCCGCCGAGGCGGGAACTGGCAAGGTGCGCTGGATCGCGGACTGCCTGGGCGACCACTACGGCGTCTACTCCACGGGCAAAGTCGTCTACACCACCAGCCACACCCATGCGTGCGACACCGTGGGAATGCAGCCCGAGCAGTCTCCTCGCGTGCACCGCTATTCCGAAGCGTTCACGACGGATGCCCGCGGCGTCCTCGGCACGCAGCGCGCCGACCCGAATCGCTACCGGAACTGGGCTGGCACACCCGCGCCATCGGCGTATGCGTGGACTCCTGATTGGACCGTCGGAACCAAGACAGGGCTGGGGCAGGCGGGGCTGTCGATCACGGGCACCGGCACCATGATCTCCATCGGCGGCGAGTTCGGCACCGTCAACAACAAACGGTTCGAGGGGCTCGTGCGCTTCTCGACGACGCCTCCGGGCGGAGCGAAGGACGGCCCGCGACTTTCCGGTGCGAAATGGGTTCCGACGGCCGCTTCTGACCTCCCCGGGCAGGCGAAGGTCACGATCCCCGCGAACTGGGACCGCGACGATCTGACGCTGACCTACGAGTTGTACCGCCACGGCACGGCCACGCCCGTCGCGACGGCGAAGGTCGACGGCACGTGGTGGAACCGCCCCGCGGTGACCCTCGAGGACAGAACCGCGGATGCCACGGCGCCCCAGTACACGGTCGTGGCGAAGGATGGAGACGGAAATACCGCGGTGAGTCAGGCCGTGAGCGCGAAGGTCGCGGCTGCTCCTGGTCTGCTCCTCGATCGTGCGGGGTGGAAGGCGACGGCAGACAGCCAGGACAGTCGGACGCCGGCCGCCTTCGCCATCGACGGTGCGGCCTCGACGATCTGGCACTCTGCGTACACCGGCGGCATCGCGCCACTGCCGCATTCGCTCACGCTCGACCTCGGATCCGCGAAGGCCATCGCAGCGCTCGCGTACACGCCCCGTCAGGACGGTGACACCAACGGCATCATCTCCACCTATCAGGTGATGGTGTCGGCGGACGGGAAGACCTGGGGGAAGCCGATCGCCTCGGGAACCTTCGCTGGTTCTTCAGCCACGCGGCTGGTATCTCTGCCACGAACGACGACGCGCTACGTGCGCCTGGTCGCGACCGGATCCGCCAACGGGCTCGGCTATACGTCGGCCGCGGAGATCAACCTCTACGCACCGAGAAACTGAGCCCGACTCCGGTAAACTCCTGACGTATGGGCACTGCCGTTCCGATCGTGCTGCTCGCGGTCGGTGGTATCGCTGCGGCGGCCATCGCCGTCTTCGGTCTGCGGTTGATGCCGCGGGCGGCATTCGTCGCGTGGTCGATCGTGCTCTTCTTCGTCCCGCTCTGGGTCGGCGTCAATGTGAGCTTCTACTGGGCGGCGATCACGCTGCTCACCGCGCTGCTGATCGTCGTCAACTGGTCGATCGTGCCGCTGCGGGCCGCCGACGCCTGGGTCGCGGCATTCGTGATCGTCATCGCCGGGCTGTTCGCCTTCCGGTCCGTCGATCTCGCCTCGCTGGTCGCCTCGCTGCTCGAATGGGTGATCCCGTACATCTGGGGTCGGGTCGTGCTCGCCAGGGTCGGCGTCGCATGGGTGACCACGACGATCTCGGTGGTAGCCATCATCGCCGCGTTCTTGGCCATCGTCGAGTTCTTCACGTCGTTCAACCCGTTCGTGCTCATCCCGGGCTCCGGAGTCGTGCACGAGACCTGGAGCCCGCTGCAGGAGCGCGGAGGCGTGCTCCGAGTGGAGGGCGCGTTCGGTCATTCGATCGCCCTGGGTGCCGCCCTGGCGATGTCGTCGGCGTTCGTCGTCGCGACCCGGTGGCGGCTGCTTCCGAAGATCGGCGGGGTGGTGCTCATCGCGGTCGCGACGGTGCTCACGTTCAGTCGAGCCGGCCTCATCACCCTCGCGCTCACCCTCGTGCTGTCGACGTTCCTGATCGTCGGGGTATCGACGAGGTTCCGTGTGACGGTCGCCGCCGCCGGGCTCATCGGCACGGCCATCGTCATCCCCATCATCGACTCCGTGTTCGGTGCCGCGGGTGACGAAGCGGGCGGCAGCGCCGACTACCGGACCGACCTCCTCGTGCTCCTGGAGCAGGTGCAGCTCTTCGGCAACCCCGGCGACTGGTACTCGCTGGTCTCGGGTGACTACTACCTCGGCTACTTCGCGCGCTCGGTCGACAACGCCCTCGTGCTCACTCTTCTCCGCTATGGGTACGTGCCGACGCTCCTCATCATGGCCGCCATCGTCTGCGCCGCGGTGATGACCGTGCGCCGCTCGACGCGGAGTCCGGCATCGATCGCCGTCGTCGGTCAGCTGCCGAGCCTCTTCGTGGTGGCGCTGATCACGCAGTACAGCATGTTCCTCTGGTTCTGTGTCGGCCTCGCCATCACCTGGGCGAGGGATGCTGACATCGGGGGGCACGCGGCCGACGAGCGGACAGACGAACTGCTCGGCTCGCCGGACGCGATCCGAGACGCCGTGGACGCACGTCCGCCTCGTCCACACCGATGAGGGTGCCGTAGTGCGCACTCCTCTAGAATCGAAGTCTCAGGGGGAACGGGGAGTCATGGGCGAGAGCCGGGTCAGTCTGCGCGTCATCGCCAGCTCGTTGCGCAAGTTCTGGTGGCTGATCGTGCTCTGCGCCGTGGTCGGTGCCGGAGGCTCCTACGGCTACGCCTCGCTGCAGACTCCGCAGTTCCAGGCGACGACGTCGCTCTACTTCGCCCTGAATCAGGGAACGAGCGCCTCGGATCTCAACCAGGGATCGGCGTACACGCAGAGCCAGATGCTGTCTTTCGCTCAGCTCGTCACGAGCTCGCGCGTGCTCGACCCGGTGATCGACGAACTCGACCTCGACACCACTCCGCGTGCGCTCGCACGATCGATCGAGGTGTCGATCCCGCAGGACACCGTCACGCTGCGCGTCACGGGAATCGCCGAAGATGCCGAGGGGGCCGCCGACCTCGCGAACGTGGTCGCCGCCCAGCTCATCCTCGTCGTGAAGGACGTCGCTCCGAAGGATCCGCAGGGCGAATCCACCATCACGGCGGAGATCATCGACGATGCCGTCCCGCCGGAGTTCCAGTTCACCCCGAGCAAGCCGCGCGATGCTCTCCTCGGAGGCTTCCTCGGCGGAGTCCTCGGCCTGGCGCTCGCCGTGCTCGTCGGGGTGCTCGACACGCGTGTGCGCAATGAGGAGACGCTCGCCCAATCCGGCGGCGACCCGGTGCTCGGCGTCGTCTCCAAGGCGCCGTTGCTCGCAAGCCGTGGGATCGCCGTGTCCCAGGAGCCGCTCGGGCACACGTCGGAGGAGTTCCGCCGCATTCGCTCGGCGCTGGCGTACGCGAACGTCAGTTCTCAGGTGAAGGTCTTGCTGGTGACGTCCGGGATGCCGGCGGAAGGCAAGTCGACGGTGTCGGTGAACCTCGCCATGACCTTGGCCGGCCTCCGCAATTCCGTACTGCTCATCGACGCCGACATGCGCCGACCGCGCGCGCACGAGCACGCGGGCATCGACGGATCGATCGGACTGACGAGCGTGCTGTTGGACGAGGTCGACTTCGAGGTCGCCAAGCACAGCGTCGCCGACAGCACGCTCGACATCCTCCCTGCCGGCACGGTCCCCCCGAATCCAGCCGAGCTGCTGACCTCCTCCCGGATGGCGCAGCTGCTCGACTTCGCCGCTGCCGAGTACGACTACGTCGTGATCGACTCACCGCCCACGCTCAGCGTCGCCGACGCGAACCTCTTCGCGACCCAGACCGACGGTGTGATCCTCGTCGTCGACGCGACGAAGACCCGCCGCGCCGCGTTGACGAAGAGCATCAAGTCGCTTGAATCGGGTGGGGCGCGCATCCTCGGTACCGTGCTGAACCGGGCTCGCCCGGACCGGCATCGCAGCGAGTACTACAGCGACTGAGTCGGGGTCCCGCCGCCCACGTGAAGTGCCGCTCACATGACCGGCATATCGGTGGAGGGGGTCTCGGAAGTTGTCTTTCCCCGGTGAGCCGGTTACTCTACTTGAGTTGCGAGGGGGACTCGCTCTCTGCTCCCGGGGTCTAATCTGTAGCAGAACAGCTGGTTGATCGTAATCTGCCCCAGAAGACGGTGACATGGTTTCCTTCCCGTTCCTCCCGCCCACGACTCGACCCACATCCTCGCCGCCTGCGCGATCCCGCCGGAGCGTGATCGCGGGCGCGCTCGGCGTCGTCCTGGCGGTCTCGGCCTTCCTGGTCGCGACGCCCGCGTACGCCGGCACCGACAGATCTGCGGCGTCGTCGCAACCCGCGGCGGCGACACCGACCTCGATCCTGAACGATGCGATGAACCGCAAGGTCACATCGGGCTGGGGGTCATCGCCCGTCGGCGCGTGGCGCGTCGTCGAGGGGACCTCGAGCGTCGCCAGCGGCCGGGCGCTGCTCGCCAGCCGCAAGCCCGGCATCACGGCCCGTGTGACCGCCGGCGGAGTGACCGCGGCGGATGTGAACAGTCGATTCACGCTGACCGTTCCCGCACTGCCCGTGGGTGGACCGCTCTATCTCGCTCAGGCCGTCCGCGTCGCGGGCAAGAATGCCTACGGCGTGCGCGTTCGCGTGCATCCAGACGGCTCCGCCTACGTCTCGATCGTGCGGCTGACCGACCTCACCACCGTCCAGAGCATCAGCGAACGGCGCTTGCCCTTCGCCGTGAAGAACGGCACCAAGATGACCGTGGCGCTCAGCGTCACCGGCACGAGCCCCGTCGCACTCGGTGCGAAGGCCTGGGTTTCGGGTGCGGCGGAGCCTACCGCCTGGCAGGTCTCCCACACGGATGCCGCGGCGTCGCGTATCCAGTCATCCGGCGGCTACGCCTTCGCGCTGTACACCTCCAGCGGGGCGAAGGCAGCAGTGCCGGTCGCCATCGACGACGTCGTCGTCACTTCGCCGCCGAAGCCGACGCCCGCCCCGAAGCCGACGCCCGCCCCGAAGCCGACTCCCGCCCCGACGCCCACCCCGGCTCCGACGCCCGCGCCGACTCCGACGCCGGCTCCGACGCCTGCTCCCACCCCGACGCCGACTCCCACGCCGCCGACGACCCCGCCGAACCCGACGACGCCACCGGCTCCTCCCGGGCCCGTCGAAGGCGTGCGGGGAACGCCGGGCGCCAATGCGCCGGGAACCCTCGCGTACGACGCGCCCGCGACGGCCATCTATGTCGCTCCCGATGGATGGGACAGCTCTGCCGGAACGATGTCCTCGCCGGTGCGCACCATCGCGGCGGCTGTGCGGATGGTGCCCAGCGGCGGCACGATCGTCCTCCGCGGCGGAACCTATCACGAGGAGATCGTGGTCCCCGCGCAGAAGCGGGTCACGATCCAGCCTGCGGCGAATGAGGAGGTCTGGCTCGACGGAGCGAAGCCGGTCAGCGGGTGGCGCGCATCCGGGAACACCTGGATCGTCGACGACTGGCGCACGAATCTCGACTCCAGCCCGACGTACACCAAGGGTGCGCCGGACAACACCCAGGCGGAGTGGCGGTTCGTCGACCCGGCCTACCCGATGGCCGCCCACCCCGACCAGGTCTGGGTGGCGGGCGCTCAGCTCCGCGAGGTCGCATCCGCGTCGAAGGTCACGGCCGGGACGTTCTACGTCGACGGCTCGGCGAAACGTCTCATCATCGGCACGGATCCGACGGGCAAGGCGGTCGAGGCGAGTGTCCTCACGCAGGCGCTGTCGATCCAGTCCGCGGGGAGCGAGGTCCGCGGCATCGGCGTCCGCCGGTATGCGACCAGCGTGCCGCAGATGGGCACCGTCATCGCTGCGGCGAACGACATCTCCCTGACGGATGTCACGATCCGCGACAACTCGACGACCGGCTTCTACTCGTGGGCGGCTCGGACGACTCTCACTCGGGTATCGTTGATCGGCAACGGGTTGCTCGGCGGAGGAGCGTCCCAGGCGGACGGGCTCGAAGTCGTCGGGATGCTGTCCGTCGGGAACAACGCCGAGCATTTCAATCACTCGCCGGTGTCCGGCGCATTCAAGGTGACGAGAACACGAGGGGTGACGGTGACCGACAGTGCGTTCACCGGGAACTACGGGCGCGGCCCCTGGTTCGACGAGTCCGTCGTCGATATCGCCTTCTCCGGCAACGACGTCATCGGCAACACCGGTCACGGCGTCATGATCGAGCTCTCCGAGCGCGCGGTCGTCGCCGACAACGTGATCGCGCGCAACGGAGACTTCGGTCTCTACGTGCTCGATTCCGGCAACGTCAAGATCTGGAACAACACGGTCGTCGGCAACGCGCAGCGCAACATCAACATCGCGCAGGACGACCGTCGGGCCTCTGATCCGAATGCGGCGGGACACGATCCGCGCACGCGGTATGCGCCGCAGGCACCGTGGATCGTGCGCAACGTCGTCCTGTCCAACAACGTGGTCGCGGAGAGCGGAGGCAACTGCCTCCTGTGCGTTCAGGACTTCTCGCTCGCGTACACCGGTGCACAGATGATCTCCAGTTCGAATGGAAACCTGTACCACCGGGCGAACGCCGGCATCACGCGCTGGTTCTCGGCGTGGTCCAGGGGAGCGGCGTCCAAAGACCCCGCCGTCGCCGACACTCTCGCGGCGTTCACCGCAGCCAGTGGACAGGAACGGCGCTCGAAGCTGGTGGAGGGCGCGTCGGTCGTGAACGGCGACTACACCCTCCTGCCCGCATACGCGGCGACCCAGGCGTCCGTGGCGGTTGCCGTCCCGGCCGACGTCGCCGCCGCATCGCGGCTCCCCGCGAACAGCACGACGCTGGGGGCGCTGCCGCGCTGACGATCCAGATATGAGCTCACTTCTCGCAGTCGGTGCCCGCGCGCTGACGATGGTCATCGCGCTGGTCTGCGGCGTACTCACGACCCGGATGATCATCGGCGAGGCGGGAGTGGACAGCTTCGCGCTCTACACCCTGCTCACCACGATCCCCTCGCTGCTGACGTTCACCGATCTCGGCAGCGGGGCGGTCCTGGTGAACGCCGTCGCCACGAGTGACGATGTCCGCACCGACGAGAAGCTGCGGTACCAGCTCACGTCTGTGGGCCGTGTGCTGCTGATGTTCGCGACATCCGCGATGATGATCAACACCGTGCTCGTCGCGACAGGCACGTGGGAGCTCGTCTTCGGAGATGCCGGCGGTCGACCCGGGGCGTCGCTGGCCGCGTTCTACTGTGTGACGATCTTCTGCCTCCAGATCCCGCTCGGCATCTGGGCGCGCATCATGCTCGGACAGCGCCGCAACCATGTGGTCATCCTGCTGCAGGGGCTCATCTCGCCGCTCACCCTCGCCGGCGTCTGGCTGATCCTGACCCTCGGTGGTGACAACCTCCACTCCTTCGTGGCGATCGCCTCGTTCGCAGCATCCTTCCTGGTCTCGCTGCTCGGCGTCCTGATCACTGCGCGCACCACGTCGCCGTTGATCCCTGCCGCTGCCCGAATGGTGCTGCGCCCGCGACGGTTCCCGGGCGTGCGGGTCATGGATGTCGGCTGGCCGATGCTCGCCCAGATGGTGACGTACCCGATCGCGGTCGGGTCTCAGCGGTATGTCATCGCGCAGCTGGGCGGACCGAGCGACGTGGCGGAATACGGCGTGGCCGGCCAGGTCTTCTTCGCCCTCAACGGGCTCGTGATGGCCGGTGGACTCGCTCTGTGGCCGCACTTCGCGCGCTCACGGCACAAGGGCGACCTCCGGGGCGGGCCGTTCCTGCTCTCCGCGCTGTTCGCGGTGGCGGTGGCAGGGGCGACCTTCGTCGTCTGGGTCGTCGGGCCCTGGCTCTTCGGATTCATCACCCAGGGGGAGTTGACAGTGCGTCCGAGCACGATCTTCGCCTTCGGGCTGATGATCATGATGACCGCAGCGGTGTACCCGCTGGGCATGTTCATCATGGACAAACCGGGGATCCGTTTCCAGGTGATCCCGACCCTGAGCATGGCCGCCGTCGGCATCACGCTGTCGTTCGTGCTGACGCCCCTGCTCGGAATCGTGGGTCCGCTCGTCGGCGTCGCCTTCGCACTGCTCGTGTGCCAGCTGATCCCGTTCTCGATCTACATCATCAGGAACCGCGGACGGCTCACCGCCGGCACGCCCACCCCCGACTCCGTATGAGGGCGTGCACGAAGGAGGGCGTCAGCCCAGCACGTGCTCTGTGATGGTCGCGCGGTAGACGGCGGGGGCGTGCCGGCGCAGCGCCTCTGCGCGGCTCTCGGCGACGGTGGACACGACTTCGCTCCATCGAGTATCGATGTCGGTCAGGGCAGTCGCGATGGCTGCCGGATCACCGGCAGGAACGAGGCGGGCGGTCTCGTAGCCGCCGGCAGCTTCGCGCAGACCGCTGCTGTCGCTGGCGATCACGGGACGGAGCGCGAGGATGCCCTCGACCGCGGTGTTGCCGAAGGGTTCATCGACACGGGACGGCACGATCAGCACGTCGGCCTCGGTGAGGAAGGGCCAGATGTCGGAGTGGAAACCGGCGAAGTCGACGGTGATCGCCGCGGCATCCGCCTGCTCTCGCAGATCGCGCTCGAACCACTCATAGCCGTCGAACACCGCGCCCAAGAGGGTGACGTCGACGGCGCGCCCTGCCGCACTCAGCCGGGAGGCGGCTTCGATGACCAGGTCTGGTCCCTTGCGGGGCGACAACCGGCCGACGTAGAGGACGCGGAGCGCTCCCTCGATCCGGGGGCGCGGAGCTGCTGGCTGCGAGGGAGAGGCGACACCGTTGTACACGACCGAAGCCCGACGGGCGAGCGCGGGCAGAGCAGCGCGGAGCGTGTCGAGACTGAACCGGCTGTTCACCAGGGTGCGCTCGGAGGCGAGATGGGGGGAGTACAGGATGCTGTTCACGAGCCGACTGCCGGAGGCTTCGGCCTCATGCACGTGACTGACCGACCGCGTGCGGCGGAGCCGGGCCACCAGCGGCCACTGCGGGATGATGATGGTGGAGACATAGACGACATCCGGGCGCACCTTGCCGATGAGGCGCCAGGCGGCGCCCAGACCGCGGAACGTGTCGCGGAAGAGCTGCGGCAACCCGCGCGGGGTGAGCAGCACCTTGCGCAGGACGAGCATGGGGATGATGACGACCTCGGCTCCAGCCGACCGAAGCTCGCCGTCGAGGAGGCCGCGACTCGGCAGTGCGACCACAACACGTGCCCCCGCCTCGACGAGGCCGATCGCGCTCTCCAGCAGCATCCGATCGGAGCCGAACATCTCCGCGCCGGGGTGCACCAACAGGGCGGTCGGGCGCTTCTCGCCGCTCACGGTGCCGTCGCCTCGGCGGCAGCCGGGCGTCCAGTCTTCCGTGCGGCGCCGAGCGCGGCGCGCGGAGGAGTGGATCGTCGATCGTTCTGAGAGCCGTCGCGCGAGGGACTCGTACTCGTCGGCGACGTCGTCCCAGCGGAAGCGACTGCGCGCGATCTCCTGCACGCGCTTCGCTCGCGAAGCGACCAGTTCCGGATCGGCCTCCGCGGCGGCGACATGTGCGGCGACGTCGGCGGCGTCGGCGAAGAACCAGCCGTTGCCGTCGAGGACCTCGCGGTTGAAGGGGACGTCGAAGCCGATCACCGCCGTGCCTGCGCCCATGGCGCGCAGCAGCGACGGGTTGGTCCCTCCGACCGAGTGCCCGTGCAGGTAGGTCGCGGCATTGGCGTACAGCGCGTCGAGCAGCTCCTGGTCGTACACCCCGCCGACGAGGCGGATGCGGTCGTCACCGTCGGCGACGCGCTGGATCTCCTGCGTGTACTCGGCGCTGTACGGTGCAGAACCCACGACCACCAGCGGCAGCGTGGCGTCGCTGGCGTGGTACCCCTCGACGATCTCGCGCACGTGGTTCTCCGGCTCGAAGCGCGCCACCACGAGGTGGTATCCACCCGGCGTGAGGTCGATCTCGGCGACGCCGCGCTCAGGCAGCTCTTCGAGGATCGGTGCCCCGTAGCGGATGAGCTCTGTCGGCACGTTGAACTGGTGGCGGTAGTAGTCGGCGATTCCCGGCGCGTCGGCGATCAGGGCATCGGCCTTGCGCACGCCGAACTGCTCGGCCCACCGGTAGTAGGCCTTGCCTCGCGGTCCCCACTTCGAACGGCGCCACTCGAGACCGTCCATGTGGAGCGCGACGGGGGCCCGGCGCAGGCGGAGAAGCGGCAGGAAAGGGGAGTTGGCCGCATTGAAGACGAACGTCGCGTCGGGCCGACGGCGGAACATCAGGTGCAGCGTCGACAGTCCGGTATGGCTGAGCGTCTCGATCTGCTTCACCGGGACGGCAGGCAGATGCACCACGCGCATCCCGAGGTAGTCCTTCTCACGGCGCTCGGAGCCACGCGTGTAGACGACCACGTCGTGTCCCCGGGCAGCGAGACGGCGACCGACTTCCTCGATCGCCGTCTCGAATCCGCCGTAGGCTGCGGGCACTCCCCTGGTCCCCACCATCGCGATGGTGAGGCGGTTCGAATTGCTCATCCGATCAGTATGCCCCGCTGGGCTGGACCATGACCTTCGCGGTACGCCACATGATCTGCAGGTCGTTCATGACCGACCAGTTCTCGACGTAGCGCAGGTCGAGGCGAACGCTCTCGTCCCAGGACAGGTCGCTGCGGCCGGAGACCTGCCACAGGCCGGTGATTCCCGGCTTGATGTACAGGCGGCGGAAGACGGTGCCGTCGTAGGCGGTGACCTCGCTGGGCAGCGGAGGACGCGGTCCTACGACACTCATGTCGCCGATGAGGACGTTCCAGAACTGCGGCAGTTCGTCGAGTGACAGCTTGCGCAGAATCCTGCCCACACGGGTGACCCGCGGGTCGTCCTTCATCTTGAAGAGGAGACCGGCGCCCTGGTTCTGCTCCTTGAGAGCGGCGAGCTGCTGCTCGGCATCCGTCTTCATGGAGCGGAACTTGACCATCTTGAAGCGGCGACCGTCGCGGCCGACGCGCTCCTGGAAGAAGAAGACGGGACCGGGAGAGTCGAGCTTGATGAGCAGCGCCAGCACGGGTGCCAGCAGGCCGATCGGGAGGAGCGCGATCGTCGCGACCGCGATGTCGAGGGCGCGCTTCAGCAGGTGCTGACCGCCCTCGTAGGTCGGAATCTGCACCTGGATGAGGGGGAGTCCCTCGACGGGCGCGAACGAGATCCGCGGGCCGGCGACGTCGGTCAGGCGGCTCGACAGCACGAGCTCGGCAGCGGTCCCCTCCAGCTGCCAGCTCAACTGCTTCACGAACTCGGGCTCGCCCTCGGGGCGACTCGCCACGATGATCGTGTCGGCGCCCAGCTCGGCGGCGACCGTCGACACGGAGTTCACGTTCCCCAGAACCGGGAACTTCGCGCCGTCGATCTCCACCTCGCGGGCGTTGCCGTCGAGGAGCGTCGCGCCGACCACCTGGTAGCCGGACGCGCCGATCGGGTGCAGGGTGCGCACCACGTACTCGACGTCATCCCTGTTTCCCACAACGAGCGTACGAGAGGTGAACCTCCCGTGCGCCCGCTGTGCCTGGAGCCAGTGGCGCCACAACCACCTGGTCACCAGAAGCGTCAACACACCGACAGGCAGCCCCAGCAGCAGTGTCAGTTGCATCGACTTCCATGCGAGCAGCACCGCCACGATGGCGATGATCCCGAAGGCGAGCCCGCTGGCGTGGACCACGCCGCGGTACTCGGTGGCACTCGCACGGAACAACGCGGCGTCCCGCGTGTGCAGAGCGCTGAGCATGAGGTACCACAGCGCGGCGAGGGGGACGCCGTCGCGAAGGACCTCGAGCCCGGCGACACCGGTCATCAGCTGGACCGTCGCGGTCAGACCGACGGCGAACAGGATGACGGCCGCATCCGTGATCCGCAGTCGCATCCGATAGCGACGCTCCCACTGACGGCGTCTTTCCAGCGTTGCGGAGGCGCGCGGTGTGACCACCGTGTGCGTCACCGACTTTGTTGCCCTCGGGGCAGCGATCGGCAAGAAGACCGAGCCCGCACGAGTGATGCTCAGAGCATCCTCGACGGAAGTCATGCCGAGGCCCCTTGAGCCGTGAATGTACGCAAATATCCCCAGTGCGCCATCAGTGTGTTCCCCAGATTTCCCCAAACCATGAACCCCACGTTCACGGCAATCGTCTGCATCCCGACCCCTCGGGTCCTGCTGAAACTCGGTGATCCCACTCACGGAGTGCATTTCGCCGTCCCACACGGCGGTCGCTAGCAGCAGGCACAGCAGACTTTGAACACTGTAGCGGAAGATCCGTCGAAGCGGAAGATATTTCCTCCGAATGGATGAATTTCTCCAGCGCGGCCCCAGCGCGGCGGCGCGCGGGCGCTATTCTTGCGCGGTGACCGCGAATCCTGCCGCTCCCCGCTTCCAGCTGCGCACGATGCTGCCGCGCGATCCGTCGCAGCCGCACCGCACGGCGAGCACTCTCGAGCTGTTCTTCGATCTCGTCTTCGTGGTCGCCGTCAGCATCGCCTCCGCGCAGTTGCACCACGCGCTCGGCGAGGGACACTTCCTGCACGGCATCACCTCGTACGCGATGGTGTTTTTCGCGATCTGGTGGGCGTGGATGAACTTCACCTGGTTCGCGACGTCGTTCGACACCGACGACTGGCTCTATCGCGTGACGACGTTCGTGCAGATGGGTGGCGTCCTCGTGTTCGCGGCCGGGATCCCCCGTGCGTTCAACGACGGCGACTTCACCATCGCCGTCCTCGGCTACGTGGTGATGCGCGTCGCGATGATGGCGCAATGGCTGCGTGCCTCCCGATCCGCGGGGGAGCTCCGCGGGGCGACGCGGAGATACGCCTTCGGGATCGCCGCCGCCCAGGTGCTGTGGATCCTCTTCCTGCTCATCCCCTCCGGACCGCAGCAGATCGTGGCGTTCGTGCTGTTCGCGCTGATCGAGATCGCGGTACCGGTCTTCGCCGAATTCCGCCGGCAGACGCCCTGGCACCCGCACCACATCACCGAGCGCTACGGGCTGTTCACCCTCATCGTGCTCGGCGAGAGCCTGCTCGCCTCGGCGAACGCGATCATCGACGCCATCGACAAGGTGGACGCGGTCGGACCCCTGATCGCGATCTCGGTGCTCACGCTCGTCGTCACGGCATCCCTCTGGTGGATCTACTTCTGGCCGCCGCACCACCGAGCGATCTCGTCATTCCGTCGATCGTTGCGCTACGGCTACTCCCACTACTTCGTCTTCGCCGCCGCCGCCGCGTTCTCGGCCGGCATCGAGGTCGAGATCGACGTGCTCACGCACCACAGCGAACTGTCGAACGTGGCCGCCTCCTTCACTGTCACGATCCCGATCGCGGTCTTCCTGCTCGGCATCTGGTGGATCGCGATCCGCGAGCACGCCGATCGCGTCGTGAACACCGTGGTCCCGGTCGGCGCACTGCTCGTGCTGCTCGATCCCGTGCTGCCGATCCCCGTGACGCTGTCGGCGCTGATCCTCGTGATCATCGTGGTCGTGCTCGTCCTCCGGCCGCCCGTATCGCGCGACGCGGCGAACATCGAAATCGACGCACCATAGGAGACGCATAACCGGGGCATGGCATCCTGATCGGAAGTTCGCGCAGCATGGGTCATCCACCCGGTTCGCTCGAGAGGAGCCCGATCATGAGCCGTATCCCCGAACCCACCCAGACTCCCGACGGTCCTGCCTACGAGGGGCGACTCCTCGATCGTGCCGATGAAGAGGTGGTCGATCAGGGCGCTCCCTTCGACATCCGCACGCTCATGAGCCGCCGCGGTGTCCTGGGCCTCGCGGGTCTCGGGCTCGGTGCGGTCGTCCTTGCGGCGTGTGCGCCTTCCCCCTCGGGCGGATCGGCGGTGTCGGCGACGCCATCGACCGGTGCGACCGCAAGCGGCGACGGGTCCGTCACGGAGATCCCCGACGAGACGGCGGGCCCCTTCCCGGGCGACGGCTCGAACGGGCCCGATGCGCTCGAGGACTCCGGCATCGTCCGTCAGGACATCCGCGCGTCGATCGACGGCACGGCCACTGCCGACGGGGTGCCGCTCACCATCGAACTCCAGATCCTCGATCTGGCGAACGGCGGCGCACCCCTCGCGGGTGCGGCCGTCTACGTCTGGCACTGCACGGCGCGCGGCGAGTACTCCATGTACTCCTCCGGGCTGGAAGACGTCACCTACCTGCGAGGCGTGCAGGTGGCGGATGCCGAGGGCAAGGTGTCGTTCACCTCGATCTTCCCCGGCTGCTATCCCGGCCGCTGGCCGCACGTCCACTTCGAGGTCTATCCGGATGTCGGATCGATCACGGATGCCGCGAACGCTATCGCCACTTCGCAGCTGGCACTCCCCGAGGAAGAATGCGACACGGTCTACGCCGAGGCCGCCTACAGCGGGTCGAGCGACAACCTGGCCCGGATCTCTCTCTCCAGCGACATGGTCTTCGGAGACGATGGCGGCGTATCGCAGCTCGCGACCGTCACCGGCGCCGTCGAGAGCGGGTATACGGCTGCCCTCGTCGTGGGTGTCGACGCCTAGACGAGGACGGTGGCGGGGTCGGCGCAGGCAGGGGGAGACGCATTCTGCTATGCTGATGGCGCAACGTGTGTGCAGTGCCCCTCTCGGCCGCCACGTCGCCACTGATCAGGGCCGTAAAGGACCGCGCACATCGATGCGCGCGGCATCCGTCCTCGATCTCACATCTTGCGGAGCGCCCACGCGTGCCCGCCACACAGCAATGAGCATCACCATGAGCACCACCACTTTCCCCCCGTCCGATCCGTTGACCTGGAAGCAGGCCGACGCCGACGTGCACGTCGCGACGCGCAACGGCGAATTCGCCGGCTTCGTCGAGTTCGACGGCACCGCGCACCTCGTACGCGACAACCACGGCACCGACCTCGGCGCCTTCGACTCCCTCCACGACGCCTTCCGCGCGCTCGAAGAGGCGCACGAGTCGGCCGCCTCGCCGCAGTTCCTCCCGCGCGCCTGGCGCCGTCGGGCGCGCCGTGCGCGAGCCTGACCGCAAGCCTCAGCCGTAGAGGTCTTCGGGCCAGGCGTCCGGGATGCCGCCGTCCGGGGTCGCGGCGATCGTCCCCTGCCAGGGCGTGATCGCCTCCCACCCGGACGATCGCTCGCGCAGGAAGAGGATCACCTCGTCCCCGGCATCCATCGCGTCGGCCAGCGAATCCCCGGATTCACCGCAGCTGCGGGGGAGCGAGGTGACGACGATCTCCGTCTTCCCCGTGCCCTTCACCCACTCGTCGATCTCCGCCTTCCACGTGGTGGCGGGCAGATCGAGGTAGCTGGTCGTCCCTTCCCGGCCCACGATGCGCCCGCGGGCGACGGCATCCGCATCGTCGTAGGCGTCCGCCGGAGCCTCGAAGTACACCCAGTCGATGCATGCCTGCGTCCCGCCGAGCGGGGTACTCGTGCATCCCGTGAGCGGGAGGGCCCCGCCGGCAAGCATCAACACCACTCCTGACGTGATCCGGGCCCGGCGATTCATGCTCGGATCCACTCACATCAACGGCGTCCCGTCAAGGGGTGCGGATGTATTCCCGGAGCCGCATGCGGGCCCGGTTAGTGTGAGGTAAGCGTTGGGCAGTCGCCTTGGGCTTTCACAGCTCAAGGGCTCCGATCGACAGGAGAAGATCATCTCCACCACACAGGTCGAAACGACCGCAGCAACGCTGGGACCGATTCGTCAGACGTATGCCGGAAACGCCGAGTTCCCGCCGATGGCCCAGGCCTACAAGCAGGTCTCGCAGGTCGTCAAGGAGACGGGTCTCCTCCGTCGGGCGCAGTGGTTCTACGTGGCTGTCGCCGCCGGAATCGCCGTCGCCCTCGGTGGTCTCATCACGGGCTTCATCCTCTTGGGCGACAGCTGGTTCCAGCTGCTCATCGCCGCGGGCCTCGGCATTATCCTGACGCAGATCGCCTTCCTCGGCCATGAGGCCGCGCACCGTCAGATCCTGACCACGGGACCGGCGAACTTCAAGCTCGCCCGCATCGTGATCGCCAGCATCGGCATGAGCTACTCCTGGTGGGACTCGAAGCACACCAAGCACCACGGAAACCCGAACCAGGTCGGCAAGGATCCCGACATCGAGGTCGACACGATCTCGTTCCTCGAAGAGGATGCCGCGAAGGCGAAGGGTTTCATCAAGCTGATCACCCGCAAGCAGGGCTGGCTTTTCTTCCCCCTGCTCACGCTCGAGGGGCTGAACCTCCACTTCCTCGGCCTGAAGTACCTCATGACGACGAAGAACGTCAAGGGGCGCTGGACCGAGCTCAGCATCATCACGCTGCGGTTCGCGCTGATCCTCGTGCCCGTGTTCATGATGCTCCCGCTCGGAATGGCATTCGCCTTCATGGGCGTGCAGTTCGCCGTCTTCGGCGTCTACATGGGTGCCGCGTTCGCGCCGAACCACAAGGGCATGCCGATCATCGATCCCAGCGCCCGTCTCGACTTCTTCACCAAGCAGGTGCGCACCTCCCGCAACATCACCGGCGGCTGGGCGACGACCTGGCTCATGGGCGGCCTCAACTACCAGGTGGAGCACCACCTGTTCCCGAGCATGCCGCGCCCGCACCTCGCGAAGGCTCGTGAGATCGTCCGCGACTACTGCGCCGCGAACAACGTGCCGTACACGGAGACCAACCTCCTCCGGTCGTACAAGATCGTCATCGACTACCTCAACCGCGTGGGTCTCTCCGCGGGAGCCGACCCGTTCGACTGCCCGGCAGTCTCGCAGTTCGGTCGGCCGTAAGATCCTCAGCCCGGCATCGCGTGAGCTGCTCCGCGATGCCGGGCTTTCTCATGCCCGGCGGCGGTGATCAGAGCAGGCCGAGCTCCAGCGCCAGCGTGACCGCCCTTGTGCGGTCGGACACCTCGAGCTTCTCGAAGACGTGCAGCAGGTGGGTCTTCACGGTCGCTTCGCCGATGAACAGCTCACGTGCGATCTCCGGGTTGCTGCGCCCGCGAGAGACGAGCCTCAGCACCTCGAGCTCGCGCGGGCTCAGCGCCGGACGTACCGTGTCCTGTCTGCGTATGCGGGTCACCAGTGTGGCCGCGATCGACGGAGCCAGCACGGTGTGTCCCTCGGCGACGGAGCGGATGCCGGCGACGATCTCCTCCTGAGGCGTCGCCTTGAGCAGATATCCGCTCGCCCCGGCCTCGATCGCCCCGAGGATGTCGTCGTCGCCCTCGTGAGTGGTGAGCACCAGCACGCGCACGCCGGGGACTTCCGCCGTGATCCGCGCCGTCGCCTCGGCTCCGGAGACCTTCGGCATGCGGAGGTCCATGAGCACGACGTCGGGGCGTAGGGCGGACGCGAGGGCGACGGCCTCTGCGCCGTCCGAGGCTTCGCCCACCACGTCGAGCTCGTCGTCGAGCGAGAGAAGGCCGATGATCCCGGATCGCACGATCGGATGGTCGTCGACGACGATGACGCGGATCATGCTGTCTCCTGCCTGACGGCGAGCGGGATGCGGACGGTGAGCGTGGTGCCGGCCGTATCGCCGCCGCGCACCTGGAGCGTGCCGCCGACCAGGCCGACACGATCGCGCATGCCCGAGAGGCCGAAGCCGCCCTGCTGGTCGAGTGCGCGCCCGTCGAGTCCGCGCCCGTCGTCGCTCACCACCAACATGGCATCGTCGGATACCGTGAGCACGAGAGATGCCGAGGCCGCCGCCGCGTGTTTGCGGACATTCGCCAGGCCCTCCTGCGCGCAGCGGAGGAGCACGACCTGGATGTCGCGCGGCACGACGAGGGGAGAAGCGGTGACCGAGACCGGAACTCCCGTCTCGCGGCCGAACCTCTCGCCCAGCCGTCGCAGCGCCTCCGCGAGAGAGGCGGAGGAGTCCGAGGCGGGCGATTCGACGACGACGAGCGCCCGTGCCTCCCGCAGCGCTTCGCGCGCGGCCTCCTCGATGAGTCCGATCGTGTCGCGTGAACCGTCGTGGCGACTGCGCTCGGCGAGCATCACGATGCTGGTGAGGCTCTGGGCGATCGTGTCGTGCACTTCACGCGCGAGGCGTGCGCGCTCGGCGGCGGCCCCGGCCTCTCGGCTGGCGGCCTCGAGGCCGTGCTGCGTGGCCGTGAGCTCGGCCAGCAGACGCTGGCGCTCGCTGCCCCACTCGGCGATGCGGGTGATCCACAGCCCGAGCGCGACACTGAACGCCGCGGACAGGCCCGAGGTGACGACGCCGCCGAGGATCATCCCAGGGGAGAAAGCAGCCGATGCGGCGTAGGCGAAGGCGAGGATGCCGGCATTCAGCAGCGTGACGATGATCGACTGCCTCGTGGAGCGCGAGGTCATCCAGATCAATGGCAGCACGAGCGTCTGCAGCAGCATCATCGTCGGTTCGAGGGTGGTGCCGATCGCCAGCAGAGCGATCAGCGCCGCCTGCAGCAGCCCCGAGGTCAGAGGTGAGGGCTCCGGGCTCTCCCGGATGCTCACGTAGCGCCGGGCGCCGAACGCGTACACCGCAGCGACACCGCACCCCGTCGCGACGAGAAGCCACGAGGAGCCGGGGAACCGCGACGGAAGCGTGAACGCCAGCATCATGGTCACGGCGAACAGCGCGGCTGTCGCGAGGTCCCATCCCAGGCGTTCCTTGGCTGCGGTCCTCATGACCACCACTCTTCCATCCTCGTTCTCCCGGCGCCGCATCGGGTGGCGTCAGCGGTCGCGGCGGATCCAGCGGAACGTCAGTCGGCTCAGCACCAGTCCGACCACGAGCCACACCACGAGCATCACGATGATGAGTCCGATGTCCCACGATCCGCTCGTCTCCGCCGCCCGGAAGGAATCCGGGTAGAACACCGAGCGCATCCCCTGCGCGATCCACTTCACCGGCAGGACCCCTGCGGCGTTCTGCAGCCAGTCGGGGAGCACCGAGAAGGCGATGTAGACCCCCGACACGAATTGGATGAGGAGGACCACAGGGATCACGACAGCCGCGGACGACTTGCCAGACCGGGGCACCGACGACAGCGCGATGCCCAACAGCGTGCAGGCGATGAGGCCGAGAGCGAAGATCCCGGCGAAGCGGCCCCAGGCGGCGGCATCTGTCGGCAGCTCCACGCGGTAGACGACCACGGCGACAGCGATCAACAGGGCGATCTGGAGGATCGCGGTGACGAAAACCTCGCCGAGCTTGCCGATGAAGTAGGTGACCGGAGACAGGGGGGTCCCGCCGAGCCGCTTCAGGGTGCCGTCGCTCTTCTCCGCCGCGATCTCCAGCGCGGGTCCCTGCACGCCGGAGAGCAGGATGCCACCGGCGATGAGACCGGGAAGGTAGTAGGTCGCCATGCTGATCTTGTCGGGGCCTTCGCCGACGTCGCCGGTGAAGATCGTCGCGAACAGGACGTACATCAGCGTCGGGAAGAGGAAGGTGAAGAACACCTGGTCCCCGGCGCGGAAGTACTGGCGCAGCTCGAACGGGATGCGTCGGAGCCCCAGGCGGAACGTGCGCGCGAGGCCGAAACGGGCGGGCGCGGCGGGGGTCGTGGTGGTCATGCTGCCGCCTCCTCGGTGCGCAGGTCGAACGCGTGGATCAGGTCGAGGTACACGTCTTCCAGCGTCGGGCGGACGACCTCGAGGTCGCGGGGTTCGCCGTCGCGCTGCAGGGCGGCGACGAGAGCTCCGGGTGCGGTCGTGCGCTCCTCCCGCCGATTGCCCGCGGCATCGATCCAGCGCACGAGCGGGACGCGGGACTCCGCCCCGCCGAGCTCGTCGATGCGTCCGATCGCGGCGATCGTGCCTCCAGCGATCACGGCAGCGCGGTCGCCGAGCTGGGCGGCTTCGTCGAGGTAGTGGGTCGTCAGCAGGATGCTCGTGCCCTCTGCTTTGAGCGAGCGGATCAGGTCCCAGAACTGCCGACGCGCCTCAGGGTCGAACCCGGTGGTCGGCTCGTCGAGGAAGAGCAGCTCCGGTCGACCGATGATGCCGAGCGCGACGTCGAGCCGGCGCTGCTGCCCACCCGACAGGCGCGCGGCGCGCGTGCGCTGCTTCTGTTCGAGACCGACGGCGGCGATCACCTCGTCGACGTCACGCGGATGCGGGTAGTAGCCCGCGAACTCCTTCAGCAGTTCGCGCACCGTGAAGGATCCCGCCTCGCCGGTCGACTGCAGGACGATGCCGAGTCGGGCCTTCCAGTCCAGTCCGCCGCGCTGCGGGTCCACTCCGAGCACCCGCACCTCGCCCGAACTGCGGTGCCGGTAGCCCTCGAGGATCTCGATCGTCGTGGACTTCCCGGCTCCGTTCGGCCCGAGCAGCGCGAACGTCTCGCCGCGCCGGATATCGAAGCTGATGCCGTCGACGGCCGTGAAGTCGCCGTAATCCTTGCGGAGGTCGCTGACCTCGATCACGCTGTCTGTCATGCTCTTCAGCTTGCCGGGAAGCGCCGACGCGCGATAGCGGTGGAACGGATGAGGGCGGCATCCACCGATCGGTGGATGCCGCCCTCATCGGAACGATCTGCGGTGTCAGCGCGTGCTGCTGTCCTCAGCCTCGACCACATCGATCGTGATCTTCTCGAGAGGACGATCGTCGACGAGCTCGTCCTCGAGAACCTCGTCGCCGAGGAACTCGTCGTCCGCGCTCTCGTCCTTGCCCTTCGGCTTGCTCTTCGCCTTCGACTTCGACGGTGTCTCGTTCGAGTCGCCGTCGGCGATGGCCGCGGGGAGCGACTCGTCGGAGAAGATCCCGTCCGGGCGGATCAGCTCGCGCACCTCTGCCATGAAGCTCGTGAGCTGCTGCTGCTGCCAGCGCAGCTGACGGGTGCGGTCTTCCGCGTCGCGGAGCACCGCAGTGGTGTGCCCGGTGACGGAGTCCACAATCTTCTGCGACTTCACGCGAGCGCGGTCGAGGGTCTCGCGGGCTCGCACCTGCGCGTCCGCCTCGATCGCCTGGGCCTGAGAGCGGGTGAGGCGCTCGTAGTCCTCCGCCCGCGCGGAGATGCGCTGGGCGTGCTCGAGCGACGCGGCGACCTGCTCGTTGGCGTCGTTGGTGATGCGCTCCGCGTGCGCGACCGCCTGGTTGTGCAGCACGAGGAACTCCTGCTGGGCGTCGTCCTGACGACGGGTGAGGGTCTCCTCGAACTCCAGGACGCGCGCGTTCATGTCGCGAACGTCGCGTTCGGCGTCAGCACGCAGCTGAGTCGTCTCGCGAGTGACCAGGGAGCGCAGCGCGGCCGCACCCTTCTCGGCCTCGGTGCGGATCGCGGTCGCCTCCTGTGCGGCCTGATTCACCTTCTCGGCGGCGTGCGCGGCTTCACGTTCGATGCGTGCCTCGTGGGCCGTGTACTCGGTGTCCATCTTCAGACGCACCTGATCGGCGTCGCGCTCCGCCTGGGCGGTGATCCGCTCGGCATCGGCATCCGCCTCGGCGCGCTGCGCGGTGACCTCTTCGCGGGCGGAGGTCATCAGACGATCGGCCTGCACGGCCGCGTTCTGGATGAGGACGTTCGCCTGCTCCTCGGCGACCCGCAGGATCGCTTCGAACTGCTGACGCGAAGGCGCCTCCTGCCCGTCGGGCTGAGGTGCGTCGACGAGCTCCGAGGTGAGGGTCGCGACCTGCTGCTCGGCATCCGACGCCTTCGCGTGGGCGGCGCTGAGCTCGCCTTCGAGGGCTTCGCGCGCGGCGCGCTCCTCGTCGCGAGCCGCATCGACGGCCTCGGACTGGCGGGCCTTGGTATCGGCGAGGTCGGCGGTCAGCTGCTGGAGCTGGGTGCGGAGGCTCGCGAGCGCAGCATCCACCTCGCCCTTGTCGTAGCCGCGGAAACCCACGGTGAAGGCGGCCTGCGGTTCGCGGGGAGTGGTCTCGATCAGCTGATCGAAGAAGTCGGGCGACCGCTCGTCGCGGTCGGCGGTTCCGGGGGATTCGCTCATGGGGTGAAGCCTTTCTGCCGAGGCCACATCGCGGAGCGGCGGCTCCGTCCCGCTGTGCGGGGCCGAGTGGATCGAAGGGGAGGTCGTGTGCTGACGCCACGACCGAGACCTGGCGAAGGTCAGGCCGAGCGTTGGCGCGCATCCAGCCTAGTTGCGTCGGCTGGATCGTGCCTCCTCAGTTTCGTCGACCGGCGATCGCCGTTCAGACGGAGGTGACCAGGTGGTCGAGGACCAGTTCGCCGGTCGCGTTGAGGGCCTTCATCATCTCGGCGATCAGGTGCGGGTCGACGGGAGGCGGATCGGCGCTGTCGAATCCGAACTGCAGGGGGATGGCGGGATGGATCCAGACGGTCGCACGCCGGTCGATGCCCTCGCTGACCGGACGCCACGTCATCATGAAGCTCTCCTGGCGCCGGAGCTTGGTCGCGATCACGATCTTCAGGTGCGCCAAGGTCACGTCCTCGATGAGGATCGGATCCGAGGTTCCGTCGTAGCGCAGTCTGCCCATGAGTGAACCGTACACCGCGAGATATGGCTTCGTCGCGCGTGCGCCCGGCGCGATGCATGCCCGGGAATCGCCTCGCGCGCAATCCCCTTCTGTGCGGGGCCTCGCGGAGCTATTTTCGCGGGAAGACAGAGACAAGGGGAGGCGAATGAAATGACTGAGATGCAGACGATGGTTCGTACCCAGGTCACGGTCAACGACGTGGGCTTCTTCCTGGCGCAGGGGCAGGACATCGACCAGCTCAAAGGGGAGATCGTGTCCGCCGCTCAGACCGGGGGGCGATTCGTGGAGTTCGTCGTGGTGGGCAATCGCTCGGTGAGCGTTCTGATCTCGACCGCGACCCAGGTGGTGATCTCCGTCGAATCGGTGCAATACGACCACCGCGACACCGGCGACGACTCGGCTCCCTACGGCGGAGCCTTCGACCTGATCTGACGCGGGGGCGGATGCCGGGTCCGCGGTCTAGCCTTGGCCTGTGTCCGCATCACCCGTCCCCTTGCCACAGCCGCCGTCCGCTCGGCCGCTGCCACCCGCCGAGTTCGCGCGCTGGTACGGCGGCTGGGACCCGCTCACCCCCGAATCCATCGGTGAATTCCTTGCCGGATTCGATCGTCCGTGGTGGATCATCGGCGGATGGGCGCTGGAGAAGAGCACTGGCGTGAGCCGAGGCCATGAGGACCTGGACATCTCCATCGCCCATGACGACGCCGAGTCGTTGCGGCTGTTCCTCGCCGAGCGCGGGTGGACGACTTGGAACGCCGACGACGGGTGGCTGCGGCCGTTCGACGGCCGATTCGGCGAGATCCGCGCCGAGAGTGGGATCTGGGTGCGCAGGGATGCCACGGCGCCCTGGATCCTCGACATTCCGCTGACTCGATTCCGCGCGGGACGGTGGACCAACAAGCGCCTCCCTGAGCAGGAGTACGACCTCGATGAGGTGACCTGGATCGACGATGACGGGCTCCGCTACCTCAACCCCGAGATCGTGCTCCTCATGAAGCTCGCGCAGGTACGGGAGAAGGATATCGTCGACGCGCGCGCGAATCTGCCACTGCTGAACGGTCGGCAGCGCCGCTGGTTGTCCGAGACCATCGCCCGGATCGATCCCTCGCATCCGTGGGCGGCGCTCTCGGACTGACTTACCCGGTCCTGGTACGGTGACGGCGGAGGACACTGCGTCCCTGGGGCCCACCGAGCAAGAGAGTACGCGAGATGAAGCGAACATCCCGATGGCGTCTTGCCCGGATCGGATTCGCGACGGGGCTGGTTCTGGTCGCAGGAGTCCTCGTCCCCTCGGTCTCCGGTGTCGCACCTGCTGCCGCTGCGACCGACGGCCAGATGATCTATCCGGCTTCCGGCAACATCCAGTCGAAGGTCGGCGACGGATGCCGCGGCAACCACCGCGTCCACGATGGGATCGACATCACCGGTGCCGGCGGCGCCCCGATCCTCGCCGCGTACGACGGCGTGGTCAAAGCGCGCACGTCGAACGGCGGCTACGGCAACTACACAGACATCGAGCACCCCGGCGGGTACATCACCCGCTACGCGCACATGGCGGCTCCCGGGACGTTCGCGCCCGGCACGCGGGTGACCCGCGGGCAGCAGATCGGCGTCGTCGGGAAGACCGGAGCGACGTCCGCATTCCACCTTCATTTCGAGGTGCGGCTGAAGGGCGCCGTCTACACGCCCATCAACCAGGGGTTCACCTGCCTCGCGAACGTCGCCCGCGGCGGCTTCATCCCGCTGTACCTTCCGGGCCTCGGCAGCTCACCCGGCGCGCAGTTCGGCTCGGCCGACTACACCGGCGACAAGGCAGCGGACCTTCTCTTCATCGCCGGGAACGGCGATCTGCGCCTTCGCGCGGGCACGGGCAAGGGCGGCTTCCAGGCAGCGACCACGGTGTCCCCATCCTGGGGAGACACCCGCAGGCACATCACTCACGCTGACTTCAACGGCGACACGAAGGGCGACATCCTGGTCGCGAGCACGCGGGGACTCGAGTTCTACGCGGGCAACGGCGCCGGCGGGTTCCGGTCTCCCTCGGTGAGTCCCGGCACAGGGTGGTACGACATGCTGCATGTCGCATCCGGGGCGGACTACAACAGTGACGGCAAGCAAGACGTTCTCGGAGTGTCGTCGACCGGAGTCCTCACGATCTATCGGGGCGACGGTGCCGGCGGCTTCGCGAAGCCGAATCAGGCGATCGGTGGAGGGTGGGAGAACTTCCACTTCCTCGTCGGCGGCGACTTCGACAACGACGGCCGGGGCGACATCATCGCCGTGCGGGATTCCGGCGCTCTGATGTTCTACTCCGGGGCGATCAGCGGCTTCGCGCCGGCGCGCAACGTCGGGGAGGGCTGGCAGGAATTCACTGCGCTGACGGGTGGCGTCGACTACGACGGCGACGGATTCGCCGACCTTCTCGCGCGCACGCCGGCGGGAGACCTCTACCTTTATCCCGGCAGCGGGAATGGGGCGTTCAAGGCACGGGTCCTGGTCGGCTCCGGCTGGGGTGAGCACCTCCACCTCGAGTAGCGGGTCGCCGCGACGGCCCGGTGGTGGCGGCGTATCGTTGGCGCATGGCCGATCCGACGCTGGAGGAGATCGCGACGGAACTCTACGCCGGACCTCCGGAGGATTTCGTCTCCGGCCGGAATGCGCGCGCGAAGGACGCGGGCGACGCCGCGCTCGCGGCGCAGATCCGAAGTCTCCGCAAGCCATCCGTCGCCGCCTGGGTGGTGAATGTCTTCGCGCAGGAGCGTGCTGGACAGCTGGATCAGGCGCTGCAGCTCGCAGCGGAGCTGCGCGAGGCGCAGGAGGATCTGGATGCCGCCGCTCTCGCGAAGCTCGGTCGGGAGCGGAGGATGCTCACGAGGCGGCTCGCGGAGACAGCGGCCGAACTGGCAGGATCGCGGGGCGAACGCGTCACCCCTGCGACTTTGGAAGCAGTCGAGCAGAGCATATCCGCCGCTTTCTTCGATCCTGACGCGGCGGCGGCCGTCGCCTCCGGTCGGCTGATTCGCGCGCTCGAGCCTTCCGGGTCATCGACCGACGTGCGCGACGCCGTGGCGGGAGGTGTTCCCACCCTGGGGGCACCGCCCGAGCGCCCCGCCGACGAGCTCAAGGCTCGTCGGGAGAAACGTGAAGCCGAGCGCCGCGTGCACTCCGCCGAGAAGGACCTGGTGGCGGCGGAGCGGGACCTGGCGAAGCGCGACAAGGCGCTGCGTCGGATTCAGGAGAAGGCCGAGGAGCTCGCGGCGACGGAGGCGGAGCTCGACGCACAGCTGACGAAAGTGCGCACCGAGATGAAGCAGGTGCAGCGGGACATCCCCGACGCGGAGAAGGAGCGGACGAGAGCCGCAGAGCAGGCGGCTGCCGCCACCAGCGAGGTCGCAGACGCCAGGCGCGCGCTGGAGGAGTTCTAGCGAGATTCAGCTCAGGTTCTCGATGAGGGTGAGCTGCGTGCCGTCGGGGTCGATGAGGTACCCCGCCTGCATGCCCCAGTCCTGCATCCGCGGTTCGTGGAGGCGCGGATGGCCGGTGTCGGTCACCGGCACTCCTGTCGCATGGATCGCCTGCCAGAGCTCGTCGAGATCGGCGACCCGGATCGTGCACTGATGGCTGCTGGAAAGAGGGTCGACGTCGGGGTGTGAGAAGAATTCGATCTCGACCGTGCCGCGCTGGAGGATCATCCACCCGTCGTCGCTGTAGGTGATGTGGAACCCGAAGCTCTCGTAGAACCGCCGGGTGACCGCGAAGTCGCTGGAGGGGAGGTTCGGCAGTGCGCGATCAGCGGTCATGACGGATCCGGCCCTTCAGGAAGGGCAGCGCCGGCGCCCGGTACTCGAGTGCTGGTGCGTCGTGGGGCTTCAGTGCGACCTCCGCCTGACCGAACCGCCACATCCGGTTGAACAGGTAGACGCCGAGGACGACGGTCTCGTCGGCCGGAACCTGCCAGGTGCCGAGTCCCCATTGGGTCGGTTGGCCCCGCCCACCGATGACCAGCGTGGGGCGCACTCCGGCGTACAGCGCGAACCAGGGCTTGCGCAGCGTGAGTTCGATGCGGCGAGACGGGGGCGGCATGTGTCCAGCGTACGGGCGGAAACGACTATCCCTCAGGACCACCACAAGTGAGGCGCTTCGACTCGGTTCGCTCGCTCGACCAGCTCTCGCCAGGGCAAAGCAAAACCCCCGCCATGTAGAAGCTAGGCGAGGGTTTCTAAGGTGATTGTAATGATCACCCTGTGGCTCCGACGGGCGTCGATCCCGTGACCTCACGATTTTCAGTCGTGCGCTCTACCAACTGAGCTACAGAGCCGCGCGACCGGCGAACCTGTCGCGTCCTAGACGAAAAGCCCCCTCCGAAGAAAGAGCTCATCGCATGGAGCGACCCTGACGGGACTTGAACCCGCGACCTCCGCCGTGACAGGGCGGCACGCTAACCAACTGCGCTACAGGGCCATACTTGTTTTCAATTGTATCGGATGGAGTGACCCCAACGGGATTCGAACCCGTGCTACCGCCGTGAAAGGGCGGCGTCCTAGGCCGCTAAACGATGGGGCCGAGTCAGTCCCGGGGGACTTCCTTGCCGACGCTCAAGCATAAGGGATGTTTCGGGCAAATCGCGAATCGAGGGCGCGGCGGCTTCGTCGAAGCGTCGATCGGGAGGACGATGGGCAGGTCAGGCGTGCCGCGGCATCCGCATTTTCACTCTGTTGCTGATGTGAATGTTGTTGTTAGTGTGACATGTGTGAAACCGGCGGAAGGGGCCGAGTGAACGACAGGATCACGCTGGATGCTGCTGAGGCAGCATCCGAGGAATGTGGCTGCGCGCCCAGCGCGTCAGAGAGTCGCGCCTTCGCGAAGATGGGCATCAGTCGTCGTGGGGCCCTCGGCCTCGGCGTGCTCAGCGTCGTCTCGCTCAGCGCCTTCGGCATCTCATCCGGTGTGTCTGCCGCGTATGCGGCGACGTATCCGGATTGGGACGACGTCGTAGCGGCGAAGAAGAACCAGGCGGCGAAGGCCGCGGAGGTCAGCCGCATCGAAGGGCTGATCCAGTCCCTCACGCAGAAGGTCGCCGACACTCAGGCCGCTGCGAAGGTGGCATCCGACGAGTTCTACGAGGCCCAGCAGAACTACTTCGCCGCGATCGCCGAGGCGGAGACGCTGCAGGAGAAGGCCGACGCTCAAGCGGCTGTCGCCGATGAATCCGCGCGCAAGGCCGGTCAGGTCGCCGCCCAGCTCTACCGCAACGGCGGTGACGACACCTCTCTCGAGCTGTTCTTCGCCGGCTCCGCCAACAACGCCGACGAACTGCTCGCGCGCCTCGGCACGATGGACAAGCTCCTCGAATACAACCAGTCCGTCTACGACGACGCCGTCGCTGCCCGCAACTCCGCGCAGTCGCTCAGCGATCAGGCTGTGGTCGCGCGCGACGAGCGCGACCGGCTGCAGCAGATCGCCGAGGAGAAGATGGTCGCGGCGCAGCAGGCGGCAGACGCCGCACAGGCCGCGCTCGACGAGCAGTCCGAGAACCTCGAGACGATGCAGGCCCAGCTCGCAGCGCTCAAGGACACGACGTCGAAGACGGTTGCCGAGTACCAGAAGGGCGCGACCGAACGTCGCAAGCGCCGCGAGGCGGCGGCTGCCAAGGCGGCCGAGGAGGCTGCGGCGAACGCCGGCGGCAACAGCGGCGGCGGTGGCACCCCCGGCAACGGCGGGTGGGTCCGTCCGCACGGCGGATACCGCAGTTCCGGCTACGGACCCCGTTCCCAGCAGTGCAACGCCAACGGCTGCTCGTCCAGCTGGCACTACGGCGTCGACCTCGCCAACGGCTGCGGGGCAGCGATCTACGCCGCGCACTCGGGCACCGTGGACGCCGCGTTCTACAACGGCGGATACGGCAATTACGTCCGCATCCAGCACGGTGGCGGCGTCGCCACCGGCTACGCGCACATCAAGCAGGGCGGATTCGCCGTGCGCAGTGGCCAGTGGGTCAACGCGGGACAGGTCATCGCCTACGCGGGGAACACCGGCGGCTCATTCGGCTGCCACCTGCACTTCGAGGTCTACATCAACGGCGCCTACACGAACCCGATCAACTTCATGGCGGGCAAGGGCATCTCCGTCTGAACGCCCGTCCGCACGAGAAAAGACCCCCGGACCGCTGAGCGGACCGGGGTCTTTCGTCGAACGGGGCGGGTCAGTGACCCTGCTCGCCCGCGCGGACGATGGCCTCATCGAGGATGCGCTGCGCTTCGGCGGCGTCGCCCCAGGCGTCGACCTTGACCCACTTGTTGGGCTCGAGGTCCTTGTAGTGCTCGAAGAAGTGCTCGATCTCCTTCTTCGTGTACTCGGCCAGGTCGCCGATGTCCTGGATGTGCGCCCAGCGGGGGTCCTTCGACAGCACGGCGACGAGCTTGTCGTCTCCGCCGGCCTCGTCGCTCATCTTGAGCACCGCGACGGGGCGGACCTCGACGACGACGCCCGGGTAGATGGCGTGATCGAGCAGCACGAGCACGTCGAGCGGGTCGCCGTCCTCGCCGAGCGTGTTGTCGAAGTAGCCGTAGTCGGCCGGGTAGCCGAAGGTCGTGTAGAGCACGCGGTCGAGGTGCACTCGTCCGGTCTCGTGGTCGACCTCGTACTTCACGCGGCTGCCGCGCGGGATCTCGATGACGGCGTCGTGTGCGCCCATGCGTGTGCTCCTCTGAAAAGACGGTTGGATGCCGCGGACCAGCCTACTCGCGCGGGGAGGGGGTCCCCGGCTCGTCTCCGGCGGACCCGTCTGTGCGCCGCCGTGCAGACCGAGCCCAGAGCCGGTACAGCGCGCGGGAGACCACGCCGGTGAGCAACATGAGGAACAGAGCGTAATAGCCCTTGTCGCCGAGGGTGAGGGCGACGCCGAGGGCGACCGCGAAGAGGATGATCGCGACGCCATCGCCGATCGCTTCCTGTCGGGTGCGCGACGGTGGAGCAGTGGTGAGCTCCGGATGCCGCAGCAGGTACAACCGACCGCCGAGGGTCGTGACCTGGGTGAGGACCAGAGTTCCGATGTAGACGATCTCCTGCAGCGAGTCCGTGTCCATCTGGCCGAGCATCGCCGTCGGCACGGGCAGCCACACGATGGTCGCCATCCACGCGATGTTGATCCGGAGGAGCGCCGGCGTGATGGCCGTCACCTCGAGGTACTGCCGGTGGTGCTCCAGCCAGAAGTTCGCGATGAGCAGGAAGCTCAGCGCGAAGCTGAACAGCTGGCCCGAGTTCTCGCTGAGGAAGTCCGCGGTGTTCAAGCCCTCCGAGCCGGCCTCCGACACCGATTCCAGCAGGGGGAGGATCAGGAGGGTCATCGCGATCGCGACGACCGCGTCGGCGAACGCCTTGAAGCGCTCGGTCGGGAAATGCTGTGTGCTCTCGCTGTCTGCCACGGCGACAGACTAGACCCGGAGCGTGGCCGACGGAGACGTGCCCTACCGTTGAGGGGTGCCGTCGCTTCCTCCCGCCATCGCCGAGATCCGCCTCACCGTGCGTGCCGCGCTCGCCGATCTGCCCCCGGGAGCGACCGTCGTCGTCGCCCTCTCCGGCGGCGCCGATTCGCTCGCGCTCGCCGCGGCGACGGCCTTCGAGGCGTCGAAGCGGGGGATACCGGTGACGTCCGTGACGGTCGATCACGGTCTGCAGCTCGACTCGGCGGAGGTCGCCGCGCGTGCAGCGAGCATCGCCACAGGACTCGGTGTCGAAGCCGTCGTGGTGCGTGTCGACGTCGAGGGCGAGGGCGGCCCGGAGGCGGCGGCGCGTGAGGCGCGCTACCGGGTGCTGCGGGAAGTCGCGGCCGAGATCGGTGCGTCCGCGGTGCTCCTGGGGCACACGCTCGACGATCAGGCGGAGACGGTGCTGCTCGGCCTGGCCCGCGGATCGGGGGCGGCGAGTCTGCAGGGCATGGCGCCGACGCGCGAGGACGACGAGGGGCTGCGCTGGCTGCGACCACTGCTCGGAGTGCGCCGGGAGACGACCCGTGCCTTCTGCGCGGCATCCGATCTGGACCCTTGGGGCGACCCGCACAATCTCGACGACCGTTTCGCCCGGGTGCGCGTGCGCGAGCGTGTTCTCCCGGTGCTCGAGGCCGAGCTCGGACCCGGAATCGCCGAAGCGCTCGCCCGCACGGCTGAGCAGCTGCGGGAAGACGCCGAGGCCTTCGACGAGATGATCCACGAGACGATCGAGGACATCGTCGAGCACGCCGAGGCGGGCATATCCGTCAGCGTCGCGGCACTCGCAGCGAATCCCGCAGCGCTGCGCAACCGCATCATCCGGCTCGTCGTCGACAGCGAGTTCGGCGTGAGCCTGACCCGCACACAGACCGTGGAGGTCGCCCGACTCGTCACCGAGTGGACAGGTCAGGGGCCGATCGATCTGCCCGGCTGCTCGGCCGTGCGCCGCGGCGGGCAGATCGTCTTCACGGCATCCGGTCGCTGACTACTTCTTGCCGCCGAAGAGGCCACCCAGGATGTCGCCGATTCCTCCACCGCCGGAGTTGCCGCCGCCGCCGAGCAGACCGCCGAGCACATCGCCGAGGCCGCCACCGCCGGCACTGCTGCCGGCGCCGCTGTTCCCGCCGCCGAGGAGACCGCCGATGAGGTCGCCGATGCCTCCGCCGGAATCCTGCGCCCCGGCATCCGACTTCTCGGTCTTGCTCTTGCTCGCGTTCGCGATGAGACCCATCACGATGGGCGCGAGGATCGGGAGGAGCTTGCCGAAGTCGATGCCGGCGGTCGCCTTCGACTCGGTGAGCTTCTCGGTGACCTCCTTCTTGTTCGAGCCGAGGATGTGGGCGACGATCTTGTCGCCGTCGGCCTGATCGACCTCGTCGACCTTCGAGGGGCCGCGCGACCCCTCGTGCTTGCGCAGCGCCTTCTGGATGGCGGCCGATCCTTCTTCGGTCTCGGCGTTCTTCGCGAGACCACCGAGCAGCACCGCGCCGCCCTGCTCGACCGCGGCCTTGGCTTCGTCGCGTGAGACCCCCAGCTTCTCGGCGATGTCGTCGATCGGCACCTGCTTGAGGATGTCGTCAAGAGCCATGGTGAATCCTTCCGTCAGTGGGCGTCCGCCCGTCTCCCCGACACAGTAGTGCGGATGCCGCGGGCGCAGGGATATTCTGCGGATCCCCGAACCGGGGTCCGAGCACCCGGATGCGTCGCCTAAAATCGATCCATGCGCGCCGCGGAAATCCAGGACGACCTTGCCCAGATCCTCGTCACCGAGGAGCAGATCCTCGCCAAGCTGGAGGAGCTCGCGGCCCAGGTGGCCATCGACTACGAGGGCAAGGACCTCGTGCTCGTCGGCGTCCTCAAGGGGGCCGTGATGGTCATGGCCGACTTCGCGCGAGCGCTCCCGTTCCACGCCCCGATGGACTGGATGGCCGTCTCCAGCTACGGCGCGAGCACCCGGTCCAGCGGTGTGGTCCAGATCCGCAAAGACCTCGACACCGACCTGAACGGCAAGCACGTCCTCATCGTCGAGGACATCATCGACTCGGGCCTCACCCTCAGCTGGCTGCTGGAGAACTTCGGCTCCCGCGGCGCGGAGTCGATCGAGGTGCTGGCGCTGCTGCGCAAGCCCGAGGCCGCGAAGGTCGTCATCGACTGCAAGTACGTCGGCTTCGACATCCCCACCGACTTCGTCGTCGGATACGGCCTCGACTACGCCGAGCGGTACCGCAACCTCCGCGACGTCGCCGTGCTCGCCCCGCATGTCTACAGCTGAAGACCCCTGAGCCCCCTTCGTCTCGTCGCTGGCGCTCCTCGCTCAGGAACCGCGCAGGGGTACGCCGTGGGTGAACGCACAGCGGCCCCCTAGGACGCGCGCGATACGCTGATCCGATCATGGATGTGAAGAAGCTCACCCGGAATCCGCTGATCTACGTCGCGCTGATCGGCGTGCTGCTCTTCGGAGGCTTCCTCCTGATCTCGAACCTCGGGGCACCCAAGCAGATCACCACCCAGGAGGGGCTGAAGCTCCTCTCCGGTCAGACGGTCACCGAGGTCGTCAACACCGATGGCGATCAGCGCGTCGACATGACGCTCTCGAAGCCGTTCGAAGGCTCGGAGAACGTCCAGTTCTATTACGTCGACGCCCGCGCCGACGAGGTGGTCTCGGCCATCAACGAATCGGCCCCGAAGGACGGCTTCAACGACGCTGTCCCGCGCGCGACCTGGTTCGACGGCTTCCTCTCGCTGCTGCTGCCCCTCGTGCTGCTCGGCCTCCTGTTCTGGTGGCTCCTGTCGTCGATGCAGGGTGGCGGCGGCAAGGTCATGCAGTTCGGCAAGTCCAAGGCCAAGCTCGTCAACAAGGAGACCCCGACGGTCACGTTCGCCGACGTCGCCGGTGCGGATGAGGCCATCGAAGAGCTGCACGAGATCAAGGAGTTCCTCCAGGATCCGGGCAAGTTCCAGGCGATCGGCGCCCGCATCCCGAAGGGCGTGCTGCTGTACGGCCCTCCCGGAACCGGAAAGACGCTGCTCGCCCGTGCCGTCGCCGGCGAGGCGGGAGCCCCGTTCTACTCGATCTCCGGATCGGACTTCGTCGAGATGTTCGTCGGCGTCGGTGCCTCCCGAGTCCGCGACCTCTTCGGCCAGGCCAAGGAGAACGCGCCCGCCATCATCTTCATCGACGAGATCGACGCCGTCGGCCGCCACCGCGGCGCCGGCATGGGCGGCGGCAACGACGAGCGCGAGCAGACCCTTAACCAGATGCTGGTCGAGATGGACGGCTTCGACCCCAACGCCAACGTGATCGTGATCGCGGCGACCAACCGCCCCGACATCCTCGACCCCGCGCTGCTGCGTCCCGGCCGTTTCGATCGTCAGATCGGCGTCGATGCGCCCGACCTCAAGGGCCGCCAGCGGATCCTCGAGGTGCACAGCAAGGGCAAGCCCCTCGCGAAGAGCGTCGACCTCGAGGTCGTCGCTCGCAAGACCCCCGGCTTCACCGGTGCAGACCTTGCCAACGTGCTCAACGAGGCGGCGCTGCTCACCGCTCGCTCGAACGCACAGCTGGTCGACAACCGCGCCCTCGATGAGGCCATCGATCGCGTGATCGCCGGCCCGCAGCGTCGCACGCGCGTGATGCGCGACAAGGAGAAGCTCATCACGGCGTACCACGAGGGCGGACACGCGCTCGCGGCAGCGGCGATGAACTACACCGACCCGGTGACGAAGATCACGATCCTTCCGCGTGGCAAGGCGCTCGGGTACACGATGGTGCTGCCGCTCGACGACAAGTACTCCGTCACCCGGAACGAGCTCCAGGACCAGCTGACCTATGCCATGGGCGGCCGTGTCGCGGAGGAGCTCGTGTTCCACGACCCCACCACCGGCGCTTCGAACGACATCGAGAAGGCGACCTCCATCGCCCGCAAGATGGTCATCGAGTACGGCATGACGACGAAGGTCGGTCCGGTCAAGCTCGGCTCCGAGGGTGGCGACGTGTTCGTCGCCCGTGACATGGGGCGCGGTCGGGAGTACTCCGAGAGCGTCGCTGAGCGCGTGGACGCCGAGGTGCGGGCACTGATCGAGCAGGCCCACAACGAGGCGTACGAAGTGATCAGCGCGAACCGCGATCTGCTCGACAAGCTCGCGTTGGCGCTGCTCGAGGAGGAGACCCTCGACCACAACCAGATCGCCGAGATCTTCACCGAGATCAAGAAGCTCCCCGAGCGTCCGCTCTGGCTGTCGAGCGAAGACCGTCCGGTCTCCGAGCGCCCGCCGATCGAGGTGCCGAAGAAGGACGTGTCGCTCGCGGCATCCGTCGAGGCTCCGGCCGCGGCACCGCGTGCGCAGCAGGGATCGGCGGGGGCAACTCACCCGCGTCCTGCGACGGCGTGACGTGACCGTCGACAGGCAGCGCGTCGCACGGCTCACCAGAGAGCTGCTCGAAGCGATCGGCGAAGACCCGGACCGGCCTGGACTGAAGCAGACACCGACGCGGATGGCCGAGCTGTACTCGGAGTTCTTCGCCGGCGTCGGAGCGGATGCTGCGGAGCCGCTGGAACGCACGATCAGCGTGACGCGTGGACCGGCGCCCGACACGCTCCCGTCCGGCGCCGTGCTGCTGCGTGACATCCGGTTCCGCTCGGTCTGCGAGCATCACCTGCTGCCCTTCGCCGGGCACGCGCACATTGCCTATCTCCCCGGCGAGCAAGTGGTGGGCTTGGGTGCGCTCGTGCGCGTCGTCGAGATCCTCGCGGCCCGGCCGCAGGTGCAGGAGCGGCTCGGCGAGCAGATCGCCGACACCATCGCCGAGAACCTCGACACGCGCGCAGTGCTGGTCGTCCTCGACGCGAGCCACGGGTGCGTGACCATGCGCGGAAGTCGCCAGCCGGAGGCCTCGACGCTCACGATCGCCGCGCGCGGCGAGTACACGGATGCTGCGGCGCGAGCCGAACTGATCACGCTGATCGGCCACTCCTCGAACCAGGGAGACCGCTCCTCGTGACCGCGATCTGGGGCATCGTCAATGTGACGCCCGATTCGTTCAGTGACGGTGGGCGCTACCTCGATGTCGACCGTGCGGTCGCACGCGGACTGCAGCTGCGCGCCGACGGCGCCACGGTGCTCGACATCGGCGGCGAATCGACGCGGCCGGGCGCGGAGCGCGTCGGCACCGAGGTCGAGCAGGAGCGGGTGATCCCCGTCATCGAGCAGCTCGTCGCGGCGGGGGTGCCCGTCAGCATCGACACCCTGAATGCGGCCACGGCTGCTGCGGCGGTGCGCGCCGGAGCCAGGATCGTGAACGATGTCTCGGGTGGCCTGGCTGACCCGGAGATGCGCGCGGCGGTCGCCGAGTCCGGGGCCGACTTCGCGATCGGACACTGGCGGGGCTTCTCCGCCGACATGTACGCGAAGGCCGAATACCATCGCGCGGCACGCGAAGTCGCCGGCGAGCTCCAGGAGCGCATCGGCGAAGCCGCGGCATCCGGAATCGCACCGTCACGACTCATCGTCGACCCGGGTATCGGCTTCGCGAAGGCGGGAGCCCAGAACTGGGACGTGCTCCGGGGGCTCGACGAGATCGTGGCACTCGGACCCCGGGTGCTGATCGGCACCTCGCGCAAACGATTCCTCGCCGAGACTCTCAGACACGGCGCACCGGCCGACGCCGACGTGTCCGAGGAGCGTCGCGACCTCGCCACGGCCGTCACGAGTGCTCTCGCCGTGCGGGCAGGAGTGTGGGCGGTGCGCGTGCACGACGTCGCATCGACCCGAGACGCGCTCGCGATCGCCCGCGCCTGGGAAGGCTGAGGACGGGCCACGCACGTCCGCCGTACGCTAGGGGCATGGATTTCCTCGACGAGATCGTCCTCACGGGACTGACCGTGTTCGGCCGCCATGGCGTCTACGACCATGAGCGGGATGCCGGGCAGGAGTTCATCATCGACCTCCGACTGCGACTGTCGCTGGAGCAGGCCGCCGCATCCGACGAGGTGACCGACACCGTGCACTACGGCGAGCTGGCGGAGAAGGTGGCAGCCGTGGTGGCCGGGGAACCGGTCAACCTGATCGAGACGCTCGCCGAGCGGATCGCCGGTGTCGCGCTCGACGACCGTCGGGTGCAGAGCGTCACCGTCACCGTGCACAAACCCCACGCCCCCATCCCGCTTACCTTCGCCGACGTGGCCGTCACGGTGCACCGCAAGCAGACGCCGGTCGGGCTGGAGGACATCACCGCATGAGCCGCAACCTCGCCATCCCGCTGGATCACGGGAATCGGAGTCCCGGTCGACCCGAGGCCCGGGCGGTCGTCGCGCTCGGCGCGAACCTCGGCGAGCGTCACGCGACGATCCGCGC
This sequence comes from Microbacterium sp. PMB16, assembly GCF_051294855.1. Classification (GTDB taxonomy): domain Bacteria; phylum Actinomycetota; class Actinomycetes; order Actinomycetales; family Microbacteriaceae; genus Microbacterium. Next base: position 1,991,045 of record NZ_CP145908.1, read on the forward strand.
CGCCGCCGAGAGGATCGCGCGGCTGCCCCTGGTGAGCGACGTGCGTCTGTCCCGGCTCTTCGACACCGTCGCGCTGCGGGTGGACGGGCCCGACCCCGACGCGCCCGGATACGTCAACGCGGTCGCGCTGGTGACCACGAGACTCGCGCCCGAGATCCTCCTCGGGATGCTGCACGCCATCGAAGACGAGAACGGGCGTGAGCGCCGGGAGCGCTGGGGCGATCGCACCCTCGACCTCGACCTCATCGCGTACGGCGATGTCGCATCCGATGAACCGCGCCTCCAGCTGCCACACCCGCGCGCCGCGGAGCGGTTGTTCGTGCTCGACCCCTGGCTGGACCTCGACCCCGACGCCGAACTGCCGGGACACGGCAGGGTGGCTGACCTGGCGACCCGGCTCCGCGACCGGGGCGACGGATGAGACGCACGTCGGCAGGCGTGCTGGCGGTGCTGGCACTGCTCGCCGCGGGTGGCGGCTTCCTGCTCGACCATCTGCTCACCACGGGCGGTCGCGCGACGTTCACCCCTTCGCTGCTGCTGCCGGTGCTTTTGCTGCTGATCGCCGCGGCCGCGCTCGGCGTGGCCTGGCCGGTGCGCCGCAGCGTGCGCTCCGGCATCCGCATCGATCCCTTCCGCGCGCTCAGGGCGGCGACGCTGGCCAGGTCATCCAGCCTGCTCGGAGCGATCATGGCAGGGTTCGGCGCCGGCCTGCTGGTGTTCCTTCTGTCGCGGCCCGTCGATCCCCAGGTAGGGTCGACTGTGGCCATGCTGGCCCTGATCGGGAGCGCGATCGTTCTTGTGATCGCCGCGCTCGTCGCCGAACAGTTCTGCACCCTGCCGAAGGATCCTGATGACTCAGAACCCAGAGACCGCGCCCCTGAACCCGGCGGAGGGCACTGACCTCGACGCCCTCGACCAGGGCACCTACACGCAGCTGCGCACCGCGCGGAACGAGGCGCGTCTGGACCTGGACGGCACGTGGCACCAGATCTCGCCGCGGTACGTGGTCTCGCAGATCGTGCAGAACGTGATCTTCATCGCCGTCGTCGCGGCGGTGGCCATCGTGCTCAACATCGTCCTCGAGCAGGACTGGGTGTGGATCCCGGCAGGAGTCATCCTCCTCATCACCGTGATCGCGTTGATCATCCTGCCGCGTCAGGCCAAGGCCATCGGCTACATGCTCCGCGCCGACGACATCGTCTTCCGCAAGGGCATCCTGTGGCAGCGCATGATCGCGGTGCCCTACGGCCGCATGCAGCTCGTCGACATCACGCAGGGCCCGCTCGATCGCGCCTTCGGTATCAGCCAGCTGAAGATGGTGACGGCAGCGGCCACCACCGGCGTGCAGATCCCCGGGCTCACCCAGCGTGCGGCCGAAGCGCTGCGCGACACGCTCATCGAAGTGGCCGAGACCCGCCGGACCGGCCTGTGAGCGAGCAGCAGGTCCCCGGGGCGCCGGAGGCTCCCGCGCGCGTGAACCCGACGTCGTCGAACCTCGCGGACGGCGAATGGCACCGGATGCATCCGCTCACCCCGCTGTTCAAGGGCGGGCTGGCGTTGCTCATCCTCGCCGGCGTCGTGATCGCGAACATGCGGGACAAGGTCATCTACTGGTTCGTCGCGCTGTTCACGCCCGAGGAGGCGCACGTCGGCGACTACAACGGCGGCGACCCCGTCGACTGGGTGGTCGAGAACAACCTGATCCTGCTCGTGCTGCTCGGCGTGCTGGCCCTCGTGGTCGTGCTGGTCGCGATCTTCTGGTTCTTCTGGCGATTCCACCAGTTCCGCATCACGGGCGATCACGTCGAGGTGCGCAAGGGCATCGTCTTCCGTTCGCACCGTCGCGCACCGCTCGACCGCGTGCAGGGAGTCAACCTCACGCGTCCGTTCCCCGCCCGCATCATCGGACTCGCGAAGCTCGAGGTCGTCGGGGCCGGAACCGACGCGAACGTCGACCTGGAGTACCTGGCCACCGCGCGCGCGGAGGAAGTGCGCTCCGACATCCTGCGGCTCGCCTCCGGCGCCAGGGCTGCTCGTCAGGCCGCCATGAACCCGCAGGCGACCGCTCCGGAAGCGACCGGTACGCGTGCGTCTGCTCGTGCGCAGCTGGTCGGGTCGGTGAACGAGGGCGTCAACAGCCTGATCACCGGTGTCGATCTGGCGGATGTGGCGCCCGAGAGCGTGGTCAAGATCCCGACCGGTCGGTTGATCGGATCGCAGCTGATCTCGGCTCTCCTGTGGCTGGTGTTCTTCGGCGTGATCTTCGCGGTCGCGCTCGGCAGCACCATCATCGGACTGATCTCCGATGGTGAAAGCGACGGCGGACTCATCCTGCTGGGCATCGGCCTCGGCATGGGTATCCCGATGGTCATCGCCGTCGTCGGTATCACCTGGGCGCAGATCTCCAAGTCACTGCGCTACTCGATCGCGCCCACGCCAGACGGCGTGCGCATCACCTACGGTCTGCTGACGACCGTGACCGAGACGCTGCCGCCCGGACGCATCTTCGCCGTCGAGGTCTCGCAGTCGTTGCTGTGGCGACCGTTCGGCTGGTGGACGATCAAGATCAACCGGATGAGCGGCAAGAGCCTGTCCGCACAGCAGTCCGGCACGGCGCAGCAGTTCAACGTGGTGCTTCCCGTGGGCAAGCGCGCCGATGTCGAACGGGTGCTCGGACTCGTGCTCCCCGACGTTCCGGCGGAGAGCATCCCCTTCCTCTGGGACCACGGCATCACCGGGCCCATCGAGGGCGACCCGTACCGCACGATGCCCCGGCGCGCCTGGTGGCGCCGTCCGGTCTCGTGGAAGCGTCACGGCTTCGCTGTTGCCGACTTCGGACTGCTGCTGCGCCGCGGCATCGTGTGGCGCAAGCTCGCCGTGTTCCCGCTCGCCCGTCTGCAGGGAGTCTCGCTGTCGCAGGGACCGATCGACCGGGCCCAGCGCGTCTCGGGCGCACAGGTGCACACCGCTCCGGGCCCCATCACCGGGTATCTCTCCGGACTCGAACGCGACGATGCGCTGGCGCTGCTCGACGGCGTCAGCCGGGCGGCCGCCGAGGCCGCGTCGCGCGATACGACGCATCGTTGGAGCGAGCATGCGGCTGCCGCGGCTCCTCCCGCCCCGCCGACGTATACGCCGCCGGTCCACGCGGCTCCGGGGCAGCCCGCGCCGGTCGCTCCGCCTGCGCCGCCGCCTGCTCCTCCGGTTGCGCCGCCGCCTGCGCCGCCGGTCGCGCCTCCTCCTGCTCCGCCCGCGACGACGGGCGACTGACGACGTGGTGCGCGATGGACGTCTCGGCGTCGGCATCATCGGCGCCGGACGCGTCGGACCGGTGATCGGTGCGGCGCTCGGTGGCGCCGGTCACGCCGTCGTCGGCATCACGAGCGGGTCCGACGACGAACGCGCATCCGCCGTGCTGCCGGACGTGCCGGTGCTGGATGCGCTGGAGGTCGTGCGCCGTGCCGAGCTCGTCATCCTTGCGGTTCCGACGGATCAGTTGCCGTCGTTGGTCGCGGGCATCGCGGAGGTGGGGGGCTGGCAGGTCGGGCAGCTGGTGCTGCACACGGACGCGTCCTACGGCATCGATGTGCTGACTCCTGCTGCCGAGCGGGGAGCCATTCCGCTGGCCGTGCATCCCGCGATCACGTTCACCGGCACGTCGATCGATCTGCGGCAGCTGCAGGCGGGATTCGCCGCCGTGACGGCGCCGGCCGCGGTGCTGCCGATCGCGCAGGCGCTCGCGGTCGAGATGGGCTGCGAGCCCATCGTGATCGCCGAGGAGGACCGCGCCGCCTATGCCGACGCCATCCAGAGCGCCACCGAGTTCTCGCGGTCGATCATCGGGCAGTCCACGGCACGGCTGCGTGAGATCGGAGTGGAGAACCCCGGTGGTTTCCTCTCGGCGCTCGTGCAGTCGACCGTCGAGCGCGCGCTGCGCGAAGCATCGGATCTCCCGCCGCTGATCTGACGGCGGGGCGGCGCTCAGCGTCCGCCGGAGAACCCGCCTCCTCCTCCACCACCGGAGAATCCGCCACCGAACGAACCTCCCGAGCTCGACGACGTTGCCGCGGACGGCGACGAATACGTCGCAGCCGCGTGCGAGGAGGACGTGAAGGACGCGAGGTAGACGCCGAGGTAGGGGGTCGTGGGGTCTCCGATCCAGGAGGGACCGTGTTGCGCGGCAGAGTACGCGCGCTCGAGCACATCGCCCCACTCCTTCTCCATGCCGAACAGCATCGCGTAGGGGAGGAGGCGCTCGTACACATGGATCACGTCGGCGGAGCCGTCGGGGTAGCGCTCCGCCCCGCTGTACGACTGGAGCATGCGGAGGCGGTCGGCCTCCGCCACACGGATGAACTCCTCCACACCTTGCAGGTGCTCGAACCCACGCGCGCCCTCGGCGGTGAGGACGGTGTGCTTCGAGAACGAGTAGAAGCTCGCGATGAGCACGAGGACGACCCCGAATGAGACGGCGACGAGGGCCGGGACCGCGGAGATTCGTCCGCTGATCACCCCCATGAGGGAGATTCCCAGCCCGAGGATCACGACCGCGATGGCGCACCACTGCACGATGGCAGCGCCGCGGCTCCGAGCTGTGGTGGTGAGGCCACGCGATTCCGCCGTGTTCTTCCCGCTCTGCAACAGTGCGCTCATCCGTCCGGCGAAGGCCTCGCTGGAGGCGGGTACGTCGACGACGCCCCCGGCATTGGCCTTCAGGAACAGCGCGTCGAGTGCCTCGACGTCGAGCTGATCGGGGATGCGCGATCCGGCGATGCGTCGCAGACGCGGATGCTCCGGAGACCCGCCCTCCTCGATGCGGAGCGTGCCGCGGACGGCGAGGTGCACGATCTCCGCGGGGATCACGTCCTTCGCGCCGGGTATCAGGGCGGCGGCGAGCAGCGGCGGCATCGAGTCGGGGACGTCGTACTGGGCGACGACGACTCCGGTCGCGGTGCGACGGCGGCGCTTGAAGGCCCCCACCGATGCCCAGGCGCCGACGGACAGCGCCCCGGCACCGATGGCGGCGACCAGCGGGACCGTGTCGGTCACAGGATTCGGCGTACGTGCCGATGGCTGCGTCGCCGTGCCGGGCTCGAACCCGATCGCCACGGTGACCCCGTCGCCGGCCGCGCGCGCTCCGGATTCGACCCGGAACGTCGCGACATCGCCGTCGATCGTCGGCCCGTCGATCTCACATTTCTCGGTCGAACCCGAGACGCCGGCGTAGCAGCTGGTCGACCCGGCGAGTCGGTCGGCCATCGTCGCGTCGAACACGATGTCGGCACGGAACCGCTCGATGGCCTGCGTGCTGTCGAGGGGGAGGAGGTCCCAGTAGAACTCGTCCACCGCCGGATTCCCTCCCCGCTGGTCCCCTGAGCCCCTCGACGCGCCTGCCGCCAGGATCACATCGCGCATCTCGTACTCGATCACGTACGTCGCGAGGCCCTGCACAAAGTCGTCATCGCCGGTGAGCACGAAGAGCAGACCGTCGTCCTCTTCCGTCTCGAACGGCACGTCAGTCCCCGCGTCGTCCTTCACCGAGAGCACACGGGTATCGATACCCGCGCCCTCGTAGGACGTCGGCAGCCCCCGGACGATGCCGCGGTTCTGGTCGTACTCGGGGAAGCGCGCGACGACGGTCTCGGTGACGCGCATCCGCGCGCGCCCCTCATCGTCGAGTCCGACCTCATACCGGGCGTCCCACGAGGCGTAGGAGAAGTCGTCCACGTCGGCGGGCTTTGCCGCCTGGCTGTGCGCCGGGGGCGCGGAGGCGGAGGCCGAGGTGGAGGCCCGATCGGAGCCTGAGACCGCCGCGGATGCCGCAGCCGGTGCGGCGACCACGGCGAGACCGAGGGTGAGTGCTGCGAACGCGCGGATGATCCGTGTGGCGGCCATTCTTCGAGGCTACCCAGGCCGCGCCGCAGTCTCGGCATTCCGCCTCGGTAAACTGGGAAGGACTTCAAGGAGCCCCGCACATGACTGACGCGTCCGCCGCGCCCGAATCGGCTTCGGCCGACCCCTCGACCGAAGAAGACGTCCACGAGCAGAAGGCCGTGCGTCTTGCCAAGCGCGAGCGGCTGATCGCGAAGCGCGCGGATGCTGCCGGTGGAGCGTTCCCGGTCGCTGTTCCGGTCACGCACGCCATTCCCGCACTGCGTGCCGAGTACGGCGAGCTCGAGGCGGGGGCCGAGACCGGTCTCGTGGTCGGCGTCGCCGGCCGCGTCGTCTTCAGCCGCAACACCGGCAAGCTCTGCTTCGCGACGCTGCAGGCCGGAGATGGCTCGCGCATCCAGGCGATGATCTCCCTCGCGAACGTGGGAGAGGAGTCCTTGGCGGACTGGAAGGAATACGTCGACCTCGGCGATCACGTGTTCGTGCACGGAGAGGTCATCTCCAGCCGACGCGGTGAGCTGTCGATCATGGCCGACGGCTGGGAGATCGCATCCAAGGCGATCCTCCCGCTCCCCAACGCCTACTCCGAGCTGAGCGAGGAAGGACGCGTCCGCAGCCGCTACCTCGATCTCATCGTCCGCGAGCAGGCCCGCACCACCGTCCGGGCCCGGGCTGCCGTGAACGCGAGCCTGCGCACGACCTTCACCAGCCACGACTACCTCGAGGTGGAGACCCCGATGCTGCAGGTGCAGCACGGCGGAGCATCCGCTCGCCCGTTCGTCACGCACTCCAACGCCTTCGACACCGAGCTGTACCTGCGGATCGCACCGGAGCTCTACCTGAAGCGCGCCGTCGTCGGTGGCATCGAGCGCGTCTTCGAGATCAACCGCAACTTCCGCAACGAGGGCGCCGACTCGACGCACAGCCCGGAGTTCGCGATGCTCGAGGCCTACCAGGCCTACGGCGACTACAACCAGATGGCGGCGCTCACCCAGGAGCTCGTGCAGCAGGCCGCAGTCGCCGTGTCCGGTTCGACGACCGTGACCTGGGCAGATGGTACCGACTACGACCTCGGTGGCGAGTGGGACCGCATCTCGATGTACGACTCGCTCTCGACGGCAGCGGGTCGTTCGTTCACGCCGCAGGATGCGGTGGATGACCTGATCGCATTCGCGGAGGCCAACGGCGTCGACCTCCCGCCGCAGGCGACCCACGGCAAGCTCATCGAGGAGCTGTGGGAGCACTTCGTGAAGGGCGACCTCGTGCGGCCGACCTTCGTGATGGACTTCCCGGTCGACACGTCGCCTCTGGTGCGCGAGCACCGGTCGATCGCGGGCGTCGTGGAGAAGTGGGACCTGTACATCCGTGGGTTCGAACTGGCGACCGGCTACTCGGAGCTCGTCGATCCGGTCATCCAGCGCGAGCGCTTCGTCGAGCAGGCGAAGCTCGCAGCGCGGGGCGATGTGGAGGCCATGCCGGTCGACGAGGAGTTCCTGCGTGCTCTCGAGCACGGGATGCCGCCGTCCGGCGGCATGGGGATGGGGATCGACCGCCTGCTCATGGCGATCACCGGTCTCGGCATCCGCGAGACGATCCTCTTCCCGTTGGTCAAGTAACGCGCTCGCCGACGCGGCGGTCATCCGATCGGTCCGCGTCGGAACGCCCACTCGGGCAGCATCGCACCGCCGATCATGGTGCCGAGCAACGCGGCGAGACCGTACTCCGGATCGATCGCGCGCACGAGATCGAGATAGTGGCCGGCATGCGTCGAGCGACCGAGCGCCCAGGACAGCCAGGCGGCTGCGGTGAGCGGTGCCGGTCTGCGGGAGCGAGGAGCCCGCGCAGCGGCGGTGCGGACGACGGAGAGCGCGAGACGGAGTCGGTCGGGGTCGGGGCTCGCACCGCGCCCGAGGAACACCTCACCGAGATCGTCCGGCACCATCCGGCCGTTCTCCGAGAAGTTGAGCTGTGCATCGAGAGTGCGGATTCCGCCGGCGAGATCGGTCGCCCACTGCGCGATCGCGACGTCGCGCAGCAGCGGGCGGTTCAGGCACCAGAGCAACGCCGCTACCGCGAACGGCGGCAGATCGTCGGGCGTCTTCAGCACTGATTCGAGGAACGCGGGGATGTCCTCCAGCATGACCGCTGCCGCGATGACCAGCGGATTCTCTGTGCCGGTCAGAGGCCCGCGTTCCTTGCAGGCGAGCAGGTCGTCGAGGTCGCGGAGCGCGCGCCCGACCCGCTCTTTCTCGGCGAGATCGACGGACGGAAGTTCCGCCCCCGTGAGCTGATCGCCCGACACGTCGCCGATGGACTCGACCTCGGGTGCGGGCCCGATCTGGTCGAGAGGCTCGACGACGGGGTCGTCGTCGAGGTAGCTCGACCACCCGTCGGGCATCACGCACAGGGCGTCGACCACTCGGAGGCCCGCGTCCTCGGCGCAGCCGAGGAGCTCGTCGACCGCCACCGCGAACGGGAGCACGAACCCGTCGCGCGTGGGGTGGGCCGCGTCGTCCGTGTAGACGACGACGGCGACGGCGTCCGTGCCATCGACGCGCGCGGCCAGCCCCACCGCGGCGTCGGCGAAGTCCTCGAGGGACACGTCGTCTCGCGGGAGGTCGAGGCGCATCGCGCCATAGGTGCGTGAACCGTGGAACGGCAGCAGCACGATGCTGTCTCGCGGAGTGAAGCCGGCGAGGGATGGGACGATGCTGAGGAAACCAGCGGAATCGGAAGCTCGGAGCAGTGTTGTCATTCCGAGAGTGTGATCGAGTCGGAGGCGGCAGCGCGCCGAAACGGCACCTTGTGGAGACACTCGTCCGAAGGTCACGAATGTGGACGAGGAGTGGCTCGCGTACGATGGAGGGATGGAGAACTTCTGGCTCGCGGCGGCATGGTCGATCCTGCCGACCATCGGCGTGAGCATCGTCTTCGTCTTCGTGCTCCGCGGCATCCTCCGGTTCGATCGCACCGAGCGCAAGGTGCACGCGCAGATCGAGGCCGAGGAGCGCGCGGCGCGCGGCCTCCCTCCTCGCGCCTGAGCGACGTCCGCGCCATCGGCTACTGTGTAGCAAACGCGCGGGCGACGGCGCCGACGGGCGGCGGACTCCGCCGAAGTGAGGGGCAACGATGACGCCGGAGACCTGGGGATGGTGGATCGCCGCCTTCCTGCTGGCCCTCGACCTGGTCATCCGTGTCACCGCGATCATCGTGATCCCGCGAAACCGCCGACCCACCGCCGCGATGGCCTGGCTCCTCGCCGTCTTCTTCATCCCGTTCGTCGGCGTCTTCCTGTTCCTCCTGATCGGCAACCCACGACTCCCGCGCGCGCGGCGTCGCAAGCAGGATCAGATCAACGAGTACATCGCGCAGACGAGCGAGCACCTCCACTTCGGCACCCTGCGTCCGCACGCACCGAGCTGGTTCGGTCCGATCGTGGAGATGAACCAGCGTCTGGGCGCGCTGCCGCTCTCCGGCGACAACGGTGCACACCTCATCTCCGACTATCAGGAGTCGCTGGATGCGATGGCGGCGGCCATCCGCGAGGCGAAGGACTACGTCCACGTCGAGTTCTACATCCTGCAGTCGGATGCGGCGACCGACGACTTCTTCCGTGCCATGGAGGAGGTCGCCGCTCGTGGCGTCGAAGTGCGCGTGCTTCTGGACCACTGGGCCAACCGAGGTAAGCCCCGCTACCGCCAGACCATCAAGCGCCTCAACGCGATGGGCGCCGACTGGCACTTGATGCTGCCCGTTCAGCCGTTGAAGGGGCGGATGCAGCGACCCGACCTGCGCAACCACCGCAAGCTCCTCGTCGTCGACGGCAAGATCGCCTTCCTCGGCTCGCAGAACGTCACCGACTCCACCTACAACCTGCGACGCAACATCAAACGCGGTCTGCACTGGGTCGACCTGATGGTGCGCATCGACGGTCCGGTGGTGCTCAGCGTCAACGCGATCTTCCTCAGCGACTGGTACAGCGAGACCGATGTGGTGCTCGAGGAGATCGACATCTCGCACGCCGACATCGGCTCCGGCGACCTGGATTGCCAGGTGGTGCCATCGGGCCCGGGCTTCGAGGTCGAGAACAACCTGCGGCTCTTCCTGGGGCTCCTGTACGCGGCCAAGCACAAGATCATGATCGTCAGCCCGTACTTCGTGCCCGACGAGGCTCTGCTGCTCGCTGTCACCGCGGCCGTCGACCGTGGCGTGCACGTCGAGCTGTTCGTCTCCGAAGAGGGCGACCAGGCCATGGTCTACCACGCCCAGCGCAGCTACTACGAGGTGCTGCTGAAGGCCGGGGTGCGCATCTGGATGTATCGAAAGCCGTACATCCTGCACACCAAGACGCTCACGGTCGACGACGAGGTCGCGGTCATCGGCTCGAGCAACATGGACATGCGCTCCTTCGGTCTGAACCTCGAGGTCTCGATGCTCGTCCGCGGCGAGGAGTTCGTCTCCGAGATGCGCGCAGTGGAGGACGAGTATCGCTCGCTCAGCCGCGAGCTGACCCTGGAGGAGTGGATGCAGCAGCCGCTGCGGTCCACCGTGCTCGACAACCTCGCCCGGCTTACCTCGGCATTGCAGTAGCCGTCCATCTTCGGTAATCACCCGGAGTGACTCCGTTCGGCACGCCGGGTACCCTGTGAGCATGACTTTCCGCACGCGCTACGCCGCCGTCCTCTCCGCGTTCACCGCTGTCGTGCTGCTCGCGGGATGCACCGCGGCGCCCGGCGCCGGCACTCCGACCAGCTCGTCGACGCCCGGTCCGGAGAACGTCGATGACATGAACGACGTCGAGGGCGTGCTGCTGGACAGCGGCCGCATGTTCGCCGTCATCACGACTGGCTCGTCGACGTGCGTGCCGCAGGTCGAGGAGGTCTCCGCGGACGGACAGACGGTGACCGTCACCCTCGTCGACGTTCCAGGCGACGCTGCGTGCACCAAGGATCTCGTCCCGCGTGCCAGCCTCGGAGCCCTCCCGGACGGCGTCGATCCGAAGACGGACATCACGCTGCAGGTGACCTATGGCGACCTGACCGATGACGTCGACATCGACGGCGACCCGCCGGCGACCGGTGAGTCCGGACTCGAGACCGGTATGTCGACCGCCGGGTGGTTCGACGACGGCGGCCTCGTGCTCTTGACCTGGGGCTCGTCCTCCTGCGTGCCGGTCGTCGAATCGCTCGAAGGCTCGGGCAATGCCGGCACCGCGACGTTCGTGACCGACGACGACCAGATCTGCACCATGGACATGGGGCCGCGCGGGACGATCCTCAGCTTCGGCGAGGACACCGTGGACGACGACGCACCCTTCACCCTGACGCTCGTCGGAGACGGGCTCGACGGAACGATCCGCATCGGCTGACCGCCGACTCGGACGCTCAGAGCATCGACACCGGGTGTCCTGCGGGCAACGCCAGCAGGAGCGCACCGGGATCAGCCCGGCAGGTGAGGCGCACGGCCTCGCCGAACTCGTCGCCGTCGAGCTCGATCGGTGTCGGTCCTGGCGCTGCGACTTCGGCGGCGACTCCGCGGAAGTAGTGCACGGAGGCATCCTTGCCGCGGCGCTCGAGCACGCGGCGCCCCGCACGGAACCTCCGCAGCACCGAGTTGTCCCACCAGATCTTCCGCCACACTCCGAGCCAGCCGAGTACTCCGGTCGGCTGGATGACGGCGACGTCGAGGATCGCGTCGGTGATCGAAGCGTCGGGAATCAGAGAGATGCCGCCCGGCAGGGTGCCGCAGTTCGCGAACAGGATGCTGTGCACCTTCGTCGAGTGCAGGCGCCCCTCGTCGATCTGGTACACCGCGCGGAACGGACGGGCTCGAGGGAGCGAGCGGGCGGCTCCGTCGACGTAGGCGATCCATCCGACGGAACGTTTGAGATCGGAGCGGGTGTTGGCGATCATGTCGGCGTCGAGGCCGATGCCGGCGAGCACCACGAAGGCATGCTCCGACTCGGCGCCATCGGCTCGGATCAGCCGCGCCCAGCCGATGTCGATCGGGAAGCGGAAGTCGCCGAGCGCGGCACGGATCATCTCCGCGGGGTCGCCCAGCGGGAGGCCCAGGTTGCGGGCGAGCAGGTTGCCGGTGCCGCTGGGCAGGATGGCCAAGGGGACCCCGGTGTTCGCGATCGCCTCCGACACCGCGCGCACCGTCCCGTCGCCGCCGGCCACGAGCACCACAGCCACTCCGCGGGCGAGGGCTTGCGCCGTCGCCAGCTGCCCGGCATCCTCCACCGTCGTCGGATAGAAGGCCGGATGCTCCCATCCGGCCTCTCGGGAGAGATCGCGCACGGACGCACGCAGTCGCTTCTCGTCGACCTTGATCGGGTTGTAGACGAGCGCCGCCTGTCGTCGGACGGGCGCAGGCGAGGTCATGGCGCTACTCTAAGCCCGGCTCCGGCCGGTCTCCTTCCCCGGCCTAGACTTGAGGCATGATCGACCTCGCACTCCTCCGCGACAATCCGGAGATCGTCCGCCGTTCACAGGTTGCCCGCGGGAACGCCGCGAGCACCGTCGACGACGCACTCGAGGCCGACCGATCGCGTCGTGCGGCGCTCGCCGCGTTCGAGGAGCTGCGGGCCGAGCAGAACGTCTTCGGCAAGCAGGTCGCGAAGGCTCCGAAGGAGGAGAAGGCAGCGCTCGTCGCGCAGGCCAAAGACCTCTCCGAGCGGGTCAAGCTGGCGCAACAGGCCGCGAACGATGCGGCGGATGCGGCATCCCTCGCGCTCGCCCGGATCGAGAACGTCGTGATCGACGGTGTTCCGGCCGGTGGCGAGGCCGACTTCGTGGAGTTGCGCCGTGTCGGCGAGGTCCCCGCCTTCGACTTCGAGCCCCGTGATCACCTCGAGCTCGGCGAGCTCCTCGGCGCGATCGACATGGAGCGCGGCGCGAAGGTGTCGGGGGCGCGGTTCTACTTCCTCCGCGGCATCGGCGCCCGTCTCGAGATCGCCCTGATGAACCTGGCGCTCGACAAGGCGCTGCAGAACGACTTCGTGCCGCTGATCACGCCGACGCTGGTGCGCCCGGAGATCATGCAGGGGACAGGCTTCCTCGGCGAGCACGCCGACGAGGTCTATCACCTCGACAACGACGACCTGTACCTCGTCGGCACCAGCGAGGTCGCGCTCGCCGGCTATCACAAGGACGAGATCGTCGACCTGACGGCCGGGGCGCTGCGGTACGCCGGGTGGTCGACCTGCTACCGCCGCGAGGCGGGCTCTCACGGCAAGGACACCCGCGGGATCATCCGCGTGCACCAGTTCAACAAGCTCGAGATGTTCGTCTACACGAACGCCGAGGATGCCGAGGCCGAGCACCTGCGTCTGGTCGCCCTGCAGGAGGAGATGCTGACCTCTCTCGGCCTCGCGTACCGGGTGATCGATGTGGCGGCCGGCGACCTCGGATCGAGCGCTGCCCGCAAGTACGACATCGAGGCCTGGGTGCCCACTCAGGGTGCTTTCCGCGAGCTCACCTCCACCTCGAACTGCACGACGTTCCAGGCGCGCCGCCTGGACGTGCGGCACCGGCCGGCCAGCGACGAGGGCGCGGCCAAGACGCAGCACGTCGCGACGCTGAACGGCACGCTCGCCACCACGCGCTGGATCGTCGCGCTGCTCGAGACGCACCAGCAGGCAGACGGCTCGGTGCGCGTCCCCGAGGTGCTGCGCCCCTATCTCGGCGGCCTCGACGTGATCCGTCCCCTCGGCTGGACGCCGGCATCCACCGACGCGCAGGAGGCGTGATGAGCGGCACCTGGCTCGTCGGCCTCGATGTCGACGGCACCATCCTGCTGCAGGACGAGACGATGAGCCCCGGTGTGCCCGAGGCGGTCGCCCGCGTCCGCGATGCCGGGCACGTCGTGACGATCGCCACCGGCCGCAGCTGGATGGCGACACGACGCTACGTCGAAGAACTGGGCATGACGGCGGACTACGTCGTGTGCTCCAACGGGGCCGTCACGATGCGCCGCGCTGGCGACGAGTGGGAGCGCTGGAACGTCGAGACCTTCGACCCACGGCCCGTGCTCGCGTTGCTGCAGGATCGGCTGCCGGACGCCCGCTACATGGTCGAGCTCGCCTCCGGTCAGCGCCTGTTCACTCAGCAGCTCGATGACTGGACCCTCGACGGCGGTCGCCAGGTCGACTTCGACGAACTCGGAGCGGAGCCGGTCTCGCGCATCGTCGTCGTCTCGCCGGGCCACGACGAGGAGGACTTCCACCGACTGGTGGCGGATGCCGGTCTCAATGAGGTGTCGTACGCCATCGGCTGGACGGCCTGGCTCGACATCGCACCCCAGGGCGTCGACAAGGGCACCGCGCTGGAACAGGTGCGCGCCGAGCTGGGGCTCGGCGCAGACCGGGTCTTCGTCGCAGGAGACGGCCGCAACGACATCGGGATGTTCGGCTGGGCGCGCTCGCTCGGTGGCCGTGCGGTGGCGATGGGACAGGCGCCCGATGTGGTGAAGGATGCGGCGTCCGAGATCACTGCCGATGTCGAGGACGGCGGCCTCGCGACGGCGCTGAACACGCTTCCAGCGCCCGCCCAGGTCAGCGCGGGAGAATAGAACTCGGCTAGACTCACGCGTTGTCGGCAGATGCATCTGTCGGGAGGGTTGTCCGAGCGGCCGATGGAGCTGGTCTTGAAAACCAGTGGGCAGAGATGTCTCGTGGGTTCGAATCCCACACCCTCCGCATTTTGAGCACGGTGACCCCGCACCGGTGCTGATTCCGAAAGGCCACGAGTGAGCGAGAAGACGCGACGCCGCCGTACCATCGCGCGGCACGGTCAGCTGCACACGCCCGGTCCTGTCGGCCAGCTGCTGAAGTTTCTCGCGATCGGTCTGGCCGTAGTCCTCGTCAGCGGGCTGGGCGTCGGCGGCTACATCCTGTACGACTTCTCCAGCACGGTCTCGGCCAATGCGGTCGACCTCGAGGGGGATGCGCCCGTGCCGCCGGACATCGGCGAATACAAGGACGGCTTCAACCTCGTCCTCACCGGCGTCGACACATGCGAGGACGACTACAAACAGTACTTCGGTGACCGCTGCACGGGTGGCGACTCCGAGGGCACGCTCAATGACGTGAACCTGCTGGTGCACGTCTCGAAGGACCCGCGCCGCATCACCGTCGTGAGTTTCCCGCGTGACCTCATGATCCCCATTCCGGAGTGCACGGACAAGAACGGCAACGTTCATTCCGGAATGAGTAAGCAGCCGCTGAACGTGGCGTACTCCGACGCGGGGCTGAGCTGTGTCGCGAAGACCATCTCCGAGCTCACCGGGCAGGACGTGCAGTTCGCGGCATCCGTCACCTTCGGTGGTGTGATCGAGATCACGAACGCCATCGGCGGCGTGGACGTCTGCCTGGCGAGCCCGATCAAGGACCGCAACACCGGCCTGAACATGACCGCCGGCACGCATACGGTGGAGGGAATCCAGGCGTTGCAGTTCCTCCGCACTCGGTACGGAGTCGGAGACGGCAGCGACCTCGGGCGCATCGGCAACCAGCAGCAGTACATGTCGAGCCTGGCCCGCAAGATGATCAGCGGCTCGGTGCTCGGCAACGTTCCCGTGATGCTCAAGCTCGCCAACACCGGGCTGCAGAACCTGGAGACGAGCACGTCGCTCGCCGACCCGATGAAGATCGTGCAGATCGCCCTCGCCGTGAAGTCGGTGCCGTTCGAGGACATCGTCTTCGTGCAGTACCCCACCAACGGCGACCCCGACGACCGGAACAAGGTCGTTCCCAACTACGGTGCCGCCGAAGAGCTCTGGGCTGCGATCGAGGCGAACGCGCAGCTCCAGATCACTCACGAGAACACGAGCACCGATGGCGTGGTGGTCGAGGGAGAAGTCCCGACCGACGGGGCGACGGCGACGCCCGACCCGACAGCGCCGCCCGAGAATGTCGTGGCTCTCCCGAACACGATCAAGGGCAACTCCGCTGCACAGCAGACCTGCTCGAACGGCAGGATCGCGGACTAGGACGCTCGACCTCCTTGTGGTCGCCGTCCCTTCGTCCTCGTGCGATCGGTCGAGGCACCGTGTCCCCCAAATGGTCTACAGACGACGGTGGAACCCTCTCGCTAGGTTGTAGCCACAACCCACTGATTGGAGATCGAATGAGTGTTCTCAAGAAGGCAGCGGCCACGATCATCATGGCTGCGGCCCTCGTCGCCGGGAGCATCGCGCTCGCCGCCCCCGCCTCTGCCGCAGAGGTCAAGCCTGCAGCCATCGTCAAGGCTGCGGACTGCAACGGGAGCAGGGCGTTCGCGCTCACGACCAATGCGAATGAGTCCGCTCGCGTCCCCACCTACGGGGGGTCCAAGAGCTGCACTCTTCGTTCGGGAAACAGAAGCGGCGCAGTGTCGACGTTGCAGAACTCGTTGAACTCGTGCCATGGCAAGAGCATCACCGTGGATGGTGATTTCGGGCCCGCGACGCGTACGGCGCTCATCCAGGTGCAGGCATCGCTCGGCCTGACGGCTGACGGCATCTACGGGCCGAACACGCTCAGCAACATGCGACACAAGAACAGCATCAACCTGGCTTGCTCTCCGGGATATCAGATCTCGAACACTCCGTTCTAAAACGAACAGAGCCGGGGGTGGAGTTGCCGCCCCCGGCTCTCCTTTGCCCTCTTCGGTGCCAGCCGTGGACATCGGTGTTCCTGCGGTCGGCGGGGCTCGGGGGAGCGGTGAAGGGATAGACCCGGGTCAGGCCCGCGGCTCGAAGCGCTCCGGCGGATGGGTCGCCGCGACCAGAGCGCGCAGGCCCTCGAGGGTCGCGGGAGCGGCGCCGAGCGCGCGGGCCTGCACGAGCACGTTGCCGAGAGCCGTCGCCTCGACCGGGCCGGCGAGCACCGGCAGACCGGTGCGAACGGCGGTCGCCTGGCAGAGCAGGCGGTTGAGCGAGCCGCCTCCGACGAGATGGACGACGTCGAGCGTGCGCCCGGAGAGATCGGATGCCGTCTGCACGGCTTTCGCGAACGCCGCGGCGATCGACTCGACGATCGTGCGGGCGAAGGCGGCTCTCGACGAGGGCGCATCGCCACGGAGAAGCGCGGCGATGCGCGTGGGCATGTCTCCGGGCGCGCTGAGCGAGGGGTCGTTCGCGTCGAAGAGCGGGCTGTCGCTCGTGACAGCGGATGCGGCGGCGAGAAGCTCGGACAGATCGAGGCTCACGCCATCCTCGGCCTCCCACGCCCGCACGGTCTCGCTGAGCAGCCACAGACCGGTGACGTTGTGCAGGAACCGGTAGCGGCCGTCCACGCCGAGCTCGTGCGTGAAGTTCGCCTCGCGCGCGGCATCCGTCAGCACCGGCTCGGTCAGCTCGACGCCGACGAGTCCCCAGGTGCCGCAGGAGATGTAGGCGGCCGACCCTGCGACCATCGGCACGGCCACGACGGCCGAGGCGGTGTCGTGCGAGCCGACCGCGATGACGGGCAGGTGCTTGCCGATCCGGGCGGCGAGTTCGGGACGCAGGGTGCCGATCGTCGTGCCGGGGTCGATGAGCGGCGGGAGCAGAGCCGCCGGGATGTGAAGGCGGGCGGCGAGATCTGCGTCCCACTCGCCGGTCTCTACGCCGAGGAGCCCGGTCGTCGAGGCGTTCGTCCGTTCGGCAACCCGCGCACCGGTGAGGAGGAACGCGAGCAGGTCGGGGATGAGGAGTGCGCTGTCGGCATCCGTGATCCGCTCGTCGACCCGGTACTGGTAGAGCGTGTTGAACGGCAGGAACTGCAGGCCGTTGCGTCGGTACAGGTCCGCGGACGGGAGGAGCGCGTGCACCTCTTCGACCCCGCGGGCCGTGCGCGCGTCGCGGTAGTGGAACGGCTCGGCCAGCAGGTCGTCGCCCGCGAGCAGCCCGTAGTCGACCGCCCACGAATCTATGCCGATGCTCTCGATCGCCGGTTCGCGGCGCACTGCCTCGGTGAGCCCCTCGAGCACGTGCTCGTACAGCGCCGCGAAATCCCAGTGCAGGCCGTCCTCACGCTCGACCGGCCCGTTCGGGAACCGCGAGACGAGTTCGAGTTCGAGCACGCCCTCGCCGACCCGCCCGATCACGACCCGCCCGCTGGTCGCGCCGAGGTCGACCGCCGCGACGGCCCGGACGGTCATGCGGGCCTTCTCCCTGCGTCGAGCCGCCCCGTTGCGTGCGAGCCGCCCCCAAATTGACTGCTCACAGAGGGGCGGCTCGCACAGAAGGGGGCGGGTCGACGGGAGGGGAGGAGGGACGAAGTCATCGGAGGAACGCGGCGGCGACGCCCGAGTCGACGGGGATGTGAAGGCCCGTCGTGCGGGTCAGCTCGGGACCGGTCAGCACGTACACCGCATCCGCGACGTTCTCCGGGACGACCTCGCGCTTGAGGATCGTGCGGTTCGCGTAGAACTGACCGAGGTCCTCTTCCGCGACGCCGTAGGTGGCCGCGCGATTGGCGCCCCACCCGGAGGCGAAGATCCCGGAGCCGCGGACGACGCCGTCGGGGTTGATGCCGTTGACCCGGACGCCGTACTCGCCGAGCTCGACAGCGAGGAGCCGCACCTGGTGCGCCTGGTCGGCCTTGGTCGCCGAGTACGCGATGTTGTTGGGGCCGGCGAAAACGGAGTTCTTCGACGAGATGTAGATGATGTCGCCGCCGAGCTTCTGGTCGATGAGGGCGCGGGCCGCCGCCTTCGAGACCAGGAACGACCCCTTGGCCATCACATCGTGCTGCAGATCCCAATCCTTCTCGGTGGTCTCGAGCAGCGGCTTCGAGAGCGAGAGCCCCGCGTTGTTGACGACGAGGTCGACGCCGCCGAAAGCGAGCACCGTCGCGTCGAGGGCGGCCTGGATGGCCCCGGCATCCGCCACGTTCGCGGCGACGCCGATCGCGACGTCGGTGTTCCCGAGCTCCGCAGCCGCGGCCTGCGCCTTCTCGAGGTCGAGGTCGGCGATCACGACGCACGCGCCCTCGGCGGCGAGGCGGGTTGCGATGGCCTTGCCGATGCCGGATGCTGCGCCGGTGACGAACGCGATCCGTCCCTGGTGGGACTTCGGCTTCGGCATCCGCTGCAGCTTCGCCTCCTCCAACGACCAGTACTCGATGGCGAACTTCTCGGCGTCCGAGATGGGGGAGTACGTCGACAGCGCTTCCGCGCCGCGCATCACGTTGATGGCGTTGACGTAGAACTCGCCGGCGACGCGCGCGGTCTGCTTGTTCGCGCCGTAGGAGAACATCCCGACACCGGGGATAAGCACGATGAGCGGGTCGGCGCCCCGGATCGCCGGCGACTCCGCCGTCGCGTGCGCGTCGTAGTAGGCCTGGTAGTCGGCGCGGTACTCGGCGTGCAGCTCGTGAAGGCGGGCGATCTGCTCGTCGACGGATGCCGTGATGGGCAGGTCGAGGATGAGCGGCTTGACCTTCGTGCGCAGGAAGTGGTCGGGGCAGCTGGTGCCGAGACCTGCGAGTTCGGGGGCACGATCCGAGGCGAGGAAGTCGAGGACGACGTCGGAATCGGTGAAGTGTCCGACCATCGGCTTGTCGGTCGAGGCGATGCCGCGGATGGTGCAGGCGAGGGCGGCGGCGCGCTCGCGGCGTTCGTCCACGGGGAGCGCTTCGAAACCGGTGCGTACGCCACCGAACGGGTCGACCTTGCCGTTCGCTGCGATGTAGGCGGCGGCGGTGTCGATGATCCAGAGCGAGTTGGACTCCGCCTTCTCCGACGTGTCGCCCCAGGCGGTGATGCCGTGGCCGCCGAGGATCGTGCCGATCGCTTGCGGGTTCTTCGCCTTGATCGCGGCGATGTCGAGTCCGAGCTGGAAGCCGGGGCGGCGCCAAGGAACCCAGACGACCTTGTCTCCGAAGATGGTCGCCGTGAGCTCCTCGCCGTCGGCGGCGGTTGCGATCGCGATGCCGGAGTCGGGGTGCAGGTGGTCGACGTGCGCGGCGTCGACGAGTCCGTGCATCGCGGTGTCGATCGAGGGCGCCGCGCCACCCTTGCCATGCAGGCAGTAGTCGAATGCGGCGACCATTTCGTCTTCACGGTCGAGGCCAGGGTAGACGTCGACGAGAGCGCGCATGCGGTCGAGGCGCAGTACTGCCAGGCCTTGCTCCTCGAGCGTTCCCAGATCGCCGCCCGATCCCTTGACCCACATCAGCTCGACCGGCTGCCCCGTGACCGGGTCGGTCTCCGTACCCTTCGCCGACGTGTTGCCACCGGCGTAGTTGGTGTTCTTGGGGTCTGCGCCCAGGCGGTTCGATCGCTCGATGAGAGCGGCGGCGGTGGGGTTGGTCATTGCTGTTCCTTGTTCTCGGGAGACGTGGCGAGGACACGGCGGGCGAAGCGATCGATCGATGCTGTCGCCGCCGCGAGTTCTGGCTGGTTGAGGTGGCCGTGGCGGGTGCCGGGCTCGGTGGAGATGTCGAGGTCGATACCGGCGTCGCGCAGCGAAGCGCCGAACGCTTCGCCCGAGACGCGCAGTGCGTCGACTTCGCCGTTGATCATGATCGTGGCGGGAAAATGAGAGAGCTGAGCGGGGGATGCGGTGCCGGGCACGGCATAGACGTCGCCGTCCTCGACCGGCCCGCCCAGGTAGTTCTCGTACATCGCGCGCACGGGATCGGAGCCGAACACGTCGGCGGCGGGGTCAGCGGCGAGAGCGGCTCGCAGCGCGGCATCCGGTACGCCCTGCACAGCATGCAGCGTCGGATAGGCGAGCACAGCAAGCGCGGGGAACGGCCCCGAGCCGTGGCTCAGCCGCAGGGCCACGCCGGCTACGAGGTTGCCACCGGCGCTGGCCCCACCGATCGACCAAGGGCCGCGAGTGAGGCCCGATTGAACGGCCCAGCGGAACGCGGCTTCCACCTCGTCGGAAGCGACGGGGTAGTGAACACCCTCGCGCTCGGGGGATCCGGACGCCTCGGCCCAGTTGCGGGGGAAGGGCGCGAGTGCGTAGTCCACCGACACCACGACGATCCCGCGATCGGCGAAGCTCCGAGCGACCCAGTCGGCTTCGGGCATCTCGAGCTCGCCGGCCGCGAATGCTCCGCCGTGTGCCCACACGAGGCCGGGGCCCGCGGGGTTCGCCGGAGCATAGATGCGCACACGGAGCGCACCGTGCGGGCCGTCGAGCAGCTGGTCGGTCACAGCATCATCCGTTCTGTCGATGAGCGCCCGGGTGCGGGGATCGGCTCCCGCACCCGGACGGGTCTTGTCGGCTCAGGCACCCCAGCCGGCTTGAACGCCACCTACCCGGTCGGCGGCGATCTGCTGCTGGTATCCGGATGCTGCGTAGGCGGCCATCGGGTCGCCGGCGAGGCCGCGCGACTCGCGCCATTCGGCGAGGGCAGGGCGCACATCGGTGTAGAACGCGTCCATGAAGGTCGCGTTCGCGGCGAGCACGTCGCCGGACTTCTGTGCGGCGGTCAGCGCCTCGCGGTCGACGAGCAGCGCCCGCGCGGTCATCTCCTGCACGTTCAGCACCGAACGGATCTGCCCGGGGATCTTGTCCTCGACGTTGTGGCACTGGTCGAGCATGAAGGCCACGTCGGGGTTGTTCAGTCCACCGCCGCGGACGACCTCGAACAGGATCCGGAACAGCTGGAACGGGTCGGCGGCGCCCACGATCAGGTCGTCGTCGGCGTAGAACCGCGAGTTGAAATCGAACGAACCGAGCTTGCCGAGGCGCAGCAGCTGCATGACGATGAACTCGATGTTCGTGCCCGGGGCGTGGTGGCCCGTGTCGAGGCAGACCATCGCCTTGTCGCCGAGAGCGGTCACCTGGGCGTAGGACGTGCCCCAGTCGGGAACGTCGGTGTGGTAGAACGCCGGCTCGAAGAACTTGTACTCCAGCACCAGGCGCTGGTCGTCGCCGAGGCGGGCGTAGATCTTCTGGAGAGACTCCTGCAGACGGTCCTGCCGTCCGCGGAGATCGGCCTGGCCGGGATAGTTCGACCCCTCGGCGAGCCAGATCTTCAGGTCGCGGCTGCCCGTGGCATCCATCACATCGATGCAGGCGAGGTGGTGATCGATCGCCTTCTGGCGGATGGCGGCGTCTTCGTGGGTCAGCGCGCCGAACTTGTAGTCGTCGTCCTGGAAGGTGTTGGAGTTGACGGTGCCCAGCTCGACGCTCAGGTCTTCCGCGTGCTTCCGCAGGTCGGAGTAGGAGTCCACCACGTCCCAGGGGATGTGCAGCGCCACGCTCGGGGCGAGTGCCGTGTACTTGTGCACCTGCGCAGCATCCGCGATCTTCTCCCACGGATCGCGCGGCGTTCCGGGCGTTCCGAAGACCTTGAAGCGGGTGCCGGAGTTGCCGAATGCCCAGCTGGGGAGCTCGATGGCCTGCTGCTCGAGCGCTGCGAGGTGGTCGGGGGTGAGGATGCTCATGAGGGGGAGCCTTCGTGGTCGTTTCGGGTGGAGATCGTCAACTGTTCGTGCAAGTTGAAGACTTCGGTGAGGGGCGTGGCCGCCTGATCGGCGCGGCCTTCGAGGCCGACGAAGAACTCGGCCATCGAGGCTTCCCAGCGAGCTGCGACGGGGGATGCGGCGAGGTAGGCGCGGGCCGCCTCGTCGTCGTCGGTCTCGTAGTAGCCGAACAGGCGCCCGTTGTCGGCGAGGAAGATCGAGTAGTTGCGGCGGCCCGCCGCAGCGATCTCCGCAAGCATGTCGGGCCAGACCGGGCTGTGGCGCGCGATGTAGGTGTCGACCAGCTCAGGGCGCACTGTCAATTGGAACGCGACGCGGGTCACGACAACTCCTTCGTGGGCTGATGCGGCGGCGGAGCGATCCGTTGCCTGGTGTGAATCGATCCATTATGAATCGTTTCAAACGATAGTGTGGAGCGCAGGATCCGTCAAGCGGCGTGATCCCTTGAAGCATCCGGGGGAATGGCGATCATGTCGGTGAGTGTGAAAGACGTCGCGGCCGCGGCTTCAGTCTCGGTGGGTACAGTGTCCAACGTGCTGAACCGGCCGGAGAAGGTCACGCGAGCGACGGTCGAGAAGGTGCAGGCAGTGATCGAGGAGCTCGGATTCGTCCGGAACGACGCCGCTCGCCAGCTCCGCGCCGGGCGCAGTCGAAGCATCGGACTGATCGTGCTCGACAGTGCCAACCCGTTCTTCGCCGAGGTTGCCCGTGGGGCGGAGGAGCGCGCCGCCAGAGAGGGCATGGCAGTGCTGCTGGGCAACAGTGATCAGACCCCGGTTCGAGAGAGCGCTTATCTCGATCTCTTCCGTGAGCAGCGGGTGAGCGGCGTCCTGCTGACCCCGACCGACCTGCAGAGCACTGCGGTGCGCCACCTCGCCGACAGCGGAATCCCGCTCGTGCTCGTCGACGACGAACTCCTCGATGGCGCTGCTCCGTCGGTCACCGTCGATGACATCGAAGGGGGGATGCTAGCCGTCGCGCACCTGTTGGAACGCGGTCGACGACGCATCGCCTACGTCGGCGGTCCTCTCGCGATCCGCCAAGTGGCAGACCGTCTCGAAGGTGCGCGCCGGGCGCTGTCGGCCTTTCCCGATGCGACCCTCGAAGTCATCGAGCTCGATGCGCTCACGGTCCTGCACGGGCGGGATGCCGGGGAGAGCATCGCCCGCCGGGATGTCGATGACCGCCCCGATGCCGTCTTCTGCGCGAATGACCTGCTCGCCGTCGGTCTGCTGCAGGGGGCGGCGATCCTCGGCGAAGTGCGGGTGCCGGAAGATCTCGCCATCATCGGCTATGACGACATCGACTTCGCGCAGGCCGCAGTGGTGCCGCTGTCGTCGGTGCGACAGCCAGCGCGGGCGATCGGGGCGACGGCGGTCGAACTGTTGCTGGAGGCGCTCGCCTCTCCTCGCGCGGCCGCGCGGCACGTCCGCTTCCAGCCTGAACTGGTGGTGCGCGCCTCGACCGGCCGATGAACCACGCCCTCCCTTCGTCGCCGTGGGGCCCGGGTTCGTGCACCTCGCGCGAACCCGTTATGATAGCCAGGTGCATCCGTGCTTTCGGGTCGGATGCCTGGAGACGTCGCATAGTCCGGCCGAGTGCACCACCCTGCTAAGGTGGAGTCCCCTCACGGGGACCAGGGGTTCAAATCCCCTCGTCTCCGCAGTGGAAATCCTGTTCAGAAGCTGATTCCGGCTGGTTCGATTCGAGAATCACCGCCGACTTTCACGCTCGTAGCGCAGCACGCCGCCTCCGGGCTCGGATGAGGTGCCGTCCGAGCAGCCCGTGGCTGGGGCTGAGGAGATAGACGAGCGTGAAGACGGCGCCTTGCGTGAGTACGACCATGCCGCCTGAGGCGGTGTCGAGCCAGTAGCTGAGGTAGATGCCGACGATCGAGCAGGCGACCGAGATCGCGGGAGCGATGACGAGCATCCGGCCGAATCGGTCGGTGAGCAGGTAGGCCGTCGCGCCGGGGATGATGAGCATCGCCACGACGAGGATCACCCCGACGACCTGGAGAGCGACGACGGCTGTCAGGGCGAGCAGGCCGAGCAGTAGAGCGCCGAGCATCCTTCGATTCAGGCCGATGGCGTGGGCGTGCGTGGGGTCGAAGGCGTAGAGGGTGAGATCTCGACGCTTCAGGACGAGGACGACGAAGGCGACGGCGCTGAGGGCCGCGATCTGGATGAGATCGCCCGTGGAGACGCCGAGGATGTTGCCGAAGATGATGTGGTTGAGGTCGGTCTGCGACGGCGTGACGGAGATGAGCACGAGTCCGAGGGCGAACAGACTGGTGAAGACGATGCCGATCGCCGCGTCCTCTTTGACGCGGCTGGTGCCGCGCACGGCGCCGATCAGCACGACGGCCAGCAGGCCGAAGACCAGCGCGCCGATCGCGAAGGGCGCGCCGAGGATGTAGGCGATCACGACTCCGGGCAGGACCGCATGCGAGACCGCGTCGCCCATGAGCGACCAGCCGACGAGGACGAGCCAGCACGACAGCAGCGCGCAGACGATCGCCGAGAGCACGGTGGTGACGAGCGCGCGCACCATGAACTCGTAAGCGAGCGGCTCGAGGAGGAAGTCGATCGGGTTCATGCGGCGTCCGCGTCCTGCTCGAGGACGTCGAGGCCGAACGCCATCGCGAGGTGCTCGGGGGTGAGTACCTGCTCGACCCCGGCGTGCAGCAGCACCCGGCGCATGAGCAGGATCGCCTCATCGGCCAGGGCGGGGAGTGCGTGGAGGTCGTGAGTGGACACCAGCACCGTGCATCCGTCGGCGGCGAGCTCGCGCAGCAGCCGGACGATGGTGACCTCCGACCGCTTGTCCACCCCGGCGAACGGCTCATCCAACAGCAGGATCTCCGCCCCCTGGGCGATGCCACGAGCCACGAATGCCCGCTTCTTCTGCCCGCCGGAGAGCTGTCCGATCTGCCGGTCGGCGACGTCGGTCAGCTCGACCCTCTCCAGCGCCTCGGCAACGGCGCGCCGATCTGCCGGTCGTGGACGGCGCGTGAAACCCTGGTGACCGTAGCGACCCATCATGACCACGTCGCGCACCGAGACGGGGAACGCCCAGTCCACGTCCTCGCTCTGCGGAACGTAGCTGATTCCCCCCTTCTTGCGCGCCACGGTCGGGTCGACTCCATCGATCAGGACGCGACCGTTGTCGGGTCGGAGCATCCCCATGATCGCCTTGAACAGAGTCGACTTGCCGGATCCGTTCATCCCGATCAGTCCGCACACCCGGCCGCGCTCGACCCGCAGCGTCACGTCATCCAGGGCCAGCAGCTCGCCGTAATGGACGGTGACGCTCTCGACCTCGATCGCCGCGGTCACGGCGCGCGTCCCGTGAGCGCGCCGATGATGGTTCTCGCGTCGTAGCGGATCAGGTCCAGATAGGTCGGCACCGGCCCGTCTGCCTCGGAGAGCGAATCGACGTACAGTACGCCGCCGAATACGGCATCGGTTGCCTCGACGACCTGTTGCATCGGCCTGTCGGACACGGTGGACTCGCAGAAGACCGCCGGCACGTCGTTGGCCTTCACGAACTCGATGGCCGAGGCGATCTGCTGCGGGGTGGCCTGCTGCTCGGCGTTGACCGGCCAGATGTAGTGCTCGGTGAGCCCGGCATCACGGGCGAGGTACGAGAAGGCGCCCTCGCAGGTCACCAGCGCCCGCTGGCTCTCCGGCAGTGCGGACAGCTCCGACGTCAGCTCATCGCGCACCTCTTGGAGTTCGGCGTTGTAGGCGGCGCCGTTCGCCTCATAGGCGTCCGCATGCTCCGGGTCCAACTCGGAGAACGCGGACACCATGTTGTCGACGTACAGCTGCACGTTCAGCGGGCTCATCCACGCGTGCGGGTTCGGCTTGCCCGCGTAGGCGTCCTCGGTGATGTCCATCACCTCGACCCCCTCGCTGACGACCACGTGCGGCACCTCGATGCTGTCCACGAACTGCCCGAACCACACCTCCAGGTTGAGGCCGTTGTCCAGGATCAGGTCGGCAGTGGACGCCGTCCGCACGTCGCCCGGCGTCGGCTCGTAGCCATGGATCTCCGCGCCGACCTTCGTGATCGACTCCACCCTCAGATGTTCCCCCGCCACGTTCTGGGCGATATCCGCCAGCACCGTGAACGTCGTCAGCACCACCGGCCGCTCATCCGAGGCGGGACCGACCACGGGTGAACTGCACCCGCACAGCAGCGAGATCGATGCGATGGAAGCAACGAGAGCGGGCAGTAGTGAGAGGTGATTTTTAGGCACACCGAAAACATAGCCTTTCGGGAGGCCGAAACCAAGTTGGATGCAGCGGGTGGTCATCGGCCCCGTTTTGGATCGTTTCATTGACGCGACCGTTGCCGCATCGTACGATGATGAAACCCCATCGATGAACAGTTTTCATTCGGGCACACGGCACCGTCGAGTCGACGGCTTACAAGGAGGTAAGGATGTCTCAGATTTCAAGACGCAAGAAGTTGGTGAGTGCGGTCGGCCTGACCGCTGTCGCCGGAATCGCTCTGGCTGGCTGCTCGAACGGCGGCGGCGGGGGAGAGGGTGGCGATGTCGAACTCACCTGGTTGCAGGGCAGCGGAGTCCAGACCAACATCGACATCGCTCAGTCGCTCGTCGATGCCTTCGAAGCCGAGAATCCCGGCATCACCATCAAGGTCGATCCGAGCGGCGGGGCCGGTTCCGAGTACGACAACCTGCTGAAGACCCGGCTCGCCACAGGCGAGGTCGGAGACATCTTCTGGTACAACAGCGGGTCGCAGCTGCAGGGGCTGAATCCCGACCAGACGCTCCTGAACGTCGCCGACGAGCCGTGGGTCGGAGATCTCGACGAGACGTTCCGCAGCGTCGTCTCGGGAGCCGACGATGCGGTTTTCGGTGCGCCGACCGGATCAGCGGGCACGGGAGGCTTCCTCTACAACATTCCGCTGTATGAGGAGCTCGGCCTGTCGATCCCGACGACCTGGGACGAGTTCCTGTCGAACGCCGAAGCGATCAAGGCATCGGGCAAGCCTGCGGTGGAGATGACTTTCGGGGACACCTGGACGGCGCAGCTGCTCACGCTTTCCGACTTCTACAACGTCTACGCGGCCGACCCGGAGTGGGGCGAGGAGTACACCGCGAACGAGGCGAAGTTCGCCACCGACCCGGTCGCGCTCGAGAGCTTCACCAAGCTGCAGGACCTGGTCGACGGAGAATACCTCAACCCGGACTTCGCCTCGGCGACCCTCGATGAAGGCCTGGTGGCCGTGGCGACCGGCGAAGCCGGTCACTATCCGATGTTCACCGCCCTGTACTCGTCTCTGTTGACGCTCGCCCCCGACAACCTCGAGGACATCGGCTTCTTCCCGGTCCCGGGCGAAGATGCGTCAGCGAACGGCGCGACCGTCTGGTACCCGGCGGCTGTCTATGCGCCGAAGAACACCGAACACCCCGAAGAAGTGAAGAAGTTCATGGCATTCGTGGCGAGCCCGGCCGGTTGCGACGCCATCATCGACGCCTCTGGTGTCACCGGCCCGATGCTGGTGGAGGGGTGCGAGCTGCCCGACGATGCTCCTCGCATGGTGACGGACATGTTCCCGTACTTCGATGAGGAGCGTACTGCTCCGGCACTGGAGTTCCTGTCGCCCATCAAGGGACCGGCGCTCGAGCAGCTCCTCGTCGAGGTCGGTTCCGGCATTCGCAGTGCGAAGGATGCTGCGGCGCTCTACGACCAGGATGTCGAGAAGCAGGCGCAGCAGCTCGGCCTCGACGGCTGGTGATCGCGGCCTGATGACGCGTCGATCGGTGGGCGAGGGATACCTCGCCCACCGACCGGCCATGACTGGATGGAGCTCACATGAGCACGCTGGCACCCCCCAGCCGGCGCTCCGCGAGGCTGAGGAGCCTCCGAAGCGGCGCACGACCGGACGACTCTCCCACAAGACCTACCCGTACTGGTTCCTGCTTCCGGCGGGCCTCATCTACGCGGTGCTGTTCCTCGCCCCGACATTCGCGTCGTTCTACTTCGCATTCACGCGATGGAACCTGTACGAGGTCGAGTTCATCGGGTGGGACAACTTCTCACTCTTCTTCCGCGACCCGCAGCTGACCAAGGGTTTCACGAACACGCTGATCTACGGTGTCCTCACCTCCGGGATCAAGGTCATCCTCGGATTGGCGCTGGCCGTGCTGCTGACGTCGCCGATCCTCGCACGGGGCTACCTTCGGGCCGTCATCTTCTTCCCGGTGCTGGTGTCGACCATCGGCGTCGGCATCACCTTCCGCGCGCTGATGGACCCCGAAGACGGCCTCATCAATCAGACGCTGGCGCTGGTCGGAATACAGGGGCCCGGGTGGCTCACCGACCCGAACCTCGCGCTGTACTCGATCATCGGCGTCGACATCTGGAAGGGTGTCGGACTCGCCGCGCTGATCTTCATGGCGGGGATCGTCTCCATCCCGCGCGAGTACTACGAGGCCGCCACCATGGATGGCGCGAGCGGATGGAAGAACTTCTGGAGCATCACCGTTCCGCTCGTCTCGCCCGCCACCACCACCGTCATCATCCTGTCGCTCATCGGAGGCCTGCGATCGTTCGACCTGATCTGGTCGATGACGCGAGGTGGCCCCGGATTCTCCAGCGATGTCATCGCCTCGGTGATCCTCAAGCAGTATCAGGCCGGCTTCTACGGGCTCTCAACGGCAGGGAACGTCATCCTGTTCCTCGTCGTGACCGCCATCGTGCTGCCGTTGTTCCTGTGGTTCAACCGGAAGCAGACCGACCTATGAGAACTCAGAACCGTACCCGACACCTGGTCGGCATCATCGCGATCATCGTCTCGGCGGTCGTCTTCCTGATCCCGTTCGCGTTCATCGTGATGACCTCCTTCAAGACGCAGCAGCAGTCAGCTCTGCTGGACTTCGCGCTGCCGATCGACTTCGTCTTCTTCGAGAACGTCGCCGCCGTGTTCGCGACGAACGACTACATGCTCGTGACGGCGTTCATCAACAGCAGCATTCTCACGGTCGCTTCGGTGGCGATCATGGTCGTGCTGTCGGCGATGGTCGGCTGGATCCTCGCCCGCCGGCCGTCCCGCTGGAACGGAGTCTTCAGCTTCCTCATCCTCGCCGGGTTGATCGTGCCTCCGGCGGTGGTTCCGACGATCTGGGTGCTGCAGAGCATCGGCTTGTTCAAGACCCTCCCGGGGCTGGTCTTCATCGAGGTCGCGTACGGCATGGCCTTCTGCATCCTGCTGTTCCGCTCGTTCGTGTCGACGATTCCGAAGGAACTGGATGAGGCCGCCGTCATCGACGGCGCCGGACCCATCCGGCTGTTCTTCCGGGTGGCGTTCCCGTTGCTCCGGAGCGTCATCGTGACGGCGATCGTCGTGCAGGCGGTGGCGGTGTTCAACGACTTCGCGAACCCGCTCTACTTCCTCCCCGGTGCAGAGAACGCGACGGTCCAGCTGACGTTGTTCAACTTCCAGAGTCAGTACGCGACGTCTTGGAACCTGCTCTTCACCGACATCCTGCTCATCACCATCCCGCCCCTTCTCATGTACGTCTTCTTCAACCGGCAGATCGTGGCGGGAATGACTGCAGGAGCGATCAAGGGATGACTCCCGCGAATGAAGGGTCATTCGATGAATCGCCCTCGGAGGCTACGGCTCCTGCCGTAGCATGACGGCATGTCTGTGCGCGGTCCATACGCGAAGGGGCTCGCGAAGCGTGACGAGATCCTCGACGCAGCTCTCGAGCTCTTCGCCCAGAAGGGTTACGACCGAACCTCGGTGCGGGAGATCGCACGGCAAGCCGGTCTCAGCCAGGCCGGTCTGCTGCATCATTTCAGCACGAAGGAGGATCTCTTCCTCGAGGTGTTGCGTCGCCGGGACGATCGCTCCGCCGACGCGGCCGCTCCGACGCACACGCATTCCGTCGATCGCCTGATCAGGGCCGTCGACCGCAACGCCAATGAACCCGGTCTCGTGCGCCTGTTCGTGGCGATGTCGGCGGAGAGCGCCGAGGATGAGAGCGAGGCGCGAGCATTCTTCGCGGCTCGCTATGACTGGCTATTGGCGCAGATCGCCGAGGATGTCCGTGCGCATCAGGCGTCAGGGGATATCGCGGCGGACCTCGATGCCGACGACGCCGCATCGCTCCTGGTGGCGGCGGCCGACGGGCTGCAGATCCAATGGCTCCTCAACCCCGGCAGCGTCGACATGCCCGCACGCATCCGCACCCTCTGGGACGCACTGAAGAAGCGCTGACAGCCGACTTCTTGCAAAACCATTCAATGACCGTCATTATGGTTCCACCGCACGAGGAGCTGCCCAGCGCGCATCTCGTCGGGAAGGCCCCGTCCCTCGTCGCCGAGTGGCGGGAGGGGTGATCGCGTCGGTCACCGAGGACGAGACGCGCGCCGACAGCTCTGCGGGCGACCAAGATCGAGGAGACCTCATGACCATCACCACGGACAACGTCGAGGATGCGTACGCGCCTGTACGGACGCTTTTCGCCGACTACCTCGCCGCCGAACCCGCGTACAGCGCTCAGCTGGTCGTGTTCCGCCACGGAGAGCCGGTCGTCGACCTCGCCGGTGGCGCGGCGCTTACCGGCGACTCCCTCACCGGTGTCTACTCGGTCAGCAAGGGCGTCGCCGCGCTGGTCATCGCGATGCTGATCGAGGACGGCGCGCTCGCCCTCGACCGTCGCGTCGCCGACTACTGGCCGGAGTTCGCGGCGGCGGGCAAGGGAGACGTCACGGTGGGAGACCTGCTGTCGCACCGCACCGCGCCGGGTTGGCGGCAGTCGCGCCCGGGGTGTTCGCCTTCGACGAGTTCCTCGAGCACTCCGACCGCGGGGCGGCGAGACTCGCCGCGCAGCCCCCGCTCTGGGTGCCCGGTTCCGCGTTCGGCTACCACGCGCTGACCATCGGCATTCTGATCGAGGAGCTGGTGCGCCGCGTCACCGGCCGCACGCTGCAAGCGGTCTACGAAGCGGAGATCCGCGGTCCCCGGGATGCGGATTTCTACCTCGGCCTGCCCGAGGTCCTCGACGGCCGTTACGTCCCGCTCGCCCCTCCCGCGCTCACCGAGCGCCAGCAGCGCGAAGTCGCTGAGCGGCCGCCGGTGGACGCTCTCGCCGAGACGGTCTTCTCGAACGTCGACGCCCCGGACGATCTCAGCGATCGCGGCATCAGCACGAACAATCCTCGAGTGCGACGGGCAGGACCTGCCGCGATCGGCGGGGTCGGCTCGGCGAGAGGACTCGCACGCTTGTACGCCGATGCACTGCCGTCGGCGGAGCGCCCGATCGCCTCAGCGGGAGTGTTCCGGGCCATGGCGGTGCAACGGTCGTGGGGCCACGACCGGGTGCTCGACGTCATCAACTCCTTCGGTGCCGTCTTCCTGCTTCCGCAGCCCCGCATGCCCTACGCCGGCCTGGGGGCGTTCGGGCACGACGGCGCCGCCGGAGCCCTGGCATTCGCTGACCCCACCACGGGGCTGTCGTTCGGCTACATCCCGTGGCCGCGGCAGCATCCGGGTGGCGCCGACCATCGATCCGTCGCGCTGGCTCGTCTTGCACGGACCTGCGCCATCGAAGCCGGCGCCGCATGACGACGGCACGCCCGATTCAAGCAAAGGATGACACGGTGATCAGCTCCCGCACGCCTCTCGAGGGCGCGACATTCATCGCAGCGACCGCTCCTGAGGGGGTCGCCCCGCGCTTCCGTATCGAGGTCGACCTCGAGAGGCCGCGAAGCGAGGTGACCGGAGCTCGATTGCTCGCCACGGCCCACGGCGTGTACGAGGCGTCCGTCGACGGCGTGCTGGTCACCGCCTCGGTCCTGAACCCGGGGTGGACATCGTACGAGTGGCGCCTGGCGTATCAGGAGTACGACGTCACGGAGCTGATCGCGCGAGGCCCGGGAAAGCTCCTCCTCGAACTCCTGCTGGGAAACGGATGGTATCGAGGGCGTCTCGGATTCGCCGGCGCCGACGCGAACTACGGCGAGGAGATCAGTGTCGCCGCTGTTCTGGAGATCGACTACTCCGACGGCTCGGGGCAGCAGATCGTCACCTCGGAGGAGTGGACGGCTGAAGCCTCGGACATCACCCGGAACTCGCTGTACAACGGCCAGACGATCGATGCGCGGCTTCGGAGCGGCGGCGAAGCGCTCGAACTGCACGCGGCGGACGTGGACCGTGCGGCCCTGATCCCCCAGAGCTCGCCGCTGATCGTCCGAAACGAGAGCATCGCCCCCGTGGAGATCCTGACGTCTCCCTCGGGCCGCAGGCTCGTCGACTTCGGTCAGAATCTCGTCGGATGGGTGCGATTCACGGTGAGCGGCGAGCGCGGGACCCGCATCCGCATCCGTCACGCCGAAGTGCTGGAAGACGGAGAGCTCGGCGTGCGGCCGCTGCGCGGTGCAGAGGCGACCGACGAGTTCATCTTGTCGGGCGGACTCGACAGCTTCGAGCCGACGTTCACCTTCCACGGCTTCCGCTACATCGAGGTCGAGGGCTGGCCGGGAGAGCTCGGGCTGGACAGCCTCGAGGCCGTCGTCGTGCACTCCGAGATGGAGCGGACCGGCTACTTCACGTGCTCGGAGCCGCTCGTCAATCAACTCGTGCACAACTCCGTCTGGGGTCAGAAGGGAAACTTCCTGAGCGTGCCGACCGACTGCCCGCAGCGCGACGAGCGGCTCGGATGGACCGGAGACCTGGCGGCGTACGCAGCGTCGGCGAACTTCCAGTTCGACACCTCCGACTTCCTCGACGGATGGCTGCGCGATCTGCTCGAGGAGACACGTCATGCCGAGGGTCAGTTCGTGCCGCTCGTCGTGCCGGAGGTGCTGAAGTACGCGCACTTCCCGGAGGGGTTCTCGCTTCCCTGGCACCGGGCGACGGCGGTCTGGGGCGATGCGGCCGTCTGGGTGCCCCAGGCTCTGTGGTGGTCGTACGGAGATGCGGAGCGTCTCGCGGACTACTACCCGGCGATGGTCATGCACCTCGAATCGATCGAGCAGGACATCTCGGAGACCGGTCTGTGGGATCGCGGAAATCAGCTCGGTGACTGGCTCGATCCCGATGCGCCGCCCGAGGATCCGGCCGCGGCGAAAGCCGACCCCTCCGTCGTCGCCACCGCCTGTCTGTACCGTTCGGCATCGTTCGCAGCGGAGGCGGCCGACGTGCTCGGCAAGACCGACGATGCACAGCGCTGGCGCGCACTGGCTGCGCGTACGCGAGCCGCCTTCGTCGAGCACTATGTCGATGCGGACGGCGTCGTCCGTTCGGACTGCGCCACCGTGTACGCCCTGGCCATCTCGTTCGGGGTGCTCGACGGCGACCTCCGCGATGCGGCAGGCCGACGTCTCGCCGCGCTCGTGCGAGCGTCGGGATACCGCGTCACGACCGGGTTCGCGGGTACGCCGTTCGTGACGTGGGCACTGTCCGACACGGGTCATCTGGAGGATGCCTACCGTCTGCTCCTCGAGCGGGAGAGCCCGTCGTGGATGTATCCCGTCGTGATGGGCGCCACCACGGTCTGGGAGCGCTGGGACTCGATGCTTCCCGACGGCACCATCAACTCGGGCGAGATGACGAGCTTCAACCACTACGCGCTCGGTGCCGTCGTCGACTGGGTGTACCAGGTGGTCGGCGGTATCCGTCCGGCGTCGCCCGGGTATGCGTCTGTGCGGATCCAGCCGCAGCCGGGCCCGGGGATCGACTGGGCGGAGACGACGTACCGCGCGGCGAGTGGGCCGGTCTCATGCGCCTGGCGAGTGGAGGGGGAGGACCTGCGGGTGGAGGTGTCGGTGCCGGCCGGCGTGCCGGCCGAGGTCATCCTTCCCGACGGCAGAAGATTCGACGTGGTCGGAGGATCACACGAGTTCGTCGGTCCGGCATCCGCCCCCGAGCCCATCGACTGATCCTCTTGCGCCCAACTAGTTTTGTTGCAAAACTAGTTGGGCGGCTCACGGTGAGCAGCGATCAGGGAGCGATCAATGAAGATCATCATCATCGGCGCCGGGATCGGCGGACTCGCAGCCGCGATCAGTCTGCACGAGGCAGGTCTGCGCGACATCACCGTCTACGAGCGCAGCACTGCGATCCGCGGGCTCGGCGTCGGCATCAACCTGCTGCCGCACGCACTACGCGAGCTCACCGAGCTCGGAGTCGCCGACGCCATCGCCGAGCTGGGAGTCGAACCGCGCACCCTCGCCTACTACAACCGCTTCGGTCAGCCCATCTGGAGCGAGCCGCGCGGGCGCGAGGCCGGGTACCGCTGGCCGCAGCTGTCCGTGCATCGCGGACGGCTCCAGCTGGCGCTGCGCGACCTCGCGGAGGCGCGTCTGGCCGAACCGATCAGGCTGGACCACCGCCTCATCGATGTCACGACGCAGGGCGACGGCACCGAGAAGGCGAGCTTCGCGACGGCTGCGGGCACCGTCGAGGTCACCGCCGACGTGATCATCGGCGCCGACGGCATCCACTCCGCGCTGCGCGCCCTGCGCTATCCCGCCGAGGGCGCGCCGCCCTGGGGCGGCCTCACGCTCTGGCGAGGAGTGACACGGATCCCGCCGTACCTCGACGGGCGCACCATGATCATGGCCGGTGATGGCGAGCAGAAGTTCGTCGCCTATCCGCTCGCACCGGCGGATGCTGACGGACGGATGCTCGTGAACTTCATCGCCGAACGCCGCGTCGGCGGCACGGGAGACGCGGATTGGAACCGCACGGTCGAGTCCGGCCCGATCGCCGAGCTCTTCCGCGAGTGGAAGTACGACTGGCTCGATGTGCCGGCCGCGATCGCCGCTGCCGACGAGATCCTCGAGTACCCGATGGTCGACCGCGATGCCTTGCCGCAGTGGACGTTCGGCCGCACCACGCTGCTCGGCGACGCGGCCCATGCGATGTACCCCAACGGGTCGAATGGCGGATCCCAGGCGATCCTCGACGCCCGCGCGCTCGCCTTCCACCTGGCGACGGCCGCGAACATCGACGAGGGCCTCGCGGCCTACGAGCAGGCTCGCCGCCCGGCCATGACCGCTCTGCTCGCCGGCACGCGCGCCACTGGACCGGAGCGCGTGATGCAGCTGGCTCGGGAGCGTGCACCGCAGGGCTTCGCCGACATCGACGACGTGATCCCTTACGCCGAGCGGGCGCAGATCGCTGCCGACTACAAGGCGGCCGCGGGCTTTCTCCCCGAGGCGCTCAACGAGCGCCCCTCGCTCACGCCTCCCACGGAGGTCTCGCAGTGAGCGAACTCGACGCCGCCCGGCTCGCCGCCGTCATCTCGCCCCTCCGTCGGGCGTTGCTCGCGGCGACGAGGGCGCAGGCGCGGCTGCCCGAACTGTCGGATGCGCAGATCGACGTGATCCGCGCCCTGCCGCGCGGCATCTCCCGCGGGCCGGCCGAGATCGCCGACCGGCTGCGCCTGAGCCGGTCGACCGTGAGCAACCTGCTGGGGGCGATGGAAGCGGCGCGGCTGGTGGAGCGGATGCCGGCCGTGTCGGACGGCCGCCGCGTCGAGGTGCGCGCATCCGCTGAAGCCCTCGACCTGTTCGATCGGTTCGACGCGGCGAACTCTGCTCTCGTCACCCAGGCGGCCGCCCAGCTCGACCCCTCTGAACGGGCGGCCCTCGATGCCGCGCTCCCCGTGCTCGAACGACTCTGCGCACTGCTCGGCGGCGCACCCACCGATGCCGAGGTCAGTGCTTCGCCGCATCCGACGCAAGAGGAGATCCGATGACCACGCACGGCACCCTGCCGACACCGTCTCTGGAGTTCGCATTCGATGTCGCTGTCGACCTCGGCCCGCTCGAAGACCACGGCGTCACCAGCGTCGGCCACCGTCGCGTCGTACCGATCCTCGGCGGACGCATCACCGGTGCGATCGACGCCGAGATCCTGCCCGGCGGCGCGGACTGGCAGATCGTCCGCCCCGACGGCACCATCGAGATCGATGGCCGCTACTCCGCCCGAACGGCCGACGGCGACCTGTTGCTGCTGCATGCGAAGGGACTGCGAACCGGCGTGCCCGAGGTGCTCGAACGTCTGGGTCGAGGGGAAGATGTCGACCCCGCGTCCTACTACTTCCGCACGACCGTGCAGATCGAGACGGCCGCTCCGACGCTCTCGCATCTGCAGCGCGCGCTGTTCCTCTCTGTCGCGCAGCGGCAGGCGGATGCGGTGCGCTATCGCGCGTACCGTGTCGGATAGGCGCCGCATCCGCGTGGCGCGATTTTCGACCAGGGAGCGTCAGTCGAAGGTCACCACGACCTTGTCGGCGGCACCAGGAGTCTGGGCGAGCGCCAGGGCCTCCAGCGCCCTGTCGAAGGGAAGCACGTCGCTGACGATCACTGCGTACTTCTCCCAGTTCTCGATGATGTCGTCGGTGACCTCGAAGATCTCGGTCGGGTAGCCCATCGACCAGACGAGATTGAGCTCAGTGGTGAGGATGGCGCCGAAGTCGATCTCGACGGGCTTCTTGTGCACCGCGACCACGCCGAAGGTCGCCCCGTGCTTGGCCATCCCGGTGATCAACGCGGGAACGGGTGGCGCACCCGCAGCGTCGAGGTAGATGTCGGTGCCGGGCCGCACGCCGCGCACCCAGAG
This sequence comes from Microbacterium sp. PMB16, assembly GCF_051294855.1. Taxonomy (GTDB): domain Bacteria; phylum Actinomycetota; class Actinomycetes; order Actinomycetales; family Microbacteriaceae; genus Microbacterium. The sequence continues at coordinate 2,027,959 of NZ_CP145908.1, forward strand.
GGTGGCGCCGTCGCCGTGGAGTTCCACGAGCCTGGCCGCAACATCCTCCTCCGCGGAGTTGATGACGGCATCCGCCCCCACCTCCCGCGCCTTCGCAAGGCGCGACGGAAGGATGTCGACGACGACGATGTGCTCGACGCCCGCGCGACGGAAGCCGAGCACGGCACCCAGGCCGATCGGGCCGGCGCCGAACACGACGACCCGGTCGCCCGGCTGGGGCTGCGTGCGGTTGACCGCGTGCAGCGCCACGGCCATCGGCTCATTGAGCGCGGCGACATGCCACGGGATATGCGAAGGAATCACCTTCAACTGGCGACCAGGCTCGAAATCCTTCACCAGCACGTACTCGGTCAGCGCGCCCTGCGCGCCGCCGGAGCCGAGCAGGCCATCGGTGAAGGCCATGGTGTCGACGACGACATGATCGCCGACGGCGATTCCTGTCACGTCGGCGCCGATCTCGACGACTTCGGCCGCCGGCTCGTGACCCAGCGCGGTGTCGCCCTGGTGCGGCGGGATGCCACCCATGTGCGCGTAGAGGGCGTCGGAACCGCAGATGCCGCAGGCTCTGATCTTGAGCAGCACGTCTCCGGGCCCGGTCGTGGGCGCGTCGACCTCGACCCAATCGACGACGTCGGGGGCAGTGACACGGACGGATTTCATCGGGAATGCCTTTCGATACGGTGGCGCAACCGCTGCGACGGCATTAACCTTACTCTGTACGGAAAATGCGTTAGGTGGGAATCTCATGAGTATCAGCACCGGAAGTCGGGGCCGGCCGCGCGAGACGTCGGCCGAGGAGATCCGCGACAAGGCCTGGGAGCTCTTCGCCGAGCATGGCTTCGACAACGTGTCGATCGCACAGGTCGCCGGCGCACTCGGCATCAGCCGTACCACCATGTATGTGTACTTCTCCAACAAGCGCGATCTCATGAGTGAGGCGTTCGATCAGTACGCCGCTCAATTGCAGGAGCACTTCGTGGAAGAACCGGAAGGCTCACTCGTCGACGTCCTCATCCATGCGATGCAGTTCATGGCCCGTGACTCACGCGCGGAGCACGCCGACGTCGCCCTGCGGCGCAAGATCATTCAGGACTCTTCAGAGCTCCGCGCCTACGCGGCACTGCGCACCGCGGAACTCACCCAGCTCCTGGTCGATTTCGGCATCGCGCGCGCCCCATCCGTCGACCCCGAGCACGTCGGCGACCTCACCCACGCACTCATGGCCGTCGCGACCAGGGCTACTGACGACTGGACGCTGCAAGAGAGTCCGGGCGAAGACCTCGGGTCGTACGTCTCGGCGAGGCTGGAACGGTTCGTGGCGGCGATGCGCTGATCGCCGTCAAGCTGTGCGCGTCCGAGCGCCTCGTGTGAGGAGGAGCACGGCTATCCACGTCGCCAGCAGCAGTCCCGTCAACGCGAACCCGAGGTCGTCGATACCGACCGACGCCAACCAGGGAAGGGGGCCCCCGAGCCCGAGATTCGCAACGAGCACATCTGAGAGCTGCACGATCGCGATCAGCACCGCGGCGACGACAGAGAATCCAGTCATTGCGATGGCATACACCTCGCCGATACTGCGGCGACCGGGCTGCCAGGTGTAGGCGCGACGCATGATCGCGCCCTGGGTGGTGTCGAACGCGCTCATGCCTGCTGCGAACAGAACGGGAAGCGTGAGCGCAGCCCACCAGGGCACGGCGACGAGGGTGGCAGCACCCGCCAGCGCGAGCAGTCCGATCTCTGTCGCGGTGTCGAAGCCGAGACCGAACAACAGCCCGACCACGTACATCCGAGAGGGGCGATCCACCGCTTTCTCGAACGGCCCGAGCAACCGGAGCACCGGCCCGCCCGCGTGACCGTGCCGACGGCGCAGCGACGCGATGTTGATCGCAGCGATCACGAGCAGGAAGACACCTGAGACCGTGGGGCCGATGACGCCCGTCCAGGTTCGAAGGGCGGAGGAGTCATCGGCCAGCGAGGTGCCGATCGCGCTGATCCCGAAGGTCAAGAGGACGCAGAGCACGACGACGATCGTGGAATGGCCGAGGGAGAACCAGAAGCCGACGGTGTGCGACGGTCTGCCGCGCTCGGCAAGGCGGCGCGTGGTGTTGTCGATCGCGGCGATGTGATCGGCGTCGAAGGCATGGCGCACACCCAAGGCGTAGGCAGTGAGCCCGGCCCCGAGCGCGACCAGGGTGCCGCCGCTGCCACCCAGCGGGATGCCGGCCGGAATCACGAGGCCGACGAGCACACCCCACCCGATCAGGTGCAGGAGGACGATCACAGAGATCACGCCGACCGTGCCCGGCGTGACTCGTGTGCGGGAGCGGTCTTCAGCAAGCGATGTCAACGAAGTTCCTTTCAGTTGGCGGGACGGTTCTCGGGTCGGGGTCGTGCGACCGGTTCACACGAAGCGCCCGCGATTCTGCGAACGCGGCCCACGCATCCCACACCGACTCGAGGGGTGAGCCGTGCGCATGGTCGGAGAGATGGCGCGCCATCGCTCCCGGGCGATCGAACTCGAGGTCTCTCAGGCGTGCGGGCGGTCGGAACCCGACGGCGATCACCGCATCCATGACGCGGTTGTGCCCGAGCACTCCCGGCTCTGGCACGGTGCCGTCCACCTCGAGCTCCTCGAGCAGGATCGGCCCGTCGCCGTCGATGACGGTGAGAGCGGAGATCAGCTGGCCGCCCTGCTCCCCGTATCTGCCGAGGACGAGCGTCTCGCGGATCACCGCTCGCGCATCCGTCTCCAGGGTGAGGGCGCTGCGCCGTTCGACGGAAGCACCGTCGGCGACGATGAACGGCAGGCCGCGCCACAGCAGTGTGCCGCCCGCTCCGATCCGAACCTCGAGGATCCACGACGAGCGCGCCCCGGGGTAGGCAACCGTGCCACCGACGTCCTCCACCTGGAGCGTGCACCCCGCGCCGACGTCGACGACGACATGCACGTGGTCGCCACCGAGCAGCACCATCCCCGCCGCGGCGACTGCGACGTGCGCACGCGTGCCGTCGCGCGAGACCAGGCGCGGTGCGAGCGCGCCGACCGCGAGCTCGACATGTGCGCGCGGCTCGCCCGCGGTGACCGCGATGCGAGTGGAGGTCACTCGTCCTGGTCCATTCCCGCGCCGGCGGGTACGTGGGTGTGCTCGTGCCGGTGGTCGTCGCCTTGCGGGGCATCCTCACCGTGCGAGTGGATGAATCCGCCTTCAGGATGCTCCTCATCGGCGTGGAAGTGCGGGGCCATCGGTCCCGGATCCTGTGGAACGTGGTCGCCCGATCGGTGCGCGGCGAGCATGCTCAGCACCCAGGCGCGGAGGCCGGCGACGGACACGTCGTCGTGCCGCGAGAGCGCCAGCACCGCCCGGCCCTCACGCGCCTGTTCGGCGTCGGCGACCATCTGGGGCACATCGACGCCGACATAGGGGGCGAGGTCGGTCTTGTTGACGATCAGCAGGTCGGCGCGGCCGATGCCGGGGCCGCCCTTGCGCGCGACATCGCCGCCGCCGGCGACATCCAGAACGAAGATCTGCGCGTCGACGAGAGCCGGGGAGAACGTCGCGGTCAAGTTGTCGCCACCGGATTCGATCAGCACAACGTCCAGCGGAGCGAAGTCCCTCTCGAGGTCTTCTGCCGCCAGCAGGTTCGTGGTGATGTCGTCCCGGATCGCTGTGTGCGGGCACGCGCCCGTCTCGACAGCGCGGATGCGCTCCGGGGCGAGCACGCCGGCCGAGCGCAGGAACCGGGCGTCCTCGTCGGTGTAGATGTCGTTCGTGATCACGCCGAGGCGAAGCTCTTCGCCGAGCGCACGGCATATCGTCGCGATCAGCGACGACTTGCCGGTGCCGACGGGGCCGGCGACTCCCAGTCGGAGGGCGCGGGCGGATGCGGGGGAATCAGGCACGGAAGAGCCTCCTGTTGGTGACGGCATGGGCCTCTGCCCATGCCTCGGATTGAGGGGCGCTCGACGCCGGGATCGCCTCGGGAGAGGTAAGGGCCGAGAGCTGCGGGGTGAAGTCGGCCACCCCGGCGCAGGCGTCGATCACGAGTCGTACGCCGTCGATCGGGTCGCCCGGCTCGAGCTTGAGCAGAGCCGCGACGGCGCACGCCATGTCGTCGTAGACAGCGATCCGTACGAGCGATTCGGCGTCCACGCCGGCGTGGGCGGCGACGGCCCCGAGCACGACGGGGCGGGACCAGCCTCCGGTGATGCGGGTGAGGCCGGCGATCGGCGCCGAGTCGGGCCACAGTGTCGTCGCGAGCCGGAGGAGCCCGCGCCCGAGTTCCCGTGAGGAGTTCCGAGCTGCGCGGCTCGGGGTCCGCGCGGCCCATGCGCGCTCGATCGGACCGTAGGCATCCCCCCGCCGGCCCGCCGACAGGGCGACGACGGCGGTCGCGGCATCCACGATCGTGGTCGTGCGCGCGCGGGCCCGCAGGAAAGCGCCGATCTCGCCGGGGGGCAGACCGCCCTGCAGGGCGGGTTCCAATCCGGATGAGTACGCGTATCCGCCCGATGGCAGGCGCGCATCTGCCATCAGCAGGGCGATCGTGTGGGAGTCGGCGTTCATCGGGAGCGTCTTCAGAACATGTTGTACAGCTGGGCGAGCGGGAGCGACGATGCAGGCGCGGGAACCACGCGGTCGCCGTCGATCGCGATCTCGAACGTGTCGGGCTGGATGCGGATGCGGGGAAGGGCGTCGTTGTTCTTCATATCCGCCTTGCCGATGTGGCGCGTCGGCTCGACAGCGGCAAGACGACGACGCAGCCCGAGCCTCTCGGCGAGGCCGTCTTCCAGCGCGGCCGGTGCGACGTACGTGACCGAGAGATCCGCGCCGATCGTGTCGCCGAACGAAGGACGCATCATGACGGGTTGAGGTGTGGGGATCGAAGCGTTGGGGTCTCCGAGCGCCGCCCAGGCGATCGCGCCGCCCTTGACGACGACCGCGGGGCGCACACCGAAGAACTTCGGATCCCAGACCACCAGATCGGCCATCCGGCCGACCTCGACCGAGCCGACGTCGTAGGCGATGCCGTGGGCGATCGCGGGGTTCACCGTGTATTTCGCGACATAGCGGCGGGCGCGTTCGTTGTCGGCCGGCATCCCTCCGTCGAGGGCGCCCCGGCGGTGCTTCATGACGTGCGCGACCTGCCAGGTGCGGGTGATCACCTCGCCGATGCGCCCCATCGCCTGGGCATCCGAGGACGTCAGCGAGAGCGCCCCGATGTCATGCAGGATGTCTTCGGCTGCGATCGTGGTCGCTCGGATGCGAGACTCGGCGAAGGCGAGATCTTCGGGCACGGCGGCATTGAGATGATGGCAGACCATCAGCATGTCGAGGTGCTCGGCGACGGTGTTCACCGTGTGCGGGAGGGTCGGGTTCGTCGACCCGGGGAGCACGTTCGGCAGCCCGGCGATCGAGAGGATGTCGGGAGTGTGACCGCCACCCGCGCCCTCGACGTGGAAGGCGCTGATAGACCGGCCGCCGATCGCCCCCACCGTCGACTCGACGAACCCGGCCTCGTTGAGCGAGTCCGAGTGCAACGCGACCTGCAGACCCCAGTCGTCGGCCGCCTTGAGCGATGCGTCGATCGCGGCCGGCGTCGAGCCCCAGTCCTCATGCACCTTGTAGCCGGCGGCACCCGCGAGCGCCTGTTCCTTCAAGGCTGCTGCCGATACGGTGTTGCCTTTGCCGAGCAACAGCACGTTCACCGGCAGCGGGTCGAGGGCGCGGTGCATGCTCTGCAGATGCCAGGCCCCGGGTGTGACGGTCGTCGCCTTCGAGCCCTCGGAGGGCCCTGTGCCGCCGCCGACGATCGTGGTGATCCCGGTCGCGAGTGCCTCGTGGATCTGCGACGGCGAGAGCAGGTGCACGTGCGAGTCGATCGCGCCGGCGGTGACGATGCGCCCTTCACCGGCGATCACATCGGTCGAGGGACCGATGAGCATGTCGATCCCGTCGCTGATGTCGGGATTGCCGGCGTGGCCGATCCCGACGATGCGCCCGTCGCGGATTCCGATATCGGCGCGCACGATTCCCCACCAGTCGAGGATGATCGCGTTCGTGATCACCGTGTCGAGTGCTCCCTCGGCCCTCGTCGCGGTCGCCTGCGCCATGGACTCGCGGATGGACTTGCCGCCCCCGAAGATCGCCTCCTCGCCGCCGACCGTGAGGTCCTCTTCGATCTGGATCCACAGGTCGGTGTCCCCCAGGCGCACCTCGTCGCCGACCGTCGGTCCGTAGATCGCCGCATAGCGCGCCCGGTCAAGCCATACCATCGAGCACCTCCTCGCCGGCGGTCTTGATCTGGATGCCGGGCACCCGGCGGTACCCGCGAAGCGCGACGGCGTCGAGCTCGCGTGAGGCGCCGGGCTCGAAACGCTGCGACGTCCCGGACGGGATGTCGAGACGGAAGCCCGAGGCGGCCGCGCGGTCGAACGCGAGAGCTCCGTTCGCATCGGGCAGATGCAGATGCGACCCGATCTGGATCGGCCGGTCTCCGGTGTTCACGAACACGAGACGGAGTCGTTCGTCACTGCGCCGGTCGGCATTCAGCTCGATCCGGCCAGGACGGATCCGGAAGGCTCCCGGGCCCTCACTCGATACGGATGCCACGGCGTCCCCTTTCGATGGACATCGACTCAGTCGATCGGATGGTGAATGGTGACGAGCTTGCGCCCGTCGGGGAAAGTCGCTTCGATCTGCACGTCGGTGATCATCTCGGGAACACCGGGCATGACCTGCGCGCGGGTGAGGATCCCTCGTCCCGCCTGCATCAGTTCGGCGACGCCGCGGCCGTCACGGGCGCCTTCGATGACCCAGCACGACAGCAGCGCGACGGTTTCGGGATGGTTCAGCAGGACGCCACGCCCGAGCCGGTCGCGCGCGACCATCCCTGCGACGGCAAGCAGCAGCTTCTCGGATTCGGCTGGCGTGAAGTGCACGGGATCCCTCCTGAGGCTGGGCGAATGTCAAAAGTGTGCCATATCGGATGCATCGATCAGGGTCGCCCGACATTGATCGGCGACCGACGGTGAGGAGATTCCGCGAGATTCCGCAGTTTTCACCGAATCCCGCCCCGCACGATTAACAAGATCGGAACAATCGAGAAATGTCAGAGCAATGTCACGGGCCCATGCTGTCAACTACCGCAGCAGTCGACGACCACCCCTTGTCGCCTGAAACCGGGACGCGTCGGCCGGAACAATCCGATCTCCGCAGCGATCCACGCACCACCCGTCGTTCTCTGCACCACGCCCTGACCCCGGTCAGCTTGCTCTCAGCCGCTGTTCGGCGCGCCTCGGGGAGCGGAGAACGATCACGTCACCATGCCCCGCACAGCGCCTGCATCACCGAGAAACGGAGTCTCCACATGAGCACATACCGCACCCGACGACTGAGAAGAACCCTGGTCATCCCCGCGATGATCGCCACCGCCGCCCTCGCTCTCGCCGGCTGCGGCGCCCGCGCCGGAGACGCCGCAGGGCCGAGCGCGTCGGCCGCCGCATCGGAGGGCTGCATCGACTCGTCCGGCGACACGATCAAGCTGGGTTTCCTCAACTCGCTCACCGGCGGCATGGCGATCTCGGAGCAGACCGTCTCCAACGCCCTGCACATGGCCGCAGACGAGATCAACGCCGACGGCGGCATCCTCGGCAAGCAGATCGAGTACATCCAGGAGGACGGCGCCACAGACTGGCCGACCTTTGCGGAGAAGACCGAGAAGCTGCTCACCCAGGACTGTGTCGCCGCGATCTTCGGCGGCTGGACCTCTTCGTCGCGCAAGGCGGTCAAGCCGGTCGTCGAAGAGCACAACGGTCTGTTCTTCTACCCCGTGCAGTACGAGGGGCTCGAGTCGTCGCCGAACATCTACTACACCGGCGCCACGACGAACCAGCAGATCATCCCTGCGCTGGACTACCTCGCCGCGCAGGGCGTGAAGACGCTCTTCCTGGCAGGCTCCGACTACGTCTTCCCGCGCACCGCCAACGCGATCATCAAGCTGTACGCCGCAGAGCTCGGCATCGAGATCGTCGGTGAGGAGTACGTGCCGCTCGACAAGGACGATTGGACGACACAGGTCGCGAAGATCGTCGAGGCAGACCCCGACTACGTGTTCAACACGATCAACGGATCGTCGAACGTCGGCTTCGTCAAGGCGTACTACGACGCCGGCCTCACTCCCGAGACCAATCCGATCATCTCAGTCTCGATCGCTGAGGAAGAAGCTCCGGCCATGGGGCACGAGGTCACCGGAAACTACGCATCGTGGAACTACTTCCAGTCGATGGACACCCCGAACAACCCGGCGTTCATCGAGCGCTGGCAGGCCTACCCTGGCAGCAGCGGAGTGACCTCCGACCCGATGGAGGCCGCCTACATCTCGCTCTACCTCTACAAGGCTCTGGTCGAGGCGGCCGGTTCGTTCGACGTCGACGCGATCAACGCCGCGGCGCTCGAGAACGAGATCACGGTCGACGCACCGGAGGGCGTGGTCACGCTGGACGGCGAGAACCACCACATCTCCAAGCCGGGGAACATCGGCCGGATCAACGCCGACAACCAGTTCGACATCGTCTGGTCGTCCGACGGGTTCATCGATCCCGACCCGTATCTCGAAGGATACGACTGGTTCCCGGCCGACATCCGTGACGCGCTCGTGGCCGCCGCAGGCTGAACCCCTCCGCAGCGCGGGGCTCCGTGCTCACCGGCACGGGGCCCCGCCCCGATCTCCTGGCTCCTTACTTCCCGCAGAGAGAGTGACCGCACACATGGAAGCACTCATACCGCCGCTGCTGAACGGCACAGCGCTCGGAGCGCTGCTGCTGCTCGCCGCGCTCGGACTCACGCTGACCTTCGGTCAGATGGGGGTCATCAACATGGCGCACGGCGAGTTCATCATGGCCGGCGCCTTCATCGCCTACCTGACTCAGCTGATCGTGTCCTCCGTCAACCTGTCCATCCTGGTCGCTCTGCCACTCGCCTTCGTCGGCGCGGGCCTGCTCGGCCTGCTCTTGGAGATCGGCATCATCCAGTGGATGTATCGGCGCCCACTGGACACCCTCCTGGTCACCGTCGGTGTGAGCCTGATCCTGCAGCAGGTCGCGCTTCAGATCTTTCCCGCACAGGGCGTTCCGGTTGAGAGCTCCGACTGGCTCGCCGGTCAGATCGATGTCCTCGGCTACGGGTGGCCGCTTCGGCAGGCATTCACGATTCTGCTCGCTGCGATCTGCCTCGCAGCGCTCGCGGCATGGCTGAAGTACTCGTCGTTCGGACGTCGGATCCGAGCGACGGTCCAGAACCGCGACCTCGCCGAGACCAGCGGCATCCGTACCCGCACCATCGACCGGCTCACCTTCTTCGTCGGGTCGGGCCTGGCCGGCGTCGCCGGCGTCGCCGCATCCCTGATCGGCGGCACGAACTCCCAGATGGGGACGCAGTACATCATCCCCGCCTTCCTCGTCGTCGTTGCCGGCGGCATCGGCCAGATCAAGGGCACCGTGATCGCCGCGCTGGTGTTCGGCATCGCGCTGTCGTACTTCGCCGACTGGACGACCGGCAGCATGGCGCAGGTGTTCGCCTTCGTTCTGCTCGTCGTCTTCCTTCAATTCCGACCGCAAGGTCTGTTCACTGTCCGGACTCGGGGGCTGACATGACGAAACTGAAGCCGTGGCTTCCACTCATCGGCATCGGGGTGCTCGCCATCACCCTCCTGGTCGTGGCGCCCGCCCTGCTGTCGATGCACTGGATCAACAATCTCGGAAAATACGCCTGCTGGGCGATCGCTGCCGTCGGCATCGGCCTGGCGTGGGGGCGAGGCGGGATGCTGGTCCTCGGTCAGGGCGTCTTCTTCGGCCTGGGCGCCTACGCCATGGCGATGCACCTCACGCTCGAGAGCGCGGGCCCGGACAGTCTCCCCGTCTTCATGATCCTGTACGACCCGCAGGCTCCGCTGCCGGCCTTCTGGGAGCCGTTCCGCAGCGATGTCTTCACCCTGGTCGCCATCGTGGCTCTCCCGGTGATCGTGGCATCCATCCTCGGCTTCGCGCTGTTCAAGCGCAGGATCAAGGGCGCGTACTTCGCGATCCTGTCCCAGGCACTCGCCGTCGCGATGGCCGTGCTGATCAGTTCGACCATCCGGGAGACCGGTGGAGACACCGGGCTCAGCGACTTCACCTATTTCTTCGGATTCGTCCTGAACGACGACGCCAACAAGATCATGATCTACCTGATCGCCGCATCTCTTCTCATCGGGTGCCTGCTGGCGGTCTGGCAGCTCAACCGCAGTCGTTTCGGCGAACTGCTCATCGCCACCAGGGATGCCGAGGAGCGTGTGCGGTTCCTGGGATACGATCCCGCCAACATCAAGCTCGTCGCATACGTCGTCGCCGCGGTGATGGCCAGCATCGCCGGAGCGATGTTCGTACCGATCGTCGGCATCGTCACTCCGGCCGAGATCGGAGCCTCGGCATCGATCCTGATGATCGCCGGTGTCGCTCTCGGCGGACGCGCCTCGCTCTTCGGCCCTGCGCTGGGAGCGATGGCGATCGGGTGGGGTCAGTCGAGTCTCGGATCGAGCTGGCCGAGCGGCTGGGTCTACATCCTGGGTCTGGTCTTCATCCTGGTCACGCTTTTCCTTCCCATGGGGCTGTCCTCGCTGCTGGGCAGAGCGAAGCACCTGCTCTGGCGTCCGCGAACGGCTCCATCCGCAACCGCATCCGCCCCTGCCGATTCGGCACCCGTTCTCGATGAGGTGAAGAAATGACTGCAACCGAGGAATCGCTCGTCGTCACTGATCTGCGTGTGGAGTTCGACGGATTCGTCGCCGTGGGCGGGGTGTCCTTCGATGCCCATCCGGGCGAGGTCAGATTCCTCATCGGTCCGAACGGTGCGGGCAAGACGACGTGCATCGACGCCATCACCGGTCTGTCGAAAGGAACCGGCTCGGTGAGGCTCGGAGATCATGAGCTGCTGGGCAGGCCTGTCAACAAGATCGTCCGCCTCGGTGTCGGCCGCACGTTCCAGACCGCGAGCGTGTTCGAACAGCTCACTGTGCTGCAGAACCTCGATATCGCCGCAGGTCTCAGTCGATCCCCTTTCTCGCTGCTGCGCGCACGGCGGGGCGTCGACCCTGTGATCGAGCAGGCGCTGGAGGAAACCGGACTCGCCGACGAGCGGGACACGCCCGCCGGCATCCTGTCGCACGGGCAGAAGCAGTGGTTGGAGATCGGGATGATGCTCGTGCAGGATCCCCGCGCGTTGCTGTTGGATGAACCCGTCGCCGGCATGAGCCAGGACGAGCGCACGGCCACCGGCGAACTCATGCAGCGCATCGCGAAGCGCCACATCGTCCTCGTCGTCGAGCACGACATGGACTTCATGCGTCGCTACGCGTCGCGGGTCACGGTGCTTCATCAGGGCAAGGTGCTCTCCGAAGGCACGGTGGCGCAGGTGCAAGCCGATCCGAAGGTGCAAGAGGTCTACCTCGGGACGGCGGGTGCAGCGACCACGACCGAGGGGCTGGCCCTAGGAGACACCACGACCATGGTGCCGGAATCCGTCACCCAGGGAGGCGGAGCCTGACATGCTCGAGATGAACGATATTCAGGCGGGCTACGGCCGCACGCTCGTGCTGCACGGCGTGACGCTCCCGCGATCCGACACCGTCGTCGCCGTCCTCGGGCACAACGGCGCGGGCAAGTCGACCCTGCTGCGCGTCGCGATCGGACTGATCAAGCCGCGCAGCGGCAGGGTCGTCTTCGACGGCGAGGACGTCACATCGCTTCCCCCCAACAAGCGTGTCGCGCGCGGGATGGCGTACGTTCCGCAGGGGCAGCAGTCGTTCGCGCAGCTGACGACGATGGAGAACCTGCAGCTGGTCGCCGACGGGCGCCGAGGAGGGAAGGGGCTCATCGAGCAGCAGCTCTCGCGGTTCCCCGCGCTCGAGAAGTTCGCCACGCGCAGGGCCGGACTGCTCTCGGGCGGCCAGCGTCAGCAGCTCGCCATCGCGCGGGCGCTCATCACTCAACCGAAGCTGCTCATCCTCGACGAGCCGACCGAGGGCATTCAGCCGACTCTCGTCGCCGAGATCGAGCACACGGTCATGCAGCTCGCGAGCGAGGGGCTGTCGGTGCTCCTCGTCGAGCAGCACATCGGCTTCGCATTGGAGGCCGCAGACAAGTACCTCGTGCTCGCGAGCGGCTTCGCTTCGAGCACGGGCGAGGGTGGAGCGGCGGCGACCGAAGGCGTGCGCGCGGCGATGGCGATCTGACTGCTGTGTGCCTGAAACGCCACGGAAACACGAAGTGGCGACAATGTACCCCACATGCAGGGTGCGGGGGTGGCGATGGTGAAGCTCACGGCGAGCAGGGCAGGCAACGCGCGTGCCGCAGCTGAGGACAGTCTTGAGGACTATGCCTTCCGCTACGTCCCGCGCACTTTCCGACGCTGGAGCGCCGGCTCGATAGGGGTCACGGCGCTCGGTTCGATCGCCTTCCTCGCCGATTTCTCGATCGGCGCGAGCGTGGGAATCGAGCACGGCACGGGCAACGCGGTACTCGGCATCCTGTTCGCCTCGCTCATCATCTTCATCGTCGGTGTGCCGATCGCCTACTACGCGGCCCGTTACAACCTGGATCTGGATCTGATCGCGCGCGGGTCGGGGTTCGGCTACTACGGCTCATCGATCACCACCGTGATCTTCGCGGTCTTCACCTGTATCTTCTTCGCCCTCGAAGGGGCGATCATGGGCCAGGGGCTTCACGTCGTCATCGGCATCCCGCTCCCGCTCGGCTACCTGATCTCCACGGTCGTTGTGGTCCCGATCGTGATCCATGGGATGCGCGCGCTCGAGCGACTGCAGTTCTGGACGACACCCCTGTGGCTCGGACTCGCGCTGCTGCCGCTGCTGTGGGTGATCGTCTCCGACCCGGATGCCGTGCAGGCATTCGTCGGTTTCACGGGCGCGTCCGGTGGCGACGTCAGCTTTGAGGCGGTCATCGCGAGCGCCGCCCTGTGCTTCGCGCTCACGCCGCAGCTGGCCGAGCAGATCGACGTGATCCGCGCGATGCCCCCGCGCCCCCGGAGTCATCGGCGGTCGTGGTGGGCGTGGTTGCTGTTCGCCGGGCCGGGATGGGTGCTCTTCAGCGGCATCAAGCAGGTGATCGGCGTCTTCCTCGCGGTCTACCTCATCACCCGGGTCGACCCGGCTCTCGGGCAGCGCGCCGCCGAGCCGGTCCGCCAGTTCATCGCCCTCTACGAATCGATCATGCCGGAGTGGCTGGCGGTCGGTCTGGCGCTCGTGCTCGTCGTCATCGCCCAGATCAAGATCAACGTCACGAACGCCTACTCCGGTTCACTGGCCTGGTCGAACGTCTACACCCGGCTCACGAAGACCTACCCGGGCAGATCGATCTTCATCTTCGTCAACCTTGCGATGGCCCTCGCGCTGATGTGGATGGACGTCTTCAGTCTGATCAGCTTCGTGCTCAGCCTCTACGCGAACGTCGTGATGGCGTGGCTGGTCACGATCGCCACCGACATCGTGTTCAACAAGCACGTGCTGCGTATCTCACCGATCTATCCGGAGTTCCGTCGTGGGATGCTTCGCGATTGGAACCCGGTCGGCCTCGTGTCGGTCGGGCTGGCTTCGCTCCTGTCCTTGGCCGCGTTCGCGGGCCTGTTCGGCGACGATCTTCGGCCGTTCTCCGTGCTGATCGCCATCGGCGTCGCCGTGATCACGACGCCCGTGATGGCGCTGGTCACGCGCGGCAGGTACTACCTGCGACGTCAGACCGACGGCATCTCCTCGCCGATGATCGATGTCGACGGCAACCCGTCGGGTGAGCGGTTGCGCTGCCACGTCACCGGCTACACGTTCGAGCGTCCGGATATGCTGGCGTCGGCGGAGCGTGGTCCTCACGGCGAGACGCAGTATGTGTCGTCACTTGCGCTGACGCTGGATGACTCAGATCGGTATGTGCTGCCTGCCGAGCCGCCGTCGCGGCGAAGTCATTCGCCGAAGAAGCTGGTCGAAGAGCCCGTGGAAGAGATGGAAAGGAACGGATGATGGCGGAGGGAACGGACACGCCGACAGTGATCCTTTCCCACGCCGCTGCAGCTCTGCGTGAGAGTCCCTTCGACGATATTTCGTATCGGAGCCTGGGCGATGCCGTCGGAGTGTCGGAGAGGACGGTGTACCGGCACTTCCCGACCAGATCGCACCTGCTCGAGGGGGTAGCGGGCTGGATCGAGTCCACCGTGTTCCCGCTCCCACCGTTCGTCACGATCCCGGAGTTCCGCGAAGCATCGCGCGCTCGGTTCGCTGCCTTCGACGCGTCACCGGCTTTCGCATTCGTGTGCGCGCGTGCGGCATCCATTTCGCCGACCGGCGAGCCGGAGCCCAGCTACTTCACCCGGGTGCTCGTGGCGATGCTCGCCACGAACTACCCCTCGGTGAATGGGCGGGACCTGCGCCGAGTGGCGGCGACGCTGCGGTACTTCGCCTCCGCGCAGTTCTGGGCGCGAATGCGGACAGGCTTCGACATGAGTGCGCCGGCGATCGGCGACGTCTTCGAGCGCACGGCCTCGCAGGTGCTGGGCGACCTGGTAGGCGTCACCGAGGCCGATCGGGCAGCGGAGCGGGCGTCGGGATGACGATGTCGGTGACCCCCGAACCCGACGACGGCAACGTGAGCCGGACTCAGGAAGCAATTCTCGCTGCCTATGCGGAACTCATCGAGGAGCTCGGTACCGACGACGTTCCATTTCGGTTGATCGCCCGACGCGCAGGCGTCAGCGAACGCACCATCTTTCGCAACTACGCGACGCGCGTCGACCTCCTGCTCGCGACGGCCGCCTGGATCGAGCGCACGATCTTCCTCCGACAGGGCACGACGAGCATTTTCGACATGCCTCTGACGATTCGCGCCGCGATGGAGTCGTACGACCACCGGCCGGAGCTGGCGCATGTGGTGGCCGAAACAGCCATGCGAGGGATCAGCGGGGCCGCTCCCAGCCCGCGCAGAGAAGTGCTCGCGCAGATGATCGATGCGGAGATCACGACACTGGGACACGATGAGCGACGGGCGATCGTCGCAGCCCTCGCCCACCTCGACTCGGCCGCGACGTGGGTCACGTTGCGCCGGGAGTTCGGAATGAGCCACGGAGACATCGCCGACGCCGCCGCCTGGGCTGCAGAGGCCGTACTCAACCCCATTCGCTCGCGCGTGGGGTGACGCTGCGGCGCTACTGCTACTGAACCGACCCCTCATCGCGCGGCTGGAACTTTGTTCACCGAAGCCGCCCACTGCGGGGGGCGCAGTGGGCGGCTTCGGGGATCGCGGTCAGGAGGGTCTACTCCTCAGGGACTCCGATCCTCACCAGCTCGATGCCGCTCCCTGACTGGGGCCACTCTGTGCGCGGCTGGTCCAGGTTGCTGGGCAGCGACTCCCAGCGGAGGTACCAGGTTCCTCCCGCAGCGGCGGCGCCGTTGAGGTCGGTCTGAAGATTCACCTGAAGCCCCGGGTACGTGCCGCGAACGGTCGTGACCGATGAGGGCAGCGGCGGGGTCGGTGCCTGAGCCACACCGGTGAGCGAATCGTTGACCACGATGCTCTGCGGAGATCCTTCGCACCGGAAGTCGACGCGGATGTTCCCGTCGCTCATGACCTGAGATCCGGCCATGATGACCTTGAAGTCGAGGCTCCCGCCGCCGCCGAAGCTCCAGCGGCCTTCCCAGTTGCTGACCTGGCTGATGTCCCAGTCACCTGTGCCGTCCGCACGGGCGACATAGATCTGCGAGCGACCTGTGTCGTCGTACTTGTGGTAGCTGATGATGGGCGTGCCATCCGCGTCGAAGCCGAGCTTCGCGTTGCCGTTGAGCAGTCCTCCTCCGTCGGGGACGGGGTCCACGACATCGGCATCGCCATAGCGGAACGGCGACGTGAGCGGGTTGCCCGCACTGTCGAACCAGTCGACGAGGTTCGCGCTGCGCGCATACGTGAGCAGGCTGTTGGTCGCCGCGTCGGGTGTGTCTCTCCAGACCCAGATCATGTGGAAGTTGCCGTCCGGACCGAGCACGGGGGTCTCGAAATAGGCGTTCCACGTGCCGGAGGGGTTGGCCGCCGAACCGGATCCGTTGAACAGCGGCTGGTCGACGAGACGAGACCAGGTGTTGGACGTCTCGTTGTAGAGGTTGAAGTACGTGACGCCATCCCCGGAGCCGCCATTGCGGTGGCTGAAGACGAGGCTGCCGTCCTGCCGGTTCACGAACTCCGGGTAGGTGACCGAGTTCTCGGTGCTGGCGCTCACCATGTTCGTCACGCGCGTAAGGGTGTTGACGTTGCCCGGCGTGGTGGTGCGGAAGTAGATCAGGCCGACGTTGTGCATGTTGCCGGCGACGTGGAGATTCCGGTTGCGGTCGAGCCCGATGGAGATGTAGTTGTGGCTGTCCCAGCCGAGGGTGGTGGGGAGGACCTTCGTCGTCCACGTGGGGGTCGCCGCAGACAGACTGCGATGCGCGATGGTCATGCCGCGCTGCGCGTTGTAGTAGGCGACGTACTGGTCGTCGCCGTCGGTCAGGACGCGCTGCGTCACGGGTATTCCGGCGAAGGTGGTGCCCACCGGAACCGTCTCGAGAACCTCTCCGCTCCCGCCAGGGAAGTTGTACTGCCCGGCGGGCTTGCAGGCCACGGCGCCCGGGGGAGCGATCGCCGGAGTGGAGGTGGTGAGACCGAACGACCGTGCCTGGAGATTGCCCGAGTTCGAGTAGAGCCCGGCGTAGCCCCCGACGCGCGCAGGATCGACGACGGCGAGCGTGTGTGCTCCCGTGGCGAGAGTCGCTCCCGTCGCGCCGTTACGAACCGTCACCTGGAACTGTGCGCCGTCTCGCGCCAAGCTCAACTGCAGACGCGTCCCGTAGGGGGCGGTCAGCGCGCCCTGCGTGAGGACCGTGGGGGTCGCGTTGTTGGCCATCTTCAGCAGCTGCCACTGCCCGGATCGGGTACCACCGGCGGTCGTCGCCCGGAGCACGTAGTAGTTCAGCGATGTGGTGCCCCGGACCTTCGCGACGATCCCTGACCACTCGGTGCCGCTGGGGGAGGACGCGACGATGTCGATGTCAGCCGTCACCGTGTACGAACGCCCGAGTTCCAGTGTTCGATGGGTGGCGACGTTGTTCCCCGGTGAGCCCGCGGACAACGCCTTTCCTGATGCAATGCTCCACGTACCGCGATCCGCGGTCCAGGGCGTTCCCAACGCGCCGTTCGCACGTTCGAAATCGTCGGATCCGCTGGCGCTTCCGGTCGTGGCCTGGGCGGGTGGGGCCGTGGCGGCCCCAGCGAGCGCACCCGCCGCGAGTGTCGCGGCGAGGAACACGGCAGTGAGCCGGTTCCTTCGCTGAGTGAGTCGAACAGTTGTCATCTACTTCTCTCTTCCTTGAGATCGGTATGTATCAGCGCGAGCCCGGGTGGGCAGAGGATGCGAGCACAGTCGCAACAGGGCAAAACGTTACGACATGTTAACGAGGTCGTCAAGGCGTGCTCGAAACTTTGACGCGGCCAGGATTGACCCGGATCCGCGGGGAACTAGGGCATACCTTGCTGCGGCAGGACCACCCCGTGGTTGATTTGCGTCACCAAGCGCCCTACTCTGAGTGAATCGTTTCGCCGTCGTCTCGCTCGAGGAGCCCCATGTCCATCGCTGAGGATCTCAGATCCGTCGAGCGCAAGAGCCGCTTCGGGATCGCCTCGAAGGTGGATAGCGCCGTGCGTATGGCGCGTTCTCGCCGCTCAGTCGCTGAGTCGCCGAACCGATGCGCCGATCTGCAGATGTCCAGGAAGCTCGAGGACCACGCGGCTCGTCGACTCATCCGGGTTGTCCAGTCGAGCGTTCATGATGCGAGCAGCCTCGGTCGCGATCTTCTCGACGGGCTGAACGAAGACCGTCAGCTTCGGGCGCGTCACCTTGGCGAGCTCCACGGAGTCGAAGCCGACGAGAGAGATGTCGCGCCCGAGGCGGAGCCCGGAGTCGTTCAGTGCGGCCACGGCGCCGACGGTCAGGTCGTAGTTCACGGCGAACACCGCAGTCGGGCGAGGGTCTGCCGCGAGCAGCCGCATCATCGCCGCATATCCGTAGTCCACGTTGATCGGGGCGCGTTGGATGTGGTCGTCGGCGATGGTGATGCCGGCGGTGCGAGCCGCGGCGAGGAAGCCGTCGAGCCTGCCCTGCAGGCTCCACATTCCTTCCTCTCCGACCAGGGCGCCGAGAGTCCGGTGCCCGTGATCGATCAGATGCTGGGTCGCGACTCTGCCCGCGTGCACGTTGTCCAGAGTGACGGAGTCGGCGTCGAGCCCGCTGGGGCGCCAGTCGACGGTGACGACGGGGATGCCGATCGAGACGGCGGTCGCGAGCGCCGAGGAGTCCGACAGCGCGGGGACGCCGATGATGCCGTCGACCCTTCGGCTCAGAAGCAGCTCGACGGCGTTGACGACGGACGGATCTCCGTCCTGCTCATTCGAGGTCACCAGCACTCCGATGCCCTGACTGCGCAGGTACTTCTCGATACCGACGACGATCTCGAGGTGGAACGGAACCTGGAACGAGGGCAGCAGGACCCCGACGGTTCTGGTGACGCCGCGTCGCAGGCTGCTGGCGAACGCGTTCGGTCGATAGTTCAGTTCTGCGGCCGCCGATTCGATCGCTTCTCGGTTGGAGGCAAGAACGTTTCGCCCGTTGTAGTACTTCGAGATCGTCGCCAAGGACAACCCGGTCAGGCGCTGGATGTCCTTGTAAGTGGCGGGAGTTCTGGTGCTTTTCGACAATTTCGGTCCTTCGTGTGGCGAGCGTCGGCAGCGTTCGCGCGGAACATCGATGTTGCCCGGAGTCTACCGACGATCCACCTGCCTTTAGTCGTTTCGCCATGCCGTACGCCCCAGACCACCCAACCAGCGGGCGCCACGCGGCGACTCGCCACGTCGTGCCGAGGAGAGAGCAATGACCGATAGTCCCACCCTGCCCGAATGGGTCAGGCAGTCCACCCTGGGCATCTTCATCCACTGGGGGCCGTACTCGGTTCCCGCGTGGGCGGAGCCGACGGGCGCGTGGGGTGCTGTCCCCGAAGGAAAGTGGTTCGCCCACAACGCGTACGCCGAGTGGTACGCGAACACCTCCCGGATCGCAGGATCTCCGGCCGCCGTTCACCACGTGACCGAATACGGGGACAACTCGTACGACACCTTCCTCGACCGATGGAACCCCACCCAGTTCGATCCGTCGGGGTGGGCTCGGCTGTTCCACCAGGCCGGGGCGGACTACGTCATCCCGGTCACGAAGCATCACGATGGGGTGACTCTGTGGGACGCGCCGGGGCCGGCAGCCTTTCCACGGTCGCTCGGGGGCCCAAGCTCGATCTGCTCGCGCCGCTCGCGGAGGCTGTACGCGACGAGGGAATGCGCTTCGGGGTGTACTACTCGGGCGGGCTCGACTGGGCTTTCACGGACTTCCCTCCGATCGAGTCGATGTCTGATGTCGCCGAGTACCGCCCCAATTCTGCGGAGTATGCCGAGTACGCGACCGCGCATGTCCGCGACCTCATCGACCGCTACCAGCCTGCAGTGATCTGGAACGATATCGAGTGGCCCGACGCAGGCAAGGCCGATGGCTCGCTCGAGCAGCTTCTGGCGTACTACAAGCGCGTGGTGCCCGACGGCATCGTCAACGACCGATGGGGTGCGCCCGTGTGGGACTACCGCACCAGTGAGTACGCGCACGACACCCAGAACGAACGCGGGGTCGGCTGGGAGCACAACCGCGGGCTCGGCTTCTCCTTCGGCTACAACCGCACGGAGGACGAGTCCTTGACGCTCTCGGCGCGCGAGCTCGCGCGCCTGTACGCCGACGTCGTTTCGCGCGGCGGTCGTCTCCTGCTGAACATCGGGCCCGAGGCCAGCGGCCGGATTCCTGATGTCCAGCGCCGGACGCTCGAGGGGTTCGGGGAATGGAGCCGGAATCTGAAGCCCCACACGCTCGACCGGTCGTCGATCGACCCAGGTAGTGTCACCGTGACCGGCAGTGACTGGTGGGTCGCGTGGCGCGATCGCGACTCCGTCGTGGTCGTGGCGGACAACCCTCTCGCCTCTGTGCAGACGGAGGAAGGGCTGGAAGCGGTCGTCTTCGGACTGCCGGAGCCCCACGATCAAGGATCGGAGGCGCGAGCATAACGTTTCTCCCCCGTTATTCAGCGGGATTCGACCATATTCAGCAAGAAAATCGAGACATCTCATCCGCGCAGTGCTATATTTACCCCGACAGCGCGAAACGATTCACCCTGGAGAATCGCCGATGTCACGCAGCCACCACAAAGGAGTGAAAATGCACCAGAACCAGACCCCGCGAGGAGTGCGCAGACGCGCGCTCTCGATCAGCGCCTTCGTCGGCGTCTCCGCGCTCGCCCTCGCCGGCTGCGCATCCGGCGCAGCAGCCGGAGGCGGCGGCGACAAGACGCTGACCATCCAAGTGCAGTCGGTTCAGCAACCGGCGTTCGAGTACGCGGCCAAGATCTTCGAGAAGGAGAATCCCGGTGTGACCGTCGAGTTCCAGACGGTGACCGAGCAGCAGAAGAGCACCACCAACACCCAGATCATGGCATCGTCGAATGCTCCGGACATCGGCCTCGTGCCGGTCAACGCGCAGCCGTACTTCGACCTGGTGAAGGCCGACGCGCTCGAGCCTCTGGACGATGTGTGGGCCGACGCCGACCTTGAGTCCCGGTACGGTGACACGATCTCGGGGGCCCTCAAGTGGGATGACACTCCGTACCTCGTCCTGTTCGACACGACCTACTACAACGTGGTGTTCTACAACAAGGACGCGTTCGCGGAAGCGGGAGTCACCGCACCCGCGAACCACCAGATCGCGTCGAACGACGAACTGTACGACATCGTCACGAAGCTCGACACGGCAGGATATGACGGTCTCGCTGTGGGAGGGGCAGCTGGTTACCAGCTCGCTTGGCTCCAGGATGCCCAGCTGCAGGCGAACTCGCCCGATGCGCTGAAGGACTACCTCGTCTCTTGGCAGCCGGGCGCGGAGCCGAAGGAGAAGTACGACGACCCCGCGTTCACGGATTCGCTCCAGCAGATCGCAGACTGGAACGACAACAACGTCTTCCAGGAAGGAATGGCCGGCGCCGCGGGAGACCAGGCGCAGGCGGCCTTCGCCGCTGGTGACGCCGCGATGCTCCTCGGCGGCGTGTGGATCCCGTCCGTTCTCGGCGATGTCGGCTTCGAGTACGACTGGCTGCTGCTCCCCGGAGCGGGAGACCAGCCGACCCTCCCGTCGCTGTATGCCGGTGACACGCTTGCGGTCCCGAAGACGTCGAAGAATATCGACCTCGCCAAGAAGTTCCTGGCTGTGTACTCGTCCGACGACGTCCAGAAGTTCGCTGCAGAGAACGTCGGGTCCCTTCCCGCCGTCAACACCGTCGCTGCATCGGACGTTCCCGGCCTCGGCCCGGTGGTACAGAGCGTCGTAGAGTTCACCAACACGGTCGGATTCGGACTCGGCTGGACCGGTAGCCTCCCGGGAGCGATCGGTCAATCGTTCCTCGACCCGCATATTCAGCAGCTCGTCAGTGGACAGACCACTCCGGAGCAGATCGGTCAGGCGGAGCAGGACGCGTTCGACACCTGGAAGTCTCAGAACAAGTAGCGCACGAGGGTGTGCTGTTCGCCATGGCGAACGGCACACCTTCCTGTTCTGCGAGAAAGGCGCATGGTGAGTTCACTAGAAACCGTGACAGTAGTCCTCC
Organism: Microbacterium sp. PMB16; assembly: GCF_051294855.1. Lineage (GTDB taxonomy): Bacteria > Actinomycetota > Actinomycetes > Actinomycetales > Microbacteriaceae > Microbacterium. The sequence continues at coordinate 2,049,763 of NZ_CP145908.1, forward strand.
CCGAAGAATCCGGACCCTCACGACGAGCGGCGCGATCAGCGACGCGGCGGGGGACACCCCGCGAAGTCTGGTGGATGCTGGCACCCGGTCTGATCATCCTCGCGGTGTTCTTCGGGCTTCCGATCATCGATCTGGTCCGGACCTCGTTCACCCAGTGGCCCGGTGTCGGCGAACCCCGGTACATCGGCATCGACAACTACGTCACGGCCTTCAGTAGTCCCGAGGTGCGTGACGCGCTGTTCCGCTCCGTCCTCCTCGGCGTCGGCGCGGCGCTGGTGCTTTGCGCTATCGCCACCGTCCTTGCAGCGCTCGTGTCGGGAGGCATTCGAGGGAAGGCCTTCTACCGGGTCGTGTGGTTCCTGCCAGCGATCGCACCTCCCTCAGCCGTTGCCGTGTTCTGGGCGCTGTCCGTTCAGCCCCGATCGGGTGCCGTGAACGCGTTCCTGGGCGCGCTCGGTCTCGGCGATACGCATGCGTGGCTCGCAGATCCTTCCACGGTGATGTACGTCATCATCGCCGTGGCGGTTTGGGCGGGCGTCGGATTCGCGTTCCTGGTGATCCTCGGGGCGATGGAGGAGGTGCCGGTCTCGGTGTACGAAGCGGCATCGATCGACGGCGCATCCCGGATTCGGCAGTTCTTCTCCATCACGCTCCCGCTCGTGCGTCCGGTGCTCTCCATGATCGTTCTTCTCGAGGTGATCTGGGCGTTCAACGGATTCACCCTGGTGTGGGGAATGACCCAAGGCGGGCCTGGAAGCGCGTCGACGATCCTGCCCGTGCAGGTCTACAAGGATGCGTTCCTCTTCGCCAACTTCGGCCTCGCCGCCGCGGTCAGTGTCGTCGGCGGGCTTCTTCTTCTTGTCGTCGGCCTCGTAGGCCAAGCCCTCGGATCCCGGAAAGGGGTCGACGAATGACCCGCAAGACTCGCGTTCGCGCCGGCACCGTCGTCGGCCACACCGGTGCCATCCTCTGGAGTGCTCTCGCGATCATCCCGTTCGCGCTCATCGTTCTCCTGGCGTTCAAGTCGAACACCGACATCTACACCGATCCCCTGGGGCTCTTCGACGTCGACTGGTATCCGCAGAACTTCGTCGACGCGTGGAACGGAGCCCCCGGTGGTCAGGGATTCGCCGTCTATCTGCTGAACTCGGCGATCGTCACGACCGTGGCGATCACGGGCTGCTTGCTCATCGGAGCGTTCACCGCTTATTTCGCGACGCTCGCATCGACGCGAGTGCGGTTGATGATCATTCGGCTGTTCCTGGTAGCGACGACGTTGCCTCTGATCATGCTGCTGATCCCGTACTACACGGCGTTCAACGCTCTCGACCTGCTGGGGTCGCCCTGGGCGCTGGGAGTTCTGTACATCGCATTGTGTCTTCCCACCTGCGTACTGATCCTGCACAGCTTCTACCTGGGGTTCCCCGCGGAGCTCGCGGAGGCTGCGGCAATCGACGGTCTCGGGCGATTCCAGGTCTTCGTGAAGATCGTGCTTCCCCTGTCGAAGGGACCGATCGTCGCGGTGGGAATGATCAATGCCTTCTTCGTCTGGGGTGAGACGCAGCTGGCGATCGTGCTCCTGCAGGCTCCCGACAGCCGCACTATCCCGGTCGGTCTGCTCGACTTCAAGGGGCAGTTCGCGAGCAACACCGGCGCCATCTTCGCCGGGCTGACGCTCGCGACGATTCCGCTGATCATCGTCTACCTCGTGTTCAACCGGAGCATCACCAAGGGCGTCGCCCTGGGTGGCGTGTTCCGATAGTCCGGCAGCTCGTTCCATGATTCACGGTGACATCGCCCCGGGCTTCGAGGCGGTACACGATGCCTTCGAGCGCGGGCAGTCGGACGATCCTGGCGGCGCCCAACTATGCGTCTATCAGGGCGGCAGTTTGGTGGTCGATCTGTGGACGGGTTCCGACCCTGAAACGGGCGACGCGATCGACGGGGACTCTCTGTTCGTGCTGTGGTCCACCACCAAGGGCATGGTCGCGATCATCGCCGCGCTGCTCATCGAGCAAGGGCAGCTCGACCCCGATGCGCCGGTGTCGCTCGTGTGGCCGGAGTTCGGCGTCGGCGGCAAGGATCAGGCGACCGTTGCGCATCTCCTCAGTCACGCCGCCGGTCTTCCCTTCTTCCCCTCCGGCGCGGGGATCCAGAGTGGTGATCTGCCGAACTGGGCGCTGTGCACGGAGACGCTGGCGGCCGCCGAACCTCTCTGGCTGCCCGGCACGGCGTCGTGGTATCACCCGTTCACATTCGGGTATCTCAACGGCGAAGTGATTCGACGTGTGGCGGGCAAGACGCTGAGCGAACTCTTCGCCGAGCGCGTCGCCGCACCGCTCGGGGTCGACTTCTGGGTCGGCGGGCTCCCGACAGCTCGCGAGCCCGACGTCACGCACCGCACACTCATGAGTCCGCCGCCCGCGACCGGTCCTGCTGAGTTGTGGTCGCAGCATGGAGTGGATCTTTCAGACCCGGTTGTCCGAGAGCTCCTCGAGGAGGTGCAGTCGATCCCCGACATGGTCGAGTTCCTCAACACCGCTGAGGCGCACCGGATGGAGTTCGGCGGTGCTGGCGGAATCGCGAGCGCGCGATCGGTGGCGAAGGTCTACGCCGCCACCATCGGCGAGATCGACTCTGTGCAGCTGCTCTCGCCGACTACGCTCGACCTCGTGACCCGCCCCCGCACCCTGGGCCTCGGACCGGTCCCGCAACTGGCCGCCGTGCCGAACCAGCAGCACGCCGAGTTCGGACTGGGATTCTGGTTGGGCTCGCAGTTCCCGTCCGGGAGATTCGCCACAGGGGGAACGTTCGGGCACCCCGGCGCGGGTGGGAACATCGCGTTCGCACACCCCGCGTCGAACACGGCTGTCGCCTACACGTGCACCGGGATGTGGTCCGATACCTCGGGACCGGACCCGCGCATGGGCTGGGCCGAGGCGCTCGCCGACCTCGCCGGCGCATAGGGCCCATATCCGGCAGGGGCGCCGGACTCACTCACGAAAATGAAGGACATGGGATTCTCGATAGGCGTCGTCGGTGCCGGGCAATTCGCCGGGCAGTTCTCGACTCTGTTCGAACAGCCCCCGACGTGAGCGCGGTGTACCTCACGGATCTGCTGCCGGAGCGCGCTGAAGCGCTGCGGGTCGAGCTGGACCTCGCCGGCACCTTCTCGTCCTTCGAGGAGATGTCGACACCGTTTCCGACACGGGGCTGACCTACGTGATGGGAGAGGCGAGCTACGACAACCCGGCAACCGTCTTCGCTCGTGACCAGCACGCAGCAGGTGCGTTCGGCCGCATCTTCTATGCGGAGGGCGACTATCTTCGGCACCAAGGCCAGCTTCGAGCAACTGGCGAACGTCTCGGTGTGGCAGGACAAGGTCAGTCTGAAGGACGTCTCCGATCTGTTGGCGACCAGTGAGACGCTCAGCCCCGATGACCCCTCGTTGGCGCACGTGGCACCCGAGCTGCGTGCCGCGTTCGTGTCCGGGCATGCGCCGGTGCACGATGCGTCGCGACTTCCGGCGACATTCGCCGGAGCTCCCGATGGGCATGAAGGAAGCCACCACTTCCTTGTGGACGATTTCGTCACCGCGGTCAGAGACTCCTCGATGCCGACTGTCAACGCCTGGGTCGCAGCCCGGTTCACCCTGCCGGGAATCGTCGCCCACGAGTCGGCACTTCTCGGCGGAGAGCGACTCCCGATTCCCGACTTCGGAGACGCGCCGGTCTAGCAGGTCGCATCAACGCGGGCTGCAGCTCATCTGAAACGAGAGGTCCTGATCAGCGCGTGGCCAGCCCGGCCAGAGCAGCGATGAGTCCAGCGCCCACCAGGATCACGATCGCGAGGACGTGGACGACCTTCCCGGTCACGAGCAGCGGAAGGTCGGGCCCGTCGTAGGAGGCGGCGCTGAACATGAGGCCGCGGGCGGGGAAGCTCCAGCGGATGCGGAAGCCGATGCGCCGCAGGTCTCGCGACGGCGCGGCGAAGGTCCGTCCGCGGTGTTCCCGCGGCTGCTTCCAGGCTGCCTGAGTCGCGTACCAGGCGATCACGAAGAACGGCATCGCGAGCGAGACGGCCCAGGCGATGAGCGCCACTCCGATCATCGTGCCCATTCCGGTGCCGAGCGATGTCTTTCCCCGGGTCACCACCCTAGTTGGCAGCGAAACTTGAAAGAATGCTCGGGCACCCGCTCTCGCCCTCACCCTGATGGAGAACTGACATGACCCGTGTTCGTATCGACCTGTTCTCGTCGCTCGACGGGTTCACCGCGGCGCCCGATCCCGCGTCCGACAACCCGATGGGCGAGGATTGGGGGCCTCTGACCGCCGCCTACGCCGCGACGAGAACGTTTCGCGAGAAAGTGTTCGGCGACACCAGCGGTGCCGGCACGACCGGCGTCGACGACACGTACGCGCGGTCCTTCTTCGACGGCGTCGGTGCCGAGATCATGGGGGCGGCGATGTTCGGATTGCACGCCCACCAGGAAGAAGACTGGCGGGGGTGGTGGGGCGACGAGCCCCCGTTCGGCTGCCCGGTATACGTGCTGACGAGTTCCGCGCCGCGGCCCGAGATCGCCATGGACGGCGGCACGACCTTCCATTTCCGAAGCGGAGCGATCGACGACGTTCTCCAGGAGGCGACCATCGCTGCCGGGGGCCTCGACGTCCGGGTCGGCGGCGGCATCCGCACTGCTCAGGAGTTCCTTCGCGCGGGCCTCGTCGACGAGCTGCACGTGCAGGTCGCGCCGATCATCCTCGGCAAGGGCAACAGCGTGTGGGAGGGGCTGCGCGGGCTGGAGCACACCCACGCCGCGCGCACCGAGGTGGCGGAGAGCGGCACGATCCACATCACCTTCACGCGAAAGGTCTGAACGACGGCGAACGATCAGGTCGTCGTGTCGCTGATCTTCACGTCCGCGATCAGGTCGTCCCGCAGGGTGAAGATCATCGGGCCGGTGCCGTTGTAGCCGTTGCCCGTCACAGCGAGAGTGACGACGTACGTCTCCGGACCCTCCCCTTCGGCGACGCCCACGACCTCGAAGTGGCTCTGCTTGCCGATGTTGTCGGTGTCGTTCCACGAGCGGATGCCGTCATGCCCATGGAACTTCCGGCCCCAGTCGTCGAGATTCGCGTCTTCGGTGAAGACGGAGACGAAGCGCTCGGTGTCGCCGTCGTTGGTGGCATCGACGAACTCCTTGATGGATGCCGGCAGTGCGGGGTTGATGTCGTCGGAGTGGCTCATGTCGAAAGCCTCCCATGGCGACCGTGCGCGACCAACGGGGTTGAGAACCAGAGCACCGTGTGATTGCGCTTTCTTAGGTTGCGTCACTGACTAGTCGGTGTAACAATCTAGTCATGGATGCGGAGACCTGGCCTGCGGGATGGCTGCGCGGCGTGATCGAGCTCGCGGTTCTGGCGATCGTGTCCGAGGGCGAGACCTACGGTTACGTCGTTGGCACCCGCTTGGCCGAAGCCGGACTCGGCACGATCAAAGGCGGCACCCTGTATCCGCTCCTCAATCGACTCGAGGAGAGCGGAGCGCTCGCCGCCGAGTGGCGGCTGGGCGCCGGCGGTCCAGGCCGCAAGTACTACACGGTGACACCCGCGGGCCGAACCCGCCTCGCCCAGGAGCGCCGGCAGTGGCTGGCGTTCTCGGGCCGGGCCGCCGCGGTCATCGATCCCGAAGGACACATCGAACGAAAGGGCGCATCCGGTGACTCGCGAGACAGTTGAGAAGTACACCGCCGAACTCATCGAAGAGCTCAGGGAGCGAGAGGTGAGGGGAGCGGTCATCGGTGATGCGGTCGCTCAGGTCGAGAGTCACACCGCCGAAGCGGATGAGGACCCGACGGAGGTCTTCGGGACACCGCGCGAGTTCGCTGCGCAGCTCGCGCGCGGACGCAAGAAGTCGATCGGCTGGCCGCTCTACGTCGCCTCCGCCGTCCTCACCATCGGAGGAACGCTGCTCCTGCTGAAAGGGATCTTCGCGGCAATGCAGCACCAGGAACTCCTGTGGGGGATCCCGTCCCTCGTCGGGATCGTCGTCGGCGCCCTCGCGATCGTCGCCTGGATCATCCTGATGGTGATCGCGATGGACCCGATCAAAGACCCCCGCGGACGCCGTCAGGCCTGATCTCGCTCGCTGTCGCCGCGAGGATCCTGTTCGCGCGTGATCTCCGTGGCGACCTCGATCGAGATCTCGATCGCCCGGCGGGCGAGCGGGGAGTGGGATCTCCGCGCCGGCCAGTGCAGATGGATCTCTCGGGGCGGCACCGCCGGTCGCAGCTCGTGCACGCTGAGTCGGTCGTCTGACGGGACGCCGGCCGCGCTCCCCTTCGGCCACGGAGAGGCGCTGGCCTGGGACATCACCGGCGCGCGGCTCATCCCGCTCGCGGGCATGGGGCATCAGATGCCGCCGCCCGTCCTCTGGCGCACCGTGGTCCCCGCCATCCTGTCGATCTCCGGCGGTCAGGAGGGCACGGGTTCCCCCTCGGCGCTGTGACTCCGGTAGGGTCTCCGGCATGGCCACCGCAACGACGCAGTCCCCGAAACGCGAGGCCTTCGGGTCGCGGAACGTCTTCATCCTCTCGGCGATCGGCTCCGCGGTCGGCCTCGGAAACATCTGGCGTTTCCCCTACGTCGCCTACGAGGGCGGCGGCGGCGCGTTCCTCATCCCCTACCTCTGTGCGCTGCTGACCGCGGGCATCCCGCTGCTGTTCTTCGACTACGCGATCGGCCACCGCTTCCGCGGATCGGCGCCGCTCGCCTTCCGCCGCATGCATCGCGCGGCCGAGCCCCTCGGCTGGTGGCAGGTGCTGATCTGCGTCGTGATCGCGGTGTACTACGCCGTGATCGTCGCCTGGGCCGGGATGTACACGTGGTTCTCGGCGCAGCTCACCTGGGGCGCCGGCAACGAGGAGAACTTCTTCGGCACCGACTTCCTGATGTCGGAAGACGTGAACACGGTCGGCGTCTCCACAGAGTTCGTCCCGCAGGTCGGCGTCCCGCTGATCGCGGTCTGGGTGATCGTGATCGGCATCATGGCCCTCGGCGTGAAGCGCGGCATCGGCAAGGCGAACATGATCCTGATGCCGCTGTTGACGGTGATGTTCGCGGTGCTCGTCGTGCAGGCGCTGTTCCTGCCCGGCGCGATGGACGGTCTGAATGCGTTCTTCACCCCGAACTGGGAGGCCCTCGCCGACCCGGGCGTCTGGGCGTCGGCATACGGACACATCTTCTTCTCGCTCTCCGTGGCGTTCGGCATCATGGTCACCTACTCCTCCTACCTGAAGCGCAAGACCGATCTCACGGGCTCGGGCCTCGTCGTCGCCTTCGCCAACTCGGGCTTCGAGATCCTCGCCGGAATCGGCGTGTTCGCCGCTCTCGGATTCATGGCTCAGGCGCAGAGCACAGATGTCGCGGGCGTCGCCACCTCCGGCATCGGACTCGCGTTCGTCGCCTTCCCGACGATCGTGTCGCAGGCGACCGGCGGATCGATCATCGGCGTCCTGTTCTTCGGTGCGCTGGTCTTCGCCGGCATCACGTCGCTCATCTCGATCCTCGAGGTGATCGTCGCTGCCCTCCAGGACAAGCTCGGCTGGGGACGCATCCGCACCACGCTGACGGTCTCGATACCGCTCGCGGTCATCTCTATGGCGCTGTTCTCGACGACCACCGCACTCTCCGTGCTCGACACGACGGATGCTTTCGTCAACGCCTTCGGAATCATGGCGGTCGCGCTGGTGGCGGTCGTGGTCGTCGCGTGGCTGCTGCACAAGCTGCCGACCCTGCAGGAGCACCTCAACCGGCGCTCCAGCTTCCGCGTCGGCCTGATCTGGAAGATCGCGATCGGCGCACTCGCCCCGATCGTCCTCGGCTACCTCTTCGTCACCGAACTCATCGCGAAGATCTCGGAGCCGTACGGCGGCTTTCCCGCGTGGTTCCTCGCGGTGTTCGGGTGGGGCATGGTGATCGCCCTGGTGGTCTTCGCGATCCTGCTGTCGCTCCTGCCGTGGAGCAAGCGCTCGCACGCGAAAGACGATCCCGAGTACGACGAATTCCTCGTCGACGAGCACTACGACCCCGACCCGGAGACGGGTGCCGTGCCGCTGCAGAAGCCGGCCGAGAACGGAGCACGCGCATGACCACGCCAGCCATCATCATGATGATCATCGCCATGGTGACGGTGTGGGGCGGACTCGTCGCCGGCATCGTCAACCTCGCGCGTCACCCCGAGGAAGCGGACTCCGAGCCTGCTTCGGTGCCGGTCGAACTCTGAGCGGACGGAACCCTCTCGTTCTCGAAGCAGGTCAGGCGGCGCCGAACTCCTCCGAGTCGAATTGCGCCGAATCCGACTGCACCGACCGTGCGATGCCGACCGGCTCGCACTGCGTGTTCTCGTCGGCCACCCCGAACCGGATCAGCTCGCGCGCGTCTGCGCGGTAGTCGGGTGGGGCGGATGCGAGCGCCGCCGCGTCGAGCAGTGTGAAGTCGGCCGATGTGCCGACGACGCGCAGGGCGCCGGCGGGGAGGCACTGCGCCGCGAGCTGGAACTCGCCGGGACGCTGGTACACGGTGGCCCCGGTGATCGACCACGCCGTGAACTCGTTCGCGGTGGACGTGCACAGCCAGTTCTGCTGTGCGACGCCGTGCACGCGCAGGAGTCCGGTGTTCGCCGGCAGGTGCAGTGCCTGACGGAGTTCGAGGAGGACTCCGACGGAGCCGGTCATCACATCGACGAGGATGCGCGTGATCTGCGCGTCGACCAGAAGCTCGGTGCGAAGGAACGGATTGACGGAGTCCGGGAGCTCCGGAGCGTCGATGGGTACACCGGAGAGCACATCGTTGACCTTCATGTTTGCGCTGCCTCCACCAAATTTCCCCAGGACTATCGAGAATAGACGCCTATCCTTCACACTCGCCGAATCCACTGTGATGGAACTGGGATCCGGCTATGGTTTCGGTGGTGTTTGCGGCGGTGTCGGAAGCTCGTGCGACACTGACCTCACAACCCGGAGGCCCGCCATGGCGAACGAATCCCCGAAGCCGCTCGACCCCAAGAAGAGCGTCGATGCCTATCAGGCGAAGCGCGGAGAGATCCGCGTGATCGAGGTGCCGCCGATGCAGTACCTGATGGTCGACGGTGCGGGTGACCCGAATGTGGTCGCGGCCTTCAGCGAGGCCGTGAGTGCCCTGTTCCCCGTCGCCTACACACTGAAGTTCGCGAGTCGCCGGGAGCTCGGCATCGATACCGTGGTGATGCCGTTGGAGGGACTGTGGCACGCGCCCGACATGGCGACGTTCACCTCGCGGCGCGACAAGTCGACGTGGTTGTGGACGCTGATGATCATGGTGCCCGATCACGTCACGCCCGAGATGTTCGCCGATGCGGTCGACGCCGTGCAGAAGAAGAGCGAGAAGAAGAAGGAGTCGCTGCCTGCGCTGGCTTCCCTGCGCCTGGAGACCCTCGACGAAGGGCTCTGCGTCCAGACCCTCCACGTCGGGGCGTTCGACGACGAAGGGCCTGTGCTCGCCGATCTGCACGACCGTTTCATCCCTGAGCGCGGTCTGCAGATGCGCGCGCGCCACCACGAGATCTATCTGAGCGACCGACGCCGCGTCGAACCGGCGAAGCTGCGCACGATCCTCCGTCAGCCGGTGGCCGCCGTCTCCTGATCGCCGCGGTCGGTCGGGTGCGAGCAGAAATCAACCCCCTCTCCGTGGTTGCCATCTCGCACGTATCCTTCATCGATGAGCACCGTCAAGGACGCCGCGCGCGCCACCAAGGACTCCGACGGGTTCCGTCGGGTCGCCCGAGTCGGCTTCATCGTCGTCGGCGTGATCCACATCATCATCGGCTGCATCGCCATCTCCATCGCGGTGGGCGGCGGCGGAGATGCGGATCAGGACGGAGCGATGCAACAGGTGCGCAACAGCCCGATCGGTGGGCTGCTCCTCGCCGTGATCGCCGCAGGCCTGGTCGCTCTCGCCGTCTGGCAGATCGCGAGCGCCTTTCTCGCCGCCGACCCGGCCGACACCAAGAAGTGGGGCAGGCGCGTCAAGTTCTTCGGCATCGCGCTCAGCTACCTCGTCATCGCCGGCATGGCGACGATCTTCGCCTTCGGTGGCAAGGCCGACTCCGAGAAGGCCTCACAGACCGTGAGCGCGGTGCTGCTGGCCGCGCCCGCCGGCGTCGTCCTGCTCGTCATCCTCGGCCTCACCGTGAGCGGGGTCGGCATCGGATTCATCGCGAGTGGATTCACTCAAGGGTTCAAGAAGCTGCTCGACCTGCCGTCCGGCACTGCGCGCGGCGGCATCGTGACCTTCGGAGTGATCGGCTACATCGGCAAGGGGATCGCGGTCACCGTGACCGGCGTGCTCTTCGTCGTGGCCGCCCTCACCGACGACCCCGACAGATCGGCAGGGCTCGACGGGGCGCTGCACAGCCTGCTGACGCTGCCATACGGACCGATCGTGCTGTGCACCGTGGGCGCCGGGCTGGCGGTCTACGGCCTGTTCTGCATCGCGCGCTCGCGCTACGCCCGGATGTGACGGCGCCGTCCGCGATCAGGTGCTGGCGGGCTTGTCGCTCCACACCAGGAGGAAGGCGCCGAGCGCGATCATGAGCCCTCCGCCGGTCGCGCCCATCGCCTCGATCCGTCGCGGGGAGCGTCCGAACCAATCGCGCGCGGCGCTCGCGAGCAGTACCCAGATCGCATCGCACGAGACGCCGATCGACACGACGATCGCACCGAGCACGAACAGCTGGAGCGGCACCGACCCGGCGTGCAGATCGACGAACTGGGGGAGGATCGCGAGGAAGAAGGCGATCGACTTCGGATTCGTGACCCCGACGACGAACCCTTCGAGCAGCAGGCGCGGCCCGGAGCGCCGAGTGGGCGCGGTGCCCATGGCGCGGGCCGCGTCCTTCCGATGGCGGATTGCCTGGATGCCGAGGAAGATCAGATACCCGGCACCGAGCACCTTGACGATGGTGAACAGCACCACCGACTGGGCGACCACCGTC